>NZ_JBBMXV010000003.1:0-600000 GCF_037996645.1 Halalkalicoccus tibetensis
ATCCTGAAGGGGCGCGGCGCGAGCGCGAACCACATCAGTATCGCCTTCGCGGGCGAGGGTCAGGACATCGACACGGGCGCGAAGGTGTATCACAACGCTCCGAACACCAACTCGACGATCGAGTCCAAATCGATCTCGAAAGATGGCGGGCGGACCAACTATCGCGGACTCGTCCACATCTCGGACGGGGCGCACGATTCGTCGACGGCAGTCGAGTGTGACGCCTTGATGTTCGACAACGAGTCGATCTCGGACACGATGCCGTACATGGAGATCAACGAGTCGAAGGTCGACGTCGCCCACGAGGCGACGGTGGGCAAGATCGGCGACGAGGACGTCTTCTACCTCCAGTCGCGTGGTCTGGACGACGACGACGCCAAACAGATGATCGTTTCGGGGTTCATCGAGCCGATTACGGAAGAGCTGCCCATCGAGTACGCCGTCGAGCTCAACCGGCTCATCGAGCTCGAGATGGAAGGCAGTCTGGGCTGATCGCCCGGGTCCGAGCTCGTTTTTCGCGTTTTTCATTTCCCGAGCGGGTAGCCAAGGGTGTCCTTTATGCGCTCCGAGGAGAACCCTCGGGTATGTCGACGGGAGATTTCGAGGGATACGGCGGCCGACACGTCCCCGAGGCGCTCGAGGGACCGCTCTCGGAGCTGGCCGAGGCCTACGACGAGGTCGGGAAGAGCGAGGGGTTCCAGGAGGAGTTCCGGAGCTATCTCGAGGAGTTCGCGGGCCGGCCGACGCCGCTGTATCACGCGCGCAACCTGAGCGAGCGCTACGGTGCCGAGATCTACCTCAAGCGCGAGGACCTCCTGCATGGCGGCGCCCACAAGATCAACAACTGCCTGGGCCAGGCCCTGCTGGCAAAGCGGGCAGGCCGCGAGCGCCTGATCGCCGAGACGGGCGCCGGCCAGCACGGGGTCGCGACCGCGATGGTGGGCGCGCTGTTGGGCCTCGAAACGGAGATCTACATGGGCGAGAAGGACGTCGCCCGCCAGGAGATGAACGTCTTCCGGATGCGCTTGATGGGCGCGGAGGTCAACGAGGTCACTCGCGGCGGGGCCGGACTGGCGGATGCGGTCGACGCCGCCTTGGAGGACTTCGCCGAGAACGTCGCGGACACCCACTACCTCGTGGGCAGCGTGGTCGGCCCCGACCCGTTCCCGCGGATGGTCCGCGATTTCCAGTCGGTGATCGGCCGGGAGGCCCGCGAGCAGTTCCGCGAGCGAGTAGGTGAATTGCCCGACGCGGCGGTGGCCTGTGTGGGCGGCGGCTCGAACGCCATCGGGCTGTTTCACGCCTTCCGCGACGACGACGTGGACTTCTACGGCGCGGAGGGCGGCGGCGAGGGCAGCGACTCGACGCGCCACGCCGCCCCGCTCGCGAAGGGCCGCGACGACGTCCTCCACGGGATGCACACTCGAGTCCTCGACGAGGACGTCGAGGTCCACTCGGTCTCGGCGGGACTGGACTACCCCGGCGTCGGTCCCGAACACGCGATGTTCCGGGCGGTCGGGCGCTGCGAGTACACCGGCGTCACCGACGAGGCGGCGCTGGCGGCCTTCCGAGAGCTGAGCGAGGCCGAGGGGATCATCCCCGCCCTGGAATCGAGCCACGCGGTCGCGCGCGCGATCGAGCTGGCCGAGGAGGGCACCCACGAGACGATCCTCGTGAACCTCTCGGGTCGGGGCGATAAGGACATGGAGACCGCGGCCGAGCGCTTCTCGCTCTAGCGCAGCACGGAGCCGATGGCGCTCGCGAGCGCCTCGAAGTCCTGCATGCTGATGCCGTCGGTGGTGACGAGCACGCCCTCGCGGTCGGTCGTCAGGCGCACGAGGTAGCCGCCGTCGAACACCCGGATGGTGTAGCTGTAGTCGCCGAGCTCCGAGCCCGCGTAGGTGTCCTCGGTGAGCTGGAAGCCGCGCCACTCGTGGCCGATGAACGTCGAGAGGTCGGCGTCCTGCTCGAGGTCGCTCCTGAGGTAGAGCTGCTCGAAGTCGTCGCGCGTGAAGTAGGTGACCGACCGGAGGCTGTCGCCGATCGCGGTGCGACAGGTACGGACGATGTGGTCTGCGGTCTCGGGGTCGACGAGGTCTGCGGTCATGCCGGAAGGGGTCGGGCCAGCCACATAAACCCTTACAGTGACTGTGAAACAGTGGCACATGCGGTCGTGCAACGAGAAGGGGGACCCGGACCGGATAGGAACTGCCGCCACGCCAATCCTTTTGATCCTCGCTCGCGCGGGTAGGGCTGTCATGGATCTACAGATCGAGGGCAACGCGGCGCTCGTCACGGCGTCCTCAAGCGGGCTGGGGAAGGCCTCCGCGAAGGCGCTCGCGCGCGAGGGCGCGAACGTCGTGATCAACGGACGCGACGAGGAACAACTGGAGGAGGCCCGCGAGGAGATCGAGGAGGTGGCCGAGGGCGAGGTCGTCGCCCAGCCGGGCGACCTGACCGACGCCGACGACATCGAGACGCTGGTCGAGACCACGGTAGAGGAGTTCGGCGGGCTCGACCACCTCGTGACCAGCGCGGGCGGGCCGCCCAGCGGGCCGTTCATGGAGACCGAGGAGGACGAGTGGTATCACGCCTACGACCTGCTCGTGATGAGCGTCGTCCGCCTCGTGAAGGCGGCCGCCCCACATCTCGAGGAGGACGGCGGCGGCACGATCGTCACCATCACCTCCCGGAGCGTGAAGGAGGCGATCGACTCGCTGGTGCTCTCGAACTCGGTTCGGATGAGCGTCATCGGGCTCGAGAAGACCCTCTCCCAGGAGCTCGCGCCCGAGGTGCGCGCCAACGCGGTGTTACCGGGGCCCCACGAGACAGCGCGGATCCAGGAGTTGGTCGACCAGGCCGTCGAGCGGGGCGACTACGACTCCTACGAGGAGGGAATCGACGACTGGAGCGACGGCATTCCCCTCGAGCGGATCGGCGACCCCATCGAGCTCGGTGACACCGTCGCCTACCTCTCCTCGCCGCTTTCGGGCTTCGTCAACGGCGTCTCGGTGCCGATCGACGGCGGGTCGGGGAGTTCGAACCTATGAAACACGTCGGGTTCGACGACGCCGAGAGCTACGAGCCCGAGGAGGGCTGGGGACGTCGGGCGCTCGCCGGCAGTGAGAAGTTCACCTTCGAGTGGTTCGAGAAGCCACCGGGCCACAGCTCGCCCATGCACGACCACGAGAACGAGCAGGTCTGCCTCTGTCTCGAGGGCGAGCTGGTCGTCCACACCGAGGAGGAGACGGTCACGCTGGGCGAGTACGACTCCGTCTGGCTCGACGCCTGGGAGTCCCACCGCGTCGAGAACGCGGGCGAGGAGCGTGCCGTCGGCCTCGACGTCTTCGCGCCGGGGCGCTCGTTCGACTTCTGGACAGACCGCGAATGAAGTATCTCGCACGCACCCAAGCGGGACGGGCGCTTCTGGGCGACGAGGAGGGGTTCGTCCCGCTGTCGGCCGCGGGGTTCGAGAGGGTTTCCGCGGCCCTCCCCGCCGCGGCGGCGGGCGAGCTTCCCGCCCCGAGCGAGCTCCCCGTTCGGCGCGTTCCCCGCGAGGGGATCGCGTTCGGGCTTCCGATCGCGCTGGAGGCGCTCGGGAAGTGCTGGGGGATCGGGCTGAACTACGAGGAGCACGCGGGCGACCTCGACGAGAATCGCCCGGAGGAGCCAGCGAGCTTCATGAAACCGAAAACGGCGGTGACGGGTCCCGGCGGTCCCGTTCGACTGCCGCCGACAGCGGAGACCGATCGGGTGACCGCCGAGGCCGAGCTCGGGGTCCTGCTCGGGCGGACCGGGAGCGACGTCGAGGAGCCCGACGACGCGATCGCGGGCTACCTGCCGGTGATCGACATGACCGCCGAGGACGTCCTCGAGCGCAACCCGCGCTTTCTCACGCGCGCGAAGAGCTTCGATACGTTCCTCGTGCTCGGGCCCGCGATCGCGGTCCCCGACTCGCCGCCCGAGTTCGGCGAACGGCGGGTCGCAACGGTGCGAAACGGCGAGGTCGTGGCCGAGAACCGGATGGCGAACATGCTGTTCTCGCCCCGCGAGCTCGCCGCCTTCCACTCGCGGGTGATGACGCTCGAGGCGGGGGATCTGATCTCGACTGGGACGCCCGGAGCGGGCGTCATCTCGGCGGGCGACGGGGTTCGCGCCGAGGTCGAAGGAATCGGGTCGGTCGACGCCGACGTCGTTTAATCGTCCGCGGGCGGGGCGGCAAGTTCGCCGCCCGGCCGGTTCTTGTCCCCGAAGCCGGCGCTCAGCAGCCGCGTCATCGCCTCCTCGACGGTCTCGTCGGTGAGCTCGACGGTCTCGGGTTCAACCTCGATCACGTAGCCCGTCGTGACGTTGGGGGCGGTCGGCATGAACAGGAGCAGGCGGCCGTCGTCGGTCGTCTTGCCGGTCTTGAACGCGGTCACGCGGGCGCCCATCCAGGTGGTGATTTTGACGGGCTCCTTGAGGTCGGTGTCGCCCGAGACGGCCGTTTCGACGGCGATCTGGGAGGCGTTGTAGACGACCCGGAGGATCGGAACGCGGTTGATCGCCGTGTCGAGCCAGCCGCTCGCGAGCGCGCCCCCGGCGGTGCGCGTCGCCACCCCGACGACCGCGACCGCGAGGGCGAAGACGGCGATGGTGGCGGCGACCCGAGCGAGGGGGTCCTCGATCACGCCGACCAGCGGGAGCCCCGCGATGAGGAGGAACAGCCAGCCGGTCGCGTACAGCGTCACCAGGAGCGGCACCAGGACGACGAGCCCGCTCCCCAGGTCGCGCTTCCACTCTGACATCGCGAGTGAGTAGCGCGCGGACCGTTATGAACGTGCTGGGCGAGGAAAAAGCACGAACGCAGATCGGGCGGAACGGTTTTGCTATCGGATCCAGTGCTCGAAGACATGCCCGGCGAGGTCGGGTCAGTACGAAGACGACTGGCCGTCGGAATCGTACTAGTCATCTGTGGTGCCGTTGCATCCGCAGCGGTCGGCGTTCGCCAACTGGGTCGGTTCGAGGTGACAGTGATGGTCGGTGGCATGATCGCCGCCAGCTGGGTGGTTTTACTCGTTATCGGAGTCGCTGTCGGTTACCAGCGAATTCGTGAGTGTCTGCGGTGAGGAAAACGGTAGTCGGTTACTCGCTGGCCGCGTCGACCCGGTCGGCCTGCTTCTCCAGATCGGCGGCGAGCGTCCGGGCCTGCTCGGCCGACAGCGTCACCGAATCGGCGTGAGCGGGCAGGTTCTCGAGGTCGGTGTTGTCGAGTTCGAGTTCGAGCGAGACGTGGTCGGGGTCCTCGCGGGGCGCGGTGACGTTGAGGATCGCGAGCGCCTCGTCCGTCCAGCCGTGGCCCTTCGCCTCGCCGTCGAGCAGGTCGAACGTCGTGTAGGCGTTGACCTTCATGATTCGGTCGGGCATGTCGGGACGAAGGCGAGGCAGACACTTAGCGGATGTGGAAAACGGGGCGGAACGGCGGAGCGACTGCCGTCAGTCGTCCGCGGACATCGGCGTGTCGTCGGGGTACGCCGGCGCGGGGCTGGAGTCGAGGTCGTCGTCCTCGGCGTAGGGGTACCAGGTCTGCTTCGTGTTGTGCATGTAGGGGTCCTCATACGAGGTCTCCTCGGGCTCGACGAGCGCCGAGAGCGTCTCCTCGTCGCGGTCGACGACGAACTCCCGGAAGGTCTCGCCGTCCTCGCGCTCGGCGGCGAAGCCCTCGACGAGGTTCGCGATCGCGCCGGGGACCTCGTCGGCGGGCACGCGCTGGGTGACCCAGTCGGCGAAGTTGGGGTTCTCGCCCAGCCCGCCGCCCAGGCCGATGTCGAGCGCTTCGACCGGTTCGCCGTCCTTGCGGGTCTTCATCCCCCGCAGCGAGACGTCGGCGATCTGGGGCTGAGCGCACGAAGCCGTACAGCCCGAGAGGTGGATGTGGAAGTCCTCGATGTCCTCGGGGAGCTCGACGTTCTCCTTGAGCCAGCGCGAGTAGCGCACCTGTCGGTTCTTCGTCTCGACGATCGACAGCGAGCAGAACTCCGTACCCGTGCAGGCGATCGAGCCGCGCTGGAACGGGTGGGGATCGGGGCTGTACTCCGAGAGCAGGGGCTCGTCCAGGAGCCCGTCGAGGTTCTCCTCGGGGACGTCCGTGAGGATGACGTTCTGGCGCTGGGTGACGCGGGCCTCGCCGCTACCGTACTCGTCAGCGATGTCGGCGAGTTCGATCACCTCGTCGGCGCCCATCCGACCCACCAGCACGTTCAGGCCGACGTAGTAGTTCCCGTCCTTCTGCTCGTGGACGCCGACGTGGTCGGCGTGGCCGTGGGTCGTGCCGGCGTTGTACGAGTAGTTCTCGCGGAGGTCCTCGCCCGCGGTCTCGAGCTCGAAGTCGACGTAGTCCTCCTGGAGGACCTCGCGGAACTTCTCGGGACCCCACTCGTCCATGAGGAATTTTATTCTAGCGTTGTAGCGGTTCTCGCGGTCGCCGTGGTCGCGAAACAGCGCGCTGATCCCGCCCGAGACCTCCACTGCTCGTTCGGGCGTCGCGAAGACGTCGATGTTCTTCGCGAAGCGGGGCTCGTTTCGCGCCAGCCCGCCGCCGACGCGGATGTTGAACCCTTCGACCGTCTCGCCGTCGATCTCCTTCTCGGCGGGTTCGAGCGCCAGGTCGTTGATGTCGCCCTGGCCACAGCCCTCGTCGCAGCCCGTCACCGAGACCTTCCACTTGCGGGGGAGGTTCGAGTGCTCCTCGTTGCCCTTGAACGTGTCGTGGAGCTCGTGGATGGTGTCGAGCGCGTCGACGTGCTCGTTCTTGTCCTTGCCGGCGACCGGACAGCCGACGATGTTCCGCCAGGAGTCCCCACACGCCTGGATCGTCGAGAGGCCCGCCTCCTCGAGCTCGTCCCAGATGTCGGGGACGTCCTCGATGTTGATCCAGTGGAGCTGGATCGCCTGCCGCGTGCTGTAGTCCGCCCAACCGTTGCCGAACTCGGGGTTCTCGGCGGGGCCGGTCGAGTACTTCTTTGCGACCTCGCCGATCGCCCGGAGCTGGCCGGGCTCGAGCACGCCGTTGGGCGGGCCGATCCGCATCATGAAGTAGCTCTCCTGGCCGGCGCGCTGGTGGTACAGCCCGTACCACTTGAAGCGCTCGAACCAGGCGTCGTGTTCGTCGTCCGGGATCGCGTCCCAGCCCTCCTCGGCGAACCGCTCCATGTGGTCTCGGATCTCCATCCCGTAGACCTCGTCCTTCCACTCCTCGGTATCGGTCGGCATGGATACCGGTTGTCCTCCCACGCCTAAACCCACCGCCCTCTCGTCAACGGTGGCCGGTGCTCGGGGTTACCGGAGAATGCTGCCGCCAGTGTCAGGCGGGCCTGACGCTGTGTTCGCGCGAGGGATCGACGGGGACGAACCGACCGTCCTCGACGTGGCCGATCGTGAGCCAGCCCATCGAACCCCGTTCCCCGCAGGTGATGCAGTGGCCGACCGCGCGGACCTCGACCGCGTCGCCGTTCGGGCGGACCTCGAAGAAGGCCTCGAGCAGTACGTCCGCGGTCTCACACTCACAGAACTCGTGCTCGGAGAGCCGCCAGAGGTCGCTGACGCCGACCTCCCGGGAGTCGTCGACGCTGATCCACGCCCCGTCGTCGAGGATCCGAACTGGAACGTCCATACCGGGACTACGCCCGCCGGCCCCTTAGCCCATCGGCCCGCGCAAGGCGTACCGACCCTGATGACGGGTGGTTTCGGGACAACCGCACGAGGGCAGCCGTTCGGCGATGATTTCGGCGACAGAGATAGGGACAACAATCCCCGGTATGTGGGAGTTGGGGTAGGGCTTGACCCTGCACGCGGGTCTATACGCGACCCTCACGAACGGGAGGATGATGACACGGAACCGCGACGAGGAACGCCAGCACGCCCCGGCGGATGTCGCACCGGAACTCCACGAGGGGGGCGAACGATGAGCGACGAGAAACGCGACGACGAGCATCTCGCGGACATCGAGGAGGGCGCCGGCTGTACCGAGATCTGGGAGCACCTCTCGGAGAAACGCGAGCGCGAGCGCGACCAGTCCGACTAGCCCGTTCGGCGACGACGTTTTGAGGGCGGGAACTAACGGGTAAGTAATGACCACTGAGCGACCGGACGATTCGTCGAGCGGCCGGGAGTCCCCGGTCGGCAAACCGGTCGTCAGGGGTGACGCGACCGTCGCCGGCGAGCGCGCCCGCGAAGCTGTCCAGTTCGACCCCGAGGACCGAGAAAGCCTCGCGGAGGCCGCTGAAACCGTCAGGCAGTTCTCCGAGAACACCGCCGGCAGCGAGGACAACATCTACATGCTGCGCGGGGCGGCGGCCTGTGCCGCACTGGTCCGCGGCGAGGGCTCGTACAAGGCGGCCGCGGAACGGGCCGGCGGCAAGGCCTCGGTCGCGTTCATCCGCAAGTGGGCGAGGGTCCACGACCTCCCGCAGGCGATCCGGCGCCACGTCGCGATGGGTCACATCGCCCCGACGGCGGCGAAACACATCGCCCGCGTCGCCGGCGACGCCCGGTTCCAGGTCGCGTGGGTGACCGTCGACAACGATCTCACCGTCCGTGAGATCCGCTCGATCGCGAGCGCGATCAACGACGGGGCCGCCCCCGAGGAGGCCCTCGCGGCCCACGGAATCGTGGCCGGAGAGCTCATGGTCCGACTGCCCATCGAGAGCTACCGCGAACTGCGCCGGGAGGCCGCCTTCGAGGGCGTCCCCCCGGGTGAGATCGTCGACAGGGCGCTCAACGAGTACCTCGAGTGAGGAACTCCCGGCCCGCCCGCTCGAACAGTTCCGCCGCTTCCGTCACCTCCCCCCAGTCGATCGTCTCGTCGGGGAAATGCGCCTGCTGGACCGATCCCGGACCGAAAACGACGGTCGGGATCCCGGCCTCGATGTAGTGGCGCGCGTCGGTCCCGTAGGTCGCGCCCCGAGCCCCGGAATCGCGCCCGGCCGAATCGAGCGCGGAGCGGACGGCACGGACGATCGGCTCCTCGGCGTCGACCTCGGCGGGCTCGAACTGCACCGAGAACCGCTCGAACACCGGCGGGTGAGCCGAGAGCCACTCCGAGCCGGCGACCAGCTCCGCGATCCGCGCGTCGACCGCTTTCTCGACCGCGTCGACGGTCTCGCCCGGCGCGACCCCGATGCGGAACTCGCTTTCGAGCCGCGCGGGGACGGAGGAGGCCCACGAGCCCGCCCGAACGGTACCGGCGACGATCGGCCACGGCCGGGGAAACTCGTCGTACAGGGGGTGGGTCACCTCGCGGGCGCGTTCGGATTCGAGATCCGCGAGCGCCCGTCGGATCCGCTCGAAGTGGGGGAGAACGCTCTCGCCGTGCCAGGGCGTGGCCGCGTGGGCCGATCGGCCCGTCAGCGTGAGCCGCTTCATCAACGACCCCTCCGTGGCGATCACGGGGGCCAGCCGGGTGGGCTCGGCGACGATCGCTGCGTCGGGCTCGTAGGGATACGGTGACTCCAGCGCCGAACTCGCCGCCCCGATCCCGCCCTCCTCCTCGCCGACGACGCTCTCGACGATCACGCGCCCGTCGAGGTCAGCCTCCGCGAGCGCCGAGGCGGCGAAGACGCAGGCCGCGAGCCCACACTTCATGTCGGCCGCGCCGCGGGCGGTCAGCTCGTCGCCGGTCCACGCTGGCTCGAACGGGTTGGAGGACCATCCCTCGGCCTCGGCGGGGACGACGTCGACGTGGCCGTTGAGCAGCAGCGTCGGCCCGTCGCCCGAACCGAGCTCGAGGACCCCGGCGACGCTCGGCCGGCCCTCAGTTTCGATCGCCCCGGGGTCGTCGGGAAAGGAGGAATGGGCGGCGAGGCGCTCGGGGGAGGCCTCCCATCGGTAGGTCTCGAAGCCCAGCCGATCGAGGCGACCCTCGAGCCACTCCTGTGCGGGTGCTTCGTCGCCGTCGGTGGTGTCGAACGCGAGGAGGCGCTCGGCGAACGCCCGCCGTTCCGCGTCGTTCATGGAGAGGGGTCGCGGACCGAGGGCTTAGGGGTTCGGATCGAATCCTGAACGCTTATGTCCGTGGCGCGGCGAGTTCGTCGTGAGGGCCGGTAGCTCAGTCCGGCAGAGCGTCTGACTCTTAATCAGACGGTCGCGTGTTCAAATCGCGCCCGGCCCGCTTTTGCGACGAGCAAGCTCGCGAGTGGCAAAACGGTCAGAGCGATTTGAACGCAGGGAACACGCAGCGCAAACGGAGTGAGCGACCGTGTGACCGAGTGTTCAAATCGCGCCCGGTCCGCTTCTGTGAGGAACGGACGTGACGAGCGAAGCGGCCACCAGCACGTTCGAACGCAGCGAGCAGCTCCGCTGTGACCGAGTGTTCGAATCGGGCCCGGTCCGCGTTCCCGGCGCCACCGGATCGATAAGCCGTCCATAGCTGTTGTGGACGGTACGAGCGGAGCGCTAGAGGCCCGTCACGGACGCGGAAGGCCGCTGCAAGAACTGGGAGGGGATACTGACGCGCAGCCGTTGGGCCGGTACTGGCCGGGGTCGGTGAGAGCTATCCCCTGACCGGCAGATACGACATCGAGACGAGCAGGAAGACGGTGATGCCACTGAGAACGGTGATCCAGAGGAGCCCCTCCTGGTTCGGTACGAGCCCGAAGGCGCCGGCCGCCCACGCGCCGGCACCGACGAGGACGAAGAGCGCCGCGTACACTGCGGCCGCGCGTCGTTGCATACTGCGAGGGATGTACTCCCGGGGGTATAGAAGTTACTTTTCGCCACAGGGCACCGTCCCCGGTTGGAAAGTGCGTACACCAATCACTGTCCCTGATTCACTGGCCTCGTCGAGGGCGATCTCGAGGACTACGAGCCGATCGTCGAGATGATCGACGAACTCGGCTTAGACTTCAGCGACGAGGAGCTCGTCGATGACGACTGATCGGTAATCCGGGTCGCCCCCTCGGTCGCCACGAGGAACGGCGCTGCGTTCGGGATCGGACGGATGGTGTGCGTGATGTGATGGAATCACTGGAACGGACGTCCGTCGACGCTATCACTTCTGGTGGGAAGAATAAGCCAAGGGCCGGATTCGAACCGGCGATGGGCGGCTCTGCAGGCCGCTGCGTTAGGCCGGACTCTGCCACCTTGGCGCGTGCGAAACTACCCGCCTGCCGGACATAAGGATAGCGGTCCGGGACGGTGCTGTCGCTGTCTGTAAATGAAAAAAGCCCGCGACCCCGAAGGGTCGCGGGCTTTGAAGTATGAATGGAAGGCGGCGAACCACCAGTTGCGAGCCGTTGTAACGGACCGGTCTCGGGTTCCACCGGGACGGACCCAGCGTGTACTTCCGATTGCGGTCCTGGGCTCGTACTTGGCCCCTCTTGCGAGGCAGTTTTCCCAGAGGCTCGCGCACTCCAGTACTCGCGGGAACGCTGGCGGGCTTATCTGCCGTGTTCGGAATGGGTACGGGAGTCGCCCCGCCGCTATGGCCGCCTTAATGCCGATCAACGGAATCGAACCGTTGTAATGCCATCATCGGTGCTTGCCGTTGTGTACGTGCGATTCAGTTAACGCCTGGATCCGTTTACTGGTCACGGAACAATGCGGTATGAATGTGTGGCTTTGACCTGTTAGTGCTCGCGGGCTTAACGCCTCGTTGCCTCGGCGCGCACACCCCGAGTCTATCGAACTCGTCTTCTACGAGTGGTCTCAACGGTACCTCTTTTCCAGGTGGGTTTCGAGCTTAGATGCGTTCAGCTCTTACCCCGTGTCACGTAGCTGCCCGGCACGTGCCCTCTCGGACAACCGGTACACCAGTGGTGACCAATCGTAGTTCCTCTCGTACTATACGATCGTTCCCGTCAGGTACCAAAACACCCCCAATAGATAGCAGCCGACCTGTCTCACGACGGTCTAAACCCAGCTCACGACCTCCTTTAATAGGCGAACAACCTCACCCTTGCCCGCTTCTGCACGGGCAGGATGGAGGGAACCGACATCGAGGTAGCAAGCCACCCGGTCGATATGTGCTCTTGCGGGTGACGACTCTGTTATCCCTAAGGTAGCTTTTCTGTCAGCAATTGCCCGCATCGGGCAGGCTAATTGGTTCGCTAGACCACGCTTTCGCGTCAGCGTTCCGTGTTATGAAGAACACTGTCAGGCTTCCTTATGCTCTTGCGCTCTTTTCCGGGTGTCCGACCCGGATGAGGAAACCTTGGGGCGCGCTCGATATCTTTTCGAGCGCGTACCGCCCCAGTCAAACTGCCCGGCTACCGGTGTCCTCCTCCCGGAGTGAGGGTCGCAGTCACCATCGGGTAGTATTTCAATGATGCCTCGGCGACGCGCTGGCGCGCGCACCTGTGTAACGGCTCCTACCTATGCTGCACAATGGCGACCACGTCCCAGCGACAGCCTGCAGTAAAGCTCTATAGGGTCTTCGCTTCCCCTTGGGGGTCTCCAGACTCCGCACTGGAACGTACAGTTCACCGGGCCCAACGTTGGGACAGTGACGCTCTCGTTCATCCATTCATGCAAGCCGCTACTAAAGCGGCAAGGTACTACGCTACCTTAAGAGGGTCATAGTTACCCCCGCCGTTAACGGGTCCTTCGTCCTCTTGTACGAGGTGTTCAGATACCCGCACTGGGCAGGATTCAGTGACCGTACGAGTCCTTTCGGATTTGCGGTCACCTATGTTTTTACTAAACAGTCGGAGCGTCCGAGTCACTGCGGCCTGCCCCTACACAGGGCAGGCATCCCTTATCGCGAACTTACGGGACTAACTTGCCGAATTCCCTAACGTCGGTTGCTCCCGACAGGCCTTGGCTTTCGCCGCCATGAGTACCTGTGTCGGATCTCGGTACGATCGTTGTACTCGGTTTTTCACGGGCTCCAGGTTGAACCGATTTTCACTATCCCGCCGTTCGTCCGCTTCGTGCCATTACGGCTTCCACGGACTTTGACGGTTCGACCGGGCGAGTGCCCGGCTCGGTCGGCCCCGAAGCGTCACCTTTCAATGTACAACGGTACTGGAATATTAACCAGTTTCCCGTTTGTCCCCTTCGAACTACGGGGAGACTTAGGATCGACTAACCCTCGGCTGATCAGCATTGCCGAGGAACCCTTACTCATTCGGCCGTCGGGGTTCTAACCCGACTAACGCTGCTACTTTGACCAGGATTTTCGTCACCGATCGGTCCACGCGAGCTCTCGCCCGAGCTTCCATCCGATCGGAGCGCCAGTCTACACGATTGCGTTGTGAAACGCACGGTCAGGTCTCGGTGGTGAGCTTGAGCCCCGATCATTTTCGGCGCCTCAAACCTCGGCCGGTAAGCTGTTACGCTTTTCTTAGAGGGTAGCTGCTTCTAAGCTCACCTCCCGGCTGTCTAGGGCTTGAGACCACCTTCAATCGCACTTAGCTCACACTTGGGGACCTTAACCCGACTCTGGGTTGTCTCCCTCACGGTGCACAGGCTTACCCCGGCACACCGGATTCCTTGCGTCGACGGCGTCCGTAGGTTCGGAGTTTGACAGGGGGGCGCACTCCTCTCGGAGTGCGGTCCCCCAATCGGTCGCTCTACCCCACGAACTACCTCAGCAAAGGTCATGCTTCGACATGTTTCGACTGGAACCAGCTGTTTCCGGACTCGATGGGCCTTTCACCCCTATACGCAAATCACGGGAGGGTATTGTAAGACACCAACCCTAACAGGCCTCCACGTGCCTTTCGGCACGCTTCACCTTGCATGCGCATAGATCGTCCGGTTTCGGGTCGTGCCCGTTTGACTCCCCGCGCTTGAACACGGTGGCCCTCGTCGTAAGACTGCGGCCATATCGGTTTCCCTACGCCTTCCCCGATTCTCGGGTTAGACTCGCCAAACAAGCACACTCCCTGGTTCGTTTTTCAAAACGTACGACGGAACTTCGGCTCCCTGTGGGTCCTACTACGGGCTTGCACCCAGTTCGTTTACCACAGGGCCTTTTAAGCCCCGTCGCTCGATCGCCAACTGATTTCAGGCCCTATTGCACCTCCCTTCTGAGGGTGCTTTTCAGCGTTCGCTCACGCTACTTGTTCGCTATCGGTCTCGAGGAGTGTTTAGTCTTGGCCGTCGATGCCGGCCATATTGACGAGGGATATCCAACCCCCGCTACTCTGGAACTGACGCACGTCGTACTGGTCTGTGTTACGGGGCTATCACCCTGTATCGCGCTCCGTTCCAGGAGACTTCACACAGACGATCCGACGATGAGAGTCAGCCCGAACACCACATTGCCCGTAAGGGCTTCGGTTTGGACTGTGTCGATTTCACTCGCCGTTACTCACGACATCCCGTTCGGTTTCTCTTCCTGCCGTTACTGAGATGTTTCAGTTTTCGGCGTTCCCCATTGCGCAAGGCAATTGCGAGAGGATTCCTATTCGGAGATCCCTGGTTCTTAGCCTCCATGCGGCTCCCCAGGGCTTATCGCAGCTTGGCACGTCCTTCATCGGCACTCGAGCCGAGCCATCCACCAGCTGGCACAGTAGCCACGCTGGTTGATCGCTGGCTGTCGATCAGCCAGCAATCGAATGTTGATCGCTAGCTGTCGACCAACTAGCAATCGATATTGTCACTGTGACCCGGTAAACGGATCCAGTGGACGTCTGAATCGCACGTACACACGGCATCATCTACACACCCGCTGCGAAGCGGTGCGTGCATCGACCCTTCCCACCCACGCTTGCACGGGGCGGTGCATCAGTCTCGTTCGGATTCGATCATACTCCCTTGCCCCACTTAAGGGACACGGTTTCGATCTCCTCCGGACATGGACCCACTGGGATTCGAACCCAGGGCATCCTCCTTGCAAAGGAGGCACTCTACCGCTGAGCTATGGGCCCGTCCTCTTTCGAGGGGTGTAGCCCTGGTAGTTCTGAAGTGCCCGATCGAAGGGCGGGCGGTCGCAAACTACGGACTGCCTAAGGTGGGTCAGGCGCGTCGGCCTGATCCCGGTCAGTGGAGGTGATCCAGCCGCAGATTCCCCTACGGCTACCTTGTTACGACTTAAGCCCCCTTGCGAAGCCCAGATTCGACCGTCGTGCGACGGCCTCATCCGGACCTCACTCGGGTGCTTTGACGGGCGGTGTGTGCAAGGAGCAGGGACGTATTCACCGCGCCCTTCTGAGACGCGATTACTACCGAATCCAGCTTCATGCGGGCGGGTTTCAGCCCGCAATCCGAACTACGACCGGGTTTAGGAGATTAGCGCCCCCTCTCGGGGTGGCGTCCCACTGTCCCGGCCATTGTAGCCCGCGTGTAGCCCAGCACATTCGGGGCATACTGACCTACCGTTGCCCGTTCCTTCCTCCGTGTTAGCCACGGCAGTCTCCCTAATGTACCCAGCTACCACAAGGGTACTGCTGGCAATTAAGGATGCGGGTCTCGCTCGTTGCCTGACTTAACAGGACGCCTCACGGTACGAGCTGACGGCGGCCATGCACCTCCTCTCAGTGGCTCCAATAAGCTCATCACACTGATCTTCATCGCACACTGTCGGTGCTGGTGAGATGTCCGGCGTTGAGTCCAATTAAACCGCAGGCTCCTCCGGTTGTAGTGCTCCCCCGCCAATTCCTTTAAGTTTCATCCTTGCGGACGTACTTCCCAGGCGGCTCGCTTCTCGGCTTCCCTACGGCACAGCACTGGCTCGTAGCCAGTGCCACACCTAGCGAGCATCGTTTACAGCTTGGACTACCCGGGTATCTAATCCGGTTCGTGACCCAAGCTTTCGTCCCTCACTGTCGGATCCGTCCTCCCGAGGCGCTTTCGCCACCGGTGGTCCGTCCAGGATTACAGGATTTCACTCCTACCCCGGACGTACCCCTCGGGTCTTCCGGTCCCAAGCCGACTGGTTTCCGCCGGACGTCCGCTCGTTGAGCGAGCGGATTTCCCGACAGACCTGTTCGGCCAGCTACGGACGCTTTAGGCCCAATAATATTGGCCATCACTCGAGCTGCCGGTATTACCGCGGCGGCTGGCACCGGTCTTGCCCAGCTCTTATTCACCTACCACCTTACGGTAGGCAAAAGCGAGGACTATATGCCCTCGCACTTGGAGTCCCCTTATCGCACGTTCGTGCAGTGTAAAGGTTTCGCGCCTGCTGCGCCCCGTAGGGCCCGGTATCTTGTCTCAGATACCGTCTCCGGGCTCTTGCTCTCACAACCCGTACCGATTATCGGCACGGTGGGCCGTTACCCCACCGTCTACCTAATCGGCCGCAGCCACATCCTATGGCGCCGGAGCGTTTCGTGCTCTCTGTAATTCCAACGTGAGAGCGGTATTCGGTATTAGCCTCAGTTTCCCGAGGTTATTCCGATCCATAGGGTAGTTTGGCCACGTGTTACGGAGCTATTCGCCACGGGTCTGAACCCGTGCGACTAGCATGGCTAAATCGGACTCCAATAGCAATGGCCTCCGGCAGGATCAACCGGAATGGTCCTGAGCGAATGCTCAGGGTTAGGCGGGTACACAAAGTTGTGTACACATTGCATGGTCCGTAGTTCGGCGACCAGTCCCGAACTTCGATCGGGTGTCACCGAACTACCAGGGCTAACATCAGATCCCATCTGTACGGCGGACCGCAGGGGTGGAATCCTCATTTCCTTCGGACCTGAGTGTTGGCTTCGATGGGTCATAAACCCTTCGAAGCTCGTCGGCGAGGAGAGGTGAATCCCCTCACCCATCAGGCCTCGATTGTAGGGCGCTGTGAACGCCCTACGATCACATCGTGTCTTTCTCCGCATCACATCCGAGTGCCCATAACCACTTAAGGGCATCGGATCGAGGTCGGCGCCGGAATCGGATACCGGCGTCGACTTCGCGGTGTTCAATCCGACGCCCCTGAACCGTATAAGGGCATCGGATTCCCACTGGCGTTGGAACGCAACGCCAGCGGGGGATCGCCCCGGAGTCGCCCGGGGCGTCCTTCGCATTTCTTCGAATGGCAGGTGAACATATAAGGCCGTCGTTCGATCGGCGCCTCGTCCTGCGATACCATGATCCGGAGTGGCGTGGTCGTCGCGGCCACAGTCCCGTATGGGCGCCGCTACCCGAGCTCGTGTGTACCGGTAGAACTGTCGCACGGATGGAGGTCGGCAGGTCATCCCGTAGCCGTGGGCCGTCGGTCGCGCCGAGTGGTGTCCGCGCGTATGTGTGTGCGTCCGCGAAGGTTGTATGTGTGGCGAAACGCTCCGCTGTGGATCGGGAGAACGACGTCCCCCACCCGAGTCGGACTACTCGTCGATGTGCTCGATCCCCTCCTTCGAGACGTTCGCCTCGGTGATCTCAGAGGGCATCCAGTCGGGGCTGTCGTCGGGGGCGGTCTGCTTCCACGCCCATCCCTCGTAGAGATGGACCTTGTCCGTCCCCTTCTCGCGGAGTTCGATCGGTGTTCGATCCGCCTCGTCCTCGCTCGGGGCGGGGTCGAGGCGACGGGCCGCCTTCAGTGCGGCCTGTCGGGGGGTGTTACCCGAGAACACGCTCGATTCGTCGCCGTCGTCTTCGCGCAAGGCGAAGTTTCGTTTACCGTCTTCGCGGACCATTGTAGTGCTCCATGTCAGCCCAACACATCCCACATAATAAATATATCCCCCGAATCGAGTGCCGGCGGCCGGTTCACTTATATGCCCACTCGGACGCGGCGTGCCCCGAGCGGGCCGCCCGAACCCCTGATGAGAAAACACTTATGTAGAACCTGGGCTGAACGTTCGATAGAACTCCCCGATGGTGCGAAAAAAGAAACTGAGCCCGAGTGGCGCGAAGGACGACCAGGGCCAGTATCACAACGTACATCTCAACCTCCACGAGGACGAACTGGCCGTCGCGGGGATGGATATCGGTGACGAGGTGTTCGTCCGCGTCCGGGAGGACAAGATCATCATCCAGAAGGCCGACAAGGACGAGGTCGAACACGACTTCTGACCCCCATCGGTCCCGAATGTCCTTATACTCCGTTCTCCGGCCGGCGCTGTTCCGGCTGCCGGCCGAGACCGCACACACTGCGGTCACCGATCTCCTGAAGCTCGCCCAGCGAACGCCGGCGAGCTCGCTTCTCGAAGGTCGCTATCGGGTGGACGACCCCCGACTCGAGGTCGATCGCCTCGGGCGGCACTTTCCCAACCCCGTTGGGGTCGCGGCCGGCTTCGACAAGAACGGCGAGTTCCCGCTCGCGCTCGCGGCGCTCGGCTTTGGCCACCTCGAGATCGGCGGCGTCACCGCCGACCCCCAATCGGGGAACCCCAGACCCAGGATGTTCCGCCTCCCGGAGGACGACGCCATCGTCAACCGGATGGGCTTCAACAACGACGGGGCCGACCGCGTCGGGGCGCGCCTCGAGCGCGCCGCGCTCCCCGACGTCCCCGTCGGCGTGAACCTCGGCAAGTCAAAGGCGACCCCTGCCGAGCGGGCACCCGAGGACTACCGCTACACCTACCGCCGGCTCGCCGAGCACGGCGACTTCTTCGTCGTCAACGTCTCGAGCCCGAACACTCCCGGACTGCGCGAGCTCCAAGGGGAGGACCACCTCCGGGGGATCCTCACGGCGCTCCGGGACGCCGGCGCGGATCCCCTGCTGGTCAAGCTCTCGCCCGACCTCACCGACGGGGCGATCGAGGACGCCATCGGCGTCGTCGAGGAGCTCGACCTCGACGGGATCATCGCGACCAACACCTCGACCGATCGACCCGAGAGCCTCCGGGGAGAACACCGCCAGGAGGCGGGTGGCCTCTCGGGTAAGCCGATCGAACCGCGGGCGACCGACGTGGTCCGGTTCATCGCCGAGCGGACCGACGTCCCGATCGTCGGCGTCGGCGGCGTCTTCACCGCCGAGGACGCCTACCGGAAGATCCGCGCGGGCGCGAGCCTCGTCCAGCTCTACACGGGCCTGGTCTATCGGGGCCCCTCGATCGCCCGCGAGATCAACGAGGGGCTGCTCGCGCTGCTCGAGCGCGACGGGTTCGACTCGGTAGAAGCGGCGATCGGCGCGGACCTCGAATAGCTCGAAAAGTCAGACGCGCTCGGGATCAAGCTCGATGTCGAGCTCCGCGAGCAGCTCCCTCGCCTCCTCGCGTTTCTCCTGGTGTTCCTCGAGGAACTCTTCCATCAGTACTGCCGCCTGCTCCTTACAGCCCCCACAGAGGCGTTCGCCGCCGACGCACTCGTCGTAGACCTCCTTCGCGAACTCGTCGTCGTCGCCGGCCAGGAGGTAGGCGTACAGCTCGTAGACGGGACACTCGTCGGCCTTCCCGCCGAGCTCGCGCTGCTTCTCGGCGGTCTCGCGCCCGCCCGTGGTCGCGGAGTTGACCTTCTCGTAGCCCGTCTCGGGGTCGTCGAGCAGGCTGATGTGGCTCGCCGGGATCGACGAGGACATCTTCCCTCCGGTGAGGCCGGTCATGAACCGATGGTAGAGCGAGGAGGGCGCACGGAAGCCGTAGCCGCCGTGGTCGAGTTCGACCTCGCGGGCGAGCTCGTCGGCCTCCCCTTGGGAGAGCTCGAACGTGTCGATGTGGGCCTCGTAGACGCGCTTCTCGCCCTCGACGGCCTCTATGAGCGCCTCGAACGCCGCCTCGGTCGCGTTCCGATCGAGGAACCGTACCCGCGGGCGGAGCGGCTCCTTGCCCGCCGCCCGCAGCTTCTCGACCGTCGAGTCGATCGTCGCGGGGTCGTGGAGGTCCGCGAGCGTGTCGTACTCGGCGATCCAGTCGGCGGCCTCGACACAGCGCGGTCGGTCGGGCTCCTCGGCGAACTCCCCGCGCTCCTCGTAGGCGCGCGCGAGCACTGCCCGCTCGCCGGGGTCGGCCTCGAAGCTCGCGTAGGCCTCGGTGACGCCGAAATAGCGGGTCCGAGCGGCCAGATCGCGCGCCAGCCGGACGTGGGGGTCCTGGTCGGGCCCTACCGGGATCACGGTGGGCTTGGGCTCCTCGAGCTGCGGGTAGAGGATGTCGGCCATCTGGGTGACGACCGACTGCATATGTGAGACAGACGTCTCGCCCTCGAAGCCGTAGATCGCCGCCATCTCCGAGAAGTTGACCTCGCTGCCCAGCTCGAAGGCGAGGTCCTGCAGGTCGTGGTTCTCCGACTGGCGGTAGAGCTCGCCCTCCTCGGGATCGAATCCGAGCGCGAGCAGGCTGAGGAGGTAGTCCCGGGCGTGTTCGTCGATCTCCGCCCACGACATGCCCCGCGCGGAGTGGGCCTCGAGGTCGGCGATCAGCCCGTAGGTGTCCCCGCCCTGCTCCTGGTGCCAGATCAGCTCGTCGAAGACGAGCTTGTGGCCGATGTGGGGATCGCCCGTCGGCATGAACCCCGAGAGCGCGGCGAAGGGCTCGCCCTCGCGCATCGCGCGGGCCACCGGGCCGTAGTCGCGATGGCCGAAGATCACGCCCCGGCGCATCAGGTAATGGGGGTCGGCGACGTCGGGGAAGATCCCGTCGAACTCCTCGATGCCGAACTGCTCGAACAGGTTCCGGTAGTCGTCGACCGCCGAGGAACCCCACGGGTCGAGGGCGACGTCGTCGGTGGCGGCTCCCCCGTCGGGCTGTACGTCCTCGGCCTCGTGTGGTGGTTCCTCGCTCATGGTGTGAGTCTGCCGACCGAGATCCAGGCCGGCTCCGTACCGTCGTTCGCGTCCGTCAGCGCAAAAACCATTCGTTTGCGCACCCCGTGGGCCAGCCGGACGTCGAGCGCGAGCTCCCGGGGCGAGCTGACGTGATCGGGGCGCAGCACCCGGACGAGGGACTCGGAGTGGCCCAGCTCGTCGACCGAGTCGACGTCGGCGTAGACCCGGAAGTCAGCCCCGAACTTGAAGCCGGTCTTCGGGACGACCCCCCGCTCGCGCAGCGCAGCGTAGACCGCGAGCCGGCGGTCGAACCGCTCACCCTCGACGGCCCGGCCGCGGTCGAGAACCCCGTCGTCGATCGAAAGCGAGCCCCGATCCGCGAGATAGGCGGCCTCGACCAGCGAGAGCTGGATCGGGCCGTCGGCCCCGCTCTCGCGGCCGGCCAGCGGCTGACCGTAGAACCCCTCGGAGAACAGCGCCTCGGGCGGGTCCCAGGCGACTGCCCGATCGGCGAGCAGGTCCGCCTCGGTCGACCCGGAAAACCCCGTCGAGGTACCCTCCACGGCGGGCCGCCCGACCTCGAAGTAGGTCACCTCGCTCTCCTCGTCGACGACGGCGATCGACCCCTCGAGGTCGGCGACGGGGAGCGACTCGCGCTCGCCGGCGACCCGGAGCTCGTAGAGCCGATCGTCGTCCCACGGGCCCGAACCCCGCTCGTAGACGACGAAGTGGGCACCCTCCGACGGGTCGGGAACCCAGCCCTCGCGTGCGGGCGAGAGGTAGAAGCCCCGTTCGCGGAGGTCGGCGTAGACGAGAAAGCGGACGAGGAAGGTCGGGTCCGCCATCCGCCGGACGAACGCCGGGAAGTCGAGGTCCCCCACCCGGAGGTCGCCCCGGGAGAGCAGATGGGCCGCCTCGACGGGCGCCAGCGCGATCTCGTTGCCCTCGACCGGGCGGCCGTAGCCCCGCGAGTCGTAGTAGCGCTGGCGGGCGTCGCCCGCGACGCGGACCACCCCGTCCTCGAGTCGGCCCCGCGGTTCGTTCATGTCCGCCCTTGCGCGAGGGCTCTCAAAGGCTCACCGGTCGTCGCACGTGGAGTCGAGACAGCGCCGTCCCCTGGGGGTCTCGAAGCGCGGCAATCCACACTCGCAGGCCCCGATCACGACCCCGTCGGGGATCACGTAGCCGACCTCGCAGTCGGGGTAGTTCTCACAGCCCGCGAGCAGCCCGCCCCGGCGGATGATCCGGAGGGATCCGTCGCAGTCCGGACAGTCCCACTCGCGATCGAAGCACTCGCGCACGGCGTCGTCGAGCGACTCGCACTCCCGGGAGAGACAGAGCTCGAAGCGCTCGCCGCGCGCGACCGACATCCTCGGCAGCCCGCAGTCACAGCGCTCGTCGAGGACGCTCGCGCCGTCGGGCAGCCCGTAGCGGGCGTCGCAGCCGAGACAGGAGACGGCCCCGCCGGCACGCACGAGAACGCGCTCGCAGTCGGGACAGTCCCCGATCGGGATCCCGGCCCTCGATCCGGGATACTCGCCGAAGCCATAGGCGCTCCTCGACTCGACGCGGAGGGTTCGGTCGCCTGCGATCGCCGTAATGGAAAACCCACCGTTTCGGGTGCGGGCCACGGAGTCGGCGCGGGTGAGCCACGCCACCGGTTGGTAGCCGTCAGTATCGTGGACGAGCACGGTGTTGTCGGGCTTGAGCAGGACGACCACCTCGCCGCGGTGAGTCCCCTCACCGGTGTGAACGAGGCAGTCGCCGGCGAACACGGAGAGCGTATCGGCGTCTGGCATGGGCCAGTTGGTCCGCCGCCCGTATATGAACGTTCGCGCGGCGGTCGGCAGGACTTTGCCGTGCGAGCGGGCAGGTCCGGTATGGACTGTGTGCTGTTCGACATGGACGGCGTGATCGTCGACTCGGAGGACTACTGGGTCGATCGCGAGCGCGAGGAGCTACTGCCGGCGGTCGTCGAGGAGGACGTCCCCGTGAGCGAGATCACCGGCATGAACTATAAGGAGATCTACGAGTACCTCGATTCGAACTACACGACCCTCGTCGATCGTCCGGAGTACATCGACCGGTTCGAGGAGATCGCCCGCGAGATCTACACCGAGCACGCCGAACTCATGCCCGGGTTTCGCGACCTGCTCGCCGACCTCCACGAGCACGGCGTCCGAACGGCGATCGTCTCCTCGTCGCCACCCGACTGGATTGAAACCGTCACCGACCGGTTCGACCTGGAGAGGTTCGACGAGATCGTCAGCGCCGAGCACATCGACGGGCCCGGCAAGCCCGAGCCGGCGATCTACGAGCACGCCGCCCGGGAGATGGGCGTCGAGCCCGGCGACTGTATCGTCGTCGAGGACTCCGAACATGGCGTCGAGTCCGCCGCGGCGGCGGGCGCGTACACCCTCGCCTACGAGACCGCCACGAACGACGACCACGACCACTCCGCGGCCGACGAAAGCGTCTCGGGGCCCGATGAACTCCGCGAGCGACTGCTCGCCCTATGTGACGCGGACTGATCGGCTCTCGGCCACGGGCCGAAGCGGCAGGTCGGGGAAGACCACCTCGATCGTGTAGGTGAGCTCCTCGGCGTTCCCGCCAAAGACACCCACGGGAACCGTCGTCGAGCCGAGGAACGTCTCGGTCTCGGTCATCTCCACGTCATTGACCGTCACGCGAACCGCGGCGTTGGCCCCGCCCGCGATCGACTCGACCTCGACCTCGCACATCTCGTTTTTCCCCTGACCGATGGATTCGGGGAACGCGCCCCAATCGAAGCGGAGGGCGGGCAGCGAGCCGGCGTTCTCCAGCACTCGCTCGGCGACGCTCTCGGTCAGCCCGGCCTCGACCAGCCCCTCGACGCCGGCCTCGCGCACGTCGCCCGGCGAGGTGAGCCCCTCGCCCGCGAGCTTGCTCGCGCGGCCGGGCCCGATCCCCGAGACCGCCGTCAGCCCGACCGCGTCGTCGCTAACGCCGTACTCGACGCGCCCCTCGATCCGGCTCACGAGGTTCGCGCTCCGGGGGTCGGCGAAGCGCTCGCAGAAGGCGTGGAACGCCGCCAGCAGCCGGAGCGTGTTCTGGCGGATCACCCACGCGTCGCCCGAGAGCTCCGAGGGCGTCGTGCCGGTCATCGCCCCCCGGAGGATCGCGAGCACCTTCCGCTCGCCCGCGTCGAGGTCGCCCCCACGCCCCGAGAGCGCCGCGTCGATCGCGTCGCGCTCGGACTGGCGAGCGCTGACGCTGTCGAACTCGCTCGCGCGCGCGATCGTCTCGAGGACCGCGTCCTCCTCGATGGACTCGCGGATCGCCAGGTCGTGAAAGCGGGCGGCCGTCCCCAGGCGGAGGTAGTACTTCGAGGCGAGCACGCCGAGCGGGGTGGTGTCGACCGACAGGTCCTCGTCCACCGTGAGGAACCCCCGCTCGACCAGCGAGTCGAGGGTCTCGCGCACGCGCTCGCGGAGCGTCTCGAACCCGTACTCGGCGGGCTGGCTCCGTGCGCGCACGTAGTAGAACGTCGTCTCGAGCCACTCCATCACGTCCTCGAGGCTCTCGATGGTGCCCATCGCCACCTCGGCGTTCAGGTGGGCGTCGATGTCCTCCGCCAGCCGGGACTCGATCTCCTTTCCCTCCCGCAGGAGGCGGCGATAGCGGTCGGCCTCCGAGCGATCGCAGATCACCCAGCCGTAGCCCACGTCGTCGTAGCCCGGCCGGCCCGCCCGCCCGAGCATCTGCAGGACGTCGAGCGGGCTCATGTCGACCTCGCCCTCGAGCGGGTCGTGGTACTTCGTATCGCGGATGACGACGCAGCGCGCGGGCAGGTTCACGCCCCAGGCGAGGGTCGAGGTCGAGAACAGCAGCTGTATCTTGCCCTCCTTGAACCACTCCTCGATCAGGTCCCGGTCGTTCTTCGAGAGGCCGGCGTGGTGGAAGCCCACGCCGTCGAGCGCGGACTGGCGCAGCGTGTTGTTCTCCAACCGTTGGGTTTCGGTGTGGAAGTCGTAGTCGCCGCGCGCGCCCATCGGGACGTCGCGCTCGACGAGCTCGTCGCGGGCCTTCTTCGCGGCCTGCACGGTGTCCTGGCGGGAGGCGACGAAGACGAGCGCCTGGCCGTCCTCACGGACGTGGGGCTCGGCCAGATCGAGCGCCCGGTAGAGCCGGCGGTACTTGTCCGCGAAGGAGTTCTCGCCGTGCGAGTAGGTCTTCACGTCGGCGTGGAGGTCGACCGGGCGGTAGTCGTCGCCGAAGGCGAAGGTCGTCTCGGGGCCGGCGTCGAGCCAGTCGGCGACGTCCCCGATGTTCGGCATGGTCGCGGAGAGCGCGACGATCCGTGGCTCGCAGAGCCGTCGGAGCCGCGAGATCGTTACCTCCAGCACCGAACCCCGCCGATCGGAGTCGAGCAGGTGGACCTCGTCGATCACGCAGCAGTCGACGTCGGTGACGAAGTCGTATCTGCGGGAGTCGTGTTTTCGGGTCGCCGAGTCGGCCTTCTCGGGAGTCATCACGAGGATGTCCGCGCGGCGCGCCCTGCGCGGGTTGAGGTCGCGCTCGCCGGTGACGACGTAGACCGAGTAGCCCAGCTCCTCGAAGCGTTCCCACTCGCCCTCCTTCTCGTTGGTCAGCGCGCGCATCGGCGCGATGAAGAGCGCGGTGCCGCCGTCCTTGAGCGCGCGACAGATCGCCAGCTCGGCGAGCGCGGTCTTGCCGCTGGCGGTGGGTGCGCTGGCGACGACGTTCTCGTCGCCCTCGATCAGCGCCGGCAGCGCCTCGCGCTGCATCGCGTTGAACGACTCGAAGGGGAAGGCCTCCGCGAACTCGGGGAGCGCCTCGGCGACCTGCATCTGTCGGGTAGGGGGGCCGGCGGAGGAAAGGCGTTTCTAGTCGTTGCCGTCCTCGCCCTCGCTCTCGATGTCGGTCCCGAACCCCTTGATCAGCACCCGCGCCAGCGCGGCGACCGGAATGATCTCGAGGCGGCCGATCCACATGTTGAGCATGAGGATCCCCTTCGCGGCGTCGGGCATCCCGTGGCCCGTGAGCCCGGCCGAGATCCCGACGTTGCCCTGGGCGCTCGCGACCTCGAAGAGGACGGTCTCCAGTGGCTCGCCGAGGACGACCAGCAGGCCGACGACGCCGACCAGCAGGAGGAGGATCCACAGCAGCCCGACCGCGGCGGCCTGATCGAACTCCGAGGAGGACTGGTCGACGGTGGCCTCGCCCTCCTCGCTTGCGACGTCGGGCGTCCGGTCGACGTCGTTGAAGAACGCCTGGGTGATCCGGTAGTAGGATCCCTTCATCAGCGAGATCAGCCGGATGACCTTGATCCCGCCGGCGGTCGAGCCCGAGGCGCCCCCGATCGTCATCCCGGCGACCAGCATCAGCATGGCCTCGCCCGACCAGAGCGTCCCCAGCGCGCCGTCGGTCTGGAAGCCGGTACAGCTGAGTGCCGAGACGAACTGGAAGACGCCGAAGCGGATCGCCTCGCCGCGGGTCTCGAAGGGGCCGCCGAACAGGAACATCGAGACCAGCAGCGCGCCGACGGCGAACAGCACGAACAGCCAGCGCGTCTGGCGGTCCTCGTAGAGCGCGCGGACCGACCCCTTGAGGACGTAGTAGTGGACGGCAAACGAGATCGCCCCTAGCGCCATGATCGGCAGCAGGACGGCCTCGATCAGCGGGCTGTCGTAGGCGGCGATGCTGTCGTCGACGACGGTGAACCCGCCGGTCGAGATCCCGGTCATCCCGTGGTTGATCGCGTGCCAGGCGGGCATCCCCGCGAGCCAGAGCGCGACGATCGCGATCACGGTGACGGCGACGAACACCCACCAGATCGCGCGCATGGTCTCGCGCGTGCTCGATCCGATCTCCTCGACGGCGGCCTTCTCCTCGTAGAGCTGGCGAAAGGAGCCGCTCTCGCCGGTGAGGACGATCGCCGCCGCGAGCACGACGACGCCGATCCCGCCGATCCACTGGATCAGCGAGCGCCACCACTGGATCGTCGCGGGGTGTTGGGCCTCGTCGAGACTCATCGTCAGGCCCGTCCCGGTGACGCCGCTGGTCCCCTCGAAGACCGCGTCGACCGGCGAGAGGAAGACGGCGAGGGTCCGATTCAGTTCGGGGGTGGCGAGCCAGCGCGGGTCGAGCGCGACCGTCCAGGCGACGAAGAGGATCGGCAGGCTACAGAGGACGCCGCTGAACAGCCACGCCAGCGCCGCGGTGACGAGCCCGTGGGCGGGATCGGTGTCGGGCGCGTCGCTCCCCCAGCGGGTCAGCAGGGCGCCGAGCCCACCGGTGAGCGCCGCCGAGAGCAGGAGGGCGGGGATCGCGTACCACTCGCCGAAGACGACGGCGACGATCGACGATCCGGCCATCAGCCCCGCCAGCAACACGAACAGCGTGCCGAGGTCGCCCCCGATCGTCCGCGCGTCGTCCCACATCCCTTCGACCTCCGCATCCCACGGGGGAGGGAGTTGGCCCTTCGATCGCCGGGTCGCGATCCCCGCAGGTTTTTGCCCCGCCGCTCCCCAGTGGTGACAATGAGCCTTTCGCGCAAGCCCAACTGGCTGAAGACGCGGCCGCCGTCGGGCCGGGAGTTCGCCGGGATCAGACGCACCCTGCGCGAGCACGACCTCCACACGGTCTGTGAGGAGGCCAACTGCCCGAACCTCGGGGAGTGCTGGAGCGGCGGGGCCTCCGGCGACGGGGGGACCGCGACGTTCATGCTGATGGGCGATCGCTGCTCGCGGGGCTGTAACTTCTGTGACGTCGAGACGGGCGGGATGGAGCCGCTGGACGAGGACGAACCCGCGAACGTCGCGAGCGCCATCGCCGAGATCGGCCTCGACTACGTCGTGCTCACCAGCGTGGATCGCGACGACCTGCCCGACCAGGGGGCGGGCCACTTCGCCGAGACGATCCGCGAGATCAAGGCGCGCCATCCGGGCATCCTCGTCGAGGTGCTGATCCCCGACTTCCAGGGCGAGCCCGAACTGGTACGGAAGATCGTCGACGCCGAGCCCGACGTGATCGCCCACAACATCGAGACCGTCGAGCGGCTGCAGTTCCCCGTGCGCGACCGGCGGGCGGGCTACGAACGGAGCCTCTCCGTGCTGGAGCAGGTGAGCGCCGAATCGGGGATCCACACGAAGACGAGCCTGATGCTCGGCGTCGGCGAGCACGGCCATGAGATCTACCAGACCCTCTCGGACCTCCGGGAGGCGGCGGTCGACGTCGTGACGCTGGGGCAGTACCTCCAGCCCTCGCGCTCGCACCTCGACGTCGAGCGCTACGTCCACCCCCACGAGTTCGAGACCTGGCGGCGGGTCGCCGAGGAGGAGCTGGGCTTTCTCTACTCCGCGTCGGGGCCGATGGTCCGCTCGTCGTACAAGGCGGGCGAGCTGTTCGTCGAGGCCGTTCTCCGGGAGGGCGAGTCCGTCGAGGCCGCCCGACGGACGGCCCGCGCCGGCCGGTAGTACCGACCGAACGTCCAATCGGAATCGACGTCACGGTAGGAAGGTTAACGACCGTTCGGTTTCGTTTCCGCTACTGGCGACATCGTCATCCGAGAGGCCGGTTCCCACGTGCGGCGTCCGGATTCGTGGCGGGGGCGTTACCTTCCTTAAAAACCGTTACGAAAATCCTATAACCCGAGCGGGAGACGGTCGTGGTATGTTGCGGAGTGGATATTCATGAGTACGTTAGACGGCGATCCCCGGGACCGGGTACAGGTCCTCGCCGACGACGGGTCGGTCCTCGAGGACGCGGAGGTCCCCGACATCGGCGAGGAGGAGGTCGTCGAGATGTATCGCCAGATGCGCCTGGCCCGGCGTTTCGACCAGCGGGCGGTGAGCCTCCAGCGCCAGGGGCGGATGGGGACCTATCCGCCCCTCTCGGGCCAGGAGGGCGCCCAGGTCGCGAGCGCGCACGCGCTCGACGAGGCCGATTGGACGTTCCCGAGCTACCGCGAGCACGGGGCCGCCCTCGTTCGGGGGCTCTCGCTCGAGCGGACCCTCCTGTACTGGATGGGCCACGAGGACGGCAACGCGGTTCCCAACGGGGCGAACGTCTTTACCGTCGCCGTCCCGATCGCCTCCCAGCTCCCCCACGCCGTCGGCTGGGCGTGGGCCGCGAAACTCGACGGCGCCGACGAGGCCGCGATCTGCTACTTCGGCGACGGCGCGACGAGCGAGGGCGACTTCCACGAGGCGCTGAATTTTGCAGGTGTTTTCGACACCCCCAACGTCTTCTTCTGTAACAACAACCAGTGGGCGATCTCCGTTCCACGGGAACGCCAGACCGCGAGCGAGACGCTGGCGCAGAAGGCGACCGCCTACGGCTTCGAGGGCGTCCAGGTCGACGGCATGGACCCGCTCGCGGTGTATCAGGTGACCCGCGAGGCGATCGAGAAGGCGAAGGACCCCGGCGAGGGCGAGGCCCGACCGACCCTGATCGAGGCGGTCCAGTACCGCTTCGGCGCCCACACCACCGCCGACGATCCCTCGATCTACCGCGAGGACGACGAGGTCGAGGAGTGGAAGAAGAAGGACCCGATCCCGCGATTGGAGACGTTCCTCCTCGAGAACGGCTACCTCGACGGGGAGGGCGTCGAGGCCATCGAGGCCGGGATCGAGGAGGAGGTCGCCGACGCGATCGACGCCGCGGAGTCGGTCGAGCGACCCGAGCCCGAGGAGATGTTCGCGGAAGTCTACGCCGGGATGCCGGGGCGACTGGAGGAGCAGTTGGACTGGTTCCGGTCGATCCGCGAGACACACGGCGACGCGGCATTACTGGAGGACCACTGAATGAGCGAGACTGAGACACGGAACCTGACCCTGGTACAGGCGGTGCGGGACGGACTGGCCGACGAGATGCGAGCCGACGACGACGTGCTCGTCATGGGCCAGGACGTCGGCAAGAACGGCGGCGTCTTCCGGGCGACCGAGGGGCTCTACGACGAGTTCGGCGCGGATCGCGTGATCGACACCCCCCTCGCGGAGTCGGGGATCGTCGGCACCGCGATCGGGATGGCTGCCTACGGCCTGAAACCCGTCCCCGAGATCCAGTTCTCGGGGTTCATGTACCCCGCGTTCGACCAGATCGTTTCCCATATGGGACGCCTCAGGACGCGCTCGCGCGGGCGCTTCACCTGTCCGATGGTGCTTCGCGCGCCCTACGGCGGCGGGATCCGCGCGCCAGAGCACCACTCCGAGTCCAAGGAGGCGTTCTACGTCCACGAGCCCGGCCTCAAGGTCGTGGTCCCCTCGACGCCCTACGACACGAAGGGGCTGCTCACCAGCGCGATCCGCGACCCCGACCCCGTCGTGTTCCTCGAGCCCAAGCTCATCTACCGGGCGTTCAGGGAGGAGGTGCCCGACGAGTCCTACGAGGTTCCCCTCGGGGAGGCGGCGATCCGCCGCGAGGGCTCGGACGTCTCGGTCTTCACCTGGGGCGCGATGACCCGGCCGACGCTCGAGGCGGCGGAGAACCTCGCGGGCGAGATCAGCGTCGAGGTGGTCGACCTCCGGACGCTCTCGCCGCTCGACGAGGACGCGATCGTCGATTCCTTCGAGAAGACGGGGCGGGCCGCGGTGGTCCACGAGGCGCCCAAGACCGCCGGGCTTGGCGCGGAAATCGTCGCCACGATCCAGGAGGAGTCGCTGCTCTACCAGGAGGCGCCGGTAAAGCGGATCACGGGCTTCGACACGCCGTTTCCGCTCTACGCGCTGGAGGACTACTACATGCCCGAACCCACCCGCATCGAGGAAGGTATCAGGGAGGCCGCCGAGTTCTAACCATGGTCAGGGAGTTCAAACTGCCCGACGTCGGCGAGGGCGTCGCCGAGGGCGAGATCGTCCGGTGGCTGGTCGAGGAGGGCGAGGAGGTCAGCGAGGACCAGCCCGTCGCGGAGGTCGAGACCGATAAGGCGGTCGTCGAAGTGCCCTCGCCGGTGAACGGCTCGGTGAAGGAGATCCTCGCCGAGGAGGGCGAGGTCGTCCCCGTCGGGAACGTGATCGTCACGTTCGAGGTGGAGGGCGAGGCCGGGACCGAGAGCGGCGAGGACGAGGAGCCGACCGAGTCCCAGGAGCAGGTCAGCGAGGAGCCCGCCGATATCGGCGGCGAGCCCGCGATCACCGAGGCCGACGACGATGCGGGAGCGGACGCGGAGCCCGAAACGCCGTCGGGCCGCGTGTTCGCTCCGCCGCACGTCCGGCGGCTGGCCCGCGAGCTCGGCGTCGAGATCGGGAGCGTCGAGGGGTCGGGCCCGAGCGGCCGGGTCACCGAGGGCGACGTACGAGAGGCCGCCGAGAGCGACGACGACGAGGAGTCGAAGGGCCCCAAGCAGTTCGACACGGAACTGAAGTCGGCCACGAGAAAGCGCGGCGAGGATCGTGAAGAGGGCGAGGCCGCCGAGCCCGCGGATCGCGAGCGGACGCTGGCTGCGCCGGCCACTCGAAAGCTCGCCGAGGACGAAGGGGTCGACCTGAACCGGGTTCCCGCGACGGAGGAACGGGACGGCGAGGCGTTCGTCACCCCCGAGGCGGTCCGGGAGTACGCCGAAGCCCAGCGCGAGGCCCAGGCCGCCGACGCCGAGGCACTCGCGGCGACCGGACGGGAGGGCGAGCGCGAGGAACGGGACGAACGCGAGGAGCGGGTCCCCTACCGGGGCATCCGCCGGACGATCGGCACGCAGATGGCGAACTCGAAGTTCACCGCGCCCCACGTCACCCACCACGACACCGCCGAGGTCGAGGGGCTGGTCGGGGCGCGCGCCGATCTGAAGGCTCGCGCCGAGGAGCAGGGGACCCGGCTGACGTACATGCCGTTCGTGATGAAAGCGATCGTCGCCGCCCTGCAGGAGTACCCTGAGCTGAACGCCTCGCTCGACGAGGAGGCGGGGGAGATCGTCCGGAAGAACTACTACAACGTCGGGATCGCGGTCGCGACGGACGCGGGGCTGATGGTGCCCGTAGTAAAGAACGTCGACGAGAAGGGACTGCTCCAGCTCGCCGAGGAGGTCGAGGAGCTCGCGGGGAAGGCCCGCGATCGATCGATCTCGAGAGAAGAGATGCAGGGTGGCACCTTCACCATCACGAACTTCGGGGCGATCGGCGGCGAGTACGCCACCCCGATCATCAATCATCCCGAGGTGGCGATCCTGGGGCTGGGCGAACTGGCCGAGCGGCCGGTCGCGGAGAACGGCGAGGTGAAGGCGGCTCACACGCTGCCGCTGTCGCTGTCGATCGACCACCGCGTGGTCGACGGCGCGGAGGCGGCGGGCTTCACGAACCGCGTGATGGAGTACCTCGAGAACCCACTGCTGCTGCTGTTAGATTAACAATGGTCGTTGGAGACATCGCAACTGGCACGGACGTACTGGTGATCGGCGCGGGACCGGGCGGCTACGTGGCCGCCATCCGCGCGGGACAGCTCGACCTCGACGTGACACTCGTTGAGAAGGACGCGTATGGAGGGACCTGTCTGAACCACGGCTGCATCCCCTCGAAGGCGCTCATCACGGCGACGGGAGTCGCCCACGAGGCCGCGAACGCCGAGGAGATGGGTATCCACGCCGATCCCGCCGTCGACATGGGCGGGATGGTCGAGTGGAAGGACGGCGTGGTCGACCAGCTTACGGGCGGCGTCGAGAAGCTCTGTAAAGCGAACGGAGTGAACCTCGTCGAGGGGCGCGCGGAGTTCGCCGACGGGAACACGGCCCGGGTCGCCCACGGCGGCGAGGGCCAGGGGAGCGAATCGATCGAGTTCGAGCACGCGGTCGTCGCGACCGGCTCGCGCCCGATCGAGATCCCCGGCTTCGAGTTCGACGGCGAGCACGTCCTGAGCTCGCGCGAGGCCCTCTCGCTCGACTCGGTGCCCGACTCGCTGGTGATCGTCGGCGGAGGTTACATCGGGATGGAGCTCGCGGGCGTGTTCGCGAAGCTCGGCACCGACGTGACGGTGGTCGAGATGCTCGACGAGGCGTTGACGGGCTTCTCGGACGACCTCGCCAAGCCGGTGATCGACAACATGGAAGAGCTCGGCGTCGAGATCCGCCTCGGCGAGGCCGCGAGCGAGTGGCATGAGACGGGCGACGGGATCAGCGTCACTACGGAGACCGAGGACGGCGAGGAGACCGGCCACGACTGCGAGAAGGTCCTCGTGGCCGTTGGCCGCCAGCCCGTGACCGACACCCTGAACCTCGAAGCGATCGGCCTGGAGCCCGACGACGGCGGGTTCCTCGCGACCGACGACCGCGCGCGGACCGACGTCGGGAACGTCTTCGCGGTCGGTGACGTCGCCGGCGAGCCGATGCTGGCCCACACGGGCATGGCCGAGGGCCAGGTCGCCGCGGAGGTCATCGCGGGCGAGCCCGCGGCGCTCGACCACCAGGCGATCCCCGCGGCGGTGTTCACCGAGCCCGAGATCGGGACGGTCGGAATGACCCCCGAGGAGGCCGAGGAGGCGGGCTTCGAGCCCGCGGTCGGCGAGATGCCGTTTCGCGCGAGCGGGCGGGCGCTCACGACCGGCCACACCGAGGGGTTCGTCCGGATCGTCGCCGACGCCGAGAGCGGCTTCGTCCTGGGCGGGCAGATCGTCGGCCCCGAGGCCTCCGAGCTGATCGCGGAGATCGGGCTGGCGATCGAACTGGGCGCGACCTTAGAGGACGTCGCGGCGACGATCCACACCCACCCCACCCTCTCGGAGGCGGTCAACGAGGCCGCCGAGAACGCGCTTGGCCACGCGATCCACACGCTCAACCGCTGATCAGAGCGAACGCTCGGAGGGCGAGTGGTTCCGGTAGCCCGGGATCGACTCGCCCGAGAGGTCGGCGACACAGTCCCGGCAGTAGCGGTACTCGGGGTCGTTCTCGGCGCCACACTCGTTACAGGAAACCGCCTCGCGCCCGTCGGTCGCCTCCGCGCCGTCGACGTCGACCGTCTCGGGAGCGAGCGCCCCCGGGTCACGGTCGTCGGAGTCGTCCCTAACGCGGTAGTAGAAGTAGGCGAGTGCGAGCAGTTGGACGACGGCGAACGCCGCCACGATCTCGAGAGCCCAGGTCTCGAGCATTGGTCTACCGAACGCAGGGAATCGACGCACTTAGCATTTGTGCCGGCCCTATCGCCGGTGAACGGTGAGCGCCTGCAGGCGGAGGTTCGAGCTCCCGACGCCGGGGATCCCCGAGAGGAAGCCGGCGAAGTCGGCGGTGTTGACGGGCCACTGGCTCCAGCGATACGACCGCACGAGCGTCGGCGCCTCGAGGTAGATCCGCTCGGCGGCCTCGCGCACCAGCTCGTCGCGCCGGTCGGCGTCGGGCTCGCCGCGGGCCGCCTCGATCGCCTCGTCTGCGCTGGGGCCTTCGAGACCGTAGCCGGCCGCGTTGTACCCGAACGACCCGTCGGCAGGGGCGTTGTCGCTGTGAAAGAGGTCATACAGGGTGGGAGCACCGTGCGCCGAGAGCGCCGACCACTGGCCCGGGTAGAGGTCGAACTCCGCCTCGAGATACGCCCGATCCGCGATCTCGATTTCGCTCGCGATCTCCCGCTCGACGGGGATCCCGAGCCGCCGGAGGTCCCGGACGTACTCCCCGATGAACTCGGCCTCGCGGGGGTTCGCCTCGTCGGGCGGCGCCAGCAGCTCGATCGGGCCGCCGTGGAGCTCCTCGACCGTCTGACCGTCCGCGTAGAGCTCCGCCTCGACCCCGGCCTCCGCGAGGACGTCCGAGCGCACCTCGCCGAGCTCGTAGTCGTAGGCCGCCTCGTTCTGACCCGTGGTGCCGAACCCGGTGAGGCTGCCGGGGTACTCGCGGCCGGCGTAGCTTCCCTCGCCCCCGTCGACGACCGCGCCCGACGCGAGGAACTCCTGGATCGACCCCGCGTCGAGTTCGCCGTCCGTTCCACGGAAGCCGAGCACCTCGAGAACCGGGTGGGGATCCTCCGCAGGGGTCTGCTGGACGGGCTCGCCCGCCGCCGTTTCCGGGCGGAGGTGCTCGAAGCCGGGCGGGACGACGACGCTGCCCGGGATCGCGTAGCCGCGCTGGATGTCGGCCCAACGGTCCCGGTCCATCGCCATGCCGAGCGCCTGGCGGAACGCCTGGTCGTCGAGCGGGGGCGTCCGCACGTCCATCGTGTAGTGGTCGTAGCCGTCGTCGTGGCCGGCGACCAGGCCGAGCCCCTCCCGATCGTCGATCGCGTCCGCCCGCGCGGGGTCGAACCCGGCGTCGTGGATCGCGTCGATCCCGCCGCCGGCGAGCTCTCGGTCGAGGGCGTCGGTGCTCCCGAAGGGGCGGAGCTCGATCGCATCGAGGAAGGGGCCGCCCTCGATCAGCAGGCCGTGCTCCTCGACCCAGTCCTGACGGGTGAGCGGCCAGTCGTCGGCGAGGGCGATCTCGAACCCCGACTCGGGGTCGCCCGCCGTGAGCCGTCCCGGGCCGAGGCCGACCGGCTCGTCGGGCTCGTGGTCGGCGGGATCGTCGACGTCGCTCCAGACGTGTTCGGGCAGCAGGGGGACCGAGAGCTGTTCGGCCTCGTAGCTGCCGATCGCCTCCGAGAGGACGAGCTCGACGTCGGCGCCGTTCCCCTCGCCGACCGACTCGATGGGATCGACCGTCGAGCGAAAGCGTCCGGGCTCGTGTTCGGCGTAGTACTCGTAGGTGAACAGGACGTCCTCGGCGGTGAACGCCTCGCCGTCGGTCCACTCGAGGTCGTCGCGGAGATCGATCGAGACCGTCGTCCCCTCGCCGGTGTCGTCGGCGCTCCAGTCGACGAACGCCCAGGGCATGGCCTCGAACCCGTCGGGCTCGATGAGGACGCCTGGCTGGTAGAGCAGATCGAGCAGCGCGTCCGTGGGGGCCGAGCCCGCGGTCAGCGGGTTCGGCGCCTCGAGGGCGCCCGGCAGGCCGACCGTGAAGGTCCCGCCGCGTTCGATCGTCTCGGAGTCGGCCTCGCCCGGCCGGGTATCGGAGTCTTCGTCCCCGTCGTCGGACAGACAACCCGCGACCGGGAGCGCGAGCACCCCCGCCCCCGCCCGCAGCAGGGAGCGGCGCGCGGCGTCGATGGGCTCCGCCATATACGTTTCCCAGCCGGTATGGACACGTAAACATCGGGGTCGACCCGGCTCGGGATGTGGTAGCGCCGGCCGTATCCGAGGCCTTTTAGCGATGAGCGCGAAACCCGTCGGCCATGAGAGCAGTCACGCTGGGGCCGGCCGGGACCTACTCACACCGGGCGGCCGGGGCCGTCGCCAGCGAGGTCGACTTCCGCGAGTCGGTGTCCGGGATCGTCGAGGCCGTCGCGACCGGCGGGGCCGATCGCGGCGTGATCCCCATCGAGAACAGCATCGAGGGCAGCGTCACCGAGAGCCTCGACGCGCTCGCGGACTACGAGGTGAGCGTCGTCCGCGAGATCGTCACGCCGATCCGCCACGCGCTGCTCGCCCAGGGCGAGGAGTTCACGACCGTCGCGAGCCACTCCCAGGCGCTCGCCCAGTGCCGGGAGTATCTCGACCGGGAGCACCCCGACGCCGAGATGGAGCCGGTCGCGAGCACCGCCCGCGGGGTCGAGCGCGCCCGCGAGGACGCCTCGATCGCGGCGATCGGCCACCCGGAGAACGCTGCAGGACCACGTCCTGCTGGCAGTCGGACGGAGTCCGACGACGCCGGGGATGACCTCCGGGTCCTCGCCGAGGACATCCAGGACCGCACCTCCAACGCCACCCGCTTTCTGGTCGTCGCCCCCGTCGACGCGCGCTCGGAGGCCGGCGGGAAGTCCTCGTTCGTCGTCTATCCGAGCATGAACTACCCCGGCCTGCTGCTCGAGCTCTTGGAGGCGTTCGCCGACGAGGACATCAACCTCTCGCGGGTCGAGTCCCGACCGAGCGGCGAACGGCTGGGCGATTATCTCTTCCATTTCGACTGCGAGACCGGCATGTACGAGGAGCGAACCCAGAGGGCGCTCGAACGGATCGAGGCGATCGCCGAGAAGGGATGGGTGCGCTGGCTCGGCTCCTACGACACCGAGCACGTTCTGGAATGAAATCGGACAGGTATATAATAACAAGGGCAAGTAATATCAAGTTCGGCCAGTAGTTGATCGTATGTCCCACGACTGCGGGGGCGACCACGAGGAGTACGAGCAGCGGGGAACGCCGGCTGGGGATCGAAGCACGGTCAGCAAGCGGGGTCACGCGAGCCGGCGGACGGTGCTCGGCGCGGCGGCCGCCGGCCTCGCGGGGACGGCCCTGTCGGGGGCAGCCGGTGCGGAGAACGGCGACGGCGGCGACACCGTCACGATCGTCCACGACCTCCACAGCCACAGCGACATCGGCGAGGTCGGCGAGCCGAACATCGCGCGCTACCAGGCGACGATCCGGGAGCGCCTCGCCGAACGCGAGGACAGCGTCTTCCTCACGAGCGGCGACGAGCTGGGCTCCTCGCTGATCTCGTTCTACACCGAGGGCGCCCACAAGGTCGAGTTCATGAACGACATGGGGATCACCGCCGCCGGGGTGGGCAACCACGACTTCGACTACGGGATCGAGACCGCGATCGATCGCTTCGGCGCGAGCGAGTTCCCCTGGCTCAACTCCGCGCTGTTCACCCCCGACGGCGAGCCGCTCCCGAACACCGAGCGCTGGCGGATCGTCGAGGTCGGCGACGTCACACTGGGGCTGTTCAACGTCGTACTCCGGGGCTTTCACGACATCACCGACTACCCCGACGAGTACGAGGCCCGCGACCCCATCGAGGTCTCCCGGGAGATGGTCGACTGTCTCCAGCGCGAGGGCGCGGACGTGATCGTGCTCGCCTCCCACGTCGCCCACGAGACCCACTACGAGATCGCGGAGGCGGTCGACGGGCTCGACGCCATCTTCGGCTCGCACTCGCACGTCACGTTCGACGAGGCCGAGATCCACCACGGCACCGTGATCAGCGAGATCGGCTACGCCTACGAGCATCTGGGCGTGATGACGCTGGACAGGGAGGGCGGGCTGGTCTCCTGGGAGCGGGTCGATCTCGACGAGGGGATCGAGCCCGACCCCGAGTTCAAGGCCCGGCTCGAGGCACAGTACGACGAGCTCGACGAGGAGTTCTCGGCGGAGGTCGGCGAGACCGAGGTCGAGCTCGACGCCTCGGGTGCCGTCAACTACGCCCGCGAGAGCCGACTGGGCAACCTCGTGGCCGACGCGATGCTCGACGCCGGCGAGGACGCCGACGTCGCCTTCCAGAACGCCGGCGGGCTGCGGACCAACGACACCTACGGCCCGGGGACGCTGACCGCGGGCGACGTCCTGGGAATCCTCCCGTTCGCCAACGCGGTGGTGACCTTCGAGGCGACGGGCGCGGAGATCCGCGCGGCCCTCGAGAGCCGCGTCGACACGCTACCGGAGGCGCCCTTCGGCGCTCAGCAGGGCCAGCAGGTCGGCGGGCTGAGCTACGAGTGGAGCGGCCACGGGGAGGCGGCGATCGGCGAGGTCTTCGTCGACGGCGAGCCCCTCGATCCCGAGGGCAGCTACACGGTGGCGACGACCGACTACATCAAGGACACCGCGAGCGGCTACGACAGCTTCCGCGGGGCGGAGGTTCTCTGGCAGTCGAGCGACCTCCTCGGCCCGGTCGTGATGCAGTACATCGAGGAGCAGGGCTCGGTCGCGCCCGAGATCGAGGACCGGATCCTCCGGGTGGACGAGGACGTTGGCGAGCAGACCGACTGGTCGATGGCCGGCGGCGAGCTCACGCTGTGGTTCGATCTCCCGGAGGAAGCGACGGGGATCGACCCCGAGGGCTTCTTCGCGCTCGCTCCCGACGGCGAGCGCTTCGAGGCCGCCGGCGTCGAGGAGGACGGCGGGGCGGTCGCGGTGACGTTCGACGGCGAGCGGCTTCCCGAGCTGGCGAGCGGGGAGACCCCGCTTCGGGTGTTCGGCGGGTTCGATCCCGACAGCGAGGCCTACGGCTACACCGACGAGGACGGCGCGCTCCGGGAGCTTCCGGTCTCGGCGGCCTACGGGACGTTCGTGATGAAGGGGTCTGTCACCGCACCCGTCGACGGGTAGGTCTCGGCCGACCACGACCCCGTGTCGGGGGAGGACCGACCCGGATGATCGACCGGGAACGAACGAGCCGACAGACACAAAGTGGCTCCACGTATTAACCCCGACCATGCCATCTCATGCCCCCTATCCTCAGCTCGACGGACCCCTCTTCGAGATGGCCCAGCGAAACGGCGTCTTCCCCGACTCGAAGACGCTCGTGGACTGCGTGCCCGCCATGGACCCCGAGGAGATCGACCACCGCTTCGAGGACGAGGAGGACGCCGACCTCGAGCGGTTCATCACGGAGCACTTCGTCCTCCCGGAGGACCCGATCACGGGCGGGGATCCCGCGACCGCCTCGATGGAGTGGTACATCGACAGCCTCTGGGAGCATCTGATCCGCGACCCCGTCGAGACCCGTGAGGGCGAGACGATCATCCCGCTGCCCCACCGCAGCGTCATTCCCGGCGGACGGTTTCGCGAGACATACTACTGGGACAGCTACTTCACCGCCGAGGGGTTGGCCGTCACCGGCCGGCTCGACCTGATCGAGGAGATCGCGGCCAACTTCGCGTCGCTGATCGAGCGCTTCGGATTCGTCCCCAACGGCGGGCGGGTCTACTACACGAGCCGGTCGAACCCGCCGCTGTACCACCGCCTGCTCGACCTGCTCGCTCACCAGCGCGGGCCCGAGTCGGTCCGCGAGTTCCTCCCGGCGCTCGAGAGCGAGTACGAGTTCTGGATGGACGGCACCGAGGGCCTGAAGCCGGGCGAGACCCACCGCCGGGCCGTCGGCGTCGAGGGCGGCACCCTCAACCGCTACTGGGACGACCGTGCCCGCCCGCGCGTCGAGTCCTACCGCGAGGACGTCGAACTCGCCGAGAGCACGAACCGCGATTCCAAGGGGCTCTATCGCGACGTCCGGGCGGCCTGCGAGTCGGGCTGGGACTTCTCCAGTCGCTGGTTCGCGGGCGAGGGGATCGAGACGATCCGGACCACCGACCTCGTCCCGATCGACCTCAACGCCTTCCTCTACGGGATGGAACGGTCGCTCGCGGGCTGGCACGAACGCGCCGGCGACGACGAGCGGGCCGCCGACTACCGTCGGCGGGCGGACGAACGTCGGGCGCTGGTCGACGAGCACTGTTGGAGCTCCGAGGAGGGCTTTTACTTCGATCACGCTTGGGCCGAGAACGATCGGACGGATGCCTGGACCCTCGCAGGGACAGTCCCGCTGTTCACCGGGATGGCGAGCGAGGAGCAGGCGGCGGCGGTCGCCGAGGTCGTAGAAGAGCGGTTCCTTCATCCGGGCGGGCTCGTGACCACGCTCACCGAATCGGGCGAGCAGTGGGACTTTCCTAATGGATGGGCGCCCCTCCAGTGGATGGCGGTCGTCGGGCTCGCGGGCTACGGCCACCAGAAGCTCGCGACGCAGATCGCCGGCCGGTGGCTCGACCTCAACAGAAGCGTCTTCGACGAAGCGGGGCAGATGCTCGAGAAATACGACGTCACAGGGGGCTCGGGCGAGGGTCTGGGCGGGGAGTACCCGCTGCAGTACGGCTTCGGCTGGACCAACGGCGTCGCGCTCGCGCTGCCCGAACTGCTCTACTAGACCAACAGCTCCCAGAGATACGTCGTCGAACCGGCTCCACAGTGACATCCCTCGACACGGACCAACGTGCCGGCCGCCCCGCTCGCGAGAAGGGCCCCCAGAGCCACCCCGGAACGGGAGCCGACGACCGCGAGAAGGAGCCCGACCGAGAGCAGCGCCGCCGACAGCCCCGTGAGGTAGAGCCAGCTCTGGCCGATCCCGACCGAGGCGACGATCAGGAGGGGATCGGCCCCGGCGGTCTCGAGGGGGATCCGGCTCGGCAGTAGCGTGAAGTCGTACAGCGGGCCGCCCAGCGAGGTGCGCCGGACGAGCGCCCCGAGCGCGAGCAGGAACGCCACGCCCGTGACGAGGGACGCGGCGATCCGTGCGGCGGGTCGCGGGGGGGAACGCGCGAGGCTCACGCCGCCTCGACCTCCTTCCAGCCGATCTGCCAGTTCGCGAACAGCCGCACCAGCGCCGAGGAGACCGCCCCGAGCACGCCGATCGTGATGATGCCGACGATGATCGCCGGGTAGGAGCCGCTGGTGTAGGCCGACCAGGTGAGAAAGCCCAGTCCGGTGCCGCCGGCGACCATCTCGGCGGCGATGAGGTTGACCCACGCCAGCCCCATGCCGACGATCATGCCGGCGTGGATCGCGGGCAGCGCGCTGGGATAGATGACGTGCCGGAACGTCTGAAACGAGGTCGCGCCCAGCGACTGTGCGGCCCGCGAGAACTCGACCTCGACGCCGCGGGCGCCCTGGATCGTGTTCAACAGGATCGGGAAGAACGCCCCCAGAAAGGTGATGAACATGATCGAGAGCTCCGCCGCGGGCAGGACGAGGATCGTGAAGGGGATCCACGCGATCGGCGGGATCGGGCGCAGCATCTCGAGGGCCGGAAACGTCAGGTCGGCGAAGACGGTGTATCGGCCGATCAGCAGCCCGAGCGGGATCGCGATCGCCGCCGCGACGACGAACGAGGCGAGTACGCGAACCGTGCTCCGGACCGTCGAGATCCAGAAGTCCTCGCGGTAGAGCTCGGCGGAGAAGGCCGTCGCCACCTCCATCGGCGTCGGCAGCCCCGAGACGAGCCCGAGGCGACTGGCGGCGAGCCAGAGGATCGGGACCGCGAGGATCGAGGCCAGTCGGACGAGCCTTCGTCGGGACTCCATCAGGCGCTTTCCTCCTGTTCGAGCGCGCGTTGGGCCTCCTCGCGGATCACCGACAGCGCGCGTTCGCGCAGCTCGGTGAAGCGCTCGGTGGTGACGACCTCGGGATCACGCGGCCGGTCGAGATCGACGTCGATGACCTCCTTGACCTGCCCCGGTCGGGCGGTCATGACGACCACGCGGTCGGCCAGGAGGATCGCCTCCTCGACGTCGTGGGTGATGAAGAGCACCGTCCGGTTGTCGCGCTCCCAGACCTCGATCAGCTTCTTCTGCATGATCTCCTTGGTCAGCGCGTCGAGCGCGCTGAACGGTTCGTCCATCAGCATGATGTCGGGGTCGTTCGCGAGCAGCCGGGCGAGCTCGGCGCGCTGTTGCATCCCGCCCGAAAGTCCCGAGGGATAGGCGTCCTCGAACCCGTCGAGGCCCATCTCGTCGAGGATGCTCCGGGCACGGCCCTCCTCGACGCCGTTTCGCATCTGCGGGCCGAACTCGACGTTCTCCTGGACCGTCTTCCAGGGGAACAGGCGGTTCTCCTGGAAGACGACGCCGCGCTTGGGGTCGGGGCCGGAAACGCGGTCGCCGTCGACGACGACGTCGCCCTCGGTGGGGTCGAGGTAGCCGGCGATGCAGTCCATGACCGTGCTCTTCCCGCAGCCGGACGGGCCGAGCAGCGCGACGAACTCCTCGGCCTCGATGTGGAGGTCCATGTCGTCGACGGCGAGGACGTCCTCGCCCTCGGGGTCGTAGACCTTCGTCAGGTGGTCGATGTCGATGGCGCCGGTCGCCTCCGTGGTCGGTTCCGCGTCGGCCGTCGAGTCGTGCGTGGTCCGTGTCTGGTTGCTCATGGTAGTGTAGTGGTGAGTGGTGTCAGTCGATCTCCTGCCAGCGGGTGAGTCGGTGGCCGGTGCGGTGGACCGCGGCGGCCGAGACGTAGCCGAGGAACCCGATCGCGATCATGCCGACCGCGACGGTCGGGGTGTCGAGCAGCCGGTAGGCCTGGAAGATGATGTAGCCGATGCCGACGCCGCCGGCGATCATCTCGGCGGCGACGACGGTGATCCAGGCCAGCCCGACGCCCAGCGAGACGCCCGTGATTATCGAGGGCGTCGTCGCCGGGATGATGACGTGTCGGAAGATCTGTCGCGAGCCCGCACCCAGGCTCGAAGCGGCCTGAACGTACTCCTGTTCGACGGTCTCGACGCCCTCGATGGTGTTGACGAGGATCGGGAAGAAGGCCCCGACGAAGACGACGAAGATCACGCCGCTCCTGAAGGTGGGCATCAGCAACAGCGCGATGGGCACCCAGGCGACGGGCGGCACCGGCCGGAAGACCTCCAGGGCCGGGAACAGCGCGTCCTCCCAGCGCCGGCTCGTCCCGATGATCAGTCCGAGCGGGATGGCGATCGCCATCGCGAGCAGGACCGCGACGACGACGCGGAACGCCGAGTAGGCGGCGTGTTCGTAGATCGTCTCGCCGCCCTCGGTCATGGGCGCGCCGGCGAGCGCCTCCGCCAGCGCCGCGAGCGTCACCTCGGGGCCGACGAAGTTGTCGAACCCGAGGACGCCGATCCGGACGACCGCCGACCAGACGAGGAAGAAGAGGACGATCGAGAGGAGCTGCAGGACGCGCCGTGGCGGCGTCGGAACGCTCCCGTCGAACTGGCGCTGGAGCCGGTCGATGGTGCTCGTGCTCATCGTTCGGCCTCCCGGAGGGGGTCCCAGTCGGCCTCCTCCTCGAGCTCCTCAACCGCCGCGGCGAGCGGCTCGGTCCGGTAGCGCTCGTCGGGCGGGACCTGCGAGATGACCTCCTGGTTCTCGTGGAGGAACTCGGGGGCCTCCTCGCGCATCAGGCGCTCGGCCGGCTCGACGGCCTCGTAGTCGGTGTAGAACAGCATCCGCTCGACGTCGGGGTTGACGTCGATGTTCTCGTAGAGGGTGCCGTAGAGCGTCTCGCGCTCGTAGTCGCGCAGCTGGCCCTCCTCCTGGATGAGGTCGATCGTCCGCTCGGGGTCCGTGGCCATGATGTGTTTGGCCTCGAGCTCGGCCTTGAGCCAGCCGCGTGCGGCCTCGGGATGGTCCTCGACCAGCGAGTCGAGCATGAGGAGGCCGGCGGCGTCGTTCGCGTCGTACTCGACGCCGGTGAAGAGGTACTCGGCGGCCTCCTCCTGGTAGACCGACCGCGAGGGAGCCGGCTCCCAGCCGGCGCCCGCCGCGAGGTTGCCCTCCCGGATGTTGGTCACGACCGTCTCCATGCCCTGGTCCGAGAGCTCGACGTCGATGCCTTCCTCCTTGATGGCCTCGAGCAGGAACCGGTGGGTGCAGGTCCCGGTGGTGACGCCGATCTCGCCGCCGTCGAGGTCGGCCGGCTCCTCGAAGTCGCTGTCGGCGGGGACGAAACAGAGGTTACACTGCTGGCCCTCCGAGAAGCCCGCGAGCGCGACCAGGTCGATCGGGGTCTCCTCGTTGGCGATCGCGGTGATCGTCGGCATGTCGCCGGTGTAGCCGATGTCGTTCTGTTCGGAGATCATCTTGTTGCCGATCACCGCGCCCTGGAGGGCGACCTCCCAGCTCGCCACCGAGTAGCGATCCGGGAGGTACTTCTCCCAGAGGTCGGCGTGGCGGATCACCAGCGCCGACCACGACTCCGTGTAGAAGGGCTGGTAGCCCACGATGAACGACTCGTCGTCGAACCCCGCGACGGCGCCGCCGAACACGTCGCTTTCGGTACAGCCCGCGAGCAGCCCCGCGCCGGCCGCGCCGGCGGTCGCCAGTGCCCCTCGCCGAGTGGTCGTTCGAGTCGATGCCCGCTCGTCGTCAGCCATTGTCGTGAAGGTCCATGATCGATGTCCGAACCCGCTGCGGTGATGCCCCCCACCACGGCGATGGGATAAATAATTCGTCGTCCGTTATCATCAGATATTTTCTCTTCGCTCTCAGAACAGTTAGGCCTGATGATGCAAGGAGGTTAATGCTGAAGTAGCTATACCGACGCAATCAGGGACTGTCGACCGAAGTTTTAACAGAGGGATGGAGGACGCTACAGGCGGGGATGACGTAGTCGTATTCCGTCGTCCGTGATCGCACAGTTCGTCGGTTCGATTCGACCTCGTGTCCCTGGTTGCCGAACACCACTCCCGAGGGGACCGAGGGGATTGGTGGATGGAAAGCTATAGGGAGATCTCCCGACCATCCGTATATAAGAAATGAGCGAGCGGAATTACGACCACACGGCGATCGAGCGCCGGTGGCAGGAGGCGTGGGACGGGGCGGACGCGTATCGCACGCCGGACGAGGTCGAGGACCCGACGTACGTCCTCGGGATGTACCCCTATCCGTCGGGGAAGCTCCACATGGGCCACGTTCGGAACTACACGATCACCGACGCGTACGCGCGCTACCGTCGGATGCGTGGCGACAGGGTGCTCCACCCGATGGGGTGGGACGCCTTCGGCCTCCCCGCCGAGAACGCGGCCAAGGAGCGCGACACCAACCCCCGGGACTGGACGTTCGACTGCATCGAAACGATGCGCGACCAGATGAAGTCGATGGGCTTCGGCTACGACTGGGACCGGGAGATCGCCACCTGCACGCCCGAGTACTACAAGTGGAACCAGTGGCTCTTTGCCCGGTTCCACGAGGAGGGGCTGGTCGAGCGCCGGGACGCCGAGGTCAACTGGTGTCCCAACTGCGAGACGGTGCTCGCGGACGAGCAGGTCGAGGGCGACGAGGAGCTCTGCTGGCGCTGTGACACGCCGGTCGAGCAGCGCGAGCTCGAACAGTGGTTCCTGCGGATCACCGAGTACGCCGACGAACTGCTCGAGGCGATCGACGAGCTGGAGGGGTGGCCCAACTCGGTACGCCAGATGCAGCGCAACTGGATCGGCCGGCAGGACGGGACCGAGCTCGAGTTCGAAATAGAAGGACACGGTCCGGTCACCGCCTTCACCACCCGCGTCGACACGATCCACGGCGCGACGTTCTTCGCACTCGCGCCGGACCACCCGATCAGCGAGGAGCTGGCCGAGAAGGACGAGGAGGTCCACGAGTTCGTCGAGGAGGAGGCCGATCCCGAGGGCGACGAGCCCAACGGCGTTCCGACGGGACTGACCGCCACGAACCCCGCGACGGACGAGGAGATCCCGGTCTACGTCGCCGACTTCGTGCTCTCGGACGTCGGAACGGGCGCGCTGATGGCCGTGCCGGGCCACGACGAGCGCGACCACGCCTTCGCGACGAAGATGGACGAGGAGATCCGCCCCGTCATCGCGCCCGAACCCGAGGAGGGCAGTGAACCCGAGGCGCCGGACGTGAGCGAGGAGGCCTTTACCGACGACGGCGTCCTCGTGAACTCCGGCGAGCACTCGGGGCTCGACAGCGCGAGTGCTCGCGAACGGCTCACCGAGGGGATCGAGAGCGCCGAGGAGTCGACGCAGTACCAGCTGCGCGACTGGGGGATCTCCCGCCAGCGCTACTGGGGGACGCCGATCCCGATCGTCCACTGTCACGACGACTGTGGCCCCGTCATGGTGCCCGAGGAGGAGCTGCCCGTCGAGCTACCGGAGTTCATCAACACCACCGGCAATCCGCTGGACGCCGCCGAGGAATGGAAGGAGACGACCTGTCCCGACTGCGGTGCCGACGCCACCCGCGAGACCGACACGATGGACACGTTCGTCGACTCCTCGTGGTATTTCTTGAGGTATGTCTCGCCGGACCTCGAGGACGCCCCGTTCGACCGCGAGCGGGCCAACGACTGGATGCCCGTCGACCAGTACGTCGGCGGCATCGAACACGCCGTGATGCACCTGCTGTACTCCCGGTTCTTCACGAAGGTGCTCGCCGACCACGAGGGTCTGGAGCACCGCGAGCCCTTCGAGAACCTGCTGGCCCAGGGGATGGTCCAGCTGGAGGGCGAGAAGATGTCGAAATCGGTCGGCAACGTCGTCTCGCCCCAGCGCATCGTCGAGGAGTACGGCGCCGACACCGCCCGCCTGTTCATGATGCAGGCCGCCCAGCCCGACAAGGCATTCGACTGGAGCGAGGACGGGGTGCAATCGACCTACGCCTTTCTGAATCGGCTGAAGGGGATGGTCGAGGGGTTCGTCGAAAACGAGCCGGACGGGACGGACGACGCCGTCGCCAGTTACGTCGGAAGCGAGATCGACGCGGCGATCGCCATCGCCACCGACGAGTACGACGAACTGACGTTCAACAAGGCGCTGCGCGAGAGCCAGGAGCTCGTCCGGACGCTCCGGCAGTACGCCGAGTACGCCGAACCCCACGGGGGGACCTATGAGCGCGGGCTGTCGGCGGCCGTCCGGCTGCTCGCGCCGGTCGCGCCCCACCTCGCCGAGGAGCTGTGGGAGGAGCTGGGCGAGGAGGGGTTCGTCGCCGAGGCCGACTGGCCGGGCGCCGAGGTCGACCGCGCGTTCGTCGAGAAGCGCCGTCGGCTGGTCGAGAACACCCGCGAGGACGTCCGCGACATCGTCGAGGTCGCCGGCATCGAGGACCCGAAGGCGATCGACGTCGTCGTCGCGCCCGACTGGAAGTACGACGCCCTGGAGATCGCGATCGGGAGCGACGCCGACAACCTGATCGGCGAGCTCATGGGGGAGGACCACATCCGCGAGCAGGGCGACGCCGCGGCCAGCTACGGCCAGGACCTGCAGGCCGAACGCGAGGCCCTCTCGATGACGCTCCCCCCCGAGGAGGAACACGCGGCCCTGGAGGCCGCCGCGTGGCTGCTCGAACGCGAGTTCGAGGCCCCGGTCTCGGTCGTCCGGGCCGACGGGGCCGACGACGACGTGGTCGGGAAAGCCGAACCCGGTCGGCCGGCGATCGAGATCGAGGACTGATCACCACCCGGGACGCGCCGGGCGACTCGAAAAAGGTTATTCCGTCGGGCGACCTACTCGAGCCATGAGCGAATCGGACGACTCCACGGTCAAGGAAGCGCTACGAACGGTGACGCCGCCCTACCGGGGGCGACCCGACCGCGAGATGAACCTGATCGGTTTCGCGTACTTCCTCGTGCTGCTGGTCGTCCTCGTCCCCCTGCTTCCCTTCCTCCTCATCGTCTGGGTGCTGACGAAGGTCCTCGGAGCCGTCCGGCAGAAGGCGGCGTGAACCGGGTCAGTTGAGCCCGAGCAGGTCGAACGGGTAGCCGTTGTCGTTCTCGTCGGCGTGCTCGTAGACGACGTGAGCCGCGGCCACGTCCTGGATCGCGAGGCCCGTCGAATCGAAGACGGTGAGCCCGTCCTCGGGAGTGCGACCCTCGCGCTCGCCGACGACGATCTCGCCGATCGCGGCGTGGATGTCGTCGTCGGTCAGCGTCCCCTCGTTGTACGGGACGTTGATCTCGCCCGAGTGGGTCGTCTGGGCGTGGTCGTCGATGACGAGCTTCGAATCGAGCAGGACCTCGTCGGCGATCTCGTGTTTGCCCTCGGCGTCGGCACCCATCGCGTTGATGTGAGTGTGCTCGCCGACCGCCTCCCGGGAGACGATCGGGTCCTCGACGGGCGTAACGGTAGAAAGGACGTCACACGAAGCGGCCTCCTCGATCGACCCGGCCGAGACGTCGAAGCGGTCCTCGAACTGGGAGACGAAGCGCTCGACGCGCTCGTCGTCGAGGTCGCTGATGACCACCTCCCGGATCGGGCGGATCTCGGCGATCGCCTCGAGCTGGGTGTAGGCCTGCACGCCCGCGCCGACGATCCCCATCGAGCTCGCGTCCTCGACCGCGAGGTGGTCGGTGGCGACCGCGGCGGCCGCGCCGGTGCGCTGCATCGTGAGCTCGGTGCCGTCCATGATCGCGAGCGGCACCGCGGTCTCGGGGTCCGAGTAGACCATCGTGCCGAGCACGGTGGGAAGGTCCTTCTTCGGGTTGTCGGGATGGACGTTCACCCACTTGATCCCGGCGGCGTCCCAGTCACCCGCGTCGAGGTAGGCGGGCATCGAGCGGAAGTCGCCGTTGTACTGGGGCAGGTCGATGTAGGACTTGGGCGGCATCTGGGCGTCGCCGCGCTCGTAGGCCGCGAAGGCGTCCTCGATGGCGGGAATGAGCTCCGAGAGACGCGCGTTCTCGGCCACGTCGTCGCTGTTCAGAAGTAACGTCTGCATGGCGGCGAATATTGCGGAGGGAACTTAGTTCCATCTGAATAGGAGGCTACTCCCCGAGGATCCTCCATCTTGGTCCAGATTCAGTCCGATAGCAAAGAGCAGGATCTGCGTCGTCAGGGCCATACTGATAATCTACTAATGCGGAAGAGTACAGAGATCCGATACCGGCAGAAGGATTGGCGAGACCTGCTTCTCTCGCAATCCTCCACATTATCCGCGTTGTCGTCTCCGAAGAGGCGTTTTCGTTATCAGGTACCTCACCCAGCCCAACAGCTCGTCTTTTGCCTTCACTATAATCAGCCGCTGTTTTCAGCCGGTCTTTGGTCGTAGCGTCGTTGTAAAGGCGCCCTAATGGCGCATTCCCCGTAGCAACAGCGAATACCTCCGGCTCGATAAGTTCGCCATCAATTCGGTACTCGTCTTGACCTAATTCATGGCGTTTCCAGTATCGAGGCAGTTGAACCGCAGCATCATAGATCGCAGAGCCATCGTTCCCGATCTTTACCTCTAGCGCCGTTGTTGGCCATTTTGAATCAGGGGACTCTATCAAGAGGTCGGGCTTATCGGCGGCATCTGTCGATACAAATCGGTCATATCCGTAACTGGGTTCTTTTTCCCAGTAGATATGGGAGTCATACTTCCCGAACCATCTGGATAGAACCAATTTCGCTTGGTTTTCGGGCTCAATGTCGCTGGACGTATCGGGAGCCCACCCGTGTTTCGGGTCGAAATCGCCAATTGAACCGTTCATAAACCTCGACAAAAATAAAACGGGCTCAGTGATGAGAGTCCCGGGTACGAAAGTAGTCTCAACGGACGAGTTGCCGTCCGCGAGGGCCGTAGGTCCGAGCGGTAGCACAAGGCGACCAACGGGAGCCTTGTGCGCTTTTGGTCCAGCTTTTACCGAACGAAGCCGCCGAAGGCGGCTGAGTGTAGCGTAAAAGGTGGGTTTACATCGCGCCGCCCATGCCGCCCATACCGCCCATGCCGCCCATGCCGCCCATGCCGCCAGGCGCGCCGCCCTCGTCGTCGCCCTTGTCGGTCGAGAGGTCGCCGGCGGAGATGATGTCGTCGATCTTGAGCACGAGGTTCGCGGCCTCCGTCGCGGAGGTCAGCGCCTGCTCCTTCGCGTGGGCGGGCTCGACGACGCCCGCCTCGAAGGTGTCCTCGACGTCGCCCGAGAACACGTTCAGGCCGGCGTGCTCGTCGCCCGACTCGTGGGCCGAGCGCAGGTCGACGAGCGTGTCGATCGAATCGAGGCCGGCGTTCTCCGCGAGCACGCGGGGAACGAGTTCGAGCGCGTCGGCGAAGGCCTCGACGGCCAGCTGCTCGCGACCGGAGACGGAGTCGGCGTAGTCGCGCAGACGGGAGGCGACCTCGACCTCGATGGCGCCGCCGCCCGCGAGCACGCGGCCGTCCGAGACGGTCTGTGCGACGACCTCGAGCGCGTCGCTAATTCCTCGTTCGAGCTCGTCGACGACGTGCTCGGTCGAGCCTCGAAGGAGGAGGGTGACGCCGTGGGCGTCCTCGCCCGTGACGTAGAACATGTCGTCGGTCTCGTCGCGGGTGACGCTGCCCTGGCCGAGTTCGGCCTCGGTCGCGCTGTCGAGATCCGAAACGACCGCAGCGTCGAGTACCTCCTTCAGGAACTCGAGGTCAGACTTCTTCGCGCGGCGCACGGCCAGGATGCCCTCCTTCGCGAGGTAGTGCTGGGCCATGTCGTCGATGCCCTTCTGGCAGAAGACGACGTTCGCGCCGGTCTCCTTGATCTGCTCGACCTTCTGTTTGAGCTGCTGTTCCTCCTTGTCGAGGAACTGCTGGAGCTGGTCGGGACTGTCGATGCTGACGTTGGTGTCGGCGTTTGCCTCCTCGACCTCGATGGCCTCGTTGAGCAGGAGGACCCGTGCGTCCTCGACCTCGCGGGGCATGTCGTCGTGGACGGGGTCCTTGTCGACGATGGCGCCCTCGAGGAGCTCGCTCTCGCTGGCCGAGCGGCCGGTCTGGGTCTCGATCTCGAGGAACTCGAGGTCGACGACGTTGTCGCCCTCGTCGGTCTCGACGGTGACCTGGCTGACCGCGTCGACGATCAGCTGGGCGAGGTGCTCCTTGTTGAGCTCGGCGCCCTTGCCGGTCATGGAGGTCTCGGCGACCTTCTTCAGGAGCTCCTCGTCGCTCGAATCGACCTGCTCGGCGACGTTGTCGACTTCCTCGCGGGCCTGCTCGCTCGCCATGTGGAAGCCCTTGATGATCGCCGTCGGGTGGATGTCCTGCTCGAGGAGGTCCTCGGCGTTCTTGAGGAGTTCGCCCGCGATCGCGACGGCGGTCGTGGTGCCGTCGCCGGCCTCGTCCTCCTGGGTCTCGGCGACCTCGATGATCATCTCCGCGGTCGGGTTGTCGATGTCCATCTCCTTGAGGATCGTCACGCCGTCGTTGGTGATGGTGACGCCGCCCGTCGAGTCGACGAGCATCTTGTCCATCCCCTTGGGACCCAGCGTCGAACGGACCGCCTCGGCGACCGCCCGCGCCGCAGAGATGTTGTAGTCCTGCGCGTTCTGGTCCTGTACGCGCTGTGCGTCGTCTCCCATGATGATCATGGGCTGACCCTGTTGCATTCGCTGGCTCATAGTCACCTGAATCGTTGTTTGTGGTTCTATATAAAAGTGCCGATCATGGCGGAACGGCCCGAATCGCCCGTTCGGGAGAGAACGGGTGAAATGCCGTCGCTCCGGCATATCGGCCCGATTCATGCCATGTGATATCAAGGTTCTTCGGATCGAGAACGGTGCGGCGGAACGGCGTTTAAATACTAATGCCGACAGTAGGGCCGGCGTGAGCGGGGCGGCCACGTCCGGCCGCCTCGCGAACGGGGCGGGGGAGGGCAGGTTTACTCAGTGTACTCATCGCGAGTGAACGGAGTGAGCGAGCGATCGGTCCGAGCGACCAACGGGAGCGAGGAGCGTTTTTGCCGCCGGAAAGCGATGCTTTCCGGCTGCTAACCAGAACGCGCCGCGTTCTGGTGATGGTCCAGCTTTTGCCAGCGAGCGAAGCGAGTGTGGTTCGAGACGGCGGAGCCGTCTCGTCATCCCGAAAGGCTTCGCCTTTCGGACGACAGCAATAGGTGGGTCCCGAAGGTTCATACACGGTCGGCGGCTACAGAAAGCAGTATGGCTAGTGCGGAGAACCAGGAGCTCGTCGGCCGGTTCGAGGAGTTCTACCGGAACTACTACCACGACGAGATCGGCACGCTGGCACAGCACTACCCGAACGAACAGCGCTCTCTCTATCTCGACTGGACCGACCTGAACCGCTTCGATCCCGACATCGCGGACGACTTCCGGAACCAGCCCGAGCAGATGCAGCCCTACGCCGAGGAGGCGCTTCGCCTCTACGACCTCCCGGTCGACGTGAGCCTCGGCCAGGCCCACGTCCGGGTGCGGAACCTCCCGGCTCCGACCGATATTCGAGAAATTCGCTCGAAGAACGTCAACACGCTGGTCGAGGTCCGCGGGATCGTCCGCAAGGCCACGGACGTCCGCCCGAAGATCCAGCAGGCGGCCTTCGAGTGCCAGCGCTGTGGCACGCTCACCAGGATCCCCCAGACGGGCGGCGACTTCCAGGAGCCCCACCAGTGTTCGGGCTGTGAACGCCAGGGCCCGTTCAAGATCAACTTCGACCAGTCGGAGTTCATCGACGCCCAGAAGCTTCGCGTCCAGGAGTCCCCCGAGGGATTGCGCGGCGGCGAGACCCCCCAGAACCTCGACATCCACATCGAGGACGACGTCACCGGCGAGGTCACGGCGGGCGACCACGTCCGGGTGACGGGCGTGCTGCATCTCGAACAGCAGGGTTCGAACGGGGAGCAGTCGACCATGTTCGACATCTACATGGACGGCCACACGGTCGAGGTCGAGGAGGAGCAGTTCGAGGACATGGAGATCACCGCCGACGACAAACAGGCCATCGTCGAGCTCTCCGGCGATCCGAACATCTACGAGCGGATGGTCGACAGCCTCGCGCCGTCGATCTACGGCCACCGCCAGGCGAAGCTCGCGATGACGCTGCAGCTCTTCTCGGGGGTCACGAAACACCTCCCCGACGGCTCGCGCACCCGCGGGGACATGCACATGCTGTTGATCGGGGACCCCGGGACCGGGAAGTCCGCGCTGTTGCAGTACATCCGCAACATCGCGCCCCGCTCGGTCTACACCTCCGGGAAGGGCAGCAGTTCGGCCGGCCTGACCGCCGCCGCCGTGCGCGACGACTTCGGCGAGGGCCAGCAGTGGACCCTCGAGGCGGGCGCGCTGGTACTCGCCGACCGGGGGATCGCCGCGGTCGACGAGCTCGACAAGATGCGCCCCGAGGACCGCTCGGCGATGCACGAGGCCTTGGAACAGCAGTCGATCTCGATCTCGAAGGCCGGGATCAACGCCACCCTGAAATCCCGGTGTTCGCTGCTCGGTGCCGCGAACCCGAAATACGGGCGGTTCGACCAGTACGAACCCATCGGCGAGCAGATCGACCTCGAACCCGCGTTGATCTCACGGTTCGACCTGATCTTCACCGTCACAGACAAGCCCGACGCCGACGAGGACCGCAAGCTCGCACAGCACATCCTCCAGACGAACTACGCCGGCGAGCTCAACACCCAGCGGACGAACCTCCCCTCGCCGGACGTCACCCGCGAGGAGGTCGACGCCGTCACCGAGGAGGTCGCGCCGGACATCGACTCCGACCTCCTGCGGAAGTACATCGCCTACGCCCAGCAGAGCTGCTACCCCCGCATGACCGACGAGGCCCGCGAGGCGATCCAGGAGTTCTACGTCGATCTGCGCTCGAAGGGCGCCGACGAGGACGCCCCAGTCCCCGTCACGGCCCGGAAGCTCGAGGCGCTCGTCAGGCTGGGGGAGGCGAGCGCGCGCGTCCGGCTCTCCGACACCGTCGACCGCGAGGACGCCGAACGCGTCATCGAGATCGTACGCTCCTGTCTGCAGGACATCGGGGTCGACCCCGAGACGGGCGAGTACGACGTCGACGTGATCGAGACGGGCCGCTCGAAGACCCAGCGCGATCGGGTGAAGGGGATCAAGGAGATCATTCGCGAGCTCCAGGAGGAGTACGACGGCGAGCCCGGCGCGCCCCAGGAGAAGGTCATCGGACGCGCGGCCGAGGCGGGCATCGAGGACAGCAAGGCCGAACACGAGATCCAGAAGCTGCGCGACAAGGGCGAGATCTACTCGCCCGACCAGGACCACCTCAGGCTGGTCTGAGCGGCTCAGGCGACCGCTTCGATCGCCTCCTCCAGCGAGAACCGCCCCTCGTAGAGCGCCGTCCCCACCACCACGGCGGCCGCGCCGGCTTCCTTCAGCGCGCGGACGTCCTCGACGCTCGCGACGCCGCCGCTGGCGACGACCGGGATCGAGACCGCCTCCGTGACCCGCTCGACAGGGCCCGTCTTCACGCCCTCCAGCTGTCCCTCGACGTCGACGTTCGTGAAGAGGATCGCGCTCGCGCCCAGCTCCTCGTAGCGTTCGGCGGCCTCGGCGGGGTCCTGCCCGGTGCCCTCGGTCCACCCGGAGACGACGACCTCGCCGTCCTTCGCGTCGAGGCTGACCGTCACGCTCCCCGGGTACTCGTCGCTGATCCCCCCGACGATCTCGGGGTTCTCGACCGCCGCCGTCCCGAGGATCACGCGGTCGACGCCCCGGTCGAGCAGGGCGATCGCGTCCTCGACGGTGCGGATCCCGCCGCCCAACTGGATCGCCACCTCGTCACTCACGGTGTCGAGAACGGCCTCGACGGCAGGGGCGTTCCGGCGCTCGCCCTCGAACGCGCCGTCGAGGTCCACGAGGTGGAGCGTCCGTGCGCCGGCCTCGACCCACCGGCGGGCGGCCTCGGCGGGATCGCCGTAGCGTTTCTCCGTGCCGCGCTCGCCCTGCACCAGCTGGACGACCTCCCCGCCCTGCATGTCCACGGCGGGGATCACCTCGAAGCCCTCGTACATGCTCCGGGCCACGGGGCCGGCGCGCCTAAACACACCGATCCCGATCGCCACGACGCGATCCCCCGTCTATGGGCCGTCACGCGGGTTTTGGTCGGCCAAATTTACGATCGAATTATGTTCGTATGTAGCCGCCAGAGTCCCTGTGCCCACCATAATCGACAGGTGCGACGATTCAAAAATGAACAGCAAGGTCTAACAGGCATGCCGACGAATGACCGAGTGATGCCAACAGTAGAATACCTCAACTACGAAGTGCTGGACGACCAAGGCTGGGAGATGGACGACGACGACCTCTTCGACGAGGCCGCCGACGCGGGCCTCGACGAGGAGGACTACGGTACGCTCGAGGTCAACGAGGGCGAGTACATCCTCGAGGCCGCCGAGGCCCAGGGCTACGACTGGCCCTTCTCGTGCCGCGCCGGCGCGTGTGCGAACTGCGCGGCGATCGTCTACGAGGGCGAGATCGAGATGGACATGCAGCAGATCCTCTCGGACGAGGAGGTCGAGGAGAAGAACGTCCGCCTGACCTGCATCGGCTCGCCCGACGCCGACGAGGTCCGGATCGTCTACAACGCCAAGCACCTCGACTACCTCCAGAACCGCGTCATCTGATCGGGCCCGTCGTCCCGACGGCGTTCGTTTCACGTAGAGAACCACAAAACATTCATCGGGCGCCCCCTCCCATAGGACCGTGCCCGCTTCGGTTCCCGATCTCCTGCGCCTCGTAGTCGTTCCCGTCCTCGTCTGGGCGGCCTATCGTGACGTGAAGACCCGCCGGGTTCCGAGCGTCACCTGGAAACCGGTGTTCGCGCTCGGGGCCGTCCTCTTCGTCTGGGACGGCCTAACGGCGTTCGCCGCCGGCGGACAGCCGTGGCTCTTCTTCCTCGTCGGCGCGGGGATCAGCCTGCTGATCGTGATCCCTGCCGCCTACGGGTTCTGGCGCTTCGGCGCGTTCGGCGGCGCCGACGCGAAGGCGCTGATCGTCCTCGCGCTGCTGTTCCCGACCTACCCGATCTACGAGGTCGGTGCCGTCCAGCTGCCGCTGGTCTGGACGCCGACCGGCGCGTTCGCGCTGACGATCCTCGCGAACACCGTCCTCGTGGGCGCGTGTTACCCGCTCGCGCTCGCGGCCGGCAACGCGCTCGCCGGACGGTTCACGCCGACGATGTTCGTGGGACGGCCGGTCCGCTGGTCGGAGGTCGAGCGGACCCACGGCCGGCTGCTCGAGGACGGCGAGGGGTTCACCCGGTCGGGGCTCGACCTCGACGCCCTGCGGATGTACCTCCGGTGGCGGGGGGCAACGCTTTCGGACCTCCGGGAGGACCCCTCCCAGTACCGGGACCCCGGATCGCTGCCCGCCGAGCCATCGCCGGCCGGCGACGGTGCAGTGGCCGATGGGGGAGTCGTCGAGGACGAGTGGGGCGCCGAGGCCTTCCTCGCCGACGTCGGGTCGGCCTACGGTACCACGCCGGCGGGGCTGCGTGCGGGCCTCGACGTGCTCACGACCCGTGAGACGGTCTGGGTGTCGCCGGGGATCCCGTTCCTGGTCCCGATCCTTCTGGGCCTGCTCGTGGGCCTGACCTACGGCGACCTCCTGATCGGCGCCCTCCTGACTGCCGGTGTGCTATAGCGTGACGATAACACTATAACGGTCGGTCCGGACAGTCGAGACGATGCCATCCCCGGACGAGCGCGTTCGTTTCCTCGCGACCTCCCCGAACCGCGTCTCCCTGCTCGCCGAGCTCGAGGAGGGGCCCAGACAGCCCGCCGAGCTCGTCGATCGGCTCTCGCTGTCGCGGTCGGCGGTCCAGCGCAACCTCCGGGAGCTGACCGAGCGGGGCTGGGTGCGCCGGGACGACGGCGGCTACGTCTCCACCGTCGGCGGGCGGCTCGTCCTCGGGGCGTACGAGGGGCTGACCGACACGGTCGGGCTCGTCGAGGAGTACGGCGAGAACCTCGAGGCGCTCGCCGAGGCCGGCTTGGAGCTGTCGCCGGCCGTCCTCGAGGGCGCGACCGTCGTGACGGCGACCGACAGCGATCCCCACGCCCCGCTTCGCCACTACACGGATCGCGTGCTGGAGACCGATTCGACGCGCTTTCAGGGGATCGTCCCGGTGGTCAGCCCGCTGTTCAACGAGGCCCACAAGACGCTGCTCGATCGGGGTATCGAGGGCGAGATCGTGCTCGACTCGACGGCGCTTGCGGCCTCGAAGGAGGAGTACGACGCGGCGTTCGACGACGCCCTCGCCACCGACGAGCTCTCGCTGTACGCCCACGGCGACTCGTTCTCCTTCGGGCTCACGATCATCGGTGATCGGGTCTTCCTCGGCGCCTACGAGGGCGGCCAGTTCGTCGCCTGCTTCGAGTGGGTCGACCCCGAGGTCAGGGAGGCGGCGCTCTCGACCTACGAGAGCCATCGGGAGGCCGCCCGCGAGGTCGACACCGCGGTGCTCTCCTCGTAGGGGGTGTCCGACGGCGTGACACATGTGGCGGTGGGTAGCTATAGGATCCACTCGGTCGTAGCATCGGGTACGGGTCGCCGGCGTGCCGGATCGGTGGTGCCCCTGACAGACGCACCCGGCCGGCCCGATGTTCGATCCACCCTGCGCTCGTGGTCAGCACCGACCGATCCACGCTCCTGCTTTCTACCGTCGACCGTCAATCGGCCGACACGGAAGACCTATTCGACGCCGGGGGTTCACTCGAACCATGAGCAGCGACGCCCCGGACCTCGAGTTCGACGACCGCGGGTTGCTCCCCGTGATCGCCCAGTCCGCGGAGACGGGCGACGTACTGATGCTGGCGTACGCGAACCGCGAGGCGGTCGAGCGGACCCGCGAGACCGACCGCGCACACTACTACTCGCGGAGCCGCGAGGCGCTCTGGGAGAAGGGCGCGACCAGCGGCCACGTCCAGGAGATCGAGGAGATCCGCGTCGACTGCGACGGCGACACCCTGCTCTACCTCGTCGAACAGGCGGGTGGGGCCTGTCACACCGGCCACCGCTCCTGTTTCTACCGGACCGTCGAGGGCGAGCACGTCGGCGAGCGTGTCTTCGACCCCGATGACGTGTATGAGTGAACCCGACCCCGAACGCCGGCTGGCCGACGCCCACGACCGCTACGAGGCCGCCGATGCGGCCGTCGAGGCGGTCGGCGAGGCCGAGCTCCGGCGGATCGCCGAGGCCCGCGAGCGCCTCGCCGACCTCTTCGCGCGCTACGAGGACCGGGCGACCGGCACCGGCGACTTCAAGGGGTTCATCGAGTTCCAGAGCACGCTCGACGACCTCGTCTCGGGACTCCCGGAGGAACTGCGCCATCGCGAGGTCTTCGAGGACGTCGAGGACGTCTTCGACAAGCGCCGGCTGAACGAGGGGGATTTCGAGCGCGCCCGCGGGCTGCTCGACCCCGTCGAGGACGACGTCGAGCTCCTCGAGGAACGCCGGGAGGCCCGCGAGAAACTGCGCGAGGCGCGCCTGGGAGCCCGGCGGCGCATCGAGGAGCTCGACGGGAAGATCGCCGAGTACGATCGGCTGCTCTCGCTGTCGGAGGTCGACCTCGAGGCGCCGGTCGCGGACCTCCGGGTGCCGATCGAGGGGTACAACGACGCGGTCACGCGGGAGTTCGAGGAGTACCGCTCGCGCGTGAGCGCCCGCGAGCTCCTCGCCACCCTCGATCGCATCGACTGGTTCCCGCTGGTCGGGACTCCGGAGGTGCCGGCGGATCTGCGGGCCTACATCGGGCGCGCCGAGGCAGGGACCGAGCCGCTGCCGAAACTGCTCGAGTACGCCGGCTACTCCCGTTCGAAGCTCGAGCACTACGTCGAGGACGCCGACGCCCTGAAGCGGGCGGTCGCGACCCGGCGGACGGCGATCGAGCGGATCGACGCCGAGCCCTTCGAGATCGAGTGGCCGCCCCGGCCCGCCGACGAGCTGCGCTTCCGGCTGCGGGAACTGCGGGGAGCGATCACGCGGTTCGCGTCCGAGGAGACGATCGCCCGTCTCCGCGAGGTCCGGACGCTGACGCACGACCCCGACTACGAACGCCTGCGCCGGGCGGCCGAGGCCCGCGAGCTGCTGGGCGAGGAGGAACGAAAGCGGCTCGCGAGCGGGGCGATCGCCGACGAGAAGGAGGAGGCGATCGAGGAGAAACGGCGGCTTCGCGAGGCCCTCGAACGCTACGCGCCGACGATCGCGTCCTCGTAGCTCGCGACCTCCTCAAGGACCGCCTCGCGGTCCTCGCCGGGGACGTCGAACTCGACGAGCGCGTCGTTCAGGTGGGTCGCGATCGCGTCGAACTCCTCTTCGGTGATCCCCATCCCCTCGTGGGCGGCCCGCATGTCCTCGCCGGCGTACTCGACCGGCCCTCCCGTAACGGAGCTGATGAACTGGGCCTGGTGGGCGATCTGCTTCTGCATGTCGGTGTCCTCGAAATAGCCGTTAACTAGGTCGTCGGCGAGCACGCGGTCGTAGAACTCCTCGACGACGGCCTCGATCGAGTCCTCGCCGCCGAGTCGGTGATAGAGCGTTTCCTCTGACATACGGATCGGCGTTCACGCCCCCGATACATACCTCCTGGGCCGAACGCGTTCGGCCGGGCTCTATCAGTGGCCGGACCTCGATTGTGCTGGATTGTCGCTGCAGGACGTGGCGAGGAGCGACACATCTCGCAGCAACCAGTTATATATTCCTTGGTATTGATTTGTATCAGATGGTATCTGAAGAGAACAAAGTGGTCGCCGTCACGGCGACGACCGCGCTCGTGCTGTTGGTCGGGCTGTCGGCATACACGGACCTCTCGTCGGGAGTCGTTGCCGGCGTCGTGTTCGTCGTCGGCATCCTTCTCCCGCAAGTATATCTCAACTACGGCCGGGCCTGAGAAGCGATTCTAGTCGGCGTCGCTTCGCGCCGCCTCGGCGGCGTCGTAGAGCCGGGCGGCGAGCTCCTCGGCGCGGGCCTCCCCGCGGGCCTCGGCGTAGACCCGGATGACGGGCTCGGTGCCGCTGGGCCGGGCGAGCACCCAGCCGTCGCCGAAGTCGAGCCGGACGCCGTCGGTGGCGTTCACCGCCGCGTCGGACTCGCTTGCGACCTGCTCGACGGCCGAGAGCATCGCCTCGCGCTCGGATTCGCTCGCGTACTCGAGCTTCAGCCGGACGTTGTGGTAGCCGCCGAAGGGCTCGATCACCTCGCTGGCCGGCGTCCCCGCGATGAGCTCGAGGAAGCGCGCGCCGATGTAGGCGCCGTCCCGGGCGAGGCTGTACTCGGGGAAGTAGATCCCGCCGTTGCCCTCGCCCGCGACCGGCACGGGGACGCCCTCCTCCTGAAGCTGCTGGATCCGGCTGGTGATGTAGGTGCTGCCGATCGGGGTGAGCTCGAGGTCCGCGCCCGTTCGATCGCAGACGTCGACCAGCCGTTGGGAGACGTTGACCGCGGCGACGGTGGCATCGCCGGGGCCGAGCTCGGCGTCGGCCAGCGCCGCGAGCGCCGTGTCGCCCTCGATATACCCGCCGGATTCGTCGAAGAAGATCGCCCGGTCGCCGTCGCCGTCGTGGGCGATCCCGACGTCGGCGTCGCTCGTCCGCACGAGGGTCGCGAGGTCCGCGAGGTTGTCCTCGACGGGCTCGGGGTTCCGCCCGGGGAACCGGCCGTCGGGCTGGGCGTTGACGGTGAGGACCCGACAGCCCAGCTCGCGGAAGAGTCGGGGGCTGGTCGCCGAGGCCGCCCCGTGGCCGGGGTCGATCGCGACCGTGAGGTCGGCGTCGGCGATCCGCTCCCGGTCGACCGCCGCCAGCACCCCGTCGACGTACTCGCGGGCGGCGTCCTCGACGGCGTGCTCCCGGCCGGTCCCAGACCAGGAGCGCGAGCCGTCGACCTCCGAGAGGAAGGCCTCCTCGACGGCCTCGAGCTCGCCGACCGAGAGCTCGGTGCCGTCGCCCCCGATCAGCTTCACGCCGTTGTAGGCCGGCGGGTTGTGCGAGGCGGTGATCATGACCGTCGGCACGCCCTCGCGGGCGGCGTAGGCCTGTGCCCCCGGCGTCGGCAGCGCCTCCAGCCGGTCGACGTCACAGCCGACGCTCTGGAGGCCGGAGACGGCGGCGTTCTCGAGCATGCGTCCGGTGTGGCGGGTGTCGCGGGCGACGGCCACCCGGTCGGCTCCCCAGACCATTCCCGCGGCGGCCACGACGTGCAGGACGAACTCCGGGGTGATCTCCTCGTTCACGACCCCGCGCGTCCCGCTCGATCCGAACACGTCCATCGCGTGTCAGTCGGGAACGGGAGGGCAAATGAATTCCGGAACAGCCATTTGGCGCCCGGGCGCGAACCCGAGGTATGAGCAGCATCGAGGAGAAGCGCGTCTACGCCGAGAAGAGCGGCGAGGCGACCCTCCGTCTCGCGAGCGACGTCGGCGTCGTCCGCGTCTCGGTCTCGGCCGACTCGATCGGGGAGTTCGGGATCGAACACCGCTGTACCGCCCGCGACCTCTCCTATTGTGGCGGACTCGCGGTCGCCACCGACGAGGACGTCCTGCTGGACGGCGAGCCGACGGGGTTCGGCCCCGCAGTCGCGGTCGGCGGAAGCGAGGTACCGATCGCCGCCGGCCCCGAGGGACGGGTCGCTCGGTACGCGAGCGGGGAGTGGGAGGAACTGGGCCGTCTTGACGGCGTTCGGGCGGCCGACGGCGACCTGCTGGCGGCCGCTGATGGGGTCTACCGCGCGGGTGACGGGCTCGCGCACGTCGGCCTCGAGGGCGCGGCCGACGTCTCGGTTCCGGGGGTTCCGCTGGTGGCGACCGCCGACGGGCTCTATCGGCTGGGCAACGGCTGGATGCGCGAGGCGGAGGGCGGGTTCGAGCGGGTCGCGGCCGACCGGGACTCCCCGCCGGGCGAGCTCGCGCGGGCGTGTGCGCTCGGCGGCGGTGCGCTGTACGTCTACGACGGCGAGTGGCGCGAGCGCGACGTCCCCGAACCCCTGGCGGCGGCGACGATCGGCGAGGCGATCTACGGCGCGACCGCCGACGGAACGCTGTACGTCGACGCGGGCGACGGCTGGCGCTCGCAGGCGCTCGGCGTCCCCGGGGTGGGGGCGATGCTGGTCGGCTAGATCGAAAACGGGTTTAGCGCGCCCGGCAGAACCCCTGTATGATCGTACCCGGTTCGTCCTCACAGTCGCTGGCGGCGGCCCTGGCAAGCGAGCTCGACCGGCCGCTCGCGCCCGTCGAGTTCGAGCGCTTCCCCGACGGCGAGCTGCTCGCGGCGGCGCCCGAGATCGAGACCGATTCGGCCGTCGTGGTCGCCTCGACGACGACGAGCGACGCCCATCTCGAGCTGCTCCAGCTCCAGGACGCCCTGCGCGAAAGCGGCGTTTCGGAGATCACGACCGTCCTGCCGTACATGGGCTACGCCCGCCAGGACGACGCCTTCGAGCCGGGCCAGCCCGTCTCCGTCCGCGCGGTCGCCCGCGCGGTGAGCACGGGCACCGACCGCGTGCTGACCGTCTCGCCCCACGAGGAGAGCGCGCTCGAACACTTCCCGGTGCCCGCACACGCGGTCGACGGCGCGGGCGTGCTCGCCGATCCCCTCCCCGAACTCGCGGATCCCGTCTTCCTCTCGCCCGACGCGGGGGCGATCGAGCTCGCCGAGACCGTTCGAGAGAGCTACGGCGAGGGCGAGGCCGACTACTTCGAGAAAGTGCGCCATTCGGGCAGCGAGGTCGAGATCACGCCCAGCGACGTCGACGTGGAGGATCGGGACGTCGTGATCGCCGACGACATCGTCGCGACGGGCTCGACGATGAGTGGGGCGATCGCCGCGCTCGAAGGGCCGAGGAGAGTGTTCGTGACCTGCGTCCACCCGATGCTCGCGGCCAACGCCAGGACGAAGCTCGCGCGGGCGGGCGTCGAGCGGGTCTACGGCACCGACACGATCGAGCGCGCCGAGAGCGAGGTCAGCGTCGCCCGGCCACTGGCCGAGGCGATCCGCTCATTCTAGCGAGTCGATCGCGATCTCCATCCCGATCCCTTCGACCTCCCACTCGCGGCGGTGGCCGTCCTCGACGGTCCCCAGCTCCTCCGCGCGGACCTCATCGGTGATCAGCTCCTCGTGCTCCGTGACGAGCCTCGCGACCCGATCGTCCGCGATGTCGAGGTCGAGGCGGATCGGGGCGTCGAGCGGGAGGTCCAGTTCCTTTCGCATCTCCTGGACCCGCCGGATGACCTCGCGGGCGTAGCCCTCGCTCTCGATTCCCTCGGTGAGCTCGGTGTCGACGTAGACGACGCCGTGGTCGTCGCCCTCGATGGTGACCCGCGAGCCCGAGATCCCCTCGGGAGTCTCCTCGGTGAACTCGACCATCTCCTCGCGGAGCTCGACCTCCTCGCCGAGCGCCTTCGAGATGGCGGCCTCGAGGGCCTCTAAGGACGGATCCTCGACGCGAGCCTCGTTGAGCGCGCCCATGACCTCTCCCGCTCGATCGCCGAATTCGGGCCCGAGCACGCTCATGTCGGCCGCGGCGCTGTAGGCGAGCTCCTCGAAACGCTCGCCGGGCGCGACCACGCGCACTTCACGGGCGTTGAGCCGGTCCTCGAGGAGTTCCTCTTGGCGGCCGACGGCCTCCGCGAGGCGGTCGTCGCCCGCCGCGACCACGACCCGAGAGACGGGCCAGCGGAGCTTGCGCTCGGCCCGCTGGCGGGCGTTCGAGCCCGCCTCCTCGACCGCGCGAACGAGCTCGATGTCGGTCTCGAGGCGCTCGTCGAGCCAGTACTCGTCGACCTCGGGCCACTCGAGCATGTGGACGGTGTCGGGCGCCGACTCGTCGGTGAGCGCGCCGTGGATCTCCTCGGTGATGAATGGGGTATACGGCGCGAGCAGCGCACAGACCCGCTGGAGGACGTGATAGAGCGTCGCATATGCGGCGTTCTTCGAGGGGCTGTCCTCCTCGTCCCACATCCGCTCGCGGACGACCTGGATGTAGAAGCGCGAGACGTCCTCGACGACGAACTCCATCAGCGCCGAGAGCGCCTGGTCCTGGCGGAACTCGTCCCAGGCCTCGGTCATCTCGCCGGTCACGGTCTGGAGCCGGGCGAGGATCCACTCGTCGACGAGTTCGAGGTCCGAATCGACCGCCTCGAGGTCCGTCTCTTCGGGGTCGAACCCGTCCATGCGCATGTACGGCAGCGGGAACCGGAAGACGTTCCAGAGGATGTTGAGGTTCCGTTCCATCGTCGCCATCTCGTCCCACGAGAAGCGCATGTCCTCGCCCTGCGGATTGACCGAGAGCAGGAACAGGCGCATCGCGTCCGAGCCGTGTTTCCGGATCGCCTCGTGGGGCTGGACGACGTTGCCGACGGACTTGGACATCTTCTTGCCCTCGCTGTCGTTGGCGAACCCGTGCATCAACACCTCGTCGTAGGGGCTCTCGCCGAGCGCGGCGGTCCCCATACCTAACTGCGACCAGAACCACCCGCGGGTCTGGTCGTGGGCCTCCATGATGAGGTCGGCGGGCCAGAGCTCGTCGAAGCGCTCCTCGTCGCCGGGGTAGTCGAGGGTGCCCCAGGAGGCCACTGAGGAGTCGAGCCAGACGTCGAAGACGTCGGGGACGCGCTCGTAGGTGGTGCCCTCCTCGGTGATCGTCAGCTCGTCGACGGTCGGGCGGTGGAGGTCCACCTCGTCGGGATCGACCCCCTGATCGACCCGTTCGGCGAGCTCCTCCCGGGAACCGATCACGATCACGTCGTCCATCTCCCCGCTCCAGCCTTCGGGAGCCCAGATCGGGATCGGGATCCCCCAGTAGCGCTGTCGCGAGACGTTCCAGTCGGGGGCGTTCTCGACGAAGTCCCTGAATCGGTTGTCCCGTGCCCACTGGGGATGCCACTCCGAATCTTCGATGTTATCCAGAAGTTCGTCCTTGACGTCGGTGATCGTGATGAACCACTGGTCGGTCGCCATCTGGAGGATGGGGGTATCACACCGCCAGCAGTGGCCGTACGAGTGGGTCAGCGTTCCGGAGGCGACGAGCAGGCCCTTCTCGTCGAGATCGGCCGTGATCTCCTCGTCGGCGTCCTTGACGAACTGGTTCTCGTATTTGCCGCCCTCGCTCGTATACACGCCGTCGCCGCCGACCGGACAGAAGACGGGCAAGTCGAGTTCGGTGCCGCGCTCGAAGTCGACCTCACCGTGGCCCGGTGCGGAGTGCACCAGCCCGGTGTCCTCGGCCTCGACGTAGTCGGCGTGATACACCTGCCGGGTCCCCTCCTCGTCAGGGTTCGCGGGGACCTCCTCGCTCAGCGGGTGGTCGTACTCCCAGCCGAGCATCTCGGAGCCTGGAAGCTCCTCCTCGATCTCGTAGTCCTCGTAGCGGCCCTTCGAGAGGACGTTCTCGACACAGCCCTCGGCGACGTAGAGGACGTCCTCTTCGTCGTTCCTCGTCGCGCGGACCCGCTGGTAGGTCAGCTCCTCGCCGACCGCGACGAACTCGTTCGCCGGGATGGTCCACGGCGTCGTCGTGTAGATGACGAGGCTTCCCTCGCGTTCGGCGAGCGGGAACTCGACGTAGACGGTCGGGTCCTCGCGGTCCTCGTACTCGACCTCGTTGTTCGCGATCGCGGTCTCACAGCGCGGACACTGGCTGATCGAGCGTTTTCCCCGATCGACCAATCCTCGATCCGCGACCTGCGAGAAGCCCCACCAGGCGGCCTCCATGTACTCCGGCGAGACCGTTTTGTACGGGTTCTCCCAGTCCATCCAGACGCCGAAGGACTTGAAGTCGTCCTGTAGGCCCTCCAATTGTTCGTTCGCGAAGGATTGGCACTCCTCGATGAAGTTCTCCATCCCGAACTCCTCGATGTCCTTCTTGTTCTCGAAGCCGAGTTTCTCCTCGACCTTCGTCTCGATGGGCAGCCCGTGCATGTCGTAGCCCGGGCGGTCGGTGACGTCGTGGCCCTGCATCCGGATCTGGCGGATGTAAGCGTCCTTCAGCGTCTTGTTCCACGTCGTGCCCATGTGGGCCGCACCCGACGTGTACGGCGGGCCGTCGACGAAGAAGAACGTCTCCTCGTCGGCGAACGCTTCTTTCGTTTTCTCGTAGGCGTCGACCTCGTCCCAGTACTCGAACACCCGCTCCTCGACCGCCTCGGGGTCGTACTGGTCGGGCACCTCCCCGAACCGCGCGCCCTCCGAGGGATGGTCCTCCTCGTCGATATCGGACCTGCTCATACCAGTAGGAATCCGACGGGGCGGTAAAGAGCGTTCGGTCGAAAGCCCTCGGCACGCACTGGCGTGCGTGCCTCGCCCTTTTCATTTCCGGCCAGGCCCGCCTAGTCGCGGCGCGCGATCACGCGCCGCTTCCGAGGACGCCAACCCTACCCCGTCCCGCTCGCGTGGCTGCCGAAAGTGGCAGCCACGCTCGCGCTGGCCACCGCCTTTCGTTGCGACTCGACACGGCTTTGGCCGGCGAACTCCTCGAATCGACCGTGCCCGAGTACCCTGATTCACGCAACGTCCTCGAACCGAACTGCACCCGGTGTCCCCACCTCGCCGAGACCCGCGAGTGCATCTCGTGGGGGACCGGCCCCTTGGACGCCGACGTGCTGGTCGTCGGCGAGGCCCCCGGCGCGGGGACGCCTGAGGCCGACCGGTGGAAGGGCGGCAACTGGACCGGGATGGCCTACACCGCCCGCCATTCCGGGCGCGTGATCCGCGACCTGATGGAGGACGTCGGCTACCACGACGCCTACTACACGAACGCCGTGAAGTGCTTCCCGCCGGACGGCGAGGGTTCCAATCGCGAGCCCACCGACGAGGAACTCGCGACCTGCCGGACCCACCTCGTGACCGAGGTCGAGCAGATCGAGCCGGACGCGATCGTCCCGACCGGGAAGCACGCCACCGAGACGCTGCTCGCGCTCGACGGGAAGAGCCTGAATGGCTTTACGGATCACGTCCTGACGCCCATCGACTGCGAGGCGCTCTCGACGCCGCTCCTGCCCGTGCTTCACCCATCCTATCAGAACATCTGGATCGCGCGGCTGGGCTACGAGCCCGAGCAGTACCGCGCGGAGCTGCGCGAGGAGCTCGACGCGCTGTGTGCAGGCGGGTAACTTTCTTACTCCGAGCCGTCACACGTCGAGACATGGCAAGCATCTTCAGCCAGATCATCGACGGCGACATCCCCGCGCGGGTCGTCCACGAGGACGAGACGGCGTTCGCGTTTCTCGACGCCAACCCACTGGCACCGGGCCACACCCTCGTCATCCCCAGAGAGGAGTACGAACGACTGAACGACGTCCCCGAGGACGTCGCCGCGGACCTCTACGCGACGATCCACGAGCTGATCCCCGCGGTGGAGGAGGCCGTCGACGCCCCCGCCACGACGGTCGCGTTCAACAACGGCGAGGCCGCCGGCCAGGAGGTCCCCCACGTCCACTGTCACATCGTCCCCCGGTTCGAGGGCGACGGCGGCGGCCCGATCCACGCCGCCGCGGGCGAGTCCCCGAACCTCGACGACGACGAGCTGGACGATATTGCCGAGAGAATCTCGGCGAACAGCCAGGCATAGTCCGGCCATATCGCGAAGAGGATCTCCGCGAACAATCAGGCGTAGGCCCCTTCCATTACTGACGTCGTGACTGGCGGTTCGAAGGGGGCATCCCCAAATTGATTTGCCTTTTCTAAAGGTAGATTTAAATATGAGTCTGTTATATTATACTGACATGACAGTCGACACCCCCACCGTCTGTCCGGAATGTGATAGCGCGCTCATGACCGAGGAGATAGAGACCGTCTGCACCGAATGCGGGCTGGTCGTCAGCGAGGAGCGGATCGACCCCGGTCCGGAGTGGCGCTCGTTCGAGGACGACGATACCGACCGCCGGCGAACCGGCGCGCCGCTCTCGCGCTCCCGTCACGATTACGGGCTCTCGACGGAGATCGGCTACGGCGGGCTCAACAGGGCGACCGGGCGAAAACGTAGGCTGTACGCCCGGATGCGAAAGCAGAACCGGTGGCCCCAGTGCGAGACGAAGGCCGATCGTAACCAGCGCGACGTGTTCATGCAGATCCGCCGGCTGAGCTCGGCGCTGGCGCTTCCCGACTCGATCCGGGACCAGGCGTGTTCGCTGTTTCGCTCCGCCCAGAACGAGGAGCTCGTCACCGGGCGCTCGCTCGAGGGGTTCACCGCCGCGACGGTGTACGCGGCCTGCCGGGTCCACGGCGTCTCGCGGACCCGCGCCGAGATCCTCGACGCCTCACGCGCCACCCGGCCGGAGCTCGACGCCGCCTACGACGCGATCAACCGCGAGCTCGGCCTTCCCGTCGGGCCGCTCGATCCCGGGGACTACATCCCCCGGTTCGGGAGCCGACTCGACCTCCCGCGGGAGGTCCGGGCCCGCGGGACCGAGCTGCTCGAATCGGCGGTCGAGGACGAGCTGATCGGCGGGCACAACCCCGCCGGCGTCGCGGCGGCCTGCCTCTATACGGCCGCGCGGGAGCGCGAGGCAGGGGTCACCCAGAAGCAGGCCGCCGACGTCGCCGACGTGAGCCCACCGACGATCCGAGTCACGTATCAGGCGCTGTGCGAGGCCGACCTGACCGGCTAAGCGCAACCGCCATGTGCCCCCGGCGTGTTCGCTCGGCCATGACCGACCGGACGGCGGAGCGATCGAGAGGGACCGCCGAGACCGAGATCGAGTGCTCGCTCGACCTCGACGGAGACGGCGACGCGGAGATCGAGACCGGGATCGCCTTCTTCGATCACATGTTGACCGCCTTCGCGACACACGGCCTCTTCGATCTCACGCTTCAGTGCGAGGGCGACCTGGGGATCGACGACCACCACACCGTCGAGGACGTCGGGATCGTCCTCGGGGACGCTCTCAAGGAAGCCGTCGGCGACAAGTCGGGGATGGTCCGGTACGCGGATCGACGGGTGCCACTGGACGAGGCAGTCGCCTCCGTAGTAGTCGACGTCAGTGGCCGGCCCCGCTTCTACTTCGACGGCGAGTTCTCCCAGGACTCGGTGGGCGAGCTGACCAGCGATATGGCCCGGCACTTCGCGGAGTCGCTGGCGATGAACGCCGGGCTCACGCTCCACCTGGAGGTCGAGGGCGAGAACGCCCACCACGAGATCGAGGCGCTGTTCAAATGCCTCGCTCGCGCGCTCGACGACGCGACCCGGATTGACGAGCGCCGGGGCGGGACCCCGAGCACGAAGGGCCAGCTGTGATGTTCGATGAGATCATGGCCAAGTTCGAGGGGTCGCCCAGCCAGCAGGCGGTCATTCGCCTGCTCCTCGAACGCGGCTTCTCGGTCAACGACGAGGGACGGGTCGTCTCGGGCGGGATCGAGATCCCCAACACGCAGGTCGCCCGCGAGATCGACGTCGATCGCCGGGTGGTCGACTCCACGACGGACGCGATCCTCGACGACGAGGAGCTCAGGCTCGTCTTCCAGAACATCTCCCAGATCCCGAGCCTGATGGATCTGGCGCCCGTCATCGACCTCTCGACGCTGACGATCGCGGTCCGGGACGCGGGCCAGGAGGGGATCGTCGCCTCCGTCACTGGCTTGCTCGCGGACAACGGCATCTCGATCCGCCAGACGGTGAGCGAGGACCCCGAGTTCACCGACGAACCGCGCCTCTACATCGTCACCGACGAGCCGGTTCCGGGGAGCGTGCTCAACGAACTGCGCGAGCTGCCGTTCGTCCGAAAACTCGAACTCCAGTAACCTACGGCCACAGCCCGCGGGCCTCGTGGGCGGCCCCGAGCCGTTCGAGCGCGAGCACGTAGGCGGCGTCGCGCCACGCCAGGTCGTGCTCCTCGACGCGATCCGCGACCGCGTTCCACGCGCGAAGCATCTCCGATTCGAGCTCCTCGTTGACGCGCTCGTGGCTCCACGAGCGCCGGTTGATGTCCTGGAGCCACTCGAAGTAGCTCACGGTGACGCCCCCGGCGTTCGCGAGGATGTCGGGAATCACGGACACCCCGCGTTCGCGCAGGATCGAGTCGCCCGTGACCGTCGTCGGGCCGTTCGCTCCCTCGACGACGAGATCCGCGGCGATCGCGTCGGCGTTGTCGGCGGTGATGACGTTGCCGACGGCCGCCGGCACCACCACGTCGACGTCGAGCTCCAGCAGCTCGTCGTTCCCGATCACGTGATCCGCGACTCGCGTGACCGCCTCGGGCTCCTCCTCGTGGGTCGGGATCGACGCGGTGTCGAGCCCGTCGGGGTCGTAGGCCGCGCCGTTGACGTCGCTGACAGCGACGACCGACGCGCCCCACGAGTCGAGCAGGCGCGCGGCGTTCGCGCCGACGCTGCCGTAGCCCTGGACCGCGACCGTCGCCTCCTCGATCGGGAGATCGTGGTACGCACACGCCTCCCGGACGACGATCGCCACGCTCCGGCCGGGCGCCTCCTCACGGCCGTGGCTCCCGCCGATCACCGGCGGCTTGCCGGTCACGACGCCGGGCGTGGTCTCGCCCTGCAGCACGCTGTAGGCGTCCATGAACCAGCCCATCGTCTCGGCGTCGGTCCCCATGTCGGGCGCCGGGATGTCGTGCATCGGACCGACGGTGTCGCGCAGCTCCTGGGCGAACCGGCGGGTCAGCCGCTCGGTCTCGCCGTCGCTCAGCCCCTTGGGGTCGACCACGACGCCCCCCTTCGCGCCGCCGAAGGGCAGGTCCATCACCGCGGTCTTCCATGTCATCCACATCGAGAGGCCGATGCACTCGTCCTCGGTGACGCCGGGGTGATAGCGCATCCCGCCCTTGAACGGGCCCCGAACGCTGTCGTGCTGGGCGCGATAGCCCGTGAACACCTCGAGGCTCCCGTCGTCGCGCTCGACCGGCAGCGAGACGCGCTGGACGCGCGCGGGGTGTTTCAGCCGCTCGACGGTCGCGGGATCGATGTCGACGTGGGCTGCTGCTCGCTCAAGCTGTCGGCGCGCCGTCGCGAGCGCCGTCTCGGGCTCCTCTCGCTTCTCGGTAACGGGAACGCTCATGGTCACTCGATCGAGGTCGCGCAGTTCCGGAACGAGGCGTCGCAGTTCGGACACGAGCCGGGGTGTGACGTCCCGGTCACACGGGTGCCACAGTCGAGACACTCGTAGGCCGATTCGGTCTCGGCGGCGGAGGCGACGTCCCACGTCAGGGTCGGTGAGGTACCGTTTGCTGTCATCGGCATGCAATACTTGCCGGACGGCGAAGTACGCAGGGGTTCAACTGAGAAGTCTGTTATGGTTCCTCATGCTTCAATAGTGAAGCCCCCGTCGAACAGCGCCCCGAAGAGCCGGCGCTGGGAGGCCCGGTTGAGCTGGTAGAACGCCGAGGCGCTGACTCCGAGCGCGTCGGCGACGGCCTCGCCCGAGCAGGCACGGGGCGACTCGAAGAAGCCGCTGTGGTAGGCCGTCCTGACGGCCTCCAGCTGGCGGTCGGTGAGCCGTTCGAGGAGCGCCGACCGGGTGTGGTCGGGCCCGCTTTCTCCGGCGCGCTCGCGCTGGGACAGCAGCGTCGCGTCGGCGTACAGCTCCGTGAGCGCCCCGTCGACCGCGCGGACGTCGGTCGGGTTCGGGACGTCGACGATCAGTCGGGCGCTCGCGTCGTCGGCGCTCGCCCGCAGGGTTCGGAGGGTCGCGCCGTGATCGGCGAGCCGGCTCCCGACGAACGGCGAGGCGAGCCGGAGCCAGAGGACGCCGCCGTCCTCGCGTTCGGCGATGGGGGTCGCCTCCTCGATGGTGGCGACGTCGTCCGCTGACTCGCGAACCCGGTCGAGCGACGCGCCCTCGGCGGTGACGAACGCGAGCACGCCGCCCTCGACCCGCCGGACGCCGCCGTCGAGGGCGACCCCGCAGTCGGCCGCGAGCGCGAGCGCGAGCACCGGACACGACTCCGAGCGGGTCTCGTACTCGAGCTCGGTGACCGTGTCGCTCAGAAGCGCGTCGCGCTGTTTGACCGCGGTGAGCGCCGCGGCGATGGTGTCGGCGAGCTCGAGGAACACCGTTCGGGCCATCTCGTCGAAGGCGTTGGGGCGGTCGGCGTAGACCGACAGCACGCCGTAGGAGAGTCCCTCGTGGGAGAGCGGGACGCTGAGCACCGACTGGTAGCCGCGTTCGAGCGCCGCCGTCCGCCACGGGGCCTCGCGAAAGCCCTCGGCGACGTTTCCGACGGCGACGGGCTCGCCCGCGGCCGCACGGAGCGCGGGCTCGTCGCCGTCCTCGAAGGGGAGGCCGTCGAGGTACTCGCGGCCCTCCCCCGCCCACTCGCGGGGAACGACGCCCTCGCCGTCGGGTTCACCGATCCAGGCAAAGCGGTAGCGGTCGTCGGTCGTGAGCCGGTCGCAGACCGCGCGTTCGATCTCCTCGCGGGTCTCGGCGGCGACGAGCGCCCCGTCGATTCCCCGGATCACGTCGTTGATCCGGTTGAGCCGCGAGAGCTCGCGGTTCCGCTCGCGGAGCTCCCGGTCGCGGTCGTGGAGGGCGCGCTCGCGTTCGAGGCGGTCGAGCGCCGCCTCGGCGGTCGCCGCCAGCAGATCCGCGAGCTCCTCGAGCACCGTTCCGAACTCCCCCTCGGCGTCGGCCACCAGCACGCCGTGATCGCCCAGCGGGGCCGCGAGCAGGCCGTCGTCCACGACGACCGACCCCCGGAGGAAGGCCCGGCCGATCGGGGAGTCCTCGCCGGGGCGGATCGGGTCGAGCGAGCGCCCCGCGGCGAACGCGTCGGTCGTCGCCGCCGGTTCGAGGGAGTTCTCCTCGGCGTCGAAAAGGTAACAGCCGGCCCCGGGGGCGTCGAGCACGTCCGTCGCGTCGGTCGCGACGATCCCCGCGATCTCCCCGCTCCCCTCGGCGTACAGCAGTTCGCGGGCGGTCCCGTGTAACGTCGAGAGCGCGCGCTCGCGCTGTTTCCGGGTGGTGACGTCCCGGCAGCTGTAGAGGGTGGTGCCGCCCTGGATCGAGACGCGTTTGGCGTTGACCAACAGGGTGTGCTCCCGGCCGGCGCGGTCGGTCGCGGTACACTCGATGTTCGTCAACACGCCCTTCTCGCGGAGCTCGGCGGGGTCGAACAGGTCGGGGCCGAGCAGCTCGTCGATCGTGCCCATCTCGCGGATCTCCTCGACCGTGTAGCCGAAGATGAAGTGGACGTTGGGGCAGATATATGTGAAGTGGCCCTCCTCGTCGGTGACCAGTACCGTGTCGGTCATGTTGTTGAGCGTCACGCGGTGGAGCTCCTCCGAACGCCGGAGCTCGTCGGCGAGTTCGACACGCTCGCTGACGTCGACGGCCGTCACGAGCAGGTGCTCCGTCCCGGAGACCGGTCGAACCGCCAGCTCGACCGTCTCCGGCGTTCGCTCGTCGTCCGCACAGTCGAGGAGGACGGTCGAGGAGTCGCCGCCGGCCCCGCGCTCGATTGCGCCTCGCAGCCGGTCGCGATCCGTCTCCGCCACCCACGCGTGGTTCCAGAGCGGCTCCTCGTGGTCCGTTTCGACGGGCGAGAACGACCGGGCGGCGTCGTTCGCCCGCCGGACCGCACCCGTCGAATCGAGCAGCCACGTCGCCGACAGCGACCCGTCGAACAGCGCGTCGAACTGCCGGGCGCGCCGATCGCGCTCCTCGCGGGCACGTCCGGCCTCGATCGCCGAGGCGACCCGCTCGCGGAGGGTGGCCGGCGCCGTCGCGTCGGCAGGGAGGTAGTCGGTCGCGCCCGCCCCGATCGCCTCGCTCGCGCGTTCCTCGTCGCCCGAGCGCGCGTAGACGACGACCGGGAGGGTCGGGCGGTCCTCGCGAACCGCCCGAAGCAGGTCGGGTGCGCTCCCGTCGGGGAACGAGAGCGCGCTGATCACGCAGTCGATCCGGGCGTTGTCGAGGCGGTCGAGCGCCTCCGTCGCGTCCACGGCGACCGACGTCCGAGGCGTGTCGAACGCCTCGCGGACAGCCGAGAGCCACGTCTCGTTGCCGACCAGCAGGAGTCGCGGTGGACCGGTATCGGGGACTGCCATCGCCGTTCGTAGCCGTCCGCGGCGGATAAGCGCCGCCCTACCGCACGGCCGTCACCGGACCCGTATCGACCCTCTGAACCGCCGACCGGAGCCCCGACCACGTCGGCCGGAACGGTCGATACCCCTTTGGACCGACGAAGCGTAGCGCGGCCGTGAGCGAGACCTACCGCACCGTTTCGGGTCGGGCGAGCGCCGCCTTCGAGGTGCGGGGCTCGGAGTTCATCGGCCATATCGCGCCCGCGGAGACGGTCGACGCCGCCGAGTCGTTCGTCGCGGAGGTCGAAGACGAGTACGCGGACGCCACCCACAACGTCCCCGCCTACCGGGTGCGGGCCGACCCCTTCCGCGAGTACGCGAGCGACGACGGCGAGCCCTCCGGGTCGGCGGGAAAACCCGCCCTGAACGTGCTCCAGGGCGAGGGGATCGAGAACGTCGCCTGCGTCGTCACGCGCTACTACGGTGGCACCAACCTGGGGTACGGGGGACTGGTACGAGCGTACTCGCGAGCCGTCAGCGAGGCGATCGAGGCCGCCGGAACCGTCGAGGAACGGCCCCACACCCGGCTCTCGATCACCGCCGGGTACGACGATTCGGGAACGGTGCGAGGGATCATCGAGAGCTCCGGCTGCGAGTTCGAGGCCGCCTACGACGAACGCGTCTCCTTCGCGGTCCGGGTCCCGAGCGAGGAGCGCGAGGCGTTCTGTGATCGGCTCAGGGACGCGACGAGCGGGCGGGTCGGGATCGAGTAGTTTCGGATCGAAACCCTATTCGCCCCGGCTCGTGAGGTCGAACCATGCAGACGATCAGTGCCAGCGACTACCATGACCTCGTTCGGGTGGGCGATCCCCGACTGTCGCCCGACGGCGAGCGCGTGGCGTTCGTGCGGACGGTTCCGAGGGACGACGAGGAGTGCGAGGCGACAATCTACACTGCCTCCCTGGGCGGGGGCGAGCCCCGGCGTTTCACGCTCGCGGAGGGGGTCGACTCGGAGCCGCGCTGGAGCCCCTCCGGCGACCGGCTGGCGTTCGTCAGCACGCGCGGCGACGACGACCGTCCCCAGCTCTGGGTCGCCCCCGTGGACGGCGGCGAGGCCCGGCCAGTCACGGACGTGGTCGGCGGCGTCTCGGGCATCGCGTGGCGCCCCGACGGCGAGGCGATCGCGTTCACCCAGTCGAGCACGGAGGAGGACCGCGAGGAGGGCCGGGACCTCGATCTCGCGGACCCCGACTACGAGCCCGAGACGTCCGACCCGCGCGTGATCGACCGGCTGGTCTACCGGGCGGGCGGGCGTTACTTCGACGGCGGACGCAGCCACGTCTACACCGTGAATCTCGCGGACGACGGGGTCACGCGGCTCACCGACGGCGACCACGACCACGTCGCACCCGAGTGGGGCGATTCCTCTACCCTCTACTACGCCGCGAAACGCACCGACGACCCCGACGACAACGCGATCCACGACGTGATCGCCCACGATCTCGAGGACGGAAGCGAGGAGGTCGTCGTCCGGACGACCAGCTGGGCGATCGGCCTCGCGGCGACCCCCGACGGCCGGGTCGCCTACCACTACACGCCCGACGAGGGATCGACGCTCCGGCAGACCGAGATCCGGGTGTTCGATCGCGGGGCGGAAACCGAGACGACCGTCACCGAGTCGCTGGACCGAACGCTGGAAGGGATACCGAAGTGGGGCCCCGAGGGGGAGCACCTCTACTTCCTCACGCCCGACGAGGGGGACGTGGTGCTCCGACGCGTTCGTGGGGACGGAAGCGACCTCGAAACCGTCGTTCGGGGCGGCCATATCGACGGGTTCGATCCCGGCCGGGACGCGGTCGCGACGACCAAAAGCGAGTGGGACCATCCGGGCGACCTGTTCGTCTCGACGCCCGCCGGCGCGGAGACCAACCGCCTCACGCGGGTCAACAGCGACTACCTGACCGACAGGGCGGTGCCCCAGCCCGAGGAGCTGTGGTTCGAATCGGACGGCGAGGAGGTCCAAGGCTGGCTGTTGACGCCGCCCGACATGGAGGCGGGCGAGAGCTACCCGCTGGTCGTCGAGATCCACGGCGGGCCCCACGCGATGTGGAGCACGACGGGGACGATGTGGCACGAGTTCCAGACGCTCGCGGCGCGGGGCTACGTCGTCTTCTGGTGCAACCCGCGGGGCTCGACGGGCTACGGCGAGGAGCACATGGCCGCCATCGAGCGCGACTGGGGCGCGGTGACGATGCGGGACGTGCTCGCGGGCGCGGACGCGGTCTGCGAACGGGAGTACGTCGACGCGGACCAGCAGTTCGTGACGGGAGGGAGTTTTGGAGGGTATATGACCGGCTGGATCGTCGGCCATACGGATAGATTCGAGGGAGCCGTCGCCCAGCGCGGCGTCTACGATCTGGCCTCCTTCTACGGCTCGACGGACGCGTTCAAGCTCGTCGAGTGGGATTTCGGGGCCGAGCCGTGGGACGAGCCGGAGTTCCTCTGGGAGCAGTCACCCGTCGCCCACGCGGGCGAGGTCGAGACGCCGACGCTCGTGATCCACGCCGACGAGGACTACCGGGTGCCCGTGAACAACGGGGAGATGTTCTACCTGTTCCTGAAGAAGAACGGCGTCGAGACACGGTTGGTGCGGTATCCCCGCGAGGGCCACGAGCTCTCCCGTTCGGGCGAGCCGGCCCACGTCGTCGACCGCATCGAGCGGATCGCGCGCTGGTTCGACGGGTATTCCGAGCGCCACGAGGTACCGAAAGCCCTCGAGCGCGGCGAGGAGGGGCTGTCCGCCGACGACCGTGAAGAGGGGTGACAGGTATCTGAAGGCTCAAGGCCCCTCGCGACGTGCGGCCGGGCATGGACAAGAACGTCGGCGGGATCGATCGCCGTCTCCGGATACTCGCCGGGATCGCGCTGCTCGCCTACGCCCTCCGGGCGAGGGGGCTCGGGCGCGTCGCCGCACTGATCACGGGCGCGGACCTGCTGCTCACCGCGGCGATCCAGCGCTGTCCGGCCAACGCCCTGTTCGGGATCGATACCTGCGGACACGCCGAGCGTGCCGAGCTCGGCTGGTGAGGAATATATAGCGTTCGGGGGGTGCGTTTCGCCTCAAGCGATCGGGATCGTGGGTCGCTCACGTCCGGCGGTTTCGACCCGAAGAAAGGGGGTTCACTCGACGAAGTCGATCCCGTCGATCGAGGGGGTAGGGTCCGAACCCATCCGGCGCTCGTAGCGTTCGATCCAATCGGCGAAACAGCCCGGACAGAGGGTCTGGGAGTCGACTTCCGAACCGTCCACCGACAGCGAGACGGTCCGCGAGAGGGGGGCCGCGACCTCCTTACCACAGTCGTCGCACGGAACGTCGGTCATGAGCGGTCTCGAACCGCCAGCCGAATAGCCCTTACGTCGTCCGGAACGCGCGATCGCCCGCGTCGCCCAGCCCGGGGACGATGAAGCCGTCGTCGTTCAGGCGGTCGTCGATCGAGACGGTGAGCAGCTCGGCCTCGGGGAACTGCTCGCCGACCCTGACCAGCCCGTCGGGCGCCGAGACCGCCGAGAGGACGAACAGGTGTTCGGGCCCGGGGGCGCCGTCGGAGCGTTGCTCCGACGAGCCTCCGGTCGTTTCACTCCCCGAGACGTTGTCGAGGATCCGGTCGAGCACGGCACACATCGTCGAGCCGGTCGCGAGCATCGGGTCCGCGACGATCACGGTGTCGTCCTCGCGGATCTCGGGCAGCTTCACGTAGTCGATCGTGATCGGGAACTCGCCCTCGTCCATGCCGGCCTCCTCGTCGCGACCCGCCGAGATGACGCCCTGTTTCGCCCGCGGAAACGCCTTCAGAAGCCCCTCGACGAACGGCGTCGCCGCCCGCAGCACGTTGATGATCACGACGTCGTCGAGACCCTTGACGCGCTCGCCCATCGTCGTCTCCAGGGGCGTCTCGATCTCGACGTACTCGGTCTCCATGCTGCCGTCGATGATCTCGTAGCCACAGATCCGCCCGAGCTTCACGAGCCCCTTGCGGAAGCCGACCTGTTCGGTCTCGACGTCACGGAGCCGGGAGAGGGTGTCGCGCGCCAGGGCGTGGGTGATGACGTGTGCGGTGTCGCGGTCCTCGATGGTCATACTCCCAGAGGGTCGTGCCGAGGGCCTTAATGTACCGATCCCCGAATCCCCGGCATGCGCGAGGTCAGCGTCTCACGGTTCGTTCGGGCGACGACGCGGCAGGTCGAGCGGGTGCTCTCGCCCGCGGCGCTCGTCGAGTACGAGGGGAGCTTCGAACCCCTCGAGACCGTCGAGCTCGGGGACGGGACCCGGGTGATCGCCGGGGCGAGCGGCCTCGAGATGGGGCTGTTCTTCGAGGAGCTCGAGGACGGCTATCGCTACGAGCAGGAGGGCGGGGCGGGCCCGTTCGAGCACATGGAGACGACGATCACCTACGCGCCCGAGAACGAGGGGACTCGCGTCCGGATGAGCTCGACGGTGACCCTCGACCTCTTCCCGCGGGTGCTCACCGACCGGGTGGCGGCCTGGAAGCGCGAAACCGAGCTCGAACGCGCCCTCGACGCCATCGAGGAGGCACTATGACTCGAACTCGACGGCCCCTTCGACGGGAAACGGTCCTCCGTCGCCGTCCTCCGCGTCGGTGAGACAGGCGTCGAGCCGGCCGATCAGGTCCCCGTGGTCGAGCTCGCGCCCGATGAACACGAGCGCCTGCTCGCGGTCGCCCCACCGCTCGTCCCACTCCAGGTCGGGGCGGTTCTCGCGGTAGAGGTCGCGCTCGACCTCGGGGCGGGCGGCGATCCAGGGCTCGCCGGCTGTCACCCGCGCGATCCGGCCCGCGTAGCTCAGCCGGAGCTTCGCGTCCCGGCCCGCGACCCAGAACGTCCCCTTCGCGCGGACCAGCTCCTCGGGCAGGTTCTCGAACAGGACGGCCAGCTTCTCGGGGTCGAACGGGCGCCGTCGCCGGTAGGTGAAGGAGGTCACGCCGTACTCCTCGGCCGGGCCGGCGTGATCGTGGTTGTGATCGGCGGAGTCGGCCGAGTGGGAGTGCTCGTGGTCGTCCGCTACCCCCGCGTCCGGATCGAACAGCCCCGTATGAAGGATCTCGCCGGGGTCGAGCGCCCCGAACTCCGTCCGGACGATTCGGGCCTCGGGCGCGAGCCGTTCCAGGACGGCTTCGACCTCGTTCAGTTCGGTGGGCGAAAGGAGGTCGCACTTGTTCAAAACGAGCACGTCACAGCACTCGGCCTGCTCGATCAGGAGATCCGAAAGGGGGCGGCTCTCCCCCCCGTCCGTCTCCGCGCGTCCGGGCTCGGCCTCGCCCGCGAACAGGTCGTGGAATCCGGCGGCGTCGACCACCGTGACGAGGGTGTCGACGTCGTAGACGGCGGCGGCCTTCGATCGGGTCGTGAACAGCCGGGCGACGGGCGCGGGTTCGGAGATGCCCGAGGACTCGACGACGAGGTGGTCGAACTCCCGCGAGCGCGCCAGGCGCATCACCGCGGTCTCGAGGTCGTCCTGCAGCTCACAGCAGATACAGCCGTTCGAGAGCTCGGCGATCCCGTCCGCGGAGCCGCCCTCGGCGATCAGCTCCGCGTCGACGTTCAGCTCGCCCATGTCGTTGACCAGCACCGCGACGCGCTCCTCGGCGTTGGCGAGGAGGTGGTTGAGCAGGGTGGTCTTCCCGGCACCCAGCGCACCCGAGAGGATCGTCACGGGGGTCGCGTCCATACGGGTAGAAGGGGTCCCGCGGGGCTTCAACGCACCGCCCACGGCCGAAACTGATTTATCAGTTTGGAGACGGGTAAGGGCACCGTGAGTCCGCTCGAATCCGCGATCGTCGCTGCACTCCCGCTTTCCGCAGTCGTGCTGACGGTGCTTGCCCGGTACTACGGCTGGGACAGTCAGGAGATACTCCGCAAGCAGTGGACCCTCCTGGAGGTGCTGTTCGCGCTCCTGATCGTCGGCGGATCGATCGCGCTCGGCGTACTGATCGGTGGCGTTCTCGGCGCGTTCGTCGCAGCAGGGTTCCTGTCGTATACGCTCGCCTTTCTCGCGGTGTACTACCGACGCGGATAGTCGACCGATGGCACTGGCAGGGACGGAAGCCGCGATTCGATCAGCGCACGGTCCTCGTGGTTGACCGTCCGCTCGAGGAAGCGCAGGCCGAGCCGCTCGACGGAGAAATCGCCGTTGACCCCCGGGTCGCCCGCGAGGCCGGTCACGTGGTGAAAGCCGGTGACGTCCCTCAGCATGCGTCCTCGACCCGAACGCGGAGTTCGATCCCGTCGGGGTCCGCGAGGGTGAGGGAGTCGGTTTCGGAGCCCGCGTCCCCGGCTCCGACCCGCTCACGGACCGCCGCCAGCGTCTCGCGATCGGGAACGCACAGCTCGAACCACGCCAGCCCGCGCCCGCTCGCCGGACTCGTCCGCCCGTTCCAGACGTTCAGCCCGACGTGGTGGTGGTAGTCGCCGGCCGCGAGAAAGAGCGCCGCGTCGCTCATCTCCTGGCGGACCCCCAGCCCGAGCCCGTCGACGTAGAACTCGCGGGCGCGCGGGAGCGAGGAGACCTCGAGGTGGACGTGCCCGACGGTCGTCCCCTCCGGAACCCCGGCGGCCCCCCGCCGGCGCTCGGCGAGGCCGTCGAGGTCCAGCGGGAGGGTGTCCATCGCGACCCGGCCGTCCTCGACCGGCCACTCCTCGCGCGGACGGTCGCGGTAGACTTCGACGCCGTTTCCCTCCGGATCGGTGAGGTAGAGCGCCTCGCTCACGCGGTGGTCGGAGGCGCCGTCGAGGCTCCAGCGCTCGCGGATCCGCCCGAGGGCGTCGCCCAGCGCCGTCCGCGTGGGGACCCGGAACGCCGTATGGAAGAGCCCCGTCTCGCCGGGCTCCCTCGCGGGCGCGTCGGGGTCGGCGAGCAGTTCGAGCAGCGGCGTCCCGCCCGTCCCAAGTGTCGTTCGCCCCTCCTCGCGGCCCATCGGGTCGAGCCCGATCACGTCCCGGTAGAACTCGGCGAGCCCGTCGGGGTCGTTCGCGCGCAGCGCGACCCTGCCGACGCGGGTCGAGGACGGAAGCGCGTTCGGTGTCGTCATGGGGGGAGTAGGTCCCGGTTCGGTATAACCCATCGCCCGAGCGACACCGTTTTGGGCGGACGGGTGGGATCGGTCACCATGGACCTCGCGGAGCGGATCGCGCGCTTCCGGCGCGTCGCGGAGGAGTGGGCTCGGGGGCTCTATCACGGGATGATCAGCCACCCGGCCTACGAGACGATCGAGAAGGAGGCAGAAGACCTCGAGGACGAGTTCATGCTCGCCTGCTTCCCCGACGCCTTCGGGATCCCCTCGCCGGTCTCGTACTACACCGCCGAGCTGCTTCCCCACCTCACCGACGAGTACGAGGCCTGGCAGCGCCGGATGTGGGATCGCGACTCGCTGATCGAGCGAAAGGGCCAGCAGTACCACTTCTGATGGCCGAGTTCGTCTTCTTCGGCGGCAAGGGAGGAGTGGGAAAGACCACCGTCGCCAGCGCCTACGCGCTCAAATGCGCGCGGGCGGGCCTCGATACCCTCGTCGTCTCGACGGACCCGGCCCACAGCACGGGCGACGTCTTCGACCAGGAGTTCGGCGACGACCCCCGCCCGGTCGAGGGGATCGAGAACCTGCGGGCGATGGAGATCGACCCCGAGACCGAGGTGCAGGAACACCTCCAGGAGACCAAACGCGCATTGGGCGAGCAGCTCAGTTCGGGGATGGCCGGCGAGATCGACCTCCAGATCGAGATGGCCCACCGCACCCCAGGGGCGTACGAGGCGGCGCTGCTCGATCGCTTCATCGACGTGATGCGCGATGCGGACTGCGACCGCATGGTCTTCGACACCTCGCCGACGGGCTCGACGCTGCGGCTGCTCTCCTTGCCCGATCTCCTCGAGAAGTGGGTCGACCGGCTCGCCCACAAGCGCGAGAAGAGCATCGACTACTTCGAGATGGCCGCCATCGGCAAGCAAGAACCGAGGAGAGTTCGCGAGGGCGATCCGATCCTGGCACGACTCCAGGGCCGGAAGGAACGGTTCTCGTATGCCGGCGAGGCCCTCCGCGGGAGCGCGTTCTACCTCGTCTGTACCCCCGACGAGCTCTCGGTCCGGGAGACCGAGCGCTCGCTGTCGACCCACCGCGAGTACGGCCTCTCGGTCGAGGGGGTCGTGATCAACAAGCGAACGCCCGAGCCCGAACCCCACGAGGAGGGACGGGGCGCGCGCTTCCTCCGCGAGAAGGTCGCGACCGAGCGCGAGCGGATCGACGAGATGCACGAGTCCTTCGACGCGCCGATCGTCGGCGAGATCGGGACCCGCGTCCGGGAGATCAAGGGCGACCTGCTGGCGGAGGTCGCGGCGGAGCTCGACGTCGACGTGTAGATCGGTCCGGTTGGCTGGGAGTCATAACAGGTCGGCTATGTCCTATATTTCGGACGGGTAACGGGGGGAACTGACCGACGTACCGGAGAAAGGATGAGTTATGTTTATAACATTCCTTAACTATTCGGGCGATAGAGTCACATGGTAGGAGTCATCTGGATCGTCGCGATCGTGCTCACGTCGTTCACGCTCGCGTACATCGGCTACGGGCGATATCTCTCACAGTTCGTCGGTCTCGACGACACGCGCGAAACGCCCGCACACAAGTATCGGGACGGCCAGGAGTACGTCCCGGCGACCAAGCCCGTACTGCTTGGCCATCACTACTCGAGCATCGCGGGCGGGGCACCGATCGTCGGACCGATCACCGCGGCGCTGGTCTGGGGCTGGCTGCCCGCCGTGCTGTGGGTCGCCATCGGCAACCCGCTGATGGGCGCGGTCCACGACTTCACCTCGCTGTCGGCGAGCCTGCGCCACGAGGGCAAGTCGATCGGCTACATCATCGGCGAGTACGTCGGCGAGCGCGGCAAGAACATGCTGCTGTGGTTCGCCTTCCTGCTCATCATCCTCGTGGTCGCGGTGTTCGCGCTGGTCATCGGCGTCGTTTTCGACGCCTACCCGCAGGCGGCGACCGCGAGCGTCATCTACATCGCGCTGGCGTTCGTCTTCGGGATCTGGCTCTACCAGCTGAACCTGCCGTTCTCGATCGGGACCGTCGTCTTCGTCGCGGGCGTCTTCGGCTCGGTCTGGGCCGGCATCCAGTACCCGATCGCGCTCGTCCCCGGCGACTACCCCGCCGGGACGGCCGTGCTGTTCGACGGGTTCCCGATCGCCCTGCTCGAGAGCCAGAACATCGCCGCGTGGGTCGTCACGATGCTGCTCTACGGCGGCGCGGCGAGCATCCTGCCGGTCTGGACGCTGCTACAGCCCCGTGACTACCTCTCGTCGTTCCTGCTGTACACCGGCGTCGGCGGCTCGCTGCTCGCGGTGATCGCCGGGACCTTCCTCACGACGACCGCCGAGCCCCTCGAGATCCAGATCGGCGCCTGGTACGGCTTCTTCGGACAGGGCAGCCCGCTCGCGGAGTTCCTGCCGGCACTGATGCCGCTGTTCCCCCTGCTGTTCGTCACCATCGCCTGCGGGACGATCAGTGGCTTTCACTCGCTCGTCTCCTCGGGGACGACGGCCAAACAGCTCAACAAGGAGAGCGACGCCCGGCTGATCGGCTACGGGGGGATGCTCGCGGAGGGCCTGCTCGCCGCGGTCGCGCTGTGTGCGGTCGCGCTGATCGCCCTCCCCGCGGCCGACGGCGGGATCGGCCTCGCGCTGCCGAACTTCGCGGAGGGCGGCGGGATCATCCTCACCGCGCTCGGCGTGCCGCTGCTGATCGGCGAGGTGTTCATGGCGCTCGTGCTCGCGAGCTTCCTGCTGACGAGCATGGACACCGCCGTCAGGCTGGGTCGCTACATGATGGAGGAGATCGTCGGCACGCCCGAGTCCACGGCCCAGAGCTACGCCGCGAGCAAGTACGTCAACACGAGCGTCATCGTGCTCGTGGCGTTCTTCCTGCTCGGTAGCGGTCGCTGGGAGGACCTCTGGACGCTCTTCGGTGGCGCCAACCAGCTGCTGGCGGGGCTCGCGCTCCTGACGGGGACCGTCTGGCTCGCCAACTGGGATCAGACCAAACAGCTGTTCAGTACCGGCGTCCCGACGGCGCTGATGGCGATCATCTCGGTCTCCGGGCTCCTCTGGGTCGGGGGCTATCAGGTGTTCGCGGGTCGGTTGCTCGGCATCACCGCGGAGCCCGAGACGACGCTGCTGGGACAGGCCTCGGCGGTCGTCCAGATCGTCATCATCCTCACGCTCGTCGGACTCGCGCTGTCGCTGCTCAGGATCGGCTACGAGAACCTGCAGACGGTCCGCGGGGGTAGCGAGGCGGTCGCGGCCGACGGCGGCTCCGGGGACGACCGACCGGACTGACCCGGCCCGCGGCCCGTCACCCGCCCCTCTCTTTTCTCACCCGTGCCGACCGCCGGGAGCGTTCGGAGACGCCGGGCGACACCGACCGCCTTCTCGGGACCTGACGCGTCGCCGTCGTCAACACGGGTGTACTGGATCGAGGCGGCGACGGAGACCGATGGCGCTCAGCGCAGCAGGCGACGGGCGATCCGGGCGAGCAACCCCGAACGCTCCGCTTCGATCGGCTCCCACGGTGCGAACGCCGCCGCGACGTCCGCGTTCTCGCTCGCGAGGAGGCGCTCGTCGTCGGGAACGGCGACGATCAGGTTGACCTCGTAGTGGCCGTGGTAGCCGAACTTCAACAGCGTGCGATCCGAGAAGCCCGAGACGTGCTCGCGGACCCCGTCGTCGAACGCGTCGGCCACGAGCGCGAACGTGAACTCGGTGCTGTAGTGTTCGTCGGAGGGGACGATCCACTCCTCCGCGAGCGCGTGGCCCAGCTCGACGAGGCGATCGAGCTCGTCCTCACGAACCGTTCCGACCCGCCGGGCGAACAGATGCTCCGAGGAGTCGTGGTGGGCGAAGGAGATCGACGGGTGGAGGAACTGTTTCTGGTTGCGGACCGCGAGCTCGCCGTAGAGCTCGAACCGCTCGCCCCGGACCTCGAACCCCTTTCGGAGGTCGTAGTTGGCCGCGAGCCGGGCCGCGACCCGATCGAGATACGCGTCGTCCCACTCGGGGACCGCGGGTCGGGCGTCGGGGTCGCCCTCGGCGCTCATCGGTCGGGGTCGTACGCGCGGGCATCGTCGTCGACCGGTGGCGCGCCGACCGCGAGCACCCGGACCGGGTCGCTCGCGCCCTCGGGGTTGTACGCGCGGTGGGGGCTGTTCGGCTCGGCGACGAACGCCTCGTCGCTTCCGACGGTGAACTCCCCCTCGGGCGTCTCGACCGAGAGCCTCCCCGAGAGGACGTAGAACGCCTCCTCCTGTTCGTCGTGGGAGTGATAGACGACCGGGAGCTGCTCGCCGGGGTCGGCCTCGTAGACGTTCATCGCGAACTCCGAGAGGGCGGCGGCGGTGCCGATCGAGCGCTGGACGCACGGCCGGTCCGGCGTGGGATCGATCGCCTCGGGGTCGATGACCTGATATCCCATACCGGCGGGTCGTGGGCGGCGATCAAATACGTTGGCACTCCGACGGGTGACAAACTATAATCGCCTGGAGCGCGTACCGAGGCCCCGATGAGCGAGAAGAAGACCGAGGCATGCGGTCGGTGTGGCATCACGACCGTGGTCGACGCGGCCGGGAGCGATCGGGACGTCCTCGGGGAGGGCCGCATCGAGGTCGAGGAGGACCGACTGCGTCGGACCTCGCTTCACCACGTCGCCGCGGGCCGTGCGAAGGGCTGGTTCGACTCGCTCGGCGAGCGGCTGATCTACGGCCGCTAACGCGCGCAAGGCCAAGAGATATATATTCTCCGAAGATGACATAATACCAATGGAAGAGACAATCGCGGGATTCAAACGACGCGGGCGATGGGCCGACGTCGTCGAGCACGGCGAGCGGATCACGCGCGCGCTCCGCGAGGCCGGGGCGGCGGGCCCGGCGCTGGAGGAGTGGGACGAGTGGCGTCCGAAGTCCCACGAGCGCATCGACACGGACGTCAGCGAGAAAACCGCCGCGCAGGCCAGCGTCGACGAGGGGGAGGGCGAGCGCGAGGGGAAGGATCCCGACGAGGACCTCCAGTCGGCCGGCAAGCGGCTCACCGAGTCCTACGAGAAGCTCGAGGACAACGACGCCGACGCCGCGGTCGACAAGTGGGGCGAGTCGGTCGGTTACGTCGCGCGCGCGGCCGACTCGGCCAGCAGGAAGGCCCTTCGGGCCGTCGAGGACACCGTCTACCAGAAGGTCATGACCCAGCTCGCGCCCTACTACTTCGACAACGAGCTGGTGAGCGCGAACCTCCAGCGCACGACCCGGGGCGAGGTCCCGGAGTTCGTCTTCGAGGTCAACGTCAACGACGACGCGACGAAGTCAGAGGTCTCGCGGCGCCTCGCGACCTACGAGGAGGACATCGACCGCTGGCACGTCGAGAGCGAGAAGGAGGTCACCACCGTTGAGGCCGCCGAGGGCGTCGAGCCGACCGACGCGGAGCTCGAGGCGACGACCGCGAACCCGGAGGACGTCGAGAACCCCGCCGACGAGCTGATCGAGCACCTCCAGTCGGCCGAGCTCGCGGAGGGCGCCGAGACGACCGAGTCCGAGCGCGAGACGGCGTCGGCCGTCGCCGAGGACGACGAACGGTAGGCCTTAATGGCGGAGTCGCCGACTGGTAGTTGATGGTCGACGTCGCTACCCTGCTGACCGTTCTCGTCGCCGCGTTCGCAAGCCTGTTCATGGCGTGGGCGATCGGCGCCGGCTCGAGCGGCTCGACCCCCTTCGCCCCCGCGGTCGGCGCGAACGCCATCTCGGTGATGCGGGCGGGCTTCTTCGTCGGCCTCCTCGGATTCCTCGGGGCCGTCCTCCAGGGACAGAACGTCTCCGAGACGATGGGCCGCGACCTCATCGGCGGCGTTACCCTCACCGGCGAGGGAGCGGCGATCGCTCTGATCGCCGCCGGCGGGCTCGTCGCGATCGGCGTCTTCACCGGCTATCCGATCGCGACCGCCTTCACCGCCACCGGCGCCGTCATCGGCGTCGGGCTGGCGCTCGGCGGCGATCCCGCCTGGGCGCAGTACCAGCAGATCGCGGCGCTGTGGATCCTCACTCCCTTCGTCGGCGGCGCCATCGCGTACGGGACCGCCCGTGTACTCAGATACGAGGGGATCGCCGACCGGACGAGCGTCCCGCTCTGTGCGGGAGTGATCGGCGCGCTCGTCGCGAACCTCGAGTTCGCGCTGCTGGGGCCCGACGACGGGGCCGGGACGATCGCGGGGTCGATCTCGGCGAGCCTCGACGTCGGGCCGGTCGCCGGGGTCGACGCCGTGTCGATCCTCACGACGCTCGCGATCGCGGCGGCCTGTACCGCCGCGCTGTACCGGGAGATGGGTCACGACGTCGAGCGCGGCGAACGGCGGTTCCTGCTCGTGCTCGGCGGGCTGGTCGCCTTCTCGGCGGGCGGGAGCCAAGTCGGGCTCGCGATCGGGCCGCTGCTCCCGTTGCTCGACCCCTACGAGATCTCGGTGACGGCGGTGCTGGTCGGCGGCGGGCTCGGGCTGCTCGCGGGCTCGTGGACCGGCGCACCGCGCATGATCAAGGCGATCGCACAGGACTACTCCTCGCTGGGGCCGCGGCGCTCGATCGCCGCGCTCATCCCGTCGTTCATGATCGCCCAGACCGCGGTCCTGTTCGGCATCCCCGTCTCGTTCAACGAGATCATCGTCAGCGCGGTCGTCGGCGCGGGCGCCGCCGCGAGCACCGGCGGGGCGGGCGTCAGCAAGTCGAAGATGGGCTACACCGTCCTGGCGTGGGCCGGCTCGCTCGCGCTCTCGCTCGCGCTCGGCTACGGCGTCATGACGCTCGTTTCCCTGGTTCTGTAGCTACCCGTCGAGCTCCGGGTCGACCGCTTCGGCCTCCTCGTCGGGCTCCTCGATCGCGTCCCGCTGGATGCGGGCCTTCATGATCCGGGTGTTCTCGACGGCCTCGACCGTGATCTCGACCGTCCCGTAGGCGATCGACTCGCCCTCCTCGACGAGCCGGCCCGCGCGGTTGAAGATGAACCCCGCGATGGTCTCGAACTCCTCGCCCTCCGGGAGCTCGATCTCCAGGGCCTCGTTGACCTCGTCGATGTTGACCTCGCCGCGGACGACGACGGTGTCCTCGTCGATCCGCTCGATGGGCTCGTCCTCGCCGCCCTCGAGGATCTCGCCGACGACCTCCTCGACGAGGTCCTCCATCGTGACCAGCCCCTCGGTGGTGCCGAACTCGTCGATGACGATCACCATGTTCAGGCGGTCCTCGCGCATCTCAGCGAGCAGCTCGTCGACGTTCTTCGACTCGGGGACGTGCAGCGTCGGCGTCGTCAGGTCCGACAGCGTGAGGTCGCCCTCGCCGTACTGTGAGTGGCGCACCAGGTCGCGGATGGTGACGATCCCGATGACGTTGTCGAGGTTCCCCTCGTAGACCGGAACGCGCTCGTGGCCGCTCTGGACGCAGGTATCGATCGCCTCCTCGACCGAGGTGTCGGCGGTGACGGCGGTCATGTCCAGTCGCGGGGTCATCACCTCCTTGGCGATGGTATCGGTGAAGCGGAAGATCCGCTGGAGCATCTCGTGTTCGTCCTCCTCGATGACGCCCTCGCGCTCGCCGGTCTCGAGCATGTCCTGGATCTCGCCGCGGGTGACGTAGGGCTCCTCGATGGCGCCGCCCTCGCTGCCCGTCAGGCGGTTGATCTGGCGGGTGAGGTAGTCGAACAGCACCACGAGGGGGTACATCGTGTACTCGGCGAGCTTCAGCGGGCGGGCGATCCGCCGGGCCCACGACTCGGTGTGCTCGACGGCGTAGGACTTGGGCGCGCTCTCGCCGAACAACAGCACGAGCGCGGTGATGCCGAACGTCGAGATGACCGCGGCGGTCGCCCCGCCGAAGTAGAGGCCCAGAAGGCTCGTCGTGATCGCGGTCATGGCGATGTTGACGATGTTGTTGCCGACGAGGATCGTCACCAGCAGCCGGTGGGGGTCCTCCTTGAGCGAGCGGACCATCTCCGCGCCCGGGAGCCCCTCCTCGGCCATCGCGTCGACGCGGTGTTCGGCCAGCGAGAACATCGCGATCTCCGAGGAGGAGAAGAAGCCCGAGAGGACGATCAGCAGGACGATCGTCGCGATCCCGAGGATCGTCACCATCTGGGTGGTGAGCTCGATCCCGAGAGCGTCGACCTGGGCGAGAAGGGAGGCGTCCATTCAGTACCTCCCTTTCAAAGGCGCCGGGATTAAACGTTTCCGCCCCGCCGGATTTAGGCCGTCAGGGCACGTAGTCCCGCCCATGGGCGAGACACCGATCACGTTCTACCGGCTCCAGGCGTGTCCGTACTGCGAGCGCGTCACCCGCACGCTCGACGAGCTCGGCCTCGAGTACCGCTCGCGGTTCGTCGAGCCGCTGCACTCGAAACGGGACGTCGTCAAGCGGATCAGCGGGAAGCGTTCGGTCCCCGCGATCGTCGACCACGGGACGGGCGTGACGATGTCCGAGAGCGCGAACATCGTCGAGTACCTCGAACGGACCTACGGCGACGACGCCGACGGCAGCGAGGCCGAAACGGGAGGTGCGGCCTGATGGTCGAGTTCGACGTCGTCGAGCTCGGGCCCGCCGACCACCCCGAGGTCGGCGATACCGCTCCAGACTTCACCCGGCCGCTGGTGGGTCCCGAGTTCTGGGAGGACGTCTCGCTGTCGGCGCTGGCCGAGGAGGGGCCCGTCCTGCTCGTCTTCACCCCGATGGACGGCGCGTTCCCGGCGACCTACGTCTGGAACGAGATCCGCGACCGCGAGTGGGAGGAGTCGGTGCGGGTCGTCGGGCTCTCGATCTCGACGCCCTACGAGCACGCGGACCTGCTCACCGAGCGCGGGATCGACTACGAACTCTTCAGCGACCCCGGAAACGGCGTCGCCCGCGAGTACGGCATCGAGCACGCGCTCGACGGGATGACCGGGATCAGCGAGCCCCGGCCCGCGGTGTTCCTGCTCGATACGGATCGGACGATCGAGTACGCCTGGGTCGCCGAGGAGTGGCCCGACTTCCCGCCCTACGACGCGGTCGAGGACGCGATCGAATCGCTATAGGGGCCCGCGAACCGAGGGCCACGCATGGAGATCGAACGGGCGGTACGCGCGATCCGCGAGGGTGAACTCGTCGTCTACCCCACCGAGACGGTCTACGGGCTCGGCGCCGACGCCCTGGATCCGGCGGCCGTCGAGCGGGTCTTCGAGGCGAAGGGGCGGGATCGATCGAAGCCGCTGTCGATGGCCGTCCCCGACGTCGAGATCGCCGACGAATACACCGAGCTCACCGAGCGAGAGCGGGCGTTCATGCGCGAGTTCCTGCCGGGGCCGGTGACGGTCGTCGTCGAGGCCGGCCCCGAAACCCCTGAAGAGCTCACCGCCGGGCGGAGTCGAGTGGGGATCCGAATCCCCGACCACGAGCTCGCGCTGGCGCTGCTTGGCGAGGTCTCGCCGATCACCGCCACGAGCGCGAACGTGAGCGGCAACCCGAGCGTCCGGCGGGCGGCGGAGCTCGACCCCGCGATCCGCGAGGCCGCCGCCCGCGTGCTCGAGGGCGATTCCGGGACCGAGGAGACCGAGAGCACCGTCGTCGACGTCGAACGCGGGGAGATCCACCGTCGGGGCGCGCTCGCGGGGCGGATCGAGGACTGGCTACAGGCCGAGCAGTGAGCGGAGCGACCGGGTCCGGGTCCCGCAGCGATCGCGGTACTCACAGGAGTCGCATTTGGCACTGTTCTTCAGGCGCGAGGGCGGGCCGTCGATCGTTTCGACGCTGCGGATCGCCCCGCGGTAGGCGGCCTTGCGGCGGGTCGTGAGGCCGATCCGCCGAACCACGCCGTAGGCCGGATATTCGACGAACGCCGTTTCAACTGCTCTCTCGCGCTCCCAGGAGAGGGCCTTCGCGAGCGCGACCGCCCGCACCGAGTGGGGCTCCCAGACCCCCTGCTCGGGCGGGGCGCCCGGCGAGACGTAGGAGGGCGCGAACGGCTTCTCGAGCACCTTCCCCGCGATCCCGCGACACTCCCGGCCCGTCAGGAGGACCTCGCGGTCGGCGGGGTCGGCGAGGGCGTCCCAGGGGTCGAGGCGATCCCGGGCGCGCCGGAGGTTCTCCCGGTACTCGTCGGGCGGGAGCTCGATCGGCCGGTCGGAGAGGGAGGCGTCGCTCGCGTCGATCAGATCGGGGTACTCGAAGGCGAGCGCCCGGCGCTTTCCGACCGACGGCGGCGTCTCGCGGTCGTCCTCGCGGCGGCGGTAGTAGAGCTGTCGGGGGCAGTAGGCGGCGGTCGAGAGGTCGCTTGCGGCGTGCACGGGTCCGTTGGCCCCGTTATCCGGTAAAAACCTTGCCGGACCTCACATCGAGACGTCGGTCTCCATTCCTTCCGTCGCTTCCTCGAGGCCGTCCTCGCGGGCGTCGCGGGCCAGCCGCGAGGAGAGGTCGCCGTCGGTGACGATCTCCTCGAACTCGTCGCGAAAGCGGTCGTTCGCGGTGCGGGCCTCGTCCTGGGCCTCGATCACGCACAGGGCCCGTTCGATCGTTTCCTCGTCGGTCTCGAGCTCCTCGGGGAGGTCCGCGTCCTCGTCGGCGTTTCGCAGCCGGCGCAGCTCGCGCAGCTCGAAGGGGAACTCCGTGTCCTCCTCGCGAAGCAGGTGGAGGTCGAACCGGGCTCGGGCGACCGACGCCTCCTCGACTTCGAGCTCCTCGGCCAGCTCGGCGTCGGACTCTTCGTCGAAGAACCCGCGGACGAGCCGCCGGTAGGACTCGTCGTCCCAGTCGGTCTCGAACTCGTAGCGCTCGCCCATCCGGTCGAGAACGTCGTCGAGGCGCTCGTCTTCGGGCTGCTCGTCGGTCAGTGACCCCGGGGTCTCCTCCTGCTGTTCGGTGACGGTCCCGTCATCGGCGACATCGAGGAAGAGATCCCGCAGTTCCTCCGTTTTTTCGTCCATCGTGACCCCTCACTCACATGGGTAGCGTATAAAGCCTGTCGGCGGCACCTGCAGGCTCGTCAACCGAAGATTGAATGTGGTTGACGGAGAGTTCGGGACGTGATCCCACGATGAGCACGGGGACGGAGTCGGTCGAGCTGGTCGAGGACGCGACGGTACGGAACGTGGCACGGGCGGCGTTGTTCGCCGCGCTGACCGGCGCCTTCGCCTACGTCTCGTTTCCCTACCCGCTCTCGCCCGCGCCGGTGACCCTGCAGGTGCTTGGGGTGTTCCTCGCGGGCCTCCTCTTGGGGCCGGTCTGGGGCGGGGCGGCGATGGTGCTGTATCTCACTGCGGGGGCGGTCGGCGCGCCCGTGTTCGCGGGCGGCGAAGCAGGAATAGGATCGTTGGTCGGGCCGAACGCGGGCTACCTCTGGTCGTATCCGCTCGCGGCCGGCGCGGTCGGCGCGCTCGCCCACGGACGGAGCGTGGGCCCGCTCGGTTCGATCGGCGTCCCGCGGCTGGTGGCGGCGATGGCCGCCGGCGTCGTCGCCATCTACGGCCTCGGGGTCGTCGGCATGGCCCTCGTGTTGGACCTCTCGCTTTCGAACGCGGTGGTGGTGGGGGCGCTGGTCTTCCTGCCCGCGGAGGCGCTGAAGATGGCCGCCGCGATCGGGATCGTCCGCAGCGACCGGCTGAGCGCCGCATGATCGAGACCCGGGGGCTGGTGCATCGCTACGGCGACGGCATGCCGGCACTCGACGGCGTCTCGCTGACCGTCGCCGACGGCGAGTTCCTCGTGCTCGCGGGGCCCAACGGCTCGGGCAAGAGCACGCTGATCCGCCACTGGAACGGGCTTCTGGAGCCCGACGCGGGCGAGGTGCTGGTCGACGGCCGTAAGGTACGGGAGGACCTCGTGGCCGCCCGCACGAAGATGGGGATGGTGTTCCAGAACCCGCGCGACGGCTTCGTCGCCGCGACCGTCGGCGCGGACGTCGCCTTCGGCCCCGAGAACCTCGGGCTCGCTCGCGAGGAGATCGACCGCCGGGTCGGAGAGGCGCTTTCGGCGGTGAGCCTGGGGGGACGACGCGAGGAGCGGATCGAGACGCTCTCAGGGGGTGAGCAGGAGCGCCTCGCGATCGCGGGCGCGCTCGCGATGGAGCCCGATCACTTGGTGCTCGACGAGCCCTTCACCGGCCTCGACGAGCCCGCACGGCGGGCGGTGCTCGACCGGCTCGAATCGCTCTCGCGGGCGGGGACGGGCGTGATCGTCGTCACCCACGACCTGCGTGACGTCTTCCCGCTCGCCGACCGACTGGTCGTGCTCTCGGACGGCCGGGTGGTCCGGGACGGTGCTCCGGAAACGGTCGACCTGTCGGGGCTGGGCGTCCGGGCGCCATGCTGAGCTACTCCTCGGGGGACTCGCTCGCCCATCGCCTCGACCCGCGGACGAAGCTCGCCGTCCAGATCGGGTTCGTCGTCGCGGCGTTCGCTCACACCACGCCACGGGGGCTCGCTCTGCTGACCGTACTGGCGCTCGCGATCCTCGCGGGCGCGCGTCTCTCCCCGCTCTCGGCGCTGTACGCCTACCGATTCGCGCTGCCGTTTCTCGCGGTCGGCCCGCTGATCGAGGGGGTCACGCTCTCGGGGTTTGATCCCGTCACCGCGCGGGAGACGGCGCTCGCGAGCTATCGCGTTCTGCTCATTCTGCTCGTCTCCGCAGTCTACGTCCGCTCGACGCCGGTGAGGGAGTCGCGGGCGGCGATCCAGTGGACGATCCCCGGGAAACCGGGCGCCTTCCTCGGGATGGGGGCCGCCTTCGTCTTCCGGCTGTTCCCTCTTCTGGTCACGGACCTGAAACGGGCCCGGGAGGCGATGGCCATCCGGCTGGCGAGCGAGCGTCCGGTCCACGAACGCATGGCGCTGCTGGCGGTGACGGGCGTGGATCGGGCACTCTCGCGGGCGGACGACTTCTCGCTGGCGCTTCGCGCGCGGTGTTTCGTGTGGAACCCGACGCTGCCGCGGCTCGCGTTCGCCCGGCTCGATACGCCGGCGCTCGGGTTCGCGGCCGCGCTGGTCGTCTGGGCGCTCGTCTAAGTGCTTCGGACGATGACGACCGTCCCGTCGGTGATCTCCTCGATGTCGCCGGCGTGGATCTCCTGCTGGCGCTCCTTCTCCATCTCCGTGTCGGTGAAGTTGACGTAGAACTGCTCGCCCTCGATGTCGGTCACGGTGCCGACGTGCTGGCCGTCCTGAGTCTCGACGTCCTTGCCGATCAGGTCGTCGGTGAGTTCGGCTGCCATGCCCGGCGGTTCACCGACGGAGTGGATAGCTCTGGTGCGTGCGATGGCCGGTCAGTCGTCGGCCGGTGACTCGGGCGTGCCGAGGGGCTCGGTCTCGGGGTTCGCGCCGACCGAGCGCACCCGCACGCTCGCCATCTTGTAGTCGGGGATCCGGCTGATGGGATCGAGCTCCTCCTGGGTCAGCTTGTTGACCGCGCCCTTCGCGAAGTGCATCGGGATGAACACCTTCCCCGGGGCGGTGCGGTCGGTGACCTTCGCCTTGACGACGATCGAGCCGCGCTTGGACTCGACCTCGACGTACTCGCCGTCGGCGACGCCGATCGTGCCCGCTGTCTCGGGGTGGATCTCGGCGTAGCTCTCGCCGACGTGGCTCATCAGCCCCTCGTCGCGCCGGGTGAGCTGGCCGGTGTGCCAGTGATACAACACCCGCCCCGAAGTCAGCGCGATCGGGAACTCCTCGTTGGGCAGCTCCGTGGGATCGCCCAGATCGGCGGGGACGAACCGGGCCTTGCCGTCCTCGAAGTTGAACCCCTCGGTGTAGAGGTTCGCGGTCCCGGGGTGGTCCTCGTCGGGGCAGGGCCACTGCAGGCCCTCGCCGCGCTCCTCGAGGCGTTCGTGGGTGATCCCGCCGTAGATCGGCACCAGCTCGTTGATCTCGTCCATGATCCCGGTGGGGTTCTCGTAGCCCCAGTCGAAGCCCAGCCGTTCGGCGAGCTTCTGGACGATCTCCCAGTCGGCGTGGGCCTTCCCCGGCGGGTCGGCGACCGGCCGGACCATCTGGACGCGGCGTTCGGTGTTCGTGACGGTGCCGTACTTCTCGGTGATCGCCGCCGCCGGCAGCACGACGTCGGCGTACTCGGCGGTCTCGGTCATGAAGATGTCCTGGACCGCGAGGAACTCGAGCTCCTCCAGGCTCTCGCGGGCGTTCGTGAGGTCGGGCTCGGAGATCGCGGGGTTCTCCCCGACGACGTACATCCCGCGGAGGTTGCCCTCGTCGACCTCGTCGAACATCTCGGTCACGCGAAGGCCCGGCTCGTCCGGCGGGCGCACGCCCCACTCCTCCTCGAACCGCTCGAGGACGCCCTCGTCGGAGAGTTCCTGGTAGCCCGGCAGGTTGTCCGGGATCGGCCCCATGTCGCCGCCCCCGCCCTGGACGTTGTTCTGGCCGCGGAACGGCGAGAGCCCGGCGTTCGGCTTGCCCAGGTGGCCCGTCACGAGTGCCAGATCGGCGAGCGCCAGCACCGTCTGGGTGCCGTAGGTGTGCTGGGAGATGCCCATCGCCCAGCCGAACACGCAGGTGTCGGCCTCAGCGATCGTCTCGGCGGCGTTCGCGAGCTCCTCGGGCGAGACGTTCGTCAGCTCCTCGACCTTCTCGGGGGTGAACTCCTGAACTTTCTCCTCGACGGCCGCGAAGTTCCGGGTGCGCTCCTCGATGAACTCGTCGTCCTGGAGGTCGTTCTCGACGATGTGGCGGATCATCCCGTTGATCCACGCGATGTCATGGCCGCCCTCGGTGCGGGTGTACTGGTCGGCGTGTTCCGCGAGGTCGATCTTCCGGGGGTCGAAGACGAACAGGTCCGCCCCGTCGCGGGCGTTCTGTTTGATCCGTGTCGCGAGCACGGGGTGGCTCTCGGTGGTGTTCGCGCCCGTGATCAGGTAGCAGTCGGTGTTGCCGATGTCCTCGATCCGGTTGGTCATCGCGCCGTATCCCACCGTCTGTTTCAGCGCCGCGACCGTCGAGGAGTGACACAGCCGCGTACAGTTGTCGATGTTCTTCGTTCCCAGCACCTGGCGGGCGAACTTCTGGATCGCGAAGTTCTCCTCGTTGGTCGTCTTCGAGGAGGAGAGCACCGAGACGGTGTCGGGGCCGTACTGGTCCTGAATGTCGGAGAGCCCCTCGGCGACCCGATCGAGCGCCTCCCCCCAGGTCGCCTCGCGGAACTCGCCGTCCTCCTTGACGAGCGGCTGGTCGAGACGCTCGTCGCTGTTGACGTAGTCGTAGCCGAACTTCCCCTTCACACACGTCGAGAAGTCGTTGGCGGGCGTCGCCTCGGGATCGGCCGGCCGGGCGGCCAGCACCTCGTCGTCCTTGCCGTAGAGGTCGAACCGACAGCCCACGGCGCAGTAGCCACAGGTGGTCTCGGCCTTGTCCATCCGCGAGAGGCGGGCCTTGCCGACGTTCTTCCCGATGTCGAACAGCGCGCCCTCGGGCATCGAGTTCCCGGCCGTGTACTCGGCGGCGTGCTCGACGTCCGCCATCGCCTCGTCGACGACCTCGCGGGCGCGATTCCCGGCGGCCTCGCGGGCGGCGGTGGCCTCGCGCTTCGCGCGGGCCATCATCCGCGCGACGCCCGATCTCCCCTCGACGCCCTCGTTGTCGCGTTGACGGCCCCTGAGTTGGCGGTTGGGGGCGTCGGAGGTCTCGATGGTGTCGACGGGGTCGCGCTCGATCACCGTGCCGATGGAGTTCTTCTGGGTGAACCCCGGCAGCGGCAGCGTCGTCTGATCGACCAGCCCCTTCTCGGTGAGCGCGCCGGTCGGACAGACCGTCGCGCAGTGCCCACAGGAGACACACGTCGAGTCGTCCATCGTCTCGGCCTCGCTCTGGAAGCCGATCCGGGTGTCGGGGCCCGACCCCTCCATGCGGAGGACGCCCTCGACCTGCACGTCGTTGCAGGCCTCGACGCAGCGATTACAGAGGATGCACTTGTTCCGGTCGATCTGGATGAACGAGGAGGTGTCGTCGATGGGCTCGTAGGCCTCGCGCTCGTCGAACACACCATAACGAGGTTCCTCGACGTCGTTCTCGATCGAGGCGTCCTGCAGTTCACAGCGGCCGTTCTGCGAGCAGGTCGTACACCGGAGGTTGTGGTCCGACAGCAGCAGGTCGAGGTTCACGTCGCGGGCCTCGGTCGCGTCGCCGGTGTCCGTGCGGACCTCCATGCCGTCCTCGACGGGCTGGCTACAGGAGGGGACGAGCCCCTCGCTGTCGGTCTCGACCATGCAGGTGCGACACTCGCTTCGCGGGCCGATCTCGTAGCGTCCGTGATCGCCCTCGTCGCCTTCGTCACCGCGCTCGTAGTAACAGACCGCTGGGACGTTCCCCTCGGTCTCGACGGCCTCGACCGCGTCGAGCAGGGTCGCGCCCGACTGGACGGCGACGGACTCGCCGTCGACGGTGAGCCGGACCATCCCCCCCCCGTAGTCGAGGTTCGGGTCGTTGGCGGTGCCGGTCCTGAACTGTTCCGTCAGCGGCGTGCTCGGCTGCGGGTCCTCGATCTCGGGGACGCGTGGTGTGGGGTGTGTGCTCATGATTCGACCGTGGATTCGGGTCGTCTGGCGGTCCGTTCGTCGATCTCGCACTCGCCGCTCGGGCAGTGGTCGCGGGCGTGGGCGGCGAACTCGGTCTCGAAGGCGTCCATCGCCGAGGTGACCGGCCGGGAGGCCGACTGCCCGAAGTAACAGATGCTCGAGCGGCGCATCACCCGCGAGAGCTCGCGGATCGCGCCGCTGTCGAAGTCGCCGTCGTAGATGTCCCGGAGGAGCTCGACGAGCTGTTTCGAGCCGTTCCGGCAGGGGACACAGCGCCCGCAGTTGCCCTCGCGCGCGAACCGCGCGCGCTTGCCAGCGAGCGCGACGGCGCACCGCGACCCGTCGAACAGCTCGACGACGCCGTTGGTCCCGAGGTTCGAGGAGCGAAGCGCCGGCGCGCTCATGGGGGTCTCGAGCGATCGGGTGAACCCGCCGAACCGGCCGCCGACGCACGCCAGCTTGAACTCGTCGCGCGAGACGGCCCCGAGCGCATCGGAGAGCAGCGTCCCGGTCGGGAGCTCGACGGTCGCGTGCTCGTCGCCGTCCGCGACGGTCACGACCCGGGTCCCGGGGTCGGCGTCCTCGGGGTCGAACCGGTCGGGTTCGAGCAGTGCCGTTCGGAGCTGGGCGAGGGTTCGGGGGGTGTGGATCGCCGTCGGCCGCCCGAACAGCCCGTGTTCCTCGGGGCCGGGCGGGCTCCGACGCGCCTCGATGCGGTCGCTGCCCTCGAGCGACTCGAGCGCCATCGTCCGCTCGCCGGCCTTGTACTCGTCGGGGCCCGCGGCGACCTGGATCTCGACGTCCGTTCCGTCGGCGAGCGCGCCGGCAGCCGTCTCGCAGCGCTCGGTCGCGAGGTCGTCGGTCTCGTTGGCGTAGACGACGACGTCCTCAGCGCCGACGGCCGCGGCGGCCGCCAGCGCGCCGTCGAGGACGGCCACCGGCGCGCCCTCCAGCAGCAGGCGGTCGGCGTCGGCGCTCGGGTCGGCCTCGTTTCCGTTGACGACGACCACCGGGTCGCCGTCGGCCTCGCGGACCGTCTCCCAGACGGGCGCGAGCGGCCGGTCGTGGCTCCCGTCGCCCCGGCCCCGGCCCAGCAGCCCGAGCGCCTCGCAGTCCTCGCGGAGCCCCGCGGGGTCCTCGCGGGCGTCCTCGGAGACCAGCCCGCCGTAGTCCTCGGGGAAGGCGGGGGCGAGCCAACCACAGGGCGCGAGCGCGCCGCGGCGACCGACCGAGAGCGGCCCCGTCTCGGGGACCGGCAGTCGACGGGTGTCGGGGTCGTGCTCGACGACGTGACGCGCGTCGTCGGTCGGGAGCTCGCCGCCCTCCGTTCGCTCGACCAGCTCGCGGGCCTCAGTCGGCGAGCAGTCGACGTGATACGTGGTCCGGCCCCCGTCGGTCACGAGGAGCACCGGCGCGAGCGCCGTATGGCCGAGCGATCCCACCTCGACGACCGGGAGCTCCGCCGCGGCCTCGCGCGCGGAATCCAGAACGTCGGCGTGGCGACCGTCCGCGGCGCTGCAGACGCGCACGACCGACGAGTTACCCATCGCTCCCCTGTCCAACGTCATGCACTGGCAGTCGTGACAGAGATGAAAAAAGGGACCGGACTGCAGGAGCAACCCGCGATCAGAACGGCGGCGCGATCCGGCGCTGGTTGGCCGGTCGGACGGCGGCCGCGAGGGCGGCGAGGGCCATGACGGCGACGAAACCGGCGATGCGGACGAGTCGCTGCATGGGCCGACGTCCGTCCTCGCGCTCCATAGCCGTTCTGGATGCTCTCGCGTGCCGCCCGGGGGGTCAGTGGTAAGACTTATGCGCCAGCTACTCCGGTGAACGATCATGCAGGTCCTCCAGGCGGGTGGGGAGGTCACCCGCGAGACGTTCTGGCAGATCGGCCCGCTGGGCCGGGGGATGTTCTACTTCCTCTCGGTCGTCGCCGTGCTCGTCTTCGTCTACGGGGTCTACGAGCGCTTCGCCCGCTACACGGAGGGCGAGGCCGACCCCCGCGACAGGCTCGACGACCTCGGCTCGCGGGTCGTCACGGCGGCGCGGATCGCCGGATCCAACGGGAAACAGTTCGACCGCGACCTCTACGGCGGGCTGATGCACGCCTTCGTCATGTGGGGGTTTCTCGTGTTGCTGATCGGGACGACGATCCTCTTCATCGACATCGACTTCTACAACGTCCTCACGGGCGAGTCGTTCTGGCAGGGCGACTTCTATCTCGCCTACCAGCTCGTGCTCGACGCCTTCGGTCTGCTGTTCGTCGTCGGGCTCGGGATGGCGATCTACAGGAGATACGTCGTGCGCAACGAGCGGCTGTTCGGCCCCCACTCGAGCCTGGAGGACGACGCCTTCGTCTGGACGCTCTTCCTGCTGGGCGTGGGCGGCTTCCTCGTCCAGGGCGTCTCGATGGTCGGCCAGGAGATCCGCGCCGCCGAAACCGTGAGCTTCGTCGGCGTCTTCACCGCCGGCCTGCTCGAAGCGGGGGGGCTCACCCCCGAGGGCGCGGCGGCGATCTACCCGTGGGTCTGGTGGCACCACTCGATCCTCGCACTCGTCTTCGTCGCCTGGATCCCCTACGCCAAGCCGTTCCACATGCTCTCCTCGTTCGCGAACGTCGTCACGCGCGACGAGAAGGCGGGCAGGGTCCTGCCGAACGTTCCCGCCGACTTGGACGCGACAAACGCGGAGGACATCGACGACTTCAGCTGGAAGGAGCTGCTCGACCAGGACGCCTGCACCAAATGCGGCCGGTGTTCCGCCGTGTGCCCCGCCAAAGCCGCGAACAGGCCGCTCGACCCGCGCGACGTGATCCTCGATCTCAAGAGCTACCGCGAGGAGGTCGACGCCGGCGGGGAGACGAAGCCCATCGTCGCGGACGGAGGTGGTAGCGTCATCGACAGCGAGACGATGGAGTCCTGTATGGCCTGCATGGCCTGTATGGACGCCTGTCCCGTCGAGATCGAGCACCTCAACTCCTTCACCAGGATGAACCGCCAGCTCACCGATCAGGGCGACGTCGATTCCAACGTTCAGGGGGTCTTTCAGGACGTGATGCGGAAGGGCAACACGTTCGGCGAGCCCCAGCGAAAACGCGCCGACTGGGCCGATGAGCTCGAGTTCGACCTGGCCGATGCGCGCGAGGAGGAAGTCGAGTACCTCTGGTACGTCGGGGACTACCCGAGCTTCGACGACCGGAACAAGCGAGTGGCGCGCTCGCTCGCGAAACTGTTCGAGCAGGCGGGCGTCTCCTTTGGCATCCTCTTCGACGACGAGCGGACGGACGGCAACGACGTCCGCCGGATCGGCGAGGAGTTCCTCTACCTCGAACTGGCGGGCCACCACGTCGAGACCTTCGAGGAGTGTGCGTTCGAGCGGATCGTCTGCACCGACCCGCACTCGTACAACACGATGAAGAACGAGTATCCCGAGGTCGACTTCGCGGAGTTCGCCGACGACCCGATGATGCCCTTCGAGTACGACGGGCGCTGGAACGCCGAGGGGGAGATCGAGGTGCTCCACTGGACGCAAGCCGTCGAGGAGCTGGTTCGGGAGAACCGTCTGGGACTGTCAGGGGATGAACTCGATTATACCGTTACGTACCACGACCCCTGTCATCTGGGGCGATACAACGACGAGTACGAAGCCCCCCGCGACCTCGTCCGGGCGACGGGCTGCGAGCTGTACGAGATGCCGCGCAACCGCGCGGACTCGTTCTGTTGTGGCGGGGGCGGGGGCGGCCTCTGGATGGAGTTCGACGAGGAGCCAAAACCCAGCGAGGAACGACTGCGGGAGGCCCTGCAGGACACCGACGCCGGCTCGGGGGTCGAGAAGTTCGTCGTCGCCTGCCCGATCTGCACCACGATGTACGAGGACGGCAGAAAAACGGGCGGCTACGAGGACGACCTCGAGATCGTCGACGTCGCGGAGCTGCTGGTCGAGGCCGTCGACTCGAAGGGAAGGGCGGACTAAGCCTCCTCGACGTATCCCACGGCGGCCTCGGGCGAGGCGACGGCCTCGACGCCCGCGACGTCGTGGCTCGCGATCCCGGCGACGGGCCGCCCGAAATCCAGCGCATGGGCGATCTCCGAGAGCGTTCCATACTTCCCGTCGATGGCGATCACCCCCTCGCCGTTGAGCGCGACCAGTACGTTACGGGCGTTGCCGATCCCGGTGGCGATCGGCACGTCGACGTAGTCGTTCGCCTCGTTCGGATCGGTGCTCGGCAGGATCCCGATGGTCTCCCCGCCCGCCTCCTTCGCGCCGCGGCAGGCCGCCTCCATCACGCCCGTCCGGCCGCCACAGACCAGCGTGTGGCCGCGCTCGCCGAGCAGTTCCCCGACCCGGTAGGCGACCTCGGTGTCCTCGTCGCCGACCGTCCCGCCGCCGATGACGCTGACGCGCATGCCGGACGTTCGTGCGCGTGACTACATACTCGACACGCCTTTGGACCGTCCGGCCCGAGGACCGGTATGGACATCACGAAGCGCCCGCGCCGACTGCGGAGCGACGGCGTGCGCCCGCTGGTCAGCGAGACCGCCCTTTCCCCCTCGGACCTGATCGCGCCCGTCTTCGTCGACGCGACCGCCGACGAGCGCGTGCCGATCGAGTCGATGCCCGGCCATGAGCGCGTGCCCGTCGAGGGGATCGCAGAGCGGGTGCGGGAAGTACGGGAAACCGGCGTCGAGGCCGTCATGCTGTTCGGGATCCCCGAGGAGAAGGACGAGCGGGGGACCCGCGCGTGGGCCGACAACGGCGTCGTCCAGCGTGCGCTGCGGCGGATCTCCGAGGAGACCGACGCCTACGTCATCACCGACCTCTGTTTCTGCGAGTACACCTCCCACGGCCACTGCGGGATCCTCACGAGCGAAGCGAGGGAGGGCTGGGAAGAACTCCGCTCTTCCGACGGTATCGAGGAGGGAGCAGAGGAGGACCCCCACATGACCGTCGACAACGACGCGACGCTCGAACTCATCGAGCGCACCGCCCTCTCGCAGGCCGAGGCCGGCGCGGACATGATCGCGCCCAGCGGGATGATGGACGGGATGGTCGCGACCATTCGGGACACGCTGGATCGCGAGGGGTTCACCGAGGTGCCGATCATGAGCTACGCCGTGAAGTACGAGTCGGCCTTCTACGGACCGTTCCGGGACGCAGCCGACGGCGCACCCAGCTTCGGGGATCGTCGACACTACCAGATGGACCCCGCCAACCGACGGGAAGCGATCCGGGAGGCCCGCCTCGACGCCGAGCAGGGCGCCGACGCCCTGATGGTCAAGCCCGCGCTGCCCTATCTCGATATCGTCCGGGACGTCCGGGAGACGACCGACCTGCCGGTCGCCGCCTACAACGTCTCCGGGGAGTACGCGATGCTCCACGCCGCCGCGGGGAAGGGCTGGCTCGACCTCGAGGCGGTGGCCGCCGAGTCGCTGCTCTCGATCAAGCGCGCGGGTGCGGACCTGATCCTGACGTATTTCGCCGAAAGTGTTGCTGAGACACTTTCGGCTGACCATCGGACGTAGTCCGATGACTTCGCGGAAAGCATCACGGGCGAGCTTTCCGCGGACAGCCGGATGCAATCCGGCGACTTCGCCGAGGAGGTCGCGAGCGAGCTCCCCGGCTGATCGGGCCGACAGCGTCCGTTTCGCGGGCGCGTCCGGGGTATCGCGCCGTCGGGGCGCCCGCCGAGCGCCGGCCGACGTCCGGTCGGTTTCCCGGCAACGATTGTCGCGGAACCGGACGAAGAACGACCTTATATAGCTATTATCCCATTGTGTATCGTACGTTTGTATACTATATGCGTTGAAAATATAGTATCACGAAGGCAACATCTATATACTACGGATTCCATCCCTTGAACCGTGATTCGGAGTACATCCATACTCGAAATCGGTTTGAACAGTAACGATCGTCCATTCGTCGGGGGTGATCGGTCGTGATCGATCCGGTGATGCTGCAGGTCGAGACGGCCGACCTGGAGGCGCTCGCGACGGGGATGAACCTGATGTGGGCGCTGACGGTCACCTTCCTGATCTTCTTCATGCACGCCGGCTTCGCGATGCTCGAGGCGGGGCAGGTCCGCTCGAAGAACGTCGCGAACCAGCTCACGAAGAACATGCTGACCTGGGCGGTCGGCATCGGCGTCTTCTTCGTGGTCGGGATGGGGATCTCGAACAACGTCGGTTCCCTGCTGGGCGGGGGCGAATCGAGCCCCCTGACCATGTTCGGCGAGGGCTCGTTTGACTGGGCGATGTGGCTCTTCAGCGCGGTGTTCGCGATGACCGCCGCCACGATCGTCTCCGGTGCGGTGGCGGGTCGCGCGAAGCTCCGCGCGTACGTCACCTACACGTTCGTGCTCGCGGCAGTGATCTACCCGGTCGTCGCCGGCATGGTCTGGTACGCCCCCGGCGGCGAGCCGATCCTCGCGGCGTTCGGCTTCGCCGACTTCGCGGGCGGGATGGTCGTCCACGGCGTCGGCGGCGTCGCCGGCCTCACGGCGGCCTGGATCATCGGCGCGCGCATGGACCGGTACAACGAGGACGGCTCGGTGAACATCATCCCCGGCCACTCGCTGACCTTTGCAGTTCTCGGGACGCTGATCCTCTGTTTCGGCTGGTTCGGGTTCAACGTCGGGACGGCCGCGACGGTGGTCGACCCGGCGACGCTCGAGCTCGCCGACTTCGACTACGTCGGCAGCGTCGCGATGGTCACCGCGCTGGGCATGGGGCTGGGCGCGATCGGCGCGTCGGTCGCCTCGCTCGGCATGAACGGCAAGGTCGACACGCTCTACGTCGCGAACGGCATGCTCGCCGGCCTCGTCGGCGTGACCGGCCCGACGGATCTCATCACGCCGATGGGCGCGATCGCGATCGGCTTCATCGCCAGCGCGCAGCTCCCGCTGGTCTTCCGGTTCGTCGAACAGACGCTCAAGATCGACGACGTCTGTGCGGTCTTCCCGGTCCACGGCAGCGCCGGGATGCTCGGGCTGATCCTCTACCCGCTGTGGTCGATCGAGGGCACCGCCATCGGCGGTGGCGTCATCGCGGGCGGGATCCTCTCGATCGAGGCGGGCGCGTTCGTCCCGCAGATCGTCGGCGTTGCCGTCATCACCGTCTGGACCGTCGTCGCCACCGGCGCGGTCTGGGGCGCGTTCAAGGCGGTCGGCCAGGCGCGGGTCACCCCCGAACACGAGCGTGACGGGCTCGACCTCGCCGAACACGGCGTCGACACCTACCCCGAGTTCGGCAAGCCCGACGTCGCGGCCGCGACCGACGGCGGCCACGAGGTCGTTCGGACAGACGGCGGTGAGCGTTCCGAAGGACAGCGAGATACGTCAGAACCTCGTTCTGATGGTAGTGAGCGTTCCGAAGGATCGCGATCCTCGTCGGAGCTTCGGTCCGACGGCGGTGAGGCGATCGACGGCGAGATCAAGATGGTCAGCGCCATCATCCGGCCCGATCGGCTGGGTGAGGTCAAACGCGAGCTCGCGGCCGCCGGCGCCCCCTCGCTGACGGTGACGAACGTCTCGGGTCGGGGCTCGCAGCCCGCGAAGAAGGGCCAGTGGCGTGGCGAGGAGTACACCGTCGACCTCCACCAGAAGGTGAAGGTCGAGTGCGTCGTCGCCGACGCACCCCTCGAGGACGTGATCGGCGCGATCCGCGAGGGCGCGAACACCGGCGAGCCCGGCGACGGCAAGATCTTCGTGACCCCCGTCGAGGACGCGCTGCAGGTCCGCACCGGCAAGCGCGGCCCCGACGCGGTCTGAGACCCGGCCGAGGGAATCACCGTCCCTCGCGGTCGCACCAATCGCTGTTTTCCCGCTTTTTCACGCCCCGCGAGCCCGTGGTTCGGGCGGGGACGGGTTCGTCGATGGATTGATCGGCCGGGCCCGGAGTACAACGGTATGGGAAGCGACGAGGTGCGCGGGGCGGTCGAGACGCGGCTCGCCGTCGGCGACCTGTCGGTGACCGCCCGCGACGTCGAGCTGCTCCGCGCGATCGCCGAGCACGGCTCGATCCACGCCGCGGCGAGCGCGCTCGAGCGCTCCTACGCCCACGCCCAGCGCCGGGTGGTCGAGCTCGAGGAGGCCGCGGGCCCGCTGGTCGAGCGGACCCGTGGCGGCTCGGGCGGCGGCGGGAGCACGCTCACCGAGAACGCCCGGGAGCTGCTGGCGCGCTTCGAGCGCCTCCGGACCGCCGCGGACGGCCTGACGGCGGTCGTCGAGAACGTCCTTCCCGGGCGGGTCGTCGAGCGTGACGGCGAGCTCGGGGTCGTCGACTGCCCGCCGGGGCGGGTGCGCGCGCTCGTTCCGGCAGAGGGCGAGGCGGTCGAGGCGACGATCCGCTCGGACGCGATCACGCTGAGCCCGCCCGATGGAGCGCCCGCCCCGGGGGAGACCAGCGCGCGAAACCGGTTTCCCGCGACCGTCGAGGCCGTCGAGCGTGGCGAGGCGGTCGCGCGCGTCCGGCTCGCCGTGGACGGGACGCCGCTGGTCGCGCTGGTGACGCGGACGAGCGTCGAGCGCCTGGGGCTCGAGCCCGGCCGGGAGGTGGTCGCCTCGTTCAAGGCGACGGCGACGCGGGCGACGCCGACACACCCCGATTAAGTAGCCCGACGCGCAAGCAGGGATATGACGCTTGAGAACTCGCGGGAGCTCTACGACCGGGCACTGTCGGTGCTTCCCGGGGGGGTGAACTCCTCGGTGCGCGCGGCGATCCAGCCGTATCCCTTCTTCGTCGAGCGCGGCGACGGCGGCCACGTGATCGACGCCGACGGCAACCGCTACATCGACTGGGTGATGGGGCTCGGCCCTCTCCTTCTGGGCCACGACCTTCCCCAGTCGGTCGAGTCAGCAGTGCAAAAGCAGGCCAGCGCCGGCCCGATGTACGGCGCGCCCACCGAGATCGAGGTCGAGCTCGCGGAGTTCGTCGCGCGCCACGTCCCGAGCGTCGAGTCGGTCCGGTTCGTCAACTCGGGGACGGAGGCGACCGTTTCCGCCGTGCGCCTCGCGCGTGGCTACACGGGCCGCGAGAAGATCGTCGTCATGCAGGGCGGCTATCACGGCGCCCAGGAGTCGACGCTGGTCGAGGGCGACGCCGACAGCCCGGCGCCGAGCACGAAGGGGGTTCCCCAGTCCTTTGCCGAGCACACCATCCCGGTGCCGTTCAACGACACCGAGGCCGTCGAACGGGTCTTCGAGGAGCGCGGCGAGGAGATCGCGGGCGTGCTCGTCGAGCCGATCCTCGCGAACAAGGGGATCGTCTCCCCGGTCGACGGCTACCACGAGACCCTCAGGAAGCTCACCCGCGAGCACGGCTCGCTTCTGATCTTCGACGAGGTCATCACCGGCTTCCGGGTGGGCGGGCTCGCCTGCGCCCAGGGGAAGTTCGGCATCACTCCGGACGTGACGACGTTCGGCAAGATCGTCGGCGGGGGCTTTCCCGTCGGCGCGATCGGCGGGCGTTCGGAGGTCATCGAGTCGTTCACCCCCTCGGGCGACGTCTTCCAGGCGGGCACCTTCTCGGGCCACCCCGTGACGATGGCCGCCGGATTGGAGACGCTGAAGTACGCCGCCGAGAACGACGTCTACGACCACGTGAACGGGCTGGGCGAGCGGATGCGATCGGGGCTGACGGACATCTGTGCGGACCAGGCCCCCGAGTACACGGTCGTGGGGACCGACAGCCTGTTCAAGGTGATCTTCACGCGCGAGGCACCCGTCGAGGGCGGGAGCCACTGCGGGTCGGGCTGCGAGCAGCGCACCGACTGCTCGCGCTACACCCACTGTCCGAAGACCGGCGCGGACGTCGCGAGCGCGGAGGTCGATCGCTGGAACCGGCTGCTGTGGCCCGCGATGCGCGAGCAGGGGGTCTTCCTCAGCCAGAACCAGTTCGAGTCCCAGTTCGTGAGCGACGCCCATACCGAGGAGGACGTCGAGGAGACCCTCGAGGCGTACAAGCACGCCCTGTAGATGGCCGGCGGGCCGTGGTACCGGCTGCTCGAGAGCCTGCTGTTCGCGCTCCCCCCGGTGATCGGGGTCGGGATCGTCGGCGTTCTTCAGGGCCACCCCGACCCGTTGGTCGGGCGGGTGCTGGTCGCCGTCGCGAGCGTCGGGAGCGTCCTGATCCGGGTCGGCGTTCCGCTTTCGATCCTGTTCGACGGCCGCGAGCTCCGCCGCCGCGGGGAATGGTCGCCGAACGCTCCCCTCTACGCGCTGGGGGCGCTCCTGGTCTCGGCACCCGCGGTCGGGCTACTCTACCTCTACCGGCGTCACGACCGGGTGGCCGTCTCGCCCGGCTGGAACGGCTGGTGGGTCGTCGTCGCCGCCTCGCTTGGCGGGGCGCTCTCGGGAATCCCGATCGCCCTGCTCGCGTACGTCCTCGCGCTGCCCGCGCCCGTCGTCGCCATCCCGGCCGTGCTGGGAAGCCTCGCGCTGGCGGCGTTCCCGGTGGGGATCTACCGGGACGCGGTCTACCTGCGCAACTCCGATTCGAGCTGGCGGCCGAACCCGGCGCTCTACCTGGCGCTCGCGTTCGTGAGCCTGCTTGTTGCGCTCCTCCAGCCCCCGGTGGCGGCCTACTACCTCTACCGACGCGAGACGGACCTGCCGACGGCCCGAGGAGGTGGATAAACGGGCTGCCCATGCAAGCATCGTCAGGAAGCCGAACCCGGGAGTATCTACGTGTTGCAATGGCACATAGCTTCACCGAGGACGACGAGGGCAAGACCGTCGTCAACGACCAGGGCGATGAGGTCGGTATCATCGCGGACGTCGAGCACGGAACGGCCTACGTCGACCCCGATCCCGGGGTAACCGACAAGATCAAGTCGAAACTCGGGTGGGACGACCGGGGCGAGGACACCTACCCGCTGCAGGAGGAGTCCGTCGACTCGGTCACCGACGACGAGATCCGGCTCGGGTCGGCGACCACGACCGGCTCCGGCGTCGATGCCGGGACCGGCGGCTCCGACACCACGACCGGATCCGGTGCCAACACGCCGACGGGCGACGCCGGCACGGCCGGCGCCGGCACCACCGGCGGGACGACCGGTGCCGCCGGCAACGCCGACAGCGGCGTCACCGACGACGATGACGGCCTCATCGGCGACGACGACGATACCGTCGGGAGCGACGACGGACTCACCGACGACGACGACGGAATCATCGGTGACGACGACGACACCATCGGTAGCGACGACGATGGGTTCACCGACGATGACGACACCATCGGCGACGATGACGACGGACTGCTGGACGACGACGATGACACCATCGGCGACGACGACGATGGGATCATCGGCGACGACGACGATACGATCGGCGATGACGACGACGGACTGCTGGACGATGACGATGATACGATCGGTGACGACGACGATGGTCTGCTGGACGACGATGACGACGACACGCGTCGGTAGGCCGTTCGCAGTTCCTACAATTCTTCGGGCGCACCCGTGGTGAGTGCCGACTCGATCAGGTTCCGGTGGCCCCGGCGCAGCCGCTCGGAGAGCGCCTGGTGTGAGATGCCGAGGGCTGCGGCGAACTCGCCGAGCGTGATCTCCCGCGGGACGCTGTAGTAGCCCCGCTCGACGCCCCCCACGAGCGTGTCGTGTTGCTCCTCCGTGAGGCCGTAGCGGCTGTGGCGCTCCCCGGCGAGGTCGTAGACGCTCGCTACCTCGAACTCGAAGCCCGCCTCCCGACAGCGGCCATAGGTCGCCGAGAGCGACGCCCGATCGGAGAAGAGCACCCGGAGGCGCCACCGCCCATCGCTGCCGGTCGCCGAGAGGACCGTCGAGTCGCCGTCGAGGATCGTTCGGATCGGATCGATCGAGTCCACCCAGTCCATCCGATAGAGCCGTTCGTCGTCGAGCTCGGAGAGGCACTCGACCCCGTCGACGGTCGGGTCGTCGGACAGCGCCGCCTCCAGGGTCTCGAACTCGTCGGTCCGGGCCCACACGAACGGGATCAGGCGCTCCTCGCGGTGGGCCGCGACGCGTTCGATCTCGAACTCGACGTCGGGGACGCCCACGAGGGCGTCCCGCAGCGCGAACTCCGCGGCCGGCATCGTGAGCTCCGCGATCGTTCCCATGCAACGACCAAAAGGGCCGACAGGATAAGGATGCGCACCCGTCGCATGGTTGTCACGTCGACCGACGATACCGACAACAGGCAGTATATGTGCCTCGGGGGCCGACGTGGCGGTATGACCACGCGATCGAACCCGATCCGGCTGGCGACGCGCGGATCGGACCTCGCGCTCGCCCAGGCCGAGTCGGTCAAGCGGGCGCTCTCGGGACGCCGGCGGGAGGTCGAGCTCGTCGAGGTCGAGACGACCGGCGACCGGATCCGCGACGAGCTCATCCACCGGCTGGGCAAGACCGGCGCGTTCGTCCGCAGCCTCGACGAGAAGGTACTAGAGGGGGAGGTCGACGGCGCGATCCACTCGATGAAGGACATGCCCACCGAGGACGCCGAGCTGGTCGTCGCCGCGATCCCCCAGCGCGGCCCGCCCGGCGACCGCCTCGTGACCCCCGACGGGGCCACGCTAGAGGGGCTCCCCGAGGGCGCCGTCGTCGGCACGGGGAGCCTCCGTCGGAAGGCCCAGCTGCTGGCGGAGCGGCCCGACCTGACCGTCGAGCCGCTGCGGGGCAACGTCGACACCCGCGTCGAGAAACTGCTCTCGAAGCCGCTCAACGAGGAGTACGACCGCCGGGTGGCCGCCGACGAGGAACGAAAGGCAAGCACCGACGACGAGTTCGAGCCGGAGTTCGACCAACGGCCCGAGGAGTGGGTCGAGGAGCTCTCGGAACGCGAGCGGGCGGCCTTCGAGCGAAGCGAGTCCTTCGACGCGATCGTGCTCGCGGGTGCCGGCCTCGAGCGCTCGGGGCTGGATCGGGAGGTCCCCACGAGGGAGCTGCCCACGGAGTCGTTCGTCCCCGCGGCGGGCCAGGGCGCGATCGCGGTCGCGATGGCCGACGGCGAGCTCGCCCGCGAGGTCAACGACGCGATCGACCACCCCCGGAGCCGCGTCGAGACGACCGTCGAGCGCTCGATTCTGGCGGCGCTGGGTGGCGGCTGCGTCGCGCCGATCGGGATCCACGCCGTGATCCAGGGCGAGTACGTCCGCACGCGGGTGCAGGTGCTCGCCCGCGAGGGCGATCCGACCATCTCGGTGACCCGCGACCTGCCCGTCGAGCGCCACGCCGAGGCCGCCCGCGAGCTCGCCGAGGAGCTCGCCGACCGGGGCGCGCGCGAGCTGATCGACGAGGCCAAACGCGAGGCGAGCGAGGAGGAGGTCGACACCGAGCGCACGGACGAAGAGGAGGGCGGCGACGAGGGCGGAAAATGACGGGCACGGTCCATCTGGTGGGAAGCGGGCCCGGCGATCCGGAACTGCTGACGGTGAAGGCCAAGCGGCTGATCGAGGAGGGCGACGTCGTGCTCCACGACAAGCTGCCCGGCCCGGAGATCATCGACTCGATTCCGGAGGAGAGACGCGAGGACGTCGGCAAGCGCGCGGGCGGCGAGCGAACCAGCCAGGCGGAGATCAACGACCGGCTCGTCGAGCTCGCCCGCGAGGGCAAGCAGGTGGTGCGGCTGAAGGGCGGCGACCCGTTCGTCTTCGGCCGCGGCGGCGAGGAGATGGAGTACCTCCGCGAGCGGGGCATCGAGGTCGAGGTCGTCCCCGGGATCAGCTCCGCGATCGCCGCGCCGGCGGTCTTCGGGATCCCGGCGACCCACCGCGAGCACGCGTCGAGCGTCTCCTTCGTCACCGGCCACGAGGACCCCACCAAGGAGGACTCGGCGATCGACTGGGGGGCGCTCGCGGCGACCGGCGGAACCATCGTCGTCCTGATGGGCGTCGGGAAGCTGCCCGACTACACCCGGGCACTGCGCGAGGCCGGGATGGACCCCGAGACGCCCGTCGCGCTGATCGAACGGGGCACCTGGCCCGAGGGGCGGGCGGTCGCTGGCACCCTCGAGACCATCGTCTCCGTGCGCGACGAGGAAGGGATCGAGCCGCCCGCGGTGACGGTGATCGGCGGGGTCGCGGGGCTCTACGCGGGTTCGGAGGGCAACGGAAGCGAAGACCCATTAGCAGGCGCTGAGGGGGAACCATGACCCAGGAGACCCGAGTCGCGGTCTTCCGACCGGACGACGAACGGCTCTCGGAGGCCGTCGAGCTGCTCGAATCGCTCGGCGCGGACCCGGTAGCCGACCCGATGCTCGCGGTCGAGCCCACCGGCGCCGGGCCGCGCGAGGACGCCGACTACACTGTCCTCACGAGCAAGACCGGGGTCGAGCTCGCCCGAGCGGAGGGGTGGGAGCCCTCGGGAACGACCTGCGCGATCGGCAATCGAACGGCGAGAGCGCTGCGGGAGGCCGGCTACGAGGTGGACCTCGTTCCTGAAGAGTTCTCCTCGACCGGGCTGGTTCGCGCCCTCGAAGGGGAGGTAGGAGGTGCGCGCGTCGAGGTCGCTCGCTCCGATCACGGCAGCCCGGTTCTCACCGACGGACTGAACGACGCCGGCGCGTACGTCCACGAGACGGTTCTCTACGAGCTGGTTCGCCCGCCCGAATCGGGCGTCTCGGCCGAGCGGGCCGCCGCCGGCGAGCTCGAGGGGGCGCTGTTCACCTCCTCGCTGACGGTCGAGCACTTCCTCGCGGCCGCCGCGGAGCGGGGCCTGCGCGAGGAGGCGGTCGCGGGCCTTTCATCGGGAATCGTCGGCGCGATCGGCGAGCCGACCCGTGTGACCGCCGAGCGCGAAGGGATCGCTGTCGACGTCGTCCCCGACGCGGCGAGCTTCGACGAGCTGGCCTGCGACGTCGTCGAGCGGGCGGCGCCGAGCCACCACGAGTGAGGCCGATCAGGGCCGGGTGAAGCGGATCTCCCGTGCGCCCGCGTCGATCGTCATGGGTGCGCCCAGCGGCAGGGGAAGGTCCGGCGCGGCGTGGCCGAAGTCCAGATCGAAGACGACCGGCAGGTCGGGCTCGTACTCGCCGACGGTCCCCGCGATGACCCGGCGCTGGCGGCTGCGGTACTTCTCGCGTTCGTTGAGCGTCGAGCCGGGAGTCTCGGGCTTGCCGACGACCAGCGCCTCGCAGGCCTCGAGGATGCCCCGTTCGCCCAGCGCCATGACGAAGCGCTCGACCATCGCGGCCTCGGGGGTCTCCCCGGAGGTCTCGACCGCGAGGACCCGCCCCTCGCAGGCCTCGCGGTCGAAGTAGGGCGTGTCGGTCAGCAGTTGGGACTCGAGCATCGCGAGACAGCCGCCGGTGACGGGCGCGGTGAGGACCTCCTCGCCGGCGTTGTGCCAGCGCCAGCCGTCATTCTCGAACCAGGTCCGGGGGGAGTTCGCCTCGAGGTCGTAGTACTCGTCGGTCCATTCCTCGGCCGGTGCGATCGGGCCGAACGGCGTCTCGAAGAGCGCGCGCTCGACCTGCTCGCGGGTGTAAGGATGCATTCGCGGGTCGGCGACGAGCGCGGGGAACAGCTGGGCGCCGTAGAAGGAGACGATCCCCAGCCCGTTGAGGAACAGATGCAGGTGAGTGTTGTCGCTCGCGCCGTAGAACCGCGTCGGGCTGTCCCGGAGGCGCTCGGGCTCGAGATGGGGGAGCATCTGGAGCTCGCGGTTGCCGCCCATCGCGGCGACGACCCCTCGAACGTCCTCGCGCTCGAAGGCGCGGTGGACGTCCTCGGCGCGTGCCTCGGGGTTGGCCCGGAGCCACTCGGTGGTTCGGGTGGCGGTATCGAACACCTCGACCTCGAGGTCGAACGAGCGGAGGCGCTCGACGCCCCGCGAGAGCGCGCCGTTCGGAGGGGCATGCGAAGGGGCGACGACGGCGACGGTGTCGCCGCGGGAGATCGGCGGCGGGTAGGCGGCGTCCATACCGGCCCCACGCGGATGGGACGCTTTTCGGTTTCGCTATGTAGCGAGCTCCCGGCCCTTGGTTCCCAGCACGAAGAGGCCGACGACCAGGAGGAAAGCGCCGATGAGGGCGCTGCCGGTGAAGTAGAGCGACGCGCCGAGCGCCGTCAGCCCGAGCGCGAACGCGACCTGAAAGCGTGGGTCGAGCAGGCTCGTGACGAAGAGGCCGACCGCCAGCGTGAGCGTGACGTAGACGCCGATCAGGCTCGGCAGCGCGGCGACGGGGCCGACCCGTCGACTCGTGAGATACGTCGAGACGAGCGCCACCGCGAGCAGTCCGATCACGAGCAGCTTCAGCAAGGTTCCGACGCTCGAATCGGAGGCCATATCCCGGCTACGGCGGAACGGAACTAAACCTCCCCGTTTCGCTCCGGAACTTTATACCCGGTGACGGGCCAATCGGTGGTAATGACCGGACCGGTCCCCGAACTCGACGCGCGCGCGGACGCCTGTGCGGAGCGGATCGCCGGGTCCGAGGCGGTGCTGCTCGCCTCCCACATCGACGCCGACGGGCTGACCAGCGCCGGGATCGCGGCGAGCGCGCTCGAACGCGCGGGGATCCCATGCGAGGCGACGTTCGCCAAGCAGCTCGACGGCGAGGAGCTCGAACGGATCGCCGCGACCGACTTCGAGACGGTGCTCTTCACGGACTTCGGCAGCGGCCAGCTCGACCTGATCGCGGACCACGAGGAGCGGGGCGCGTTCACGCCCGTGATCTGCGACCACCACCAACCCGCGGAGGCGGAGACGCAGTTCCACTGCAACCCCCTTCTGGAGGGGCTGAACGGGGCGAGCGAGCTCTCCGGGGCGGGGACGACGTACCTCCTCGCGCGCGCGTTGGGTGGCGAAGGGAACACGGACCTCGCGGCGCTGGCGGTCGTCGGCGCGGTCGGGGACATGCAGTCGAGCGACGGCGAGCTCGTCGGCGCGAACCGGGCGATCGTCGAGGAGGGCGTCGAGGCCGGCGTGCTGGAGGCCGGAACGGACCTCGCGCTCTACGGCACCCAGACCCGCCCGCTGCCCAAGCTCCTGGAGTACACGAGCGACGTCGGCATCCCCGGGATCTCCGACGACGCCAACGGGACGCTGCGCTTTCTGAACGACCTGGAGCTCGAGCTGCGCGAGGACGGCGAGTGGCGCTGCTGGGCCGACCTCATGGATGAGGAAAAGCGGACGGTCGTGAACGCGCTGGTCCGGAGAGCGGTCGCCAGCGGCGTCCCCAGCGAGCGGATCGACGGGCTGGTCGGGACGACCTACACGCTCGCGCGCGAGGAGCCGGGCACCGAGCTCCGGGACGCGAGCGAGTTCTCGACCCTGTTGAACGCTACGGCGCGCTACGAGCGCGCGGACGTCGGGCTCGCGGTCTGTCTGGGTGATCGCGAAGGCGCCCTCGATGCGGCACGCGACCTGCTGGGGAACCACCGGCGTAACCTCTCGGAGGGGCTGCGGTTGGTGAAGGAGGCCGGCGTCACCGGCGAGGAGAACCTCCAGTGGTTCGACGTCGGCGATCGGATCCCCGAGACGATCGTCGGCATCGTCGCGGGCATGGCGCTGGGCTCCGAGGGGGTCAGCCCGGAGAAGCCGATCGTCGCCTTCGCGGAGAAGGACGACGAGCACGCGAAGGTCTCGGCCCGCGGGACGCACGTCCTCGTTCGCCGGGGGCTCGACCTCTCGGCGGTACTGGGGACCGCCGCACATGCCGTCGACGGCGACGGCGGCGGCCACGACGTCGCGGCCGGCGCGACGGTGCCCAAAGCGGGCAAGGAGGAGTTCATCGCCCACGCCGACCGGCTCGTCGCCGAGCAGCTGGGGTGAAAACGAAGTCGGTTGGGGTCTTGATGGCGGTATGGAACGCTTCGAGACGGGGTCACTGACCGCGATCCACTGGCTCGCGATCGGGCTGGCGGGACTGAGCGGCGCGATCCACCTGCTGCTTGCGGCGATCGTCCCCGCCTTCGCGCTCCGGGCGAGCTTTCTCGTCGCTGGGGTCGGGTTCTTCGTCGGGATCGGGCTCGTGATGGCCGACCACGAACGCACGTGGATCTACCTGCTCGGGCTCCCGTTCACCGGAGGTCAGGTGGTCCTCTGGTATCTGATCATCGGGCCGACACCCGGGTCGATCGGGGTGATCGACGCGGTCGATAAGTCCGCACAGCTCGTCCTCGTCGTGCTGCTCGTCGTCCTGTACGCCCGCGAGCGGTGAGGCGCGAGGTCAGTCCTCCCGGTCCTCGTCGCCGATGATCACCGTGTTCTTGAGGACGCTCTTCTGTCCCCGACGCAGACGTTCGGAGAGGGCCTGATGGGAGATGTCGAGATCCGCCGCGAGGTCCGTGAGGGTGATCGACCGCGGGACGTCGAAGTAGCCGCTGTCGAAGGCGGCGACGAGCGTGTCCTGCTGTTCGTCGGTGAGGCCGAATCGACCCTCGCGGCCATCGTCGAGCCGGTAGACGCTGCGGATGTCGATCGTGAGACCCGCGTCCTGACAGTAGTCGTAGGTCCGCGAGAGAGCGTCGCGCTGGGCGAAGAGAACGCGGAGCTGCCAGCCCGACTCGTCGCCGAACGCGGCGAGGATCGAGCCCTGCTCCTCAACGAGGATCTGGACGACCGTCTGGATCCGCTCGACCCACTCCATCCGGTAGAGCCACTCCCCCTCGAGCTCCGAGAGACGTTCGAGGCTGTCCACGGACTCGTCGCGTTCGAGACACTCCTTGATCGCCTCCCCGTCGTTGCCCGTCACCCAGACGAACGGCATGACGTGGTCCATGTCCTGGGCGACGAACCGTTCGATCTCGAACTCGACGTTCTCGAGCTCCGACAGCGTCCGCGAAAGGGCGAACTCGTCGGCAGGGAGCTCGATTTCGACTATCGTGGCGCTCATGGGGGCTGTACGAACGGGCACGGTAATACACCCCCGGAAATCGCATGCCGACCACAGCCGAGACGGTACTTTCGTATCGTCCCATGGGATATATCGTGCGGGGATCGTTCGAAGTAGCGGTCGGTCGGATCGGGTGCCGGTCTTTCCGAGCGCTCGATCACCGAGTCGTCGGACGGGACCGATCGCGATGTCGGTCGTCGGCATCGCTACGGTCCGCGGTGTGAGCAAGCAGGGGGTTCGCACGCAGTCGGCTACTGGTGGGCGATAAAACCTGCAATAAACCACTGGTAGCGATATCAAACGGATCGAACCGCGCGACACCGGCCCGTTTTTACTCGCGCCGTTCCTCGTGGCGAGTATGGCCGAGTTCGATCCCGAGAAGTTCGAGGACAAGTACGTACACTACTTCAACGAGCTCCAGCGTGCGTACAAGAACGCCTTCGAACACATGAACGAACGCTACGACTCCGAGCTGGTCCACGCGATCGACCAGCAGGTGTTGAACGAGAGCGAGCCACAGTACGAGGACGGCGAGTTCTCGGTCGAACTCCCCCCGGAGCCGTACGATCGGGTCGAGGGGGTGATCGTCGAGCGGGAGCGGTTCGAGGAGGTCCTCGACGTCTACACCGACCGGATCGAGACGGAGCTCCACGACGTGCTCGGCGTTGATCGTTGACAGTCCAAAGGTCTAAGAACGGTCGCACCCTATCCGAGGACATGAGCACCGAAACGCAGGGAGCGGACGACCTCGATGACCGCGTCATGAACTTCCTGCGGCGCAACTTCCCGCAGATCCAGATGCACGGCGGCAGCGCCGCCATTCAGGACCTCGACCGCGAGAACGGCGAGGTGACGATCCAGCTCGGCGGGGCCTGCAGCGGCTGTGGCATCTCCCCGATGACGATCCAAGCGATCAAGAGCCGAATGGTCAAGGAGATCCCCGAGATCAACCAGGTCCACGCCGAGACCGGCATGGACGACGGCGGGATGGGCGGTGGCGGCGGCATGAGCCCCTCGTTCCCCGGCGAGACCACCGACGACGAGTCGAGCGACGAAGGCCCACAGGCCCCCTTCTAACGCAGCCCGCGCGAGCTCTCCCACGTTTTCACCACCCCCGCTAGCAGCGCGTTCGTCGGGGCCGGTTCGAGCGCGTGCTCGGCGACGTAGCCGTTGATCGCGTCGATCTCCGTTCGACTCCCCCGTTCGACGTCCCGAGCCATCGAGGAGGTGTTCGGTGCCGTGGCCCGCGCGACCCGTCGAAGCGAGGAGACCGCCGTTTCGTCGGTCAGGTCCACCCCGTTCTCCCGAGCGACGCGGGCGGTCTCGCGGGCCGCCTCGCTAGCGATCGGCCAGGCCGAGTCCTTAAGGATCGCGCCGTTCTCGACGCGTGCCAACGCCGTCAGGGGGTTGATCGCCGCGTTGACCGCACACTTCTCCCAGAGGCGCCGGGGCATGTCGGGGGCGACCGTCGTTTCGATCCCGACAGCCTCGAAGGCTTCACCGATGCGCTCGGCGCGAGCGCTCTCCCCGCCGTCGGGGTCGCCGAGGACGACCTCGCCGGTTCCGGTACATTCGACGCGGCCCGGTTCTTCGAGCCGTGCCCCGTAGGTTGCGGTGCCGGCGAGCACCGGGGCGTCGAGCTCGGCCGCGAGGCGTTCCTCATTGCCGAGCCCGTTCTGTAACGAGAGTACGGCCCCGAACTCGCCGGTCGCGAGGGTTCGGGCGGCCTCGGCGGTGTCGTAGCTCTTGACGGCGACGCAGGCGAGGTCCGCAGCGAGGTCGGTCCCGTCGGTCGTCACGTGGGGGGTCGTGCGAAAGGGGAGCTCGCCGGAGATCCGGAGGCCGTCCTCTCGAGCTGCCCCGACGTGGGGGTCGCGGCCGACGAGCGTGACGCGGTGTTCGCGCGCGAGCATGCCGCCGAGGAGGCTGCCCAGGCTGCCCGCGCCGAAGACGACGACCTCCATTGTGCTCGTGCTAGTCTTCGGTCCAGTACATCAGCGCTTCCCTCGACTCCCCACAGCTGGGACAGTCGTCGGGGAGCCCGTCCTCGATGCGGCCCATCTCGCCACACTCCATGCAGCGCCACATCAGCTCGGCCTCGCCGAACTCCGCGTTCGAGCGGACGTGTTCGACGCTCATGGCCTCGTAGCCCTCGTGCATCGTGACGTAGAAGCCACCCTCGTCGAACCCACGGACCTTCCCCAGCCGATTGCCCTCGCCGTCGAAGACCGGCTGGCCGAAGCCGATCCGGGTCAGCTCCTCCTCGTCGACTCCGTCGGTTGGCTCTCCAGTGTTCATGAGAGTGATACGACGGCGAGCGATAAGATCCTGTCTGCGGCGGGAACCGATTTAGTTGAGATTATTGGCAGTAAATTTTATATACATATACTCATATACACATATCATGAACCGAGTATTCAGTACACTGAAAGGTGGGCTCGAGTGGGGGTTGTTCGCGGGGCTGGTGGTCGGGTACTACGGAGCGATCGCGATCGTGACGACCGGGCGGGAGGCCTATTCGAGGACGGTGGACGTCCGGAACCGTTCGCGCCGGCGGCCCTCGGTGTCGCTCGCCACCCCGCGGGAGGAGTAGTAATGGTCGGCGGACGGCGTCCGAGGGGGAGTCGGCCCGAAGGAGTATCGGTTCTCATATGATCGGGGTCCTGTCAGTAGCATGACCCCGGAGGTCAGCGCGCCGAGGACGCGGCTCGAATGGGGGATCTTCGTGGGACTGCTGCTCGCGTTCTACGCGATCGCCATGTTCCTCACGACGGGCGACGTCCCCTCCTCGCTGGCGATGGCCGTCATCGCCGGCCTGCCGCTTACGGGCGTCATCATCGTGGTGGTCGCCGCATGGCGGACCGTGACGGGGCAAACGGACTGATCGGTCGGTTCGGTCACATGAAGTCCGCGATCCCGCTCTGTTTGTCCCTGTGCACCTTTTTCCACCTCGGGATTCGCACTACGTGCGAACCACTCGGTGCAAAAATCCCCTCCAAAAAGGCCCTTCACTCGTTACACTCGCCACGGTAGAACTCACATGAAGTCCGCAATACCCGACTGTTTGTTCTTGTCGTTCTCGAAGATGCTCTCCAGCGAGGTGTCGAGGATCTTCAGGCGCTGTTTGGTGTACTCCCGGCAGCCGTACTCGTCGGCGACCTGGATCGCGGTGTTCATGTACTTGTTCACCGAGCCCTGGTGGACGGTCAGGTTCACGTTCCCGCCACAGTCCCGGCAGTCGCCCGAGAGCGGCATTCGCCGGTATTTCTTCCCGCAGGAGAGACAGCGCGTCTCCTGGCTGGAGAACGCCCTCAGATTGCCGATCAGGTCGGGCAGGAAGTGGTACTCGATGACGCGTTCGGCGACGTCCGTCTCGTCGACCGCCCGGAGCTTTCTCGCCAGCTCGAGCTGGGCGTCCATCTTCTCCATCATCGAGCCGAGCGTCTTGTACGCCGAGAGGTCCGGCCCGAGCGCGATGTCCGAGGTGTCGTGGGTGTGGGCGAAACCGCGGTACTGGTCGTCGGTACCCACCGATTCCTCGGCGATCGTCACGTCGACCTCGCCGGGATCAGCCATCTCCAGGGTGGCCTCGTAGAACTCCAGGGGGTACTGCTCGACGACGTCCATGTTGTGGGCCTCGTCGTCGATCTCCGCCGGGTCGATCCGCGAGGACATGACCAATGGAGCGTCCATCTGCCCCCCGCGCTTGTCGGGCAGGTACTCCTTCGAGAAGTTGAGCAGGCCGTCCATCAGCAGCATCACGCAGTCCTCGTCCCCGTCACACTGGCCGGTGAAGAGGTCGTTCGCGACCAGCGTGTGTGTGTCCGCGACCGTTACCGAGTACGTGTGATCGGTATCGGATTCCACGATCGAGACGTCGACGACCTCGTCGAGCCAGACCTCGCCGCCGTCGCCGAACAGCCGTTGTGGGCGGGCGTCGATCGACTCGACGACCTCCGAGAGCGTGGCCGATTTCCGGTCGAGGTCGAACCCGATCCGTTCGGCGAACCGGACGGCGTTTTCGGAGGTGATCTTCAGGACCCACGACTCGAACTCCGGGGTCCCGTCGTAGAACTCGGCGACGGGTCCGGTCTCGATCCGCCGGGTCTCAGTGTAGGTCTTGGACGTGATCCCGAACCGTTTCAATGCGGCGATCAGGTCCTCCTTGAGCTCGTCACTGATCGTGTGTGCCCGGATATCGAGGCGGTCGTTCGAGACGCTACCATCGCCGCTGAAGTACGCGGCGAGATACGCCGCAAGGACGCCATCGCTCCCGCCGAGAACGGGGTCGGGAACCCGTTTGTCCTCCGCGATCGATCCGGCATCGAGCACGTCGGCGAACAGCGCGGCGACCAGCCGGCTAGAGACGGTGACCTTCCACTCGTTCTCCTCGTAGGCCGTGGTCCCGAGGGCTTCCTCGAAGGTGTCGATGATCCGCCTTCGAACTGGATCATCGGGCGTACAGATCGTCGTCTGATAGAAACACCCGTCCTCGCGTCTGGTGAACCCCTCGGCCGCGTAGTAGCCGAGCAGCGTTCCCACCTCCTCGTCGATGCGGAGAATGCGGTCGACCGAAACGGAATCGCGCTTGACGCCGAGCTCGACGTCGTCGGGGAGGCGTTCGACGATCGTCTCCTCGTCGAAGAGGGCAAGGAGAACCGCCGCCGGAACGCTATCGCGGCTCACCCAGTTGTAGACGGTCGAGTCAGCGACGTCCAGGCGATCCGCGACGCGGTCGAGATAGGTGTCGCCGGAGGTGGCCTCGTCGAACAGCCCGCGGACCCGATCGGAGCCCAACCCTCGGATCACGAGGTCCTCGTTCGGGATCGCGTCGCCCGCGAGCAGTTCCGCGAGCAGGTCGATTTCGCTCTCCCGCCCCTCCATCGGAAGCCGTTTCGGGCTCGGAACCGTATCGCCGGGTTCGAGCTCGCTCGCCGCGATCCGTTCGACCTCTCCGTTCCATCGGCGCATCGAGTGGTCGGGCGTGACGCGGAGCCGTCGACCGCTTCGCGTCTCGATCTCGAGCAGGTGATCGGGAGCGGGATGTTTCGAGACCGCCTCGATCGGGCGCGTCGTCACCGAACCGTCGCCGGCGATCGACGGAACCGATAGCTCCCCGTCGAGCTCCTCGACGAGCGTTCCGAAGTCGTCGGTTCGTGGATCCTCGAGGTGCTCCTCGACGAGGTCCTCGATCGAGCCGTGCCGCCAGCGATCGCCCTCCTCCGCGTACCAGACTTTCGTCGACGGATGGAAGCAGTTCCTCCGCTTCGACGCGTGGAAATACGGATGAGCATAACCCACAGCGGCGCTCGTGAAGCCGACCACGCGACCCACCACGGCGGCGCTGGTGTGGGGCGCCATCCCGAAGACGAGCTCGCCGACGAGCTCCTCGCGTTCGGAGACGTCGTAGAAGGCCTCGAGGCCGTAGTAGCGCTCCAGGAGGTCGTCGACGAAGTCCGCCGTCTTCAGCATGTGCTCGGCCGCGCCGTCCGAGAGGACGACGTCCTGGACCTTGAGCTCGACCAGCTGGTCGGCGTGTTCGAGGGGCTCGCCTCGGACGTCCTCGTGATAGCCCAGCCGGCGGAACTCGTCGACCGGGACGTCGAGCTCCTCGGGGCGGACGCTCGTGACGGGCAGGTCGGTCATGTCGTAGCGGACGGTGCCGTCCTTGAACGCGCTGACCCCGTGTTTCGCCCGGAGGACCCCCTTCTCCATGGGCTCGGGCGTCTTGTGCGAGGAAGTCAGCCCCTTGACCCCCTTGAGCGTCTCGAACGAGCCTCCGCGCTCGCCGAGGCCCGAGAGCGCGTCGTGATAGATCCCGTCGAGGTCGATCGTTCGGCGCTCGACGTTCGTTCCCTCGGCCTCGCAGCGCGGACACCCCACGCGGCCGGCCTCGTCGGGCTCGAGCTCGCGCCCGCAGTCGGGACACTCGTAATGGGGGAAGGTGTTTCCCCCGCAGTCGGGACAGTCCCCGCGGAAGGTGCGGATTTCGCAGTCCTCGCACTCCCGGCGGCCGATGCTCACCTCGACCTCGCCGGGCGTGTCGCGCATCCCGGGGGCGTGGCGGGCGGCCTTCGCGACGTCGCGCTGGGCGCCGCCGGCCTCGCCGATGGGAAAGAGGGTGTGGACCGCGGGTGAGAGGTCGCGGCTCTCGGACTTCTCGGGCCGCCCCATCCGGTTGCCGATCCGGGTCGGGGCCCGTTCCCGGACGGCGAAGGGTGCGACCTCCGCGACGGCCTTCATCGCGTTGTTCCCGCCGTCCCACGCGCGGGCCTCGCCCGAGAGGGAGTCCCACTCCCGCGAGAGCTCCTCGGAGAAGCCCATCGTCGCGACGAGCGCGCGCCACTCCGGTACCGAGAGGGTTTCGGCGGTCTGTCGGTGTTCGACCAGCAGCGTCTCGAGGGCCTCGCGGGTCGTCTCGGTCCGGGTGAGCTCGAGCTCGCCCGCAGTGATCTCCCCCTCGTCGATCGCTTCCGCGAGCGCCTCGAACTGGGTGGTAGAGAGGTCGTGCCAGAGGTAGGTGTAGTCGGGGTGCAGGGGGGCGTCGTACTCGGCCGCCCACTCGAGGGCCTCCCCGACGGAGGGTGACTCGAGGTCCACTCGGGGGGAGTCCACCAGCGCCTGGACGTCCGCCGCGCTCTTCTCGAACTCCTGGATCCACCACTCGAAGGTGTAGGAGGCCGGGGCCAGCGGGTGGTTGTTCTCGACGAACTCGCCGTAGTTGACGAGGTACTCGCCGGCGTCGATGATCCGCTCGACGCCGTTCTGTATCTCGAGTGCCTCCGCGGGGTCGTCGATCCGGCGCACCTCGCCGTTGGCGAGGCGGACGGTCGGGCCCTCGATGGTGTCGACGGGGACGATCCCGTGGGCCTTGCCCGGGCGCTCGGTCTTGATCTGGGTGCCCGCCGCGAGGAAGTCGTCGACGATATGCATCGTCGCCGGATGGACCCCGCCGGTCGCGAAGCCGTGGTTGCGCGCCCGCCCGTAGCGAAGCCGGAACCCCCCGACTTCAGAGGGATGGGAGAAGACCGGCCGGCCCGCGATCAGGTCACGGAGGAACTTCTCGGAGGGGGCGGCCCGCGGCGGGCCGGCGGGCTCCTCGGGCCCGTCGTCGGCCTCGGCGTCGTCGTCCTCCTCGCTCGTCTCGGCCTCGCTTTCCTCGCTTCCCTCGTCCTCGCCGATCGTGCCGTCGATCAGGTCCTGGAGCCACGGCCAGTCAACCTCGTCGAGCTCGCGGGTGTAGCGCTGGATCTTCGGCGCCTTGAGCGCGATCCCCTCCGCGAGCACGAGACACATCCCGCCCCGCGGGTTGTTCGTCCCCACCCGTTCGAGATCCCGAAAGCCCGAGACCTCGGCGTCGCCCGTCGACTCCCCGTCGAGCATGATCGGGCAGTTCCGGGCGATGAACTTCGTCTCTTTATCTTTGGGCGAGTACTGCAACCCCGTGGTCTTGTCGTAGAGGCCCACCTCCTCGGCGTAGCGCTCGACCTCGTCGTCGCGGGCCTGGTACTCCGAGACGTCGAGCAGCGCGCGGGTGTAGTCGGCGACGAGCACGGAGAGCGCCTGGGCGGTCCCGCCTGCTGACCGAATGGGACCGGCGTAGAAGACCCGCACGCACTCCGTCCCGTCGTCGTTTTCCAATAACTCGACCCGGTCGATCCCCTCGATGGGGGCGGCGACCACGCCCTCGGTGAGCAGCGCGACCGCCGTTCGGACTGCGCCTTCGATCTTCCCGTCCTTGGTCTCGTACTCACCCACGCGACCTTCGGCGAAGTCCTCGGCCAGCGCCAGCGCGGCCTCCTCGCGGCTCATCTCCTCCTCGAGTTCCCGAACTCGCTCGGCGACCCCCGGGATGCCGAGGATGTTCTCGACCCTGTCGGCCATGTCCTTCGCGACGGGGATCTCGACCTCGGGTCGGGGGTCGCCGCCCCGCTTGCGGGCTCGCTCGGCGCGGTTGAACGCCTCGTCGAGGCGGGACTCGATCCGCTCGAAGTAGCGTTCGTCCTCCCCGCGCATTTACAGCCAGAGGTCGAGCCCGGTCGTCTCGTCGAACTCCCTGACGAGCTCGCCCTCGAACTCGCGCATGTAACACTCGCCGGCGAAGACGGTGCCCGAATCGAGGTGGCCCGCGATCGCCTGGCCGCTCGGCCGCGAGAGCACCGCGTGGGTGTGGGCGAAGCGCTCTGCGTTCAGCCACGAGACGTTGCCCATGCAGGCGGCGACCTCGAGGGGCTCCTCGAAGCTGACGGACTCGTACTCCTTCTCGCGCTGGTCGTAGAACAGGACCTCCGCGTCCTGGACCGCGCCGAGCGCGTAGAAGAAGCCCGCGTCGATCTCGGCCGCCTCGGCGAGGGTCTCGATCTCCTCGCGCCAGTCGGCACCCGTCTCCATCCGAGCAACGAACTCCCGTCGCGTCTCGACCTCGCGGTAGTGCATGCGGAAGGGCAACGAACGGGAGCGGCAAAAACGTATCCTTACCGCCAGTCCGAAAGCGACGACGCGTCACGAAGTGGCATGGCGAGCCACGCGTCGTCGGTGGTAACGTCGGCAATAACCACGCGCTCCCCGTCGGGCGCGTCGTCTATCGAGGCCATGACCTCGCTCTCGCCATCCACAGCGGACGCAGGGGTCGCTTTCGTGGACATGATATGACAATCGATAGCGTGGCTTATAAACTTCTCGGAGTCGGCGACGGATTTATCCCCCCGATGTCAACGACATGCAGGTGCAGGGTGGCCCTACGGGCGGCTATTGTGGGGAACGCGGCCGACGGGTCGGATCGGGGGGTACAAGGCCTCGGAGGTCGTACGCGGCGAGCATGAAAGTCGCAGACGCGATGACGCCGCGCGCGGAGCTCGTGACCGTCGAGCTGCCGGGGTCGCGCGACGACGCGCTCGAGTACCTCCAGGAGCGTGGGTTCTCCTCGGTGCCGGTGGTCAAGGAGGAGGACGGCTCCGAGGAGTTCCGCGGACTGGTCTCCCGGGAGGGGCTGATCGAGCGGCCCGACGAGGACCAGCTCGCGCTGCTGCTGGAGGAGGTGCCGACGACGACCGAGGACGCCTCGATCGAGGAGCTCGCGGGGCTGATGGTCCGCGAGGGTGCGCGCCGTATCCCCGTCGTTGACGGCCATCTCGAGGGGATCGTGACGGTCACCGACGTGATCCGTGCGATCGCCGAGGGGAACGTCGCGGGCGACGCCGAAGTCGGCGAAATCGCCGCCAGACACGTCAACGGCGTCTACGCCGGGACACCGCTGCCGGTCGCCGAGCGCGAGCTCCACTACGCGAACGAGCCCTACGGCGTCGTCCTCGACGACGACGCCGACCCCTGTGGGATCCTCACCGAGGTCGACGTCCTCGACGTCGCGGAGGTCGTCGAGGGCGAGGAGCGCACCGGCGACAGCATGGCCAGCGACGACAGCGACTGGAAGTGGGAGAGCATCAAGGCCGTCGGCAACCGGTATCTCCCGACCCGGAACGTCGAGATCCCGGCCGCCCCCGTGAGCGAGTTCATGACCGAGGACGTCGTGACGGTGACGAAACGCAAGACGGCACAGGACGCCGCCCAGCTCATGATCCGCAACGACATCGAGCAGATCCCGCTGATGAGCGGCGACGAGCTGAGCGGAATCGTCCAGGACACCCACCTCTTGGAGGCGCTCGATGAGCGATAGCGAGAACGAGAATGAAAGCGAGGGCCGTACGCTCGCCGAACTCGCGAAACGGCGGGGCTTCTTCTTCCCCTCGAACGGCGTCTATGGGGGGACCGCCGGCTTCTACACCTACGGCCCCGAGGGCGCGGCGCTCAAACGCCACCTCGAGGACGCCTGGCGCGACCGTTTTACGGTGAAGGAGGGCAATCAGGAGATCGAGGCGCCGACGGTGATGCCCGAGGCGGTCTTCGAGGCCTCCGGGCATCTCGACGGGTTCGACGACATGCTCGTCGAGTGTGCCGACTGTGGCGAGAGCCACCGGGCGGACCACCTGATCGAGGACGACACCGCGATCGAGGACGCCGAAGCCCTGGAGATCGCGGAGGTCGAGGAGCTGATCCGCGAGCACGAGCTGGTCTGTCCGTCGTGTGGGACCGCGCTGGCCGGCCAGCCCGTCGAGGACTTCAACCTCATGTTCGAGACGACCATCGGGCCGGGGTCGGGCCAGACGGGCTACATGCGCCCCGAGACGGCCCAGGGGATCTTCGTCGAGTTCCCCCAACTGGCCGAGTACGCCCGCAACAAGCTCCCCTTCGGCGTCACCCAGATCGGCCCGGCCTACCGCAATGAGATCAGCCCCCGCAAGGGCGTGATCCGGGTCCGGGAGTTCACGCAGGCCGAGCTCGAGCAGTTCGTCGACCCCGAGCGCGACGAGCCGGACCTCTCGCGGGTGTCGGACGTCGAAGTGACGCTCTACCCCATCGAGAACCAGCGCGAGGAGGGAAGCGAGTACGTCGAGACCACGGTCGGCGAGGCCGTCGAGGAGGGAACCATCGCCAGCGAGTGGGTCGCCTACTACCTGGGGATCGCCCAGGAGTGGTACGAGCGGGTCGGCATCGACATGGATCGATTCAGGTTCCGCCAGCACCTCCCCGGGGAACGCGCACACTACGCGAGCGACTGCTGGGACGCCGAGGCCGAACTCGGCGGCGACTGGGTCGAGATCGCCGGCTTCGCCTACCGGGGCGACTACGACCTCTCGAAGCACGCCGAGCACTCCGGCGAGGAGTTCACCGTCTTCGAGCAGTACGACGAGCCGATCCACACGGAGCGCGCGACCGTCGACCCCGACATGAGCTATCTGGGCCCGGAGTTCGGCGGAAAGGCCGGGGAGATCGCCGACGCGCTCGAAACGCTCGCCGAGCGGGATCGAGCGGCGTTCGAGGACGAGAGCGTGAGCGTCGAAGTGGACGGCGAGAGCTACGAGATCCCGACCGAGAGGACGGGCTTCTCGGTCGAGGAGGTCACGGAGTCGGGCGAGCACGTCACGCCCCACGTGGTCGAGCCCTCCTTCGGGGTGGGTCGGACGCTGTACGCGGTGTTCGCCCACGCCTACCGGGAGGACGAGGTCGACGGCGAGGAGCGAAGCTACCTCTCGCTGCCCCCGGAGATGGCGCCCACGACGGTCGGGGTGTTCCCGCTGATGGACCGCGACGGGATGGGCGAGCGCGCCCGGACGGTCGCGAGCGAGCTCCGGGAAGCGGGCTTGGAGGTGAGCTACGACGACTCGGGCAACATCGGGCGACGCTACCGCCGGCAGGACGAGGTCGGCACGCCGTTCTGCGTGACGGTCGACTACGAGAGCCTGGAGGACGACACCGTCACCCTGCGCGACCGCGACTCGACCGACCAGGCCCGGGTGCCGATCGCGGAGCTCCCGGTGCTGTTGACCGATCTGCGCGAGGGATCGCGGTCGTTCGACGCGGTCGCGGACGAAGGCGAAGAGCTATCGACCGAGCCGGAGAACCCGGCGGAGTAGTGGCGGAGATCGGCCGGCGATTGGTGCACGCGAGCGGGACGTTAGCGCCCCTGATCTACCTGATCGGGGTGCTGACGTGGGAGCAGCTGGGCTGGCTGCTCGTCCTCGGCGTCGGGATCGCGATGGCCCTCGAGTTCGTGCGCCTGCGGGTGGGGCTCGACTGGTGGGTCTACGAGGAGCTCACCCGCGAGTACGAACAGGAGAAGGTCGCGGGCTACGCGCTCTACATGGTCGGGATGGCCGCCGTGGCGCTCGCAGTTCCACCGGAAATCGCACTCCCCGCGATGTTCATGCTCGCGATCGGCGATCCGGTGGGTGGGTATCTCGGCGGGGGCGCGGAGAAGAAGTCCCCGCTCGCGCTCGGAGCGGTCTTCGTCGTCTGCCTGCTCTTTGCGCTCCCCTTCCTCCCGGTCGTGGCCGCGGTGCTCGGGGCGCTCGCGGCGACTGCCGCCGACGGCTATCTGGTCTCAGTTCGGGGATACGTCGTCGACGACAACCTGACGATCCCGCTTTCGGCGGCGCTGGCGATGTGGGTCGGGGTCGTAGTGGTGTGAGGGTACTGACGGCCGGAAAAGCTATTATTCGGATATATATACCCTAAATTATGGTTGATTACGGACAGCTCCTGATCGGATTTGTGGCCCTCGGCGTCGGTCTCTGGTTAGGCTATCAGGTCGTGCTCTCGTTTCGGCAGTACACCACGCTCTCGAAGGCCGAACCGAGCGGCTCAGCAGGCCTCATCGATGGAGAGGCAGCGACGATCGAAGGACAGGTCCTCGTGGACGAACCCGCCGACGAGGCAGGGGCTGGCGTAGCACTTGCGGAGCGCGAAAGCGCGCTCGCACTACTCGTCTGGCGGATTCGACGCATTCGTCACGGCGGAGCGAGGGTGAGAATCGGCGGCGGGAACCGGCGGCGAACCAACAGCACGCTCGCCTCGGGGATCGAACCCGGCGAGTTTCGGGTCGCTACCGGAAACGACGAGGTTCGAGTCAACCCTGAGTGGCTCCTTAGCAATCACGCGACCGACGATACGGGTTCGATAACTTCGTCCGATCCGTGGTCCTCGCCGTACATCCATCTGGGGAACCATACCGAGGAGTTCGAAGTAGACGGGCGAGGCGGGCTACCGGGGTCGCTGGATCTCGGCAATGGCTCGATCCAGTTCGGCGACAGCGAACGGTTCCAGTCGAAGGCGATCCCCGAGGGCGAGCGCGTCGTGGTTCACGGCGAGACGGCGGTCGAGAACGGGGAGCCGGTGGTTCGCGGAACGGACGGAACCGCACTAGTGATCTCCGACCAGCCGATCGAGGGGCTGGTCGCAAGTCTCCGCAATCAAGTACTCAAATCGGGCGCGCTCGCAGTGGCCGCCACGGCCGTCGGTGCGTACTTCCTGTACGATGTCGCCATTGCGGTCTCGTGAGCGCTGGAGAGACCATGGATCAACAGTAGCGGCTCGTCCGACCCCCGTCGTGTGTTATTTAGCTCCACGGTCATCGATTCATCGGTGAATTGGTGTGACCCTATTTTCATCTGCTTTACTTCCGCCTCGCTACACGAACCCTTAACCCCGAGAACGAACAAAACGCTCCAATGGCCGCCACGGACGAGGGGATTCCCCGGGTCGATCACCCCCTCCTCACGCCGGGCTTCATCGAACGCCGGCTCTACCAGATCCAGCTCGCCGGGAAGGCGAAGACCGCCCACACGCTGGTCTGTCTCCCGACCGGGCTGGGCAAGACGACCGTCAGCCTGCTCGTGACCGCGGAGCGACTGAACGACCTCAGGGGGAAGGCGCTCTTTCTCGCGCCGACGAAGCCGCTCGTCGAGCAGCACGCCGAGTTCTACCGCGACGCCCTCGAGATCCCCGACGAGGAGATCGTCGTCTTCACCGGGGAGGTCCGTCCCGACGACCGCGCGGCGCTGTGGGACGACGCGACCATCGTGATCGCCACCCCGCAGGTCGTCGAGAACGACCTCGTCGGCGGGCGAGTCTCCCTGTCGGACGTCACCCACCTCACCTTCGACGAGTGTCACCGCGCGACCGGCGACTACTCCTACGTCTACATCGCCGAACGCTATCACGGGGACGCCGAGGACCCGCTCGTGACGGGGATGAGCGCCTCGCCCGGCGGCGACGAGGAGGCGATCCTCGAGGTCTGTGAGAACCTCGGGATCACCGAGGTCGAGGTGATGACCGAGGACGACTCGGACGTCGCGGAGTACACCCACGACACCGAGGTCGAGTGGAAGCGCATCGAGGTGCCCGAGGAGATCATCGAGATCCGCGACGCGCTCAACGAGGTGGTCAAGGACCGCCTGGAGAAGCTCAAGGAGCTAGGTGTGCTCGACTCCGCCCGAGTCGACATCTCGCGCAAGGAGCTGTTCGGGGTGCGAAGCGAGCTCCAGAAGCTCATCCAGAACGACCAGTCCGAGGGCTATCAGGGCATGTCGATCCACGCGGAGGTGATGAAGATCAAGCACGCCGTCGAGGTCGTCGAGTCCCAGGGCGTCGAGGCGCTCGAAGCCTACTTCGAGCGGCTTCGCAACGAGGCCCGTTCGTCGGGGGCGTCGAAGGCGAGCCAGCGCCTCGTCAGCGAGCCCAAAGTCAGGGAAGCGATGCGGAAGGCCGACGCGTACGACGACCTCCATCCGAAGCTCTCTGAAACCCGCCGGCTCGCCATCGAGACGCTGATCGAGGGCGGGAGCCGGGTGATCGTCTTCACCGAGTACCGCGACACCGCCGAAACCCTCACCGAGTTCCTCTCGGAGCACGTCGACGCCCGGCGGTTCGTCGGTCAGGGCGACAAGGAGGGCAGTTCGGGGATGACCCAGAAGGAGCAGCGGGAGGTGCTCGACGACTTTCGAGATGGGGAGTTCGACGTGCTGGTCTCGACCTCGGTCGCCGAGGAGGGTCTCGACGTTCCCGAAGTGGATCTCGTCCTCTTCTACGAGCCGGTCCCGACCGCGATCCGGGCGATCCAGCGCAAAGGGCGGACGGGGCGCCAGGACGAGGGCCGCGTGGTCGTCCTGCTCGCGGAGGACACCCGCGACGAGGCGTACTTCTGGATCTCGCGACGCCGGGAGAAGGAGATGGAGTCCGAACTCCGGAAGCTGAAGGGCGTCGCCGATGAGGTCGAGGAGCAGCTCGATCCGAGCCAGCGCCAGCTCGCCGACTTCGACGCTGCGGAGACAGGGGACGAGGGGAGCGAGGAGAACGGATCGGACGACCTGTCCCACGGGCTCGAGTCCTATGCGTCGGAAGCGGAGGGCGAAAGCGGCGAGGAGGATGCGGACGGGGAAGTAGGATCCGAGGACGCTGGCGAGGTCGGCGTCGAAGCCGCGACGCCCGACCCCGACGGGGGGATCGAGATCGTCGCCGACCAGCGCGAGCTCGATTCGACGATCGCGCGGGACCTCTCGACCCGGGAGGGGATCGAGACTCGTTTGGAGACCCTCGAAGTCGGCGACTACGTCCTCTCCGATCGGGTTGCAGTCGAGCGAAAGTCGGTGACCGACTTCCTCGACACCCTCGTGGGCGGGGACCGTTCGGTGTTCGAGCAGGTCGGCGACATGGCCCGCTTCTACTCCCGGCCGGTAGTGATAATCGAGGGCGAGGGGCTCTACGACGAGCGGAACGTCCACCCTAACGCGATCCGGGGGGCGCTCGCGAGCCTCGCGATCGACTTCGGCACATCGGTCCTGCGAACCGATGACGAGGCGGACACGGCGGATCTGCTGGCCGTGATCGCCGGGCGCGAACAGGAGACCGCCGACCGCGAGGTGAGCGTCCACGGCAAGAAGTCCTCGAAGACCCTCGCCGAACAGCAGGAGTACGTCGTCGGATCGATCGCCGACATCGGTCCCGTCACCGCCCGTTCGCTGCTCGCGGAGTTCGGCAGCGTCGAGGCCGTCCTGACCGCGAGCGAGGAGGAGCTGCTCGCGGCCGAGGGCGTCGGCGAGGTGACCGCCGACCGGATCCGCGAGGTCGTCGCGAGCGACTACGACCGATAATAGGTCCTCTAGTCACTCGGTATGGTACGGTGTTGATTGTACTGTTAGCACACTAGCCTTATCATCGGGGAATGCGGATGTTTATCCAGAAAGTGGAGATGTTCGTAACGGAAGAACCAGAAGACGATCGAAGCTCGTTACAATCGTGGTACGGCGATCCGCAGTACGACGAGGGGGACACGAACGGGTGGGAGAGCGAGTACTACGGCGCGGCGAGCGGGGAGAGCCCTGAGGATCCGGTCGAGTTCGTCCCCGAGGTCGAGCACCCGGGCGTGTTCCGTGAGGACGACCGAGTGCCGGAGAGGCGCTCCGCGCGGCCGCTGTCGGCGAGCGACTAGACGGTCTCCTCGCGGAGTTCGGTGCGGCGGATCTTGCCCGTGACGGTCTTCGGGAGCTCGTCGGCGAACTCGATCTCCCGGGGGTACTCGTGGGCCGCGAGCTCGCGCTTGACGTGGTTCTGGATGTCGCCGACGAGCTCGTCGGAGGGCTCGATGCCGGCGCTCGGGACGACGTACGCCTTGACGACGTTGCCCCGTTCGGGGTCGGACTTGGGGACGACGGCGGCCTCCGCGACGGCCTCGTGTTCGCCAAGCGAGCTCTCGACCTCGAAGGGGCCGATTCTGTACCCCGACGAAATTATCACGTCGTCGGCCCGGCCCTCGAACCAGAAGTACCCGTCCTGGTCGAGATAGCCGAGGTCGCCTGAGAGATACCAGCCGTTCACGAAACACTCCTCGGTCTTCTCGGGCTGCTCCCAGTATCCGGCGAAGAAAGAGGAGTAGTCCCCGCGCTGGGCGATCTCGCCGGTCTCGCCCGGCGGGAGTGGCTCGCCCGTCCCGGGGTCGACGACCGCAGCCTCGATCCCGGGGAGCGGCTTTCCCATGCTGCCGGGACGGATCTCCATCGTCGGGTAGTTGTTGATGATCATGTTGCCCGTCTCGGTCTGGCCGTAGGTGTCGTGGATCGTCACCCCCAGAACGTCCTCGCCCCAGTCGACGACGCCCGCCGAGAGGGGTTCGCCGATCGAGAGGGCGTGGCGCAGGTCCAGGTCCACCCCGTCGAGCACCGACTCCTCCTCGCGGAGCATGCGGTAGGCCGTTGGAACGCTGAAGAGGACAGTAATGGGATACTCCTCGAGCAGGCCCGCCCACGCCTCGGGGTCGAACTCGCCCTCGTAGGTGAACTGGCTCGTCCCCCAGAACCACGCGCCAAGCGCGTTGATCGGGCCGGTGAGCCAGCCCAGGTCGCCGGTCGACCAGTAGAGGTCCTCCTCCCGGAGGTCGACCGCGAACCGCTGGGTCGCCGCGACGCCCGCGATCCAGCGGTGTTCGTGGAGCACGCCCTTGGCCCTCCCGGTGGTCCCGCTGGTGTAGTAGAGCAGGGCGTCGTCCTCCCCCGAGGTCCGGACGGTCTCGAACTCGGGGCTCGCCGACCCGCACTCCTCGTGGAAGTCGAGGTCCCCTGTCCGACCCTCGCCGACCACGACGACGCGTTCGACCGAGGGGGCGTCCTCGAGGGCCCTCCCGACCGTCTCACGGTTCTCGCCGGTCGTGATGACGACTTTCGCGTCACAGTCGTCGAGCCGGTAGGCGATCCCCTCGGGGCCGAAGCGCTCGTTGATCCCGCCGAAGACGGTGCCGGCCTTCAGAGCCCCGACGAGCGTGACGTAGTGCTCCGGTATGCGGGGCATGTAGGAGAACACCCGGTCGCCGCGATCGACGAGCCCCGAGAGGACGTTCGCAAAGCGGTTCGAGCGCTCCGCGAGGTCGCCGAAGGCGAGCGTCGCGCGCTCGCCCTCGCTCCCGGCGTACTCCAGTGCGGTTCGGTCGGAGGGATGGCGATCGCAGACCTCGTGGGCGACGTTGAGCTCCTCGGGGGCGTCCCAGTCGGCCTCGCCGTAGACGTCGGCCCACTGGAAAGTCTCGCACAGCTCGTCGTAGTCGGCCATGTTGTGTGTGGACATCGTCCGTGATTGCGGCCGTGTCCTGCATAAATCATCGTGATGGAGCCGGGTTTTTCCCCCGCCGGTACCGAGGGGGACCCATGGGTGCGATCCGTCGCTGTCCCGACCACGGGCCCTTTGCGGGAGAGGCATGCCCGGCCTGCGGCGAGGGGGGCGACCCGTTGCTGGAGGGAGGGCACCGGAAACGCCTCTCGAAGTTCATGAGCGGTGCGCTCAGGCATTTCCCGAAGGACGCCGGCCTCTCGCTCGACGAACGGGGCTGGACGGGGTACGACGACCTCGTCCGAACGGTGGTCGGGAAGTACGACTGGGCCGAGCCGGAGCACGTCGAGGCCGTGATCGTCACCGACCCGAAGGGGCGCTTCGAGCGCGCCGACGGGCGGGTGCGAGCCGCCTACGGCCACTCGGTCGAGGTCGATCTCGGGGAGGCGGAGACGCCGGTTCCCGACGAACTGTATCACGGGACCGCCCCCGAAAACGTCACATCGATCCGCGAGGAGGGGCTGAAGCCGATGGGCCGCCAGCACGTCCACCTCTCGGGGACGGTCGAGGAGGCGCTCGAAGTGGGGCGGCGACACAGCCCCGATCCGACGGTCCTAGTCGTGGATGCGGCGGGCATGGAGGGCGACGGGCATCGGATCGTCCGGCGCGCGACGGGGATCTACACGACCGACCGGGTACCGCCCGAGTACCTCTCGGTCCACGAATGATCGCCCTGATCTGTGGTCCGCCGGGCGCCGGCAAGACGACGATCGTGGCGGGGGTCGCCGAACGGCTCGACGCCCGCGGGTCGCCCCTGCGGGTGCTCCACTCCGACGGGTTCTCGGCGAACACCTACGGGCAGATGTACGAGCGCGTCGCCGGAGAGGGGGGCGACTGGCTGCTCGACGGCACCTTCTACGAGCGGGGGTTCCGCGAGCGCTTTCGCGCCCTCGACGACGTGTACGTCGTCCACGTCGCCGCGAGCCTCGAGACCTGCCTCCGTCGGAACCGGGCCCGGGAGGGGTCGATCGACGAGACCGGCGTCTACGCCATCTACCGGGAGTTCGAGCGCCCCCGAGCGGACCTGACGGTCGACACCGACGAACTCCCGGTGGAGGAGGCGGTCACGCGGGTGGTTCGGGCGGTCGAGCGGTGGCGCGATTAGCGGCCGTTCAGCGTCGAGAGGGTCTCCGCGGCCTCGGTGGCGGCTTCGAGGAACTCGCGGGCGCGCCGTGGGTCCTCGCTGTCGGCGGCCCGCCGCGAGAGCGTGGCGATGGTCCGGCCGAGCTCGTCGCGCGCCCCCGAGAGGTCGCCGGTCGCCGCCGAGGGTTCGGAGTCTGTTCCGGGAGCGGGCTCGTGCGATTCAACGGCCCGTGCGGGTTCGGGCTGGCCCTCCGGTTCCGGCTCGGGTTCGGGCTCGCGGACCTCGGAGGGCTGGGAGCCGGTGTCGACGGGATCGGTCCGGTCCTCGTCGGCCACGGCCTGGGCCGCGGCCTCGGACTCGGGGGCCGTCTCGGCGGGGTCGGGCGACTCCCGGCGGTCGGGCTGCCCGTTCCCCCCGGCCGACTCCTCCTCGGCGGCCTGGCACGACGGACAGAACGCCTGGCCCTCGTAGCGGAAGACCGGGTCGCCGCATCGATCGCAGTGGCTGTTGGTCATCGTCGCGCCCTGGAGCAGGAGGTCGCTCATACGCTGGGTCGACTCCCGGTCGGCCCGTTCGTCGGCGTACTTCTCGCGGAGCTTCTCGCGTTCGGCCTCCTTGTCGAACTCGTCGCTGCTCATACCTGGAGGAGGGCCGTGATCCCGAAAAGGACTGTGGATTCGACGATCGTCGAACCAGAGTTCCCGAGACGACGTGAGATGCCCAGTTCCGACACGTTTAACGGCCTCGGCGTGGCGTGTTTACGTGATATGACGAAAGTGAGCGTCGTCGGCGCGGCAGGCACGGTGGGTGCCGCCGCCGCCTACAACATCGCGCTGCGGGACATCGCTGACGAACTCGTCCTCGTCGACATCCCCGACAAGGAGGACGACACGGTGGGCCAGGCCGCCGACACGAACCACGGGGTGGCCTACGACGCCAACACAACGATCAGGCAGGGCGGCTACGAGGACACCGCGGGCTCGGACGTCGTCGTCATCACCGCCGGGATCCCCCGGTCGCCGGGCCAGAGCCGGACGGATCTGGCGGGCGACAACGCCCCGATCATGGACGACATCGGGTCGTCGATCGCCGAGCACAACGACGACTTCGTGACGATCACGACCTCCAACCCCGTCGACCTGCTCAACCGCCACCTCTACGAGGTCGGCGACCGCGACAGGAAGACGGTGATCGGCTTCGGCGGCCGGCTCGACAGCGCGCGCTTTCGGTACGTGCTCGCCGAGCGCTTCGACACCCAGGTGCGGAACGTCGAGGCGACGATCCTCGGCGAGCACGGCGACGCGCAGGTGCCCGTCTTCTCGAAGGTCCGCGTCGACGGCACCGACCCCGAGTTCAGCGACGACGAGAAGGAGGAGATCCTCGACGAGCTCCAGGAGAGCGCGATGAACGTCATCGAGCGCAAGGGCGCGACCGAGTGGGGGCCCGCGACGGGCGTCGGCCACATGGTCGAGGCCGTCGTGCGCGACACCGGCGAGGTGTTCCCCGCCTCGGTGCCCCTCGACGGCGAGTTCGGTCACTCGGACGTCGGGCTCGGCGTGCCGGCGAAGCTCGGCGAGAACGGCGTCGAGGAAGTGGTGGAATGGGACCTCGACGAGTTCGAGCGCGAGCAGCTCGGCTCGGCGGCCGACAAGCTCAGCGAGCAGTACGACGAGATCGACTAATCGGGTTCCTGTTTCAGTAGAAGCGAAATCGCTGCATCGATGTTACACACTCTCGATTAAATACCAGCAATGTTATAATATAGAAGAGTTCTGAATTAACTTGTTCTTCCAAATCGAAATCCAGAGTCACTGAGGAACTCCGAAGAAAGGCCAACAGAACGCGGTCTTTCACGAGCATCTGTTGGCGAACATTCTGCAACATCACCCAATGAACCCCTCCCAACTGCATGCAAAGAAACAAGAAACGCATCGTTGTTGATAATCGTATACGTTGGACCACCGGAATCTCCGGCAGCGGTTTGACCGACCTCGACTTCTACCCCTTCTCCATTGAATGTGACACAGTCTAAATTCGCGCTCTCGTTGTATGCTGTACAGTAGCCACTCTGGAACTGGGTAGTAGCTCCTCGTTTATATACGGGATCGAAGTCATCGATCAGTTTAGCATAATTCGTGTATGATCCTACGAGATTTATCGAATTGTTTTCACTTCTCTGTACATGGCCTGAAAAGTCAAGATCGTTATTCTCGATCTCGATCGCGGCCCAGTCGTACGATTCGTGGTAATTTAGCACACTCCCTATCTCTCGTGATGGAGCCCAGCTACTGCTCTGTGATAATCGGTTTCCAATCGGAGAAGAATCACAGCCAGTCTTTCCCTGGCCGGCGGCTACGTGAGCTGCTGTAAGCATAGTGAGCGTGTCTGTCGATTCCCAGTAGGCTCTTGCACACAACGTTCCACCACCACCGCCCTCTACGGCCGTTATCCAACCACCACGCACTGGGTCGTTGGTCCCTCTCAGTGTGCATTGAAGCTCATCAGGTGGTGCTTCTATTGTTTCAATGTTGACACCATCAACGGATTCGGGAACGATACTGTCAACATAAGATAGATCGACAATGTCACTGTCATACATAGCGCGTATCTGCAATTCGGTATGACCCTCAATTTCCTCGTTGGATCCTGTGATACTAACGCTAGTAATTTCTGGCAAGTCGAGATATTGCTTAGAAACCTCCCGATGTATTTCTTCAGTTCGTTTAACCTCTTCCCACCATTCTTTGGAAACTGTTTCGTATAGGATCACTTCTTCACCATCAAAAGCCGAAGCGACTTCGATCGTATTGTTATCTCCTGCTGCAATACCTATTCCAGGCAGTACGCTCATACTTCCTAAGGCTTTCAGGATATTTCACCGAGAACCTCTGATAGACCCTGTGTCAGGATTGTTGTCTTCTTTTCCCATACCAATATATAAGATAGTATTGTATTTAAATTTTATTTCTATATATTATTATTTAATCGAAAAACATATATTCTACAGGTGGAAAAAGGGTACATGGATCGGAGAAGCTGGCTCGGCGTCTTGGGAACTGGAGCCCTCATTTCGCTGAGTGGATGCGTGACTGGGATGCTCTCGGATGAGGAAAACAGTCCAGATCCTCCGGATGGGATCGCAGACGTACGGTTCGAGCGGAAGGACCCACAGGGCTGGGAACTGATCGATCCCCAGAAAGAAGTACACACCGGCTTCAAGATTATTGATGACAAAGATGCCGACCATCCGACGTTTATCGTTCGAGGACAGGTGGAGTCAGGGGATCCAGACTGTACAGAGATCCATATAGATGGGATAGAATACATCGATACCACAGTATCAATCGAAATCGAAGTACGAGAAGAAGGAGAGGAGTGTCTGGACGTTATAGCATTCGAGCCGTTCGAAATGGAGATCGTGTTCGAAACCGAAGACGACGTGCCGGAGTCCATCGAGATCAACGATTTCGAGAAAGGCGTCCCGGAGCCGGAGTAGCCCCCATGAACAGACGAACCCTCCTCGTAACGCTCGGAGCCATCGGAATCACCACGTCGGGTATCGCGGCGGGCCAATCGGACGAAAACGATGAGAACTGCGAGCCGGTCGAGGTCGTCGTCGGGGAGGACGCCAACGGCGAGATCACCGAGGAGGTTCCCGCCGCGTGGCAGGAACACGTCGAGCGGACGGAGGAGGTTCACGAGGAGATAGAAACGGAACACGGCAACGAGTCGTGGTTCGAGTCGGCGAGTATCAGAGAAGGAGAGGGGGAGGTCTGTGATCGGAATCGGATGGCCGTCTCGGTGAACGTTTCGGACAGAGACGAGGCAGAGGAACGGATCGAGGAGCGAGAGGACGTACAGATCCTCATCGATGACGGCGACCGGGAGGATCGATTGGAGACGGTCGAAGACGAAGGCGAGGGAGAATCCGAGACAGAGGAGATGGCTGGCTTTGGAGTCCTCGCCACGCTCGGCGGCCTCGGTGGCGCTGTCTATCTACTTATGCGGCGGTTCGGCAATAGCGAATAGTGAACCGGCGAATGACGGTGATTACGGAACCGTCTGCTCGCCGTCGTCGTCGTAGAGCCTGATGGCGTCGACGGGACAGACCCGCGCGGCCATCTCCGCGTCGAACTCCTCGCCCTCGGGCACTTCGAGGACGAAGGTGCCGTCCTCTTCCTCCTCCGCGCCGACGAGTTCGGCCTTCCCGGCGTCCATGTCCTTCTCGAACTTCTCCCACTCGTCGACGCACTGGTAGATCCCGATGCAGGTTTCCGGGTCGTACTCGATTCGCATACCGGGTGTTTCGCCGAGGACACCAAAACCGTGGCGGAGCGCGACCCGGGGCGACAGTTTAAACCCGGTGACGGGTCAAAAACACGCCTAATGCAAACCGCGGAGCTTTCGGGCCTTCCCGCGGGGGTGGCGGACCACCTCCGCGAGGAGGGCATCGAGGAACTCTACCCGCCCCAGGCGGAGGCCGTCGAGGCCGGCGTCACCGAGGGCGAGAGCGTCGTCGCGAGCGTCCCCACCGCCAGCGGCAAGACCCTGATCGCCGAGCTCGCGATGCTCGCCTCGGTCGAGCGCGGCGGCAAGGCGCTCTACATCGTTCCCCTTCGAGCCCTGGCCAGCGAGAAGAAGCGCGAGTTCGAGCGCTTCGAGGAGTTCGGCGTTTCCGTCGGCGTCTCGACCGGCAACTACGAGTCCGACGAGGAGTGGCTCTCGAATCGGGACATCGTCGTCGCCACCAGCGAGAAGGTCGACTCGCTGGTGCGAAACGGCGCCTCGTGGATCGAGGAGCTCTCCTGCGTCGTCGCCGACGAGATCCACCTCGTCGACGACGCGAACCGGGGGCCCACGCTGGAGGTCACGCTGGCGAAGCTCAGGCAGTTGAACCCCGCGCTCCAGACGGTCGCGCTCTCCGCAACGGTGGGTAACGCCGACGAGGTCGCCGACTGGCTCGACGCCGAGCTCGTCCACTCCGAGTGGCGCCCCATCGACCTTCGGACTGGAGTCCACTACGGCAGCGCGCTGCATTTCGACGACGGCTCCCAGGAGGAGTTCGCCGTCGAATCGGGCGACAATCCTACAACGGCGCTCGTGAGCGACACCCTTTCCGATGGGGGATCCTCGCTCGTGTTCGTCAACTCCCGACGGAACGCGGAGGCCGCCGCCCGCCGCCTGGGGAACGCCGTCGAGGACCAGCTCACGGGCGAGGAGCGCGCGGAGCTCGCGGAGCTCGCAGAGGAGGTCCGGGGCGTGAGCGACTCGGAGACCAGCGACGATCTGGCCGATGCCATCGCCAACGGGGCCGCGTTCCACCACGCGGGCCTCGCGCGCGAGCACCGCACGCTGGTCGAGGACGCCTTCCGCGACCGGCTGATCAAGGCCATCAGCGCGACACCCACGCTCGCGGCGGGCGTCAACACCCCAAGCAGGCGAGTCATCGTCCGCGACTGGCAGCGCTACGACGGCGACGCCGGCGGGATGAAGCCGCTGGCGACCCTGGAGGTCCACCAGATGATGGGACGGGCCGGTCGGCCCGGCCTCGACCCCTACGGCGAGGCCCTGCTGCTCGCGAACAACCACGACGAGCTCGACGAGCTCTTCGAGAGATACGTCTGGGCCGACCCCGAGCCCGTTCGCTCGAAGCTGGCAACCGAGCCCGCGCTCCGGACGCACGTCCTCGCGACGGTCGCCTCCGGCTTCGCGAGCTCCCGTGGAGGGCTGCTGGAGTTCCTCGAACGGACCCTCTATGCGACCCAGTCGACCGATCCCGGTCGGCTCGAATCGGTGACGGACCGGATGCTCGACTACCTCGAACGGAACGGATTCCTCGAACGCGCGGGGGAGGACATCGAGGCGACGGGGATCGGCCACACCGTCTCGCGGCTGTATCTCGATCCCATGAGCGCCGCCGAGATGGTCGACGGGCTGCGCGGCGCCGACGACGCGAGCGCGCTCGGGCTCTACCACCTCGTCGCACGCACCCCCGACATGTGGGAGCTCTACCTCCGGTCGGGCGACCGCGAGAAGTACACCGAGATCGCCTACGAGCGCGAGGCCGAGTTCCTCGGCGACATGCCCACCGAGTTCGAGGCCGAACGGTTCGAAGACTGGCTCTCGGCGCTCAAGACCGCCTCGTTGCTCGAGGACTGGGCCAGCGAGGTCGAGGAGGACCGGATCACCGAGCGCTACTCGATCGGCCCGGGCGACCTGCGGGGGAAGGTCGAGACCGCTCAGTGGCTGTTGAACGCCGCCGAGCGCCTCGCGGTCGAGCTGGACCTCGGACCCGACGTGGTCGCGTCGATCAGCGCCGCGCGCCAGCGGGTCGAACACGGGGTGGGCGAGGAGCTGCTCGGGCTCACCGGCGTCGGCAACGTCGGGCGAAAGCGCGCGCGGTGGCTCTACGAGGCCGGAATCGAGACCCGCGACGAGCTGCGAAACGCCGAGAAATCGGTCGTGCTCGGCGCGCTTCGCGGTCGTGAGAAGACCGCCGAGACGATCCTCAGGAACGCCGGCCACCCGAACCCCGCGATCGAGGGCGAGGGCGTCGAGGCCGACGAGTCGGCGGCCGTCGAGGCCGAGGCGGACTCGCGCGGCGACGGGCAGGCGGGGCTGGGTGACTTCTGAATGGAGCTGCTGGCCGGTAACGCCGACATCGACGACCTCGACGCGTTCCTCGACTCGCTCGCCCGGATCGGCGACGAACACGACAGTACCGTCCAGGCGTTCGACGCCCGGTATATCGCCGACCCCGAGCAGCTCGAACGCGCCGTCGCGCTCGCGGACCGGGCGATCGGGCGCGACGAGGCCATCGCCCGCGATCGGGCCGTCGAGGTCCTGCTCTACGCCGCCGGCCGGCGGCAGATCAACCGCGCGTTCGAGATCGGGGTCTCGGAGGGCGAGCAGGCGGTCGTGGTCCTCGTCGACGGCGGGGACGAGCGGGAGGCGATCGAGGCCCTCTCGGGGCTCGTCGAGCCGGGCGAGTGGAGGCCGGGCGACCGGGCCGATGAGGGACTGATCGCGGGGTTCTACGGGATCACCGAGGCCGAACGGGCGGCAACCGACGCGAGCCTCCAGGAGCTGGTCTGTGAACGGGTCGCGCTGCTGGTCGTCGAGCGGTAGGCGTGCGCTTGCAGGTCCAACGGTTATGGGTCGGACCGACGAACCGGGAGGTATGGCAGACAAGGATCCACAGGAGAGCGCACGCGAACGACAGCGCGAACGGGCGGAGGCGGCCGAGTCGGCGGCGGCAGACGAGTTCGGCGGGATGCTCTCGGAACACAAGTACCCCGCGACCAGCGAGGAGCTGGCGGCCGACTACGGCGGCGAGCCCATCGACATGCCCAACGAGACCGAGTCGATCGGCAGCGTCTTCGACCGCCTGGAGGGCGAGCGCTTCGATACCGCGGAGGAGGCAGAGGAGGCGCTGTACAACGAGCTCTCGGGCAGCGAGGGCGGACCTCAGGAGTACAACGACGAACGCGAGCTCGCCGAGGGCGAGGAGGGTCCCGACGACCGGGACCAGCCCGAGGGCTCGCTGTAGGGCCGAACCGCTTACCCCTCGCGGCGCGTAGGACGGGACATGTCCCCGCGGATCACCGACCCGTTCGAGATCGGTGGGCTGTCCGTCCCTAACCGACTGTACCGCGCGCCGCTCTTGGAGTGTGCCGGCAACGGCCCCGACGCCGTCGATACACTGATCCGCGAGCTCGAACCGGCCGCCGAGGCCGGCGCGGGCCTGCTCTTTCAGGGCGCGACGATCGTCCGTGGCGAGGGCGGCTGTGCGGCCCCCGGGATGACCCGCGTCCACGACCCCGAATTCGTCTCGCGGCTCGGGAAACTGACCGACGCGATCGACGACCACGGCTCGCGGATCTTCGTCCAGCTCGAACACGGCGGGCTGCGGAGCATGGAGACCTGGCACGCCGGGTATCGTGCGGAGAACCCCGACCTGGAACAGCTCGCGGTCTCGCGCCCGCCGGGATTGCTCCGCATGGCGGATCGCCTCGGCGTCCTCGACTACGACCCGCACGTCCTCTCGATCGAGGAGGTCTACGAGCTGGCCGCCGATTTCGGCCGGGCAGCTGAGCGCTGTGTCGGAGCGGGCTACGACGGGGTCCACATCGCGGGCGCGAACATGGGGATCGTCCAACAGTTCCTCTCGCCCTTCTACAACCGTCGCGACGACGAGTTCGGGGGAAGCCTCACGAACCGCGTCCGGTTTCTCGCCGCGATCCACGACGAGATCCGCGAGCGTGCTGGCGACGTCCCGCTCGTGACGAAGGTCCCCGCCGAGACCGCAAGTCCCCCGGTGGTTCGCCGTCACCTCTCCGAGCACGACGCCGTCGAGATCTGCCGGGCCTGCGAGGCGATGGGCTACGACGCCGTCGTGCCCGTTCGGGGCTCCGTGTTCTGGGACATGAGCCTCGTCCGCGGCGAGCACCCCGAGCGCGCGTGGGCCGACGACCGCTTCAGGGCGGGCTACGAGGCGGCGTTCGGTGCCCGCTGGCGGGCGGTCGCGCTCGCGAACCGGATCCACGCCGCCGGCTTCGAGTTCGAGCCGGCGTGGAACGCCGACCTCTGCGAGCGGGTGCGCGAGGCGGTCTCGATTCCCGTGCTCTGCGAGGGCGGGATCCGCGGGCCCGAGATCGGGGACGTGCTCGGCTCGGCGGCCGACGCCGTCGGAATGGGCCGGCCCTTCTACGCCGAGCCGCGCCTGCCGGCACGCGTGTTGGCGGGAGAGAGCGTCGTCTGTGAGAACTGCAACAACTGCACCGTCCCGCAGGTCGCGGGCGCCCGCGGGGTCTGTCGGACCCCGAGCGTGCTCGCGAAGCGGGGGCAGCTGGCCCGCGAGGGGGCGTACACGAACTGATGGTCGAGGTCGCCCTCCTGCTGGCCGTCGCGCTGCTGGTCTGTGGAGTGCTCGCGAGCTTCGTCCCGCTGGCGCCCGGCGCGCTGCTCTCGCTCGCCGGGATCTACGGCTACTGGTGGGCGACGGGCTACTCCGAACCGGGAACGGTCTTCCTCGTCGTGGCAACGTTCGTCGGACTCGGAACGCTCGCGCTCGATTACCTCGCGAGCGCGCTCTCGACGCGGGCGGGCGGTGCGTCGTGGAAGACCACCGCGATCGCCGCCGTCGTGGGGCTGGCCCTGCTCCCCTTCACGGGCCCGGTCGGCGCGGTGGTCGGCGTGGCGCTCGCGGTCTTCGCCCTGGAGTTCAAGTCGACCGGGGACCTCGAGGGGAGCCTCCGGACGGCGTGGTACACCCTGTTGGGGATCCTGCTCTCGAAGGGGTTGCAGGTGTTGCTCACGGGAACGTTACTCGTCGGGTTCCTGTTCGTCGTCTGGTGATCGCTCCAGGCGTGACCCGTCGCGCGGGCAGTACTCGAACCCCTCGTCCCGTGTCTTGAACCCACACCGAGGACAGCGCTTCGTCGGGGGCCGTGAGCGAAACAGGAAGGGGACGAACGGGATCAGCAGGAAGAACAGGAAGGTATCGAAGTACACCCACGCGAGAACGCTGATCGCGAGGCTCGCGAACAGGCCGAGGAGTGCCGTGAGCCAGCGGGCGTCCATGCCGTTCGTAGCGGCCCCGCCGACAAGGGCGTGTCGCGGCTCGAATCCGTAGCTATAGGGCTCCCGAACACGTAGCCAGTGGAAATGGCTTCGTTCGGAACCCGCATCGTGGAACTGCTGCCCCACTACATGGCGATGATCGCCGTGATGTTCGCGGTGCTGCTGGCGATCCAGGAGCTCTACGGCGACATCGGCTTCTGGCCCTCCTTCGCGGTCGCGATCCTGGTCGCGACGGCTTACCCCTTCGCCGTCCGCCGGCTCGGCTACGCCCCCGAGGCCTGGAAACGCTGAACAGCCGGCAGCATCGACCGGCTCTCGGGAGGGTATTTCGCTCCCGGTCCAACGGGGGATATGGAGACACGCGAGGTCATCGAGAGCCGCAAATCGGTCCACGACTACGCCGACGAGCCGCTCGACGACGACACGATCGAGTCGATCTTCGAGGCGACCCGCTACACTCCCTCGGGTTACAACCTCCAGCCCTGGGAGTTCCTGCTGGTGCGCGAGGAGGGGAACCGCGAGCGCCTGCAGGAGTGTGCCGGCGGGCAGGAACACGTCACCGACGCGCCCGCCGCGGTGGTCGTGCTGGGCAACCTCGACCCCGCGGCCCACGCCGAGCGCACCTTCGACGACTGGGTCGAGAAGGGGTACCTGCCCAACGACGACGCGCGCGACGACCTGGTCGAGACCATCGAGGAGTGGCGCGACTGGCCCGAGGAGGAGCGGCGCGTCTGGACCACTCGGAGCACGGCGCTGGCGGCGATGACGCTGATGTACGCCGCGTGGGACGAGGGCGTCGCGACCTGCCCGATGGAGGGGTTCGACCGGGAGGCGCTGATCGAGGAGTTCGACCTCGAGGGCTACGAGCCCGTGATGGTGCTGACGATGGGCTACCCCGCCGAGGGCGCCGACGCCATCGAGGGCGACCGGAAGCTGCGCCGCCCTGTCGAGGAGATCCTCCACAAGGAGTCGTTCGACGCCGAGTGAGCGGCGGCGGACGCCTGAAGTAGCCCTCGCCCTTAGGGCGGGCATGGACACGACGGTCCTCGTGATCGGCGGTGGGGCGACGGGCGCGGGCACGGCGCGCGACCTCGCGATGCGTGGGGTCGACGTCGCGCTGGTCGAGCGCGGCGACTTCGCGGGCGGGACCAGCGGGCGTTCCCACGGCCTGCTGCACAGCGGCGCGCGCTACGTCCCCGGCGACCGCGAGGGCGCCGAGGAGTGCATCGCGGAGAACAGGGTGTTGAAACGGATCGCCCCCCACTGCGTCAGCGATACTGGAGGACTCTTCGTCCAAGTCTCGGGCGACGACCCCGAGTTCTTCGAGGAGAAGCGCGCGGCCTGCGAGGAGCTCGGGATCGGGACCGAGGAGCTCTCCGCCGAGCAGGCGCGCGAGGAGGTCCCCGACCTCGCCGACGACGTCGAGCGGGCGCTTCGCGTGCCCGACGCGGTGATCCACCCCACGCGGCTGACGGTCGCGAACGCCGCCGACGCACGCGAGCACGGGGCGACCCTGCTGCCGAACACGGAGGTAAGGGACCTGCTGGTCGAGGACGGCACGGTCCGGGGTGCGGTCGTCGACGACGGGTCGGGAGAGCGCGAGCTGCGCGCCGAGCACGTCGTCAACGCCACCGGGGCGTGGGCCGGGGAGCTCGCGGCGATGGCGGGCGTCGAGATGGAGATGGCACCCTCCAGCGGCGTGATGGTCGCCGTCGAGTACGACGGGCTCGATACGGTGCTCAACCGCGCCCGGCCCGCGGCCGACGGCGACATCGTGGTCCCACACGACGAGCAGGTCGTGCTGGGGACGACCAGCGTCGATGTCGACGACCCCGACGAGTTCGAGCGCGACGATAGGGAGATCGACCGGATGTTCGAGGAGTGTGGCGCCATGCTCTCGGGGCTCGATCCCGACCGGATCGACCGGGTCTACTGGGGGGTCCGTCCGCTCTACAGCGCCGACCGCGAGCGCCACGCGGGCCGGCAGATCTCGCGGGGCTTCTACCTGCTCGATCACGACGAGCGCGACGGCGTTTCGGGTTTCTCGAGCATCGTCGGCGGGAAGCTCACGACCTACCGGGCGATGGCCGAGGCGACGGCCGACCACGTCGCCGAGCGGGTGGGCCGCGAGGGGGAGTGTTCCACCGCCGAAGAGCCGCTCGTGGGCCACGACGCTCCGGGGAGGATCGACGAACTGGTGGCGGAGTTCGAGGCCAACAACCCCGCCGACTCGGACGTCATCGGCAGCCCGTAGGGGGTGCCCGAACCCACTTGTGGCGGGCACGCCGACTCGAACGGGATGAGCGATACCAATCGACAGTGGATCCTGGCGAGCCGGCCCGAGGGGAAGCCGACCGAGGACGACTTCGAGCTCGCCGAAGGGGAGGTGCCCGAGCCCGACGCCAACGAGGTGCTCGTGCGCATGCGCTACCTCTCGGTTGATCCCTACATGCGCGGGCGGATGCGCGACGAGGAGTCCTACGCCGACCCGTGGGAGGTCGGCGAGCCCATGCGGGCGGGCGTCGTCGGCGAGGTCGAAGAGTCGAACCACGACGCGTTCGAGGCGGGCGACGTCGTCACCGGCAACCTGAAGTGGGCCGAGCGCTCGCTGGCCCTCGGGGGCGAGCTGACGCCGGTCGACCCGGATCTCGCGCCGATCTCGACGGCGCTGGGAGTACTGGGAATGCCCGGTCGGACGGCCTACTTCGGGACCCTGGAGGTCGCCGAGCCGAGGCCGGGCGACACGATGGTCGTCTCGGGGGCCGCGGGCGCGGTCGGCTCCGTCGTCGGCCAGATCGCCCGGATGGCGGGCGCCCGCGTCGTCGGCATCGCCGGCTCCGATCGAAAATGCGACTGGCTGACCGACGATCTGGGCTTCGACGCGGCGGTGAACTACAAGGAGGAGGACGTCCGCGAGGCGCTCTCGTCGGCCTGTCCGAACGGGATCGACGCCTACTTCGACAACGTGGGCGGGGAGATCACCGACGCGGTCTTCGCGAACCTGAACGTCGACGCCCGGGTGGCGGTCTGCGGGCAGATCTCGCTGTACAACGCCGAGGAGCTCCCGACCGGTCCGCGCAAGCTCGGCACCCTGATCGAGAAGCGCGCCCGGGTCGAGGGCTTTCTCGTCGGCGATTTCGCACCCCGGTTCGGGGCCGCGACCGAGCGCCTCGGCCAGTGGGTAAGCGAGGGCGAACTTCGGTACGAGGAGACGATCACCGAGGGGTTCGAGAACGCGCCCGCCGCCTTCATCGGGCTGTTCGAGGGCGAGAACGTCGGCAAACAGCTCGTGGAACTGGACTGAGTCGGCACGACCGACCCGGATCGCGTGAGCTAAGTTAACAAACACATCCAGAAGGGTATTAACGACTCGGGCGCTAGTATCAGTCGATAGAGAGATGTGGCCATGGGAACACGTGATCGTCGGCTACGTCGCCTACTCACTGTTCAGCCACCTCGTGTATCGCGAGGGGCCGAGCGGGGGAGCGGCGCTGGCGGTGGTGTTCGCGTCGCTGCTGCCGGACCTGATCGACAAGCCGCTGGCCTGGCAGTTCGGGGTCTTCCCCGGCGGCTACTCGATCGGGCACTCGGTGTTCGTCGCGGTGCCGGTCTCGATCCTCGTCGGCGTCCTCGCCCACCGGTACGGCCGTCCGCGCGTCGGGCTCGCCTTCGGGGTCGGCTACCTGCTACACCTGCCGAGCGACCTCCTGCCGACGTACGTCCGGGAGGGATGGGTGCCGTACGAGCGGATCCTCTGGCCGCTCGAACAGGCCGAGGGCGAGCACGGCCACGGGCTGCTCGAGGGCTTTCTGGGTACCGCCCTCCCCTACGCCTACCAGATCGTGACGCTCGATCTGTCGCCGTATCTGCTCTTCCAGCTCGGGCTAATGGGTTGTGCGTTCCTGCTGTGGGTCTACGACGGGATGCCGATCCTCCGGGAGGCGGTCGTCGGCACGCATCGCCGGGTCGCGGGGTCCGAGAGCCCCTAATCGTGTAATCTGAGAACATCCCTTACGGCCACACACAGGAGGGAGCGTATCGAGGGGGTTATGCGGGGGCTAAAACGTGTTGGGAGCGGAATAAGGAAAAGTAAGCACGTGCTATAGTGGAACGATGGGACGTAAACCGAATCGAAGACATTTCCTGGCTGCAGTCGGTGCCGGCACGTTCGCCCTGTCGGGCTGTACTGACGACCTGCTGGGCGACGAGGAAGGAGACGGCGGCGAGGACGACACCGACGACGAGGACGACGGACTCCTCGACGGCGAGGACGACGAGGAACAGCAGGCCACGCCGCCCGCGATCGACGGCGGCGAGGTGGTCAGCGACTTCGACGAGGACATCGACGAGTGGTACGCGCTCGCCGGCGAGGTCTCCGCCGACGAGGAGAACGCCCTCACCGGCTCACAGACCGTCCGGATCGACGGCGAGGACGCCTCCGCGGGGATCGGCCGCTCGTTCCCCGACGGACTGGACATGGAGAACCAGCACCTCTCGCTCGCCCTGCGGGTGGACAACCCCCGCCCCGCCCGCGTGACGGTCCGGATCATGGCCCCCGGCCAGGCCGACCAGCTCTGGAGCACGCGAACCGTCCTCGGTCCCTACGAGGGCTGGCAGCGCATGGACGTCGGCTACACCGGCCAGCGCGGCGAGCCGTTCCTCGACGACGTTCAGGAGATCCAGATCACCCTCGAGGACCCCAACGCCGAGGAGAACGGCGAGGAGGACGAGGGGGCCGACGCCGCCGAGGAGGAGGCCGAGGGCGACGACGACGAGGAGAACCAGGAGGACGGGATCACCTTCTTCGTCGACGACCTGCGCATGACGCCCGCGGCCGATCAGGGCTACGTGATGCTCACCTTCGACGACGGCGTCGAGAGCCAGTACGAGAACGCCTTCCCGCTGCTCGAGGAACACGACATGCAGGGCGCCGCAGCGGTCGTCCCGAGCTCGCTCAACCGCGAGGGCCGGCTGACGATCGACCACCTGCGCGAGATGCGCGACGCGGGCTGGGACATCTCCTCGCACCCCGAGGGCGAGGCGTTCATGGAGCTCGAGGATCCGGACGCGATCCGCGAGACCATCGAATCCGACTACGAGTACCTCGACCAGCGCGGGTTCCCCGACGGCGCGCGCTCGATGTTCGTCCCGTACCATCGCACCAACGAGGAGGTCGTCGAGATCACCCGCGACTACCACGACTTGAGCGCGTACTTCGGCGGGACGACGAGCAACGTCCCGTTCACCGACCCGCTGCACCTCTCGCGGGTCGACATGCACGACCTCGACGGCTTCACGAGCCTCATCGACTCGGCCGCCGAGCACAACCAGCTCGCGATCGGGCTCGCCCACGGGGTCGTCCCCGAGGACGAGATCGACGACGACCCGCTCGCGGACATGACGATCGAACAGCTCGAAGAACTGATCGAGTACATCGAGGAGAGCGACGTCCAGGTCGTCACGCCCTCCGACCTGCTCGACGCGGACCCCGACGAACTGTAAGCCCGCGTCGCCGAACCGCCGGACTCGACTTCCGACCGATCGTCGGCTTCCTGCGCGATCTATCCGCCTACTCCAGTGCTATCCGTGCTCGGAGAGCCGACCCGCGACCTCGCCCGCGAGCCGTTTGGCCCGTCCGCCCGCCGAGCGGTCGAACGGGTAGGTGACGCCGGTGAGCTCCTCCGAGAGCTCCCAGAGCCGGGCTGCGTCCTCGCGGTCGTGGGAGGCGTCGCTCGAGTCCTGGACCGCCGGCGCGCCGCGCATGTTCCTGAACCCGTCGGGGCCGACGTACTCCCCGCCCTCGATTTCGGGATGGGTCGCGGCATACAGGAGTGGGAGCGCGCCGGCCTCGGCGTCCTGGGCGAGCAGCGCGTTCATCGCTCCCATCGCCCAGAGCCGGAGCTTCGAGCCCTGCATCTCCGGACCCCGCCGTTGGAGGTCGGTCGCGGCGTAGCCCGGGTGGCAGGCGACGCTCGTCACCTCGAGGTTCGCCTCCCGGAGCCGCCGGTCGAGCTCGTAGGCGAAGAGCAGGTTCGCGAGCTTCGACTGGGCGTAGGCGCCCCAGGGGTCGTACTCGTCCTCGCCGTGGAGGTCCTCGAAGTCGATCTCACCGCTCTCGTGGACCGCGCTGCTCTGGGTCACCACGCGGGTCTCGCCGCCGGTCCCGATCAGCCGGTCGAGCAGCAGGCCCGTCAGCGCGAAATGACCCAGGTGGTTGACGCCGAACTGGGTCTCGAAGCCCTGTTCGGTCTCGGTCCGGGGGATCGCCATCACGCCCGCGTTGTTACAGAGGACGTGCAGCGACGGGTAGGTCGCCTCGAACTCCTCGGCGAACGCCCGCACCGACTCGAGGTCGGCCAGGTCACACTCGTGGACCGACAGCGAGGCGCTCGGGAGCTGCTCGCGGATCGAGTCGGCGGCCTCGTGCCCGCGCTCGACGCTCCGACAGGCCATCACGACGTGCCCGCCCTTGCGCGCGAACTCCTTGGTGGCCTCGTAGCCCAGCCCGGTGTTCGCGCCCGTGACGACGATGGTGCTTCCCGAGAGGTCCTGCATCTCGTCGGCCGTCCAGTTGTCCGCCATGGGAAAGAGTAGGGACTGGGGACGCTAAACGCTTGGTGCCGCGGCGATCGCGAGCCTCAGCCCTCGATCGTGAGCGTGCCGTTGTTCGTCGAGACCTCGTCGGCGCCCTCGGGCAGCTCGAACTCCACCTGGTGGTCGTCGGCGACGACGATCGCCGTGTCGCCGACGATGTCGATCGCCATCTCGTCGGCCCCGCCGAAGTCGACCGCGATGACGGTGCCGTCGTCGTACTCTACTCGATCGACGAGGACGTCCTGCTGGTCGACGGAACGCAGTTCTCGGGGCGTTTCCATGTCTATCGGTTGGGCCGCGGGACCGATAAGGGCGCTGCCGGCAAGGGGAAGCCGCCCGGACCGCTATTCGGGGCTCGGCTCCTCGACGTGCGAGAGGTAGGCGGTGAGGTCGGTGGTCGTCACGATCCCGACGACGCCCTCACTCTCGTCGACGACCGGGAGGTGATGGAAGCCGTGTTCGATCATCGTATCGGCGGCCTCGCGGAGGTCCGTGTTCGCGGTGGTCGTCCTCACGTCGGTGCTCATGTACTCGCCGACGGCGGTCTCCGCGGCGGACCGACCCTCGGCGCTCAGCCGCACGAAGTCCGTCGCCGTCAGGATCCCCTCGAGGGCGTTACCCTCGCTCACGACGACGACCGACCCGATCCCGGTGTCGCGCATCTTCCCGGCGGCCTCGCTCAGCGGCGTCTCGGCCGAAACGGTCCGGACCGGCGAGGACATCAGCCGACCGACGAACATGTCCGTCATGTCCGTTCTTCAGGCTCGCCGGCGAATAAAGTTGGCGTCGGGAGCGATCGCTCTACGGGAGCAGTCGTCCGAAAAAGCGTCGAGATGTGTAAACCGCTAGGACGTCACGAACCGCCTTAGAGGCGGGTGACGTTGGTCGCTCGGGGGCCCTTGGGGGCCTGCTCGATATCGAACTCGATCTCAGTTCCCTCCTCGAGATCCGGGCCGCCGACGTCTTCCATGTGGAAGAAGACGTCCTCGTCCGCGTCCTCAGTCGAGATGAAACCGTAACCGCCAGTGTCGTTGAAGAAGTCGACTTCGCCTTTCGCCATTGCAACTCTACTAACGCCTCCTCGACGGATAAGGCTTCCGTGGGTGCTCTACACACGGGATCCGGCACAACCTACTATGGGAGCGGAGCGTGTACGGCCGACAGAACCATGATCGGGCAGGCGAACACGACCGATCGGCGAACCGTCGACGCCACGAACAGCACGCAGGGTGGGGAGCGCGACGACGGGGGGTGGTCGTAGATGGCCGACATCGGCTATCAGGCCTCCCACGAGCAGTTCGCGCCGAGCGAACTGCTCGAATACGTCCAGCTGGCCGACGAACGGGGCTTCGACAGCGTGCTCGCTTCCGATCACTTCCACCCCTGGAGCGAGCGCCAGGGCGAGTCGGGGTTCGTCTGGTCGTGGCTGGGCGCGGCCCTCCAGACCACCTCGATGGACTACGGGACGGTCAACGCCCCCGGCTACCGGTATCACCCGGCGATCGTCGCCCAGGCCGCGGGCACGCTGCGGGAGATGAACCCCGAGCGGTTCTGGCTCGCCGTCGGCAGCGGCCAGCTGCTCAACGAGGGGATCGCGGGGACCGACTGGCCGGTCAAGGAGGAGCGAAACGCCCGCCTAGAGGAGTGTGCGGAGGTGATGCGCCGGCTCTGGGACGGCGAGGAGGTCACCCACCACGGGCAGGTCGACGTCGAGCGCGCGACGCTGTACACCCGCCCCGAGACCGCCCCGCCGCTGATCGGGGCCGCGCTCTCCGAGGAAACGGCGCGCTGGCTCGGGACGTGGGCCGACGGGATGGTCACGATCGGCACCCCCGACTTCGAGGGGATGGAGGAGCGCATCGAGGCGTTCCGCGAGAACGCGCCCGAGAAACCCGTCTACCTGAAGGTCCAGCTCTCCTACGACGACGACCACGAGAGCGCCCTCGAGGGGGCTTACGACCAGTGGCGCACCAACTGCGTGCCGGGGCCGACGACCCAGGAGCTTCGTACCCCCGAGCAGTTCGACCAGCAGGGCGAGGGCGTGAGCAGGGAGCAGGTCGAGCAGAACGTCCGCGTTTCGGCCGATCTAGAGGAGCATCTGGAGTGGGTCCGCAAGGATCTGGATCTCGGCGCCGAGAAGGTGATCCTCCACAACGTCAACACCAACCAGGAGCAGTTCATCGAGGACTTCGGGGAAAGCGTACTGGCGGAGCTGTAGCTCCCTCGTGAGAAACGCGGAGAATTCGAGTAGTCCCAACAGGATTCGAACCTGTGTCGAAGCCCCCAGAAGGCTTCAGGATTGGCCACTACCCCATGGGACTGAGATCGCGCACCCGTTGATACCCGACGCTACAATGTAAGCGTTGCGCGTTCCGGTCACGCGTGTCACCTCATCACACAACCCGTCCGTGCATAGACCGACATCTACTTGTCCGCGAGCTAAGCACGGACGTGTATGTACGTCGGCCGCTTCCTGATCGTCGGCCCCGACTGCGGGGCCTACCGCGTCTCCTCGCGCTCGTTCCCGAACCGTCGGATCGCGGAGCGCGACGACCGCCTCACCGTCGGCCCGACCGAGGAGGCCGAGGAGACCGACAACCCCTACGTCTCGTACAACTGCGTGCGTTCGACCGGAAACGGTGCGGTGCTCGGAAACGGCTCGCACGTCGATCCGGTAGCCGAGAAGATCGACGTGGGCTATCCCGCTCGGGACGCGCTCGCTTCGAGCCTGCTCGCGCTCGACTACGAGAAGGACGACTACGACACCCCCCGGATCGCGGGCGTGCTGGACGAGGGCGGGGCGGTGGTGGGTATCGTTCGGAAGGACGCGCTGCTGGTCGAGCGCGTCACCGAGCCGACGCTGGTCGCGACCTACGAGAAGGACTCTCCTGAAGAAATCGACTTCGCGCCCGAGAGCGCCGCGGAGGCCGCCGAGACGGCCTACGACCACGAGTTCGAGCACGCGGTCTGTGCGGCCGGGGTCGTTCGCGAGGGCGACGGCGTCTCCTGGGCGATCGAGAACGGACAGGACTGAAGGCCCACCTCCCCCTCCGAGGGGTATGCGCGTCGGCCTCGTCTCAGACATCTACACGGACCAGGTCACGCTCGAGGCCGCTTCCGACAGGGGAGCCCACGTCCCGCTCCGGACGCTGCTCGCCGTCGGGATTCCCCTCTCGATCCTGACCTCCGTCCTCGCCGTCCTCGTCCTGACGTTCCTCTGAAATCGAGCGGCCGAGCGACCGAAAGGCGGACCCGTCGCTGGTCGGTATCCCAGGTATGGCCGACGATCCGGAGTTCGACATCGAGGACTGGCGGGCGGAGCTCGAGGAGAAACGCGACGAGAAGGACGAGTTCCTTTCGACCCATCCCCAGTCGCCGATCCCGCCCGAGAAGCGAGGGGGGTTCGACGGACTCGACTACTTCGAGCCTGACCCACAGTACCGCCTCAAGACGACGGTCTCGATCCCCGAGAATCCCGCTTCCGACCCGGTCTACATGGAGACCACCGCCGGAGGGGAGGTCCGCTATCTCCGAACCGTGGTCCTGACGATGGATATCGAACGCGAGGATCCCGACCTTGCGGACACGGAACTCGAACTCGCGGGCTACGAACAGGAAGGCACCGATGGCGCGCTGTTCGTCCCCTTCCGGGACAAGACCACCGGCCAGATGACCTACGAGGGCGGGCGTTACATGGAACTCGCGGCCGAGGACGACCTCGCGGAGGGCGACTCGATCGTGGTCGATTTCAACCTCGCGTACACCCCCTTCTGTGCGTACAGCGAAACTTTCGAGTGTCCGCTCCCGCCCGAGGAAAACTGGCTCGAGGTCGCGATTCCGGCGGGCGAACGGCTCGAATAGCTCGGTATCCGAGGCCGAGAATACATACCTCTGGACGCGCTCGCCTCGGGTATGCGCGTCGGCCTCGTCTCAGACATCCACGCGAACCGAGTCGCGCTCGAGGCAGTCCTCGAGGACATGCCCGCGGTCGACCGGCTGTTCTGTGCGGGCGACGTCGTGGGCTACAACCCCTGGCCCGCCGACTGTCTCGAGACGGTCCGCGAGCGGGGGATCCCGACGGTGATGGGCAACCACGACCGCGCGGTCGCCAGCGACACCGCCTTCCGGTTCAACGCGATGGCGAAGGCCGGCGTCGAGCACGCCCGCCGGGAGCTCTCCGATGAGCAGTTGGAGTGGCTCGCCGGGCTTCCCGAGGAGCGCACGGAGCTCGACGGTCGGGTGAAGCTCGTCCACGGCCACCCCGAGGACCCCGACCACTACACCTACCCCGGGGAGTTCGGGCCCGACCTCCTGGAAGAGGAGGAACTGCTGGTGTTGGGCCACACCCACGTCCAGGGTCACGCGGTCTACGAGGAGGGGATCGTCTGCAACCCCGGGAGCGTCGGCCAGCCCCGCGACGGCGATCCGCGCGCCGCGTACGCGGTCGTCGACCTCGACGATCGGTCGGTCGAGGAACGGCGCGTCGAGTACGACGTCGAGCGGGTGGTCGAGGCCGTCGAGAGGGCGGGACTGCCCGGGTCGATCGGGAGCCGGCTGCGAGAGGGCCGCTAGAAGGCCTCCTGGATCGTCTCGAGGGTGCGTTCGCGGTCGGCCCAGGGGACGAAGACGGCGACGCTGGTCGCGCTGGTGATCACGTCGTGGACGGCGATCCCCTGTTCGGCGACCGGCGTGATCACGTCCTGGATGATCCCCGACTGGTTGGGCAGCTCCCCGCCCGTGACGCGGATGACCGCGAAGTCGCCCTCGAGGGTGACGCTCGAAAGCGACTCGTCCTCGATCACCGATTCGTGGAGGATCGCCTCGGTCTCCTCGGCCTCCCCCGTATCGACGTAGAAGGTGACCGAGTCCATCCCGCTGGCGACCGCGTCGAGGTTGATCCCCTGCTCGGCCAGCGGCGTCGAGAGGTCCGAGAGGATTCCAGGACGATTTCTGATTGCGCGCCCGGCGATCGTCACGCAGGCCAGCGGCTCCTCGCGCATGTCGACGAGGTTCTCGAACTGGCCCTCGATGCTCGTTCCCCCAGTGAGAAGATCGCCGTGCTGGTAGTGGACGACCCGGACGCCCATCCGGCCGTCCTTATACGAGAGCGCCGAGGGAGCGACGACCTCCGCACCGCGGAACGAGAGGTTGCGAAGCTCGTCGACGCTGATCTCGCCGACGTTGCGCGCGCCCTCGACGACGGAGGGGTCGCCGGTCATCACGCCCTCGACGTCGGTAACGATCACGACCTCGTCGGCCTGCATGTACTTACCAAGCATGACGGCGGTGGTGTCGCTACCCCCGCGCCCCAGGGTGGTGACGCTGCCGTCGTGGGTTTCGGCGAGGAAGCCGGTGATGACGGGGACGACCCCGTCGAGCTCCGCGGCGAGCTCCTTCGCGCGCCGCCGGGTCTCCTTGACGTCGACCTCGCCGTACTCGTCGGTGACGATCGGCCACTCGTCCTTGCCCGGTTCGACGAAGATCGCCTCGACCCCGCGGGAGGCAAGCGCGGCCTTCAGCATCCGGACGGAGGTGCGCTCGCCCATGCTGACGATCTCCGCGCGGTCGGCCTCGTCGGTCTCGAAGGTGATGTCGTCGAGCAGGTCGTCGGTCGTCGAGCCCATCGCGCTGGCGACGACCGCGATCTCGTGGCCCTGCTCGACCGCGCCCGCGATCGAGTCGGCCGCGCGGTTGATCCGATCGCCGCTGCCCAGGCTCGTCCCGCCGAACTTCGCTACGACGCGCATACTGCTCCCACCGTGTGTGCCGTGCTCATACCCCCGATAATCCCAGCGAGCAAATAATCCTACTCATCTCGGGTGAGAACCGCCCACGCGTCGACCGAACTCAGGTGAACTTCCGGGCGGTCACGTCCAGCGTGTCGAGGTCGACGATCGGCGCGTACCCCACGTCGGGGTCGATGTTGACGCTCTTCTGGAAGGCGGTCTGATCCTGCCAGCAGCCGCTGTTGATCGCGGTGACGCGGTGGTAGTTCCCGAAGCCGAGCTTGTGGACGTGGCCCGTATGGAAGACGTCGGGCACCTCGTCGATCACCAGGTAGTCCCGTTCCTCGGGCGCGATCCGCATCTTCCCCCCGTACTTGGGCGCGACGTGGCGCTTCTTCAGGAGGTGGTACATCGCCTTTTGAGGGTCGTCGTAGCTCGCCTTCCCCTCGGGGAGATCCGCGATCATCTCGTCGAGGCTCATTCCGTGGTACATCAACACCGACACACCTTCCAGGGTGACGATCGAGGGGTTGCCCGTGAGCCGGGCGTCGTGGGCCGACATGATCCTTCGGAGCTCCTCGTCGAAGGCCGGCTGGGGTTCGGCGAGGCGCACCGCGTCGTGGTTGCCCGGGATCATGATGATCTCAAGGTCCCCGGGCACCTCCTTGAGGTACTCCGCGAACGCCTCGTACTGCTCGTAGATGTCGACGATCGAGAGCTCCTCGTCCTGGTCGGGGTAGACGCCGACGCCCTCGACCATGTCGCCCGCGATCAGCAGGTACTCGACGTGCTGGGCCTCCGCGGTGTGGAGCCAATCGGCGAAGCGGCTCCAGGCGTCGGCGGCGAACTCCTGGCTGCCGACGTGGACGTCCGAGATCAGCGCGGCCTGGACGTGGCGGTCCGCCGTCGAGGGCTCGTGGGTGCGGGGGACGTCCGGGAAGAAGATCTCGTCGGTGAAGAGGATCCCCGCGTCGTCGGCGAGCGTTCCCCGGACCGCGATCACCTCGTCGTAGACCAGCTCGTTGACGAGGTCCGCGATCTCGCGGTCCTTCATCACCAGACACGGGAAGACGCCGGTGGTGTCCTCGAGCTCGACCAGCCAGTGGCCGCTGGCGGTCGAGCGGATGTCGTTGACCATGCCGATCATCTCGGCGTCGCTCCCGCCGGGCATGTCCTGGATCGCGTCGGCGGGCCGGTGGTTGACCCGCCCGCGGAGCTTGCCGGCGAGTCGCTCGTAACGGTCGCGAAAGACGGTCACGAAGTCCTCGTACTCGCCGGTTCCGGTACTCTGACCCGTGATATCGCCCAGGATCTCGACGAGGCGCTTCTCGGGGTCGGTCGGGACGCGGCCCGCTCCCGGGTCGTTCGGGGTCGGCCCGTCCGCCGGGCCGTCCTTCGTTTCGTGTGGAGCTGCTGAGCCGCCGTCGGCGGCTTCGTCGCCGGGTTCTGCAGGAGAAGCGAAGGGGTCGGCCGACGGGGACTCGGGCTCGGCCTTGCGGACCGGCTCGCGTGCCTCGCCGTCGAGCAGCGTCCGGACGTGCTCGCCGGAGATCTTGAACGCGTCGTCGGGGGCGGCCTCGACCGCGCGCTCGATCGCGCCCGCTGGGTCGGACGCGCCCGCGAGGAGGGTCACGGCCTCGCGGTCCGCGTTGTAGCCGCGGGCCGCGAGCTCCGTTATGATCCGCCTGTCCGTCTCTCCCGGCACGACCCCAGGGTAGTCGGGGTGCCGTCAAAAGCGTGCCGGAACCCAGAAGGTTGAAACCCGAACGCCCCGGTAGGAAGGACAATGAGTCCCCCCGGCGACGACCGGTCGCCTTCCGACGAGGAGTCGGCGCGTGCGGATCGCGGTCGAGAGGAGCGCCCCGAGACGGTTCGTGGCTGGCTGCACTGGTTCTGGACGGTCGACCGCGGCGGCCCGGCGGTCGCCCGCGAGTTCCTCATCAGCGTCGGCGCGGTCCTGATCGTCGGGCTGCTGTTGTTCTCGCTGTCGGGCGTCTGGCCGCCGATGGTCGCCATCGAGAGCGGGAGCATGGAGCCGAGCATGCAGCCCAACGACCTCGTGTTCATCACCGACAACGAGCGGTTCGTGAACGACGCCGCCCACGGCGAGACCGGCGTCGTGACTCACGAAGCGGGCCAGGAATCGGGCTACGAGAAGTTCGGCGACCACGGCGACGTGATCGTCTTCGCGCCCAACGGCAACGACAGGCAGGTGCCGATCATCCACCGGGCGCACTTCTGGGTCGGCGAGGGCGAGGACTGGTACGACCGCGCCGATCCCGACCACATCGGCAACGCCGAGAACTGTGGGGAGCTGCGCAACTGTCCCGCCCCCAACGACGGGTTCATCACGAAGGGCGACAACGAGCTGACGAACCAGCGCTACGACCAGGTCCGCGGGCTCTCCGGGCCCGTCGAGTCCGAGTGGGTGATCGGCACCGCCGAGATCCGCGTGCCGTGGCTCGGCTGGATCCGCCTGCAGCTCGCGGAACTCGCCGCCGGCGGCGCCCCGCAGGTGATCCTCGAGACGGCGCCGGAGCCGACCGATACGGGGGTCCAGCCGTTCGAACGCGGCGAAGCGGATGGGATGGATCGAACGGAGCGAGCCGGACAGGCGCTAACGTAGCCGTCTGCGAAGCAAAAAGCGAGCACTGCTATCTGCCGTGTGCCGTCATTCCGGCCAAACCGATCGGGACGTGCCGTCGGGCGGGCGTCTGCTTATCGAACGCCGGAGCAGTCCGCCGAGGCTGAGAGGTATTGGAATAGCGTGCCGAGTGGAGAGTGGAACGGAGTGTGGAGAGCACGGAGGCGACACCGGCGAACGGTCAACGATCCGCCAACACTGCACGAGCCGCGATGACCACCAATGCGAGACCGAGGACGATCGTGAGCCCTTGGGAGGCCACGGCGACGGCGGAGTCGACCCCTTCGCCGGTCGCGAGCGCGATCACGTCAGGAACCGCACGAAGCGAGCCCAGAGCGCCTATCGCTCCCACCGCAGCCATCCCGTAGACCGCGAGTCGCTCGCGGTTGGTCTCCCGGCCCATGGACGCGAGCCCGACGACGAGGATACCGAAGACGGCCGGGATGAGCGCCGTCACGTGGGTGAAGTCGGTGAGAGCCCAGGCGCCGACGCCGATCAGGGCCAACGCGACGCCGATGACGATTCCGCTACCGAACACGAACCGCGTACTGTCGGCCATAGCTGGATGTTTAGCGGCCGGGCCTTATAGGTTGGTTATAAAAAGGACAGCCTCCCTCTCCGTGGTTCGATTGACGGTTGGCTCAGTTGTCGAAGCGCGCCTGGACGAACGGCTGGATCTCCTCGATCTGCGAGAGCCGCGAGTCCGCGAGCAGAACGGCCTCGGTCTCCTCGGTCGGAACCGAGAGGCTGATCTCCTTCGTCCGTCCGTATCTCCCCTTCGAGACGACGATCGCGTTGACGATCCCCAGCATGTCGAGCTCGCTGATCAGGTCCGTCACCCGGCGCTGGGTCAGCACGTCGGCGTCGATCTCCTCGCAGAGCCGTTTGTAGATGTTGTAGACCTCGCCGGTGTTGATGTTGTGGACGCCGTTCTTCTCGAGCAGGATGATCGAGAACAACACGAGCTTCGACTGGGTCGGGAGCGTGCGGACGACCTCGACCACGCGGTCGAGCTCGATCTTGTCCTGCGCCTTTCGGACGTGGCTCTCGTCGACGCGCTCGGCCTGGCCGCGTTCGGCGAGCTCGCCCGCCGTCCGCAGGAGGTCGAGCGCTCGGCGGGCGTCGCCGTGTTCCTGGGCGGCGAAGGCGGCACACAGCGGGATCACGTCGTCGGTCAAGGCACGCTCCTCGAAGGCGATGTCCGAACGGTGCTGGAGGATGTCCCGCAGCTGGTTGGCGTCGTAGGGCGGGAAGACGATCTCCTCCTCGCCGAGGCTCGACTTCACCCGGGGATCGAGGAAGTCGGTGAACTTCAGGTCGTTCGAGATCCCCATGATCGAGACCCGCGAGTTGTCGAGCTCGGAGTTCATCCGCGAGAGGTTGTAGAGGGTGTCGTCGCCCGACTTCTCGACGAGCTTGTCGATCTCGTCGAGCATGATGACGACCACGCGCTCACGGTAGTCGACGGCGTCGAAGAACTCCTTGTAGACCCGATCGGTGGGCCAGCCGGTCATCGGAACGGGCTCCATCCCCTCGAGCTCCTCCTCGAGCTCGTCGACCCGCGAGTCGATCTCCGTGGCGCTCCCGAAGGGGGTCGCTTCGGGTGCAGTGGCGCCCTCTTCGATCGCCTCCCGGAGGTCCGCGAGGTCCTCGAGCCGGCGCTCGGCGTGGGCCCGGTTCTGCTCGATGAACTTGTTGGCGAGCTGGGCGAGCACCCGGTACTGGGTGTCGGTCACCTCGCAGTTGATGTACTCGACCTCGCAGGGGACGTCGTACTTCTTGGAGGTCTGTTCGAGCTCCTGGCTGACGAACTTCGCGCTCGCGGTCTTGCCGGTGCCGGTCTTCCCGTAGATGAGGATGTTCGAGGGCGTCTCGCCACGGAGCGCGGCGACGAGGATCGTCGCCATCTTGTTGATCTGATCGGATCGATGGGGGAGCTCGTGGGGCGTATAGGAGGGACGAAGGACCTCCTTGTTCTCGAAGATCGGGTCGCCCGAGAGCAGGTCGTCGAACAGCCCCTGGGAGGGCGACTCCTCCTCGTCCGCATCCTCGAGGACCTCCTCGACGTCGACCGCGAACGAACGGTCCGGCTCCTCGTCGGCGGATCGGTCCTCGGGTGGCGAGTCGTTCGCTGTCATGGGTGTTGGGCCGCGAGCGCCGAACCCCTTCGTTTCATGTGGAATACGGGGCGCGAATCGACGAATCGACGTCAGGAGGGCTCGAAAGTCCCGTTCCCGCGGAATACGGCTCCGAATCGACCGTCAGACGATGCAGACGAACCCAAGGTATGGGAGGGTCTTAAAACTGTCTTTCCGCCCACCGGACGGCTGACTCGGAACGACAAGTATAGTAATTACGATATATCGATATCCGTGGAACCCCCCACCCCTTCGTTTCGGGTGGAACCGTCCGAAGGAGGGACCCCCCTATCGAGGGATACTAGTAAGGAAACAGCTAAGTGAGTAGCGTCAAAACAGCATCCGTACTGCAGTAGCATAGATTATTTTAGAAGGGTTATATCTTGTCTAGATACACTTCGCTAGTGGAATATATCCGAACGGCGGTCGTCCCACGATCACCCCCACCCTCCCGGCCCTCTCCAGTCGAAACGAAGGGGTGGGGGTGTCGTGTCGTGTTCTGTCATGGGTCGAGGTATGGCCTCCCTTGTCACGTTCTCGCACGACAGGAACCCGGCGAGTCCATCGGGGACTCCCGCCGGGCGTCACGGAAGTATAATCATTGTTATGGGTGTCTGACGCAGGCTTAAGTACCGTTGCCTATTCGTCTACGCGCATGGACGCGCCGTCTGGCGCGGGAGGACAGGATGGGACTGTTCACAGATATCAAAGATAGTATCTCACGCGCGGCAGACCGGCTTTTCGCTACCGACTCGCAGAAACGGATCGGTATCTACGGGCCACCGAACGCGGGCAAGACGACGCTCGCGAACCGCATCGCACGGGACTGGACGGGCGACGCCGTCGGCCCGGAGAGCCACGTCCCCCACGAGACCCGGCGCGCCCGCCGGAAGGAGAACGTCGAGATCGAGCGAAACGGCCAGTCGGTCTCGATCGACATCGTCGACACCCCTGGGGTGACCACGAAGGTCGACTACAACGAGTTCCTCGACTACGACATGGAGGAAGAGGACGCCGTCCGGCGCTCCCGGGAGGCCACCGAGGGCGTCGCCGAGGCGATGCACTGGCTGCGCGAGGACGTCGACGGCGTCATCTACGTGCTCGACTCGACGGAGGACCCCTTCACGCAGGTCAACACCATGCTAGTGGGGATCATCGAGAGTCAGAACCTGCCCGTGTTGATCTTCGCGAACAAGATCGACCTCGAGGGATCGAACGTCCAGCGCATCGAGAACGCCTTCCCACAGCACGAAACGGTCGAGCTCTCGGCGCTCGAAGGGGAGAACATGGACGAAGTGTACGACAAGATCGCGGAGTACTTCGGGTGATCGAATGGCAGAGATAACCGACCCGGACGACGACGGGGTGCAGATCGACCTCATCAGCGGCGAGCGTATGGACGAACTCGCGAGCATGGAGAAGATACGGATGATCCTCGACGGCGTTCACGAGGGGAACATCGTCATCCTCGAGGAGGGGCTCACCCCCGAGGAGGAGTCGAAACTGATCGAGGTGACGATGAGCGAGATCAACCCCGACGGGTTCAACGGCATCGAGATCGAGACCTACCCCAAGTCGCAAACCAAGGACAGCGGCTTCCTGGGCCGACTGATGGGCAAGCAGGAGACCAAGAAGCTCACCGTCATCGGGCCCGCGAACCAGATCGAGACGCTTCACAAGGACGAGTCGCTCATCAGCGCGCTCGTCTCGCGCCAGTAATGCCCCACCAGTGTACCGAGTGCGGCCACTCCTTCGAGGACGGCTCCAAGGAGATGCTCTCGGGCTGTCCCGAGTGCGGGGGCAACAAGTTCCAGTTCATGCCGGAGGGGGCCGTTGGAGACGACGATACGGAACCGACGACCGAATCCGAGCCCGATCCGGAGCCCGAACCCGACCCGTCCCCGGCCCCCGACTCCCGTTCGAAGTCGAAGTCGTGGGTCCGCGAGGACAGCGCGCAGGCCGACGCCCGCTCGTCGGTCGTCGACAGCGACGACCTGCCCGAGCGCGAGCGGTCCGACGACTCCGGCGATCCCGAGGAGCCCGAAGAGCCCGACCTCGCCCGGCTGCGCGAGGAGCTCAACGACCAGTTCGAGAGCATCCGGATCGTCGACCACGGTCAGTACGAGCTCAACCTGATGGAGCTCTACAAGCGCGAGGAGTTCATCATCGCGCTCCAGGAGAACGGCCGCTACGTCATCGAGGTCCCCGAGTCGTTCCGGCGCGGCTCGGAGGACTGACCTACCACGACCCATAACCCCTTCGTTTCGCCTGCAACACGTCTAGTCCTGCGTATGTTCCCGGAAATCGCCGGATCCCTCCACCGGAAGGAGGGGTAGGCCCCTCCGGGCGGGCGACGGACGCCGAGCGCGGGATGAGTACACTTTATGCGTTCGGATGACAACCCGGCTCGTATGAGCCAAGCTACGAAGATCGTCGTGGGGACGGTCGCGATCTCGGCGGCGGTGTCGCTTACGCTGGTCGCGTACTACGCGTTCCTCATCTGATGTTCCAGGAGCGCGAACTCACGCCCGAACTCGCCGGCGTCCGCGAGGACCACGCCCCCGGGGCGCTGGTGCTCGACTGCGAGGGCGATTTCGAGACGCTTCCACCGGAGGCGCTCGACGACCTCGCGCTGCTGACCGAGGGGATCTCGCCGGCGAACCATCCCGATGAGTGGCTACCCGCGGACGCCCCCGAGGTCCTGCGGCGATATGCGGGTCCGGACCTCGTCGTCGGCCTGCCGGGCGACGGCAGCGTCGCGTGGACCACCCAGACGACGCCGCCGATCTGCTTCGTCAAGGCGCGCGTCGAGGGCGTTCCCGACTCGTTCGTCGAGTTCCTGATCGCGGAGGCGCTCGTCGAGGTCGGCCTCGATCTCCCCGAGGGCTTCCTGGACTTCTTCGGCGAGTCGTATCCCGACCTCGCGCGGGCGACGTCGCTCGGTCCCAACGCGACCTACCAGGTCGCCGCCGCGCTCTATACGGGCTGGCGCGGCCTGCACACCCGCGAGGTCTTCGCCGGATGGGGGGACGAGCGCCCCGAACTACACGCGGCGTGGGTCGACGCGGGCGAGCGCCTCGAGGGCCGGGTCGGGGAGCTGCCGAAGCTGGTCGCGACGGGCGAGCTCGACTTCGCGGAGGCGACGGAGCTCGCCTGCAGCGCGATCAAACACGGGTTGGAGCTGCCCGCGGGCTTCGCCGCGCTCGACACGGGGGCCTATCGCGAACACGGCGCGCCCTTCGCGGTCCGGTGGGCGGAGAAGACGTTCGGGGAGCTCGAGGAGTAGCGAACAACGGGTAATGAACGGCCGGCCCGACCGACTCAGAACTCGCAGCTCACGCTGCCGTCGGCGTCGAGGTCGATCGTGCCGTCGAACAGCTCGACGTACTTCTCGGTGACCTCGGCGTCGTGGACCTCCTGGGAGAGGTGGAAGAGGCCGACGGCGTCGTACTCATCGAGCAATGCGAGGATCTCGATCATCGCGTCGTAGACCGCGTCCTCGTCGGCGTAGTAGGCGAGCTCGGTGACCGAGTCGACGGTCAGGCGGAGCTTGCCGTCGTGCGAGTCGAGGAAGTCGCGGGCCTGCGAGACGATCCCGTCGAGGTCGTCGGGCGAGGAAACGTAGTGGATCCGCTCGCCGCTTCGCCGCGAGTAGCCCCGCTCGACCGACAACGTGTCGAGGATCACCGCCCGGGACTCGTCGACGTCGTAGTACTCGAGCTTCTGGGTGACCTCGCGGGCGGTGGTCCGCGTCGAGATCACGAGGAAGTGGTCGGTGTCGGTCGCGAGGAAGTCCGTGTCGATGCGGTCGGTCTCGCCGGTGCTCGGATGCAACAGGAGGACGCCGGTACCACCCGACACCGTCTCGGGTGCCCCCTCTATCGCGAGCCTGTAGTCCATAGTGGGGGCACCCGACCGATCGACTTAAACGTACGTGAACGCGAGCCGACCGGTGGCGCCCCGTTCCCGGTCAACTGGCCCGCCCCGCTGCCCACGTCGGTTCCCTTTTCTACCGCCGACGAGTGGGACCGAACGAACGCATGGTCCACGACTCGGCGCTCGACGTCTACCGGAGCGCCCTCCCGGTGATCCTGGTCAGCCTCGTCGCCGGGCTGTTCGCGGGGACGATCCTCGGCAGCGAGACGATGCGCGCGGGCATCGAGAGCGTGCCCGGGCTGCTCCTGTTGCTGCCCGCCTTCCTGGCGACCCGCGGCGGCGTCTACGGCTCGCTGGGCGCGCGCCTCTCGAGCGGCCTCCACCAGGGGGTGATCGAACCCCGCTTCGAGCGCGACGAGCGCCTGACCAACGCGGTGGTCGCCTCCTTCGTCAACGGGATGGCCGTCTCCGTCTTCATCGCGGTGGTGGCCTACCTCGTCCTCCTGGTCTCGGGCGGGGAGGGGAGCCTCCTCCAGCTGGTCGGGGTCATGGTCATCGCGGGCTTCCTGAGCGCGCTGTTGATGCTCTCCGTGCTCGTGGCCGTCGTCTTCGTCGGCTACCGACGGGGCTACGACCCCGACAACATCGTCGGCCCGCTCGTGACGACGCTGGGCGACGTCTTCGGCGTGTTCTTCCTGCTGGTCGGCGTCGTCCTCGTGGGGTGGGTGCTGTGAGCCTCATCGGCGACGACCTCTCGGGGATGAGCGACCGGATCCACGGGCTCTACGAGCGCCTGTTCGAGGAGGACGGGGACGACGCCGACCCCCTCGAAGGGTGGGCGACCCGGACGATCGTGACGACGATGCTTCCGCTGTTGGCGGGGCTGTCGGTGCTCCAGATGGTCTCGGGCTCGGTCCTCGAGGCGTTCGAGGAGACGCTGCTGGCCTATCCCTCGCTGTTGATCCTCGTGCCCGTCCAGATCGGTACGGCAGGAAACCTCGCCTCGATCATGTGCGCCCGCCTCTCGACCCAGCTCCACCTCGGGACCTTCGAGCTCGACCCCTCGAACCCCGACGTCCGGGCGAACACCCTCGCGATCCTTGGGCTCGCGGCCACCGTCTTCCTCGCGGTCGGGGTCGCCGCCTGGGCGATCGGGCAGGTCCTCGGCGGAAGCCTGAGCCTCCTCGAGGTGTTCACGATCTCGATGGTCAGCGGGATGGCGCTGGCGGTCCTCGTGGTCGTCCTGAGCGTCCTCTCGGTCTGGGGCTCCTTTCGGCTGGGCTACGACCCCGACGACACCACCATCCCGATCGTCACCAACGTCTGCGACATCACCGGCGTGCTGATCCTCTTCGCGGTCGCCTCGGTCGTGATCTGAGTTCCGGAACCGGTTTCCTCGTCGCCACCCCAGACCTCCCATGAGCGTCCGCGAGGAGTTCGACGACTGGGCCGCCCGGGGCAAGGACCGGGGGATGGAGGACCGCCACTGGCACACCGCGAAACACGCGCTCGCGCGCATGCCCGTCGAGGAGGGCGATACGGTGTTCGACCTCGGGACGGGATCGGGCTACGCGCTGCGGGCGCTGCGCGAAACCAAGGGCGCGGGACGGGGCTACGGCCTCGACGGCTCGCCCGAGATGGTCCGCAACGCCCGCTCGTACACCGACGACCCCGCCCTCTCCTTCCTGCTCGGGGACTTCGACTCACTCCCGCTGGCCGACGACTCGGTCGATCACGTCTTCTCGATGGAGGCCTTTTATTACGCGAGTGACCCCCACAACACCCTCTCGGAGCTCGCGCGAGTCCTCCGACCCGGTGGGACGTTCTTCTGTGCGGTGAACTACTACGAGGAGAACGTCCACTCCCACGAGTGGCAGGAGCGCATCTCCGTGGAGATGACCCGCTGGTCGCGCCTGGAGTACCGCGAAGCCTTCCGCGAGGCCGGCTTCCACGTCGCCGAACAGGACAACCTCCCCGATCGCGAGATAGAGATCCCCGAGGAGAGCGAGTTCCCCACCGAGGAGTGGGAGAGCAGGGAGGAGATGGTCGAGCGCTACCGGACCTACGGCACCCTGCTCACGGTCGGGGTCGTCCCGTAGTTCCACCCGAAACGTATCCCTACCATCCGAGAGGTCCCTACCGATCATCGCCGGGTGATCGCTCCTTCGGGGTCCTCTACGGCCGTTCGGGTGGTTTCGGGCCGAGCGTCGCCGATTCTTCCATCCTAGTTCTCATCCGCGATAAAACGTTGCGACGCGTTCACAACCCCTTCGGTTCCGATGGAGCTACAGCAACCAGCTCGCGATCCGGGGCGTGAGGAACGCCTCGACGAACGAGGCGAGCACGAACACGAGCGCGAGCCCCACGAGGACCCAAAAGGCGAGGCGGAGTTCCTCGGCGAGCGCCGCGTCGTCGGCCCGTCCCCGAGCGCGTCGCCAGGCGACCCGACCGAGGTGGAGTCCCAGCGCGCCCGAGACCGCGAGCGCGGGGACCTCGAGGATCGCGTGGGGGACGACCAGCGCGGCGACGACGAACAGGTCGGCGCTGATCCCGGCGACGATCCCGACGATCGCGCCGTTGAACAGCAGGTTGACGGCCGTGGGGATCCCCAGCGCGAGCCCCGCGAACGTCTGGCCGACCGCGACCAGCCAGTTGTTCGCGGCGATCATCACGAACGTCCCGACCGGGAACGCCCCGAACACGTCGGCGGGATCACCGATATCGCCGGTCTCGACGGCGAACTCGCCGACCATCAGGTAGCCCCCGACGGTGCCGAGCCCGAACAGCAGGAGGCTCGCGCCCGTCAGCGAGAGCCCGGTCCCCGAGAAGGTAAAGGAGCGAAGCGAGCCCATGCTCGTAGACCAGCCGTTTCGGAGGCGCGCACGCACGCCAGGACCCTCGCCCGAGAGCAGGGGTCGGGCCTCGATCCGGTCGCCCTCGGCGTAGATCCCGGTCTTCACGAGATGGAGGAAGGGCGTGACGAGCAGCAGCGTCACCAGCGAGACGACGTTCTGGACGCCGACCAGGGTGAGCAGGGCGGTCGCCCCACTGGTCGCGAGCCAGATCCCGATCGCGAGGGCGACGTAGACGGCGAAGGCGCCGGGTCGCCGCCTGATGAAGCCGGCGCCGCGTTTGAGCCCGCCGACGGTCCCCACGCCGTCGACGACCACCGCCTGCGGGGCGAAGACGAACACCGCGGCGATCAGGAGGAGCGAGAGCAGCCAGACGGGCGCAAGCAGCGCCGCCCCGGCCGCGACCGCCAGCCCGATCCCGGGGTCGGCGGTGTAGACCGCACCCGCGACGAAGACGACCAGCCCGTAGACCAGCGTCACCAGCAGGTAGAGGCCGTACTCGAGGATCCGGAGCCCGACGAACGGCTTCGCGTCGGCGATCGCTCCGGAGACGCCCGACTCGACGGGCTCCCTCCCCAGTAGGGCGGCGTAGACGGTATGTATCTGGCCGGCGTGGAAGGCGGCGCCGACGACGATCCAGACCGCGATCCCCAGAACGATCGAGAGGCCGACGATCGCCACCACGCCCGGGGTGACGAGGCCCGCCAGCGCTTCGGAGAGCGCGTCGGCCGGCAGCGCGTCGGGGTCGGCGGCCGCGGGGTCCTCGGTGGCCTCGTCGAGGGCCTCGAGGTCGGCCGCCGCGAGCGCCTCCTCTACGGGTTCGAGGCGGCCCTGGGCGAGCAGGAGCAGATAGGCGAGGAAGAGCCCGATCAGGGGGATCGTCCGCGCGACCGTGCCCGCGCCGTAGCCGACGAAGTACGCGGGCAGGACCCCGGCGGGCTTCGAGAGGAGCGTCGAGAGCGCGCCGTCGAGCGCGTCGGTGACCTTCATTATCCCGTGATCCGGCTGTCAGTCGCATAATCATTACGACTCGTTGGACCCGAACTCAGACCAGGAGCGACGCCGCGAGCCCGATCAGGACGACCCCGAGCGCGAACTTCAGGCGCTCGGCGGCGATCCGGTGGGCGAGCCACCAGCCCAGTGTGACGCCGCCCAGATAGGCGGCCGTGATCAGGAACACGAGGGGAGTGACGACCGCGTCCAGCAGCAGGTAGTTGGCGGTCGTGAACAGCGCGGTGAAGAGGACGACGACCTGGGTGACCGCGATCGTCACGAGCATTGGGACGCCGACGAGCACGAGCGCCGGCGCCGACAGCGCCGCCCCGCCGATCCCCAACAGGCCGCCGAAGACGCCGATCACGAGCCCGATAACGACGAACGCGGCGAGATCCCGTCCCTCGTGGCCGAGCTCGATGCGGGGTTCGAGGTCGCGGTACTCCCGGTAGACGATGTTGCAGCCGACGGCCGCGAGCATCGCCGCGAGGATCAGCCCGTAGAGCTCCCGCGAGAGGTAGGCGTTGGCCTGCACGCCGGCCCAGGTGCCGACGGCCGCGGCGGCGCTGACGCTCCCCGCGACCGTCCAGTCGATCTCGCCCGAGCGCGCGTATATCAGACTGCCCAGTATCGCGCCGACGGCGAACGTCGCGCTGGAGGTGCCCGCGACCTCGGCGCTCGAGAACGGAGTCAGCAGGTAAAGGCCGGTGACGATGAGGATCCCGCCGGGGCCGATCGTCGAGACGATCGTCCCGCCGACGAAGGAGAGCACCGTGAGAACGAGGAGGATCCCGATCCCGAGCCCGAAGTCCATTCGCCCCAGCCTACTCGCGTAGTACGGTTGAGGGTTCCCCTTGCGGTCGATCGGGCGACGACCCCGCGGACGGCTACCGACGATCCTCCGCGAGCCGCCGGAAGTTCCCGAACAGCTCCGTCGCCGCGAACGCTTCCACCGACTCCTCGTGGGGTTCCCAGCCGTGTTTCTCCCCCGCCACCCGGTAGAACCGCTCGGTGCACTCAGGGTGGAACTGGACGCTCCAGACCGGGGCCCAGCGGTGGCGGGTCGCGAACAGCGGGTAGTTGGGCAGCGAGGCGATCGGCTCCATCCCCTCGCCGGCCTCGACCACCCAGTCGCCGTGGACTGCCGCCACGCCGGGACCGACGCCATCGAACAACGGACTGTCGTCGAACTCGGGCTCGACGAGCGCGCAGCGAAGCCCCCGGTGCTCGACGCGCCCGCCGAGCGCCCCGTTGATCGCCTGATGGCCGAAACAGACGCCAAGCGTCGGCACGCCCTCCCCGACGAGATCGCGGATCCACTCGGCCTGCTCGGCCATCCACGGGTGCTCGTCGGCCTCGTAGACGCCGGCCGTGCTCCCCGCGAGGACGACGCCATCGACGTCCCCGAGGTCCGGCGGGGAACCCTCGCTCGCGAAGTCGTGCTCGCGCCGGTCGGGGAACTGCCGTGCGAGCTCCTCGGTGTGGTAGCGCGAGCCGGGGTCGGGCTCGTTGTGGACGACGAGGATCATCGGCCGTGAGTAGCGGGCGGGAGTGGTAATCGTTGTCGGTGGGCGAGGGAGCGTGAGGTACCCTGATGGGGACTCCGATACACCAGCACGCCAGTACACTCATTACGACAGCACGCCAATACGACGCTATGCCCATCAGTATCGACGATTTCGCCGAGGGGCGGCTCCCGGACGGCCCGAGCGTCCCCGAACGAGTGGTTCGGTTCCTCGCCGCGAACGACGACCGGGCGTTCACCCGTTCGGAGATCGCCGCCGGGATCGACGCCGATCCCAACGGGGTCGGGACGGCGCTCTCCCGGCTGAAGGAGCGCGAACTGGTCCGCCATCGGGGCAACTACTGGGCGATCACCGAGGATCGCGAGCGGCTACGGTCGGCCTACCGACTGCACCGCGAAACGGCGGTGCTGGACGACGAGGACGGTGGGGTCGACCCGGAGAAATGGGACGAACACGCGCCCGACGAGCCCCATCCCAGCGAGCGTGAGTGATGCAGCCCGAACGTGGTGACGTAGTCCGTAGCGCCGACCCGTTCAAACTGGAAACCGACAAGCAGCGACCCTGGCTTATCCTGTCCGACGACCGCCATCCCTTCGACACCGAGCAGTTCATCGCGGCGGCCGTCTCGCGCAAGGAGTACGAGCCGTCGATCCGGTTGGCCGACGACGTCTGGGAAACGGGCGGCGTCCCCGAGGAGTCGTTCGTCGCCCCATGGTCGATACATTCGCCCCGGAGCGAGATTTGGTGGCCTGGCAGGGTCGCGTCGCCGAGACGTTCGTCGATCGAGTCGTCGCTGCCCTCCGGGGCTATCTCGACTGATCCCGGGACGATCTCGGTACTGGTCGTAGCTGAGGACGAGGAAGACGACCACCAGTCCGACCAGGGCCCCGAGCTCGAAACCCGGCGCGAAGTCGATCCCGAGGTAGTGTAACGCCGCACTCGTCCCGAACGCTACCACCAGCGCGAAGACGATGACGTACGCCGGGCGGTACAGCCAGTCGGGTGCTATCGAATCCATGATAAATAGTTTTTACCTGATATATGATTTCTCCTGCGGGAGACCGCTCGTGCTCGCTTCACTTTCACCCTACAGGCGAGCGGATCAAGTGGCTGGGAGCCCTGCTATCCACAATGAGCGACAGCAGTTCGGGCCCGCTGCAGCCCGACAGACCGGAGGCCGAGAAGCCGTTTCGCGTCGAGGCCCCCTTCGAGCCCGCCGGCGACCAGCCCGAGGCGATCGAACAGCTGGTCTCGGGCTACGAGTCGGGGATGGACCGCCAGACTCTCCTGGGCGTGACGGGCTCGGGCAAGACCAACACCGTTAGCTGGACCGTCGAGGGCATTCAAACTCCTACCCTCGTCATCGCGCACAACAAGACGCTCGCCGCGCAACTGTACGAGGAGTTCAGGAACCTGTTCCCGGACAACGCCGTCGAGTACTTCGTCTCCTACTACGACTACTACCAGCCCGAGGCCTACGTCGAGGCCAGCGATACGTACATCGACAAGGACGCCTCGATCAACGACGAGATCGACCGGCTGCGCCACTCCGCGACCCGGTCGCTGCTGACCCGCGACGACGTGATTGTCGTCGCCTCGGTCTCGGCGATCTACGGGCTCGGCGACCCGCGCAACTACGTCGACATGAGCCTCCAACTGGAGCAGGGCCAGCGGATCGAGCGCGACGAACTCCTCAAAGGCTTGGTCGACCTGAACTACGAGCGAAACGACGTCGACTTCACCCAGGGTACCTTTCGAGTGCGCGGCGACACCGTCGAGGTGTTCCCGATGTACGGCCGGTACGCCGTGCGCGTCGAGTTCTGGGGCGACGAGATCGACCGCCTCACGAAGCTCGACCCCCTCGAGGGCGAGCTGAAAAGCGAGGAGCCTGCTGTACTCATCCACCCCGCAGAACACTACTCGATTCCCGAGAGCCGGCTGGAAAGCGCCATCGACGAGATCGAGGAGGACCTGGAGAAGCGGATCCGCTACTTCGAGCGCCAGGGCGACATGCTCGCGGCCCAGCGCATCGAGGAGCGGACCACCTTCGACCTGGAGATGCTCCGCGAGACGGGCTACTGTTCGGGCATCGAGAACTACTCGGTCTACTTCTCGGAGCGCGAGTCGGGCGACCCGCCCTTCACCCTGCTCGACTACTTCCCCGACGACTTCCTCACCGTCATCGACGAATCCCACCAGACCATTCCGCAGATCAAGGGCCAGTACGCCGGCGACAAGTCGAGGAAGGACTCGCTGGTCGAGAACGGCTTTCGGCTGCCCACCGCCTACGACAACCGCCCGCTGACCTTCGAGGAGTTCGAGGAGCGCGTCGGAAAGCGGCTGTACGTCTCCGCGACCCCGGGCGAGTACGAGCGCGAGAACAGCGAACAGGTCGTCGAGCAGATCGTTCGACCCACTCATCTGGTTGACCCCGCCGTGGAGGTCCAGTCGGCGGAGGGCCAGATCGACGACCTGATGGCCCGAATTCAGGAGCGAACCGAGCGCGACGAGCGCGTGCTCGTGACCACCCTCACCAAGCGCATGGCCGAGGACCTCACCGAGTACCTCGAGAACGCGGGCGTGGGCGTCGAGTACATGCACGACGAGACGGACACGCTGGAGCGCCACGAGCTGATCCGGGGGCTCCGGCTGGGCGAGTTCGACGTGCTCGTGGGGATCAACCTGCTTCGGGAGGGTCTGGATATCCCCGAGGTCTCCTTAGTAGCCATCCTCGACGCCGACCAGCAGGGGTTCCTGCGCTCGCGGACCACCCTCATCCAGACGATGGGGCGAGCGGCCAGAAACGCCGAGGGTGAGGTCGTCCTGTACGCCGACGAGACGACCGACGCGATGGCCGAGGCGATCGACGAGACCCAGCGCCGCCGCGAGATCCAGCGCGAGTTCAACGCCGAACACGGCTACACGCCGACGACCATCGACAAGGCGGTCGGCGAGACCAACCTCCCGGGAAGCAAGACCGACACCGGCGGCGTGACGGGCGATGCCCCCGAGGACGCCGAGGCCGCCCAGGCGCGGATCCAGGCCTTGGAGGAGCGCATGGACGAGGCCGCGGGCAACCTGGAGTTCGAGCTCGCGGCGGACATCCGCGACCGGATCCGCGAGCTGCGCGAGGAGTTCGACGCGCTCGAGGACGACGAGGGCGTCGTTCCCGAGCCCGAACCCGACTTCTGAGGCCTACAACCCGTCGAGAAACGCGTCGAACGCCCCGCTCTCGGGGTGGAAGTGACAGTAGGTCCCCAGCACCTGGTGTTCGACGAGTCCGTCGTGCTCGCCGTCGATCCCCTCGCCACGCTCCATCTCGAAGGCGAAGCGGGCGTCCGAACCGACGTCGGCACTCGAGTAGTGGAACTCGTGACCCCGCAGCGCCGTTCCCCCGGAGGCGGTGAGGGCGTCGCGCGTCGCCCGCAGCTCGACGTGATCGAGCGCTTGATAGCGCTCGTGCATCCGAACCTCGGCCGGGAGGACGCCGGCCATCGGGTAGGTCTCGCCATCCGCCGTCGTCAGCGACTCGGAGAGCGTCATCAGCCCGCCGCACTCGCCGAACACGGGCAGTCCCTCGCCCGCCCGTCCTGCCAGTTCCTCGAGCGCGGGCGATCCCGAGAGCGCCTCGGCGTGCAGTTCCGGGTACCCGCCGGGGAGGTAGACCGCGTCGCAGTCGGGCAGCGCGTCGCCCGCGACCGGCGAGAACGTCACGACCTCGCCGCGCTCGCGCAGGCGCTCGATCGTCGCGGGGTAGCAGAAGCGGAAGGCGGAATCGCGCGCGACGGCGATCCGCTTGTCGGTGGGCGCGTTCGACCCCGTACCCGTCGATTCTTCCCCTTCGGGCCGCGGCGGATCGCGCGCGACGTCGAGGAGCCGCTCGACGCGCAGGTGCTCGCTCGCGGCGTCGAGCGCCTCGTCGCTCAGCGGCGCCTCCTCGCCGGTCTCCAGGCCGAGGTGGCGGTCGGGGATCTCGAGGGCCTCGTCGGGCGCGATCCGCCCGAAGTACTCCAACCCCTCGGGCAGCGCATCCCTGATCCCCCGCTCGTGGCGCCCGCCCTGGGCGCGCTGGGCGATGATCCCCGCGACCTCGACGTCGCGACCGGCGTGGGACGCATACTCTCGAAAGCCAAGCGCGGTCGCCGCGACGCTCTCCATGCCCGCCGAGGCGTCGACGACGAGGACGACCGGCAGGTCGAGCGCCTCCGCGACCATTGCGGTGCTCGAGACCTCGCCGTCGTAGAGCCCCATCACCCCCTCGACGATACAGATATCGCCCTCGCCACGGTGGTAGTTGCGCCCCATTCCGTCCTCGCCCTGGAGCCACGGGTCGAGCGTCCGGGAGGGGCGGCCCGCCACCCGTCGGTGGTGGCTCGGATCGATGAAATCCGGGCCGGCCTTCGCGGGCTGGACCGCCCGCCCCGCCCGATCGAGCGCGCGGATCGTCGCAAGGGTCGCGACGGTCTTGCCGACGTTCGAACTCACTCCTCCGAGGACGAATCCCTTCACGATCCCCCACCCCTTCCCGGCCCGGTCGTACGAGGGCTCCGGGAATCTCGCGGTTGGCCGAAGGTCACTGGACCGTATCGACCCCAACCGGACTTTAATCGGTCGGTGCTTCACCCGCCCGCTCAGGGGCCCGCTCGCGGCTCGGCAGGGGGGTTCGTATCGGGCCGGGCCGCGAGGGCTGTCCGTGAGTCCCGAGCGGTCCGGTCCCGAACCCGCGACCGTAGTAAACTGAACTTGTATTACAGAAAACGAGGTTGGGAATATTTATGCCGATCCCGTCGGATAGACGTGACACGGCCCGATCCGCCGCCCCCGAACGGCGTTGCGCCACCAGTGGCGACGCTGTCGGACCGTATCTACCTATGAGCCAGGCTACGACACGAACCGACACGATCGAATCGATACTGCGAGAGGCATGGAGCGACCGGGTTGACGACGAGGCCTTCGAGGAGGTCGTCCGCTCGGCCGAGCGCGACTGCTACGAGGGCGCGAGCCGCGAGGAGCTCTACGAGGCGATCGTGGGCGCGCTGAGCGCTCGCATCGAGCGAAACCCCGCCTACAAACGCGTCGCGGCTCGCGTCTTCCGGGAGCGGTATTTCGAGGAGCGCGTCGGCGACGTCGAGCCCGGGGATCGCGAGGACGCGTACCGGGAGTCGTTCGTCGCCTCCATCGAGCGCGGGGTCGAGACCGACCTGCTCGACGAGCGCATGGCCGAGTACGACCTGTCGAGCCTCGCCGAGGCGCTGGAGCTCGACCGCGATGACCGGCTCGACCACATGGCGATGGAGACGCTGTACCAGCGCTACTTCCTCCGTGACGGCGACGAGCCAATCGAGCTGCCCCAGACGTTCTGGATGCGCGTCGCGATGGGGATCGCGCTCCGGGAGGCCCCCGAGGAGCGAGAGGAGTACGCGAAGGAGTTCTACGAGCTACTCTCGACGCTGCGGTTCGTCCACTCGACGCCGACGCTGTTCCACGCCGGGACGACCCACCCGCAGCTCTCCTCGTGTTACCTCACGACCGTTCCCGACGACCTCGAGGGGATCTTCGACGCCTACAAGGAACACGCGAAGCTCTCGAAGTGGTCCGGCGGGCTCGGCAACGACTGGACGCCCCTACGCGCCAGCGGCGCGCGGATCTCCTCGACGGGCGTCGAGTCGACGGGGACGGTCCCGTTCCTGAAGATCTCGAACGACGTGACCGGCGCGATCAACAGGAGCGGGAAACGGCGCGGGGCGGCCTGTGCCTACCTCGAGGCGTGGCACATGGACTTCCCCGCCTTTCTCGACCTGCGGCGAAACACCGGCGACGAGCGCCGGCGCACCCACGACATGAACACCGCGGCGTGGGTGCCCGACCTGTTCATGAAGCGCGTCCAGGACGGCGGGGAGTGGACGCTGTTCTCGCCCGACGAGGTGCCCGACCTGCACGGCTCCTACGGTGCCGAGTTCGAGGAGAAATATCGGGAGTACGAACGGCAGGCCGAAAACGACGAGCTCGACCAGTACGAACGCGTCGAGGCCGATGAGCTGTGGCGGACCATGCTCACCCGGCTGTTCGAGACCGGCCACCCGTGGATCACGTTCAAGGACCCCTGTAACGTCCGCTCGCCCCAGGACCACGCGGGCGTCGTCAACTCCTCGAACCTCTGTACGGAGATCACGCTGAACACCAGCGAGGAGGAGACCGCCGTCTGCAACCTCGGCTCGGTGAACCTCTCGCGCCACGTCGACGGGGAGGGCCTCGACCGCGAACGGCTGGAGGACACGGTTCACACCGCGATGCGGATGCTCGACAACGTCGTCGACCTGAACTTCTACCCCACGGAGAAGGCCGAACGCTCGAACATGCGCCACCGGCCGATCGGCCTCGGCGTCATGGGCTTTCACGACGCCCTGCTCGACCAGGGGATCGCGATGAACTCCGAGGGGGCCGTCGAGTTCGCCGATCGTACCCAAGAGATCGTCTCCTATCACGCGATTCTCGGCTCCTCGGAACTGGCCGCAGAACGCGGGGCCTACGAGAGCTACGAGGGCTCGAAGTGGGACCGCGACCTCCTCCCGCAGGACACCGTTTCGCTCCTCGAGGAGGAGCGCGGCCGGGAGATCCCGATCGACGTCGAGGAGCGCCTCGACTGGGGACGGGTGCGAGAACACGTCGCCGAACACGGGATGCGAAACTCCAACACGATGGCGGTCGCGCCGACGGCGACCATCTCGACGATCGCCGGGACGACCCCCTCGATCGAGCCGGTCTACTCGAACCTCTACGTGAAGTCGAACATGTCGGGCGACTTCACCGTGATCAACGACCACCTCGTTTCCGACCTCAGGGAACGTGGCCTGTGGACCGACGAGATCCGCGACCGGATCAAGTACCACGACGGCTCGATCCAGGAGATCGACGCGATCCCCGAGGAGCTGAAGGAGCTCCACCGGGGCGCCTTCGAGATCGACCCGCGCCACCAGCTCCGCCTCTCCGCGGAGCGTGCGACCTGGATCGACCAGAGCCAGTCGCACAACGTCTTCTTCCCGTCGACGGACGGCTCGCTGCTCGCGGGCGTCTACGAGACCGCCTGGGAACTCGGCCTGAAGACGACCTACTACCTCCGGACGCTGGGCGCGAGCCAGGTCGAGAAGACCACGCTGGACATGCGCGAGTACGACGACACCCAGTTCCGCGATTCGGATGACGATGACGACGAGGACGAGGGGAACAGCCTGCCGAGCGTCGAGGACCCCACCTGTGAGGCCTGCCAGTAATGCCGATCATCAACAACCAGGGCCACCACGACCCCAACAAGATCCTGCCGATCGACTACGACTGGGCCCGCGAGTACTACAAGGCCGGCGTCGCCAACAACTGGACTCCCGAGGAGGTGCCGATGGCCGACGACGTCCACCAGTGGGAGAACCACGAGTTCAGTAGTGAAGAACGACAGCTCGTCGAGTGGAACCTCGGCTTCTTCTCGACCGCCGAATCGCTGACCGCCAACAACATCGTTCTCGCGGTCTACGACTACGTCACCGCCCCCGAGTGTCGCCAGTACCTGCTGCGCCAGGCCTACGAGGAGGCGATCCACACGGACACGTTCATCTACTGCTGTGACTCGCTGGGGTTCGATCCCGAGTACATGTACGGGATGTACGACCGCATCCCCGCGATCGAGGCCAAGGACGAGTTCGTCGTCGACCTCACGCAGGTGATCGACGACCCGACCTTCGAGATCGAGAGCGAGGAGGACGTTCGGGAGTTCCTCCGGGATCTCGTCGGCTTCTACGTCATCATGGAGGGGATCTTCTTCTACGCGGGCTTCGCGATGATGCTGGGGCTCAAACGTCAAGGAAAGATGGTCGGCGTCGGCGAGCAGTTCGAGTACATCATGCGCGACGAGTCGCTGCATCTGAACTTCGGGGTCGACCTGATCGAGACGATCCGCGACGAGAACCCGGGGGTCTGGACCGAGGAGTTCGAGGCCGAGATCGAGGGGCTGATCCGCGAGTCCGTCGAGCTCGAGCGCCGGTACGCCCGCGAGGCCTGCCCCGAGGAGGTCCTCGGCATGGGACCCGAACAGTTCGCGGAGTACGTCGAGTACGTCGCCGACAGGCGCCTCGACCAGCTCGGGATGGAGCCGGTCTACGACACCGACAACCCGTTCCCGTGGATGGCCGAACAGGTCGACCTGAACAAGGAGAAGAACTTCTTCGAGACCAACGTCGCGGAGTACCAGTCGGGCGGCTCGCTCGAGTGGTGAGGGACTGACCGACTGACTACTCCCGGGCGAGGCGCTCGCGCCGTTCGCGACGCCGTTCGAGCGCCAGATCGCGGAGTTCGGCCTGCTCGTCGGTCGGGCAGGCGAGATCGGGGACCGCCGTCGGCGACTCCTCGTCGTCGAGCGCGACGAAGGTGAAAAACGAGCTCGCGGTGTCGCGGCGTTCGCCCTCGCTGGGCCGTTCGGCCCGCACGTCGACCTTGACGTCCATGCTCGTCCGCCCGGTATCGAAGACGTAGCCCTCGACGACGACGATGTCGCCGAGCTCGATCTCCCCCAGGAAGTCGACGTGGTCCATCGAGGCGGTGACGACCTGGCGCTTCGCGAACCGCCTGCCCGAGATCGCCCCACAGATGTCCATCCAGTGGAGCACCGACCCCCCGAGCGCCCGCCCGAGGTTGTTCGTGTGGTTCGGCATGAGGATCTCGCTCATCTCCGTGTGGGAGTCCGCGAGCGAGACCCGGTCAGAGACGGGGACTGCCATGGGATCGCTTCCCGCTCCACCCGCTTAAATCGACCCACTTGCCTTAACACAAATTAAATTGTTTTCCGTGCGGGTTCGGTTCGGCGGAACGCCGTCCGAACACAAGCCGACTGGAACCCAGTACGGGTCGCGGCGGCGGTAGTACAAAACTACTTGTCCTCCGGCTCTCGATGAGGACCAATGGCGGACACCGACGACACCGGCGGGTCGAGCGTCCTGCGCAGCAAGCGCGACGCCACCCGGTATCAGATCCTGGTCCAGATCGCCGAGCGCCAGCCCGCCGTCAGCCAGCAGGAGATCGCCGACGCCATCGGGATCACCGCCCAGGCGGTCAGCGACTACCTGGGGGGGTTGGTCGAGGAGGGCTACGTCGAGAAGGGCGGTCGCGGGCGCTACGAGGTGAGCAAGGAGGGCGTCGACTGGCTGATCTCGCGGACCGACGAACTCCGGGAGTTCACGACCCACGTCGCCGAGGACGTCATCGGACAGGTCGAGGTCGAGACCGCGCTCGCGACCGGGCGGATCGAGGAGGGACGGTCGGTCTCGCTCTCGATGGAGGAGGGCGTCCTCCGGGCGAGCCCCGAGGCGAGCGCGCGCGGCGCCAGCGCGGTCGCGATCACGGGCGCCGAGGCGGGCGGGGACGTCGGGATCACCGACTTCGAGGGCGTGCTCGACTACGAGCTCGGGGAGGTGACGATCGTCTCGCTCCCGACGGTGGTCGACGGGGGGAGCGGGGTCGCCGACCCCGGGACCATCGCCGAGTACGCCGCCGACCACGACCTGGTGGCGACCGCGGGCACCGAGGCGGTCGCGGCGGCCAGCGCGGCCGACGTCGGGGTCGACGTCCGCTTCGGGACGCCCGAAGCGGTTCGAGAAGCGGCGACGAAGGGGCTCGACGTGCTCCTGCTCGCCTCGGACGACCGGCTCGCGGCCCACACCGAGCGGCTGCGCGAGGGGACCGTCGGCTACCAGATGGTCGAGGCCGCGGATAGGTAGCCCGGAGCCGCTCGGCGATCGTCTCCACGCCTCAGAGGCGTTCGGCTATCGTCTGCGCCGTCTTCTCGCCGACGCCCTCGACACTCTGTAGGTCCGCCGGCGAGGCCGCGCGGATCCCCTCGACGCTGCCGAACCGCCGCAGCAGGCTCGTCCTCGTCTTGGGGCCGATCCCTGGCACGTCGTCGAGAACCGTCGAGACGTCGTCGCGAAGCGTCTGGTGGTACTGGACTGCGAAGCGGTGGGCCTCGTCGCGCACCCGCTGGAGGAGGTGGAGGTGCGCGGCGTCGGAGGGCCAGTCGAGCGGTCCCTCGGGCGTGATCACCAGCTCCTCGGCCTTCGCGAGCCCGACCGCGGGGACGTCCCAGCCGACCTCGCGCATCGCCTCGCGGGCGGCGTCGAGCTGGCCCTCCCCGCCGTCGATCAGCAGGAGGTCGGGATCGGGCCGGTCGTCCCGTCCCTCGACCGCCCGAAGCGCGCGCCAGCGTACGAGCGCGCGCATGTTGGCGTAGTCGTCGTTTCGCTCCTCCAGTTTCTTGCGGCGGTAGCCCGACGTGTCGCTTTCGCCGCCGACGAACAGCACGTCGCTGCCCACGGCCGCCTTCCCCTGGGCGTGGCTCACGTCGAACCCCTCGATGCGCTCGGGGCGGGGCATCGAGAGCGCTTCGGCGAGCGCGCTGACCGGGTCGTCGCTGTAGTCGCCCCGGCGCGCGTTCTTGATCGCCAGATCGACCAGGGTGGCCTCCCGGCCCGCGCCGGGCACCCGGAGGTCGACCCCCTCGCTTTCGAGCCAGCCCCGCAGCTCGGCGTCGGCGGGGTCCTCGGGCAGCAGGATCGCCTCGGGCAGGTCGCGCTCGGCGTAGTACTGGGCGATGAACGCCGCGAGCACGCCCGCGTGGCCGTCCTCGGCGTCGGGGATCGAGAGGTGGTGGCGGTCCCGGTCGACCAGCTGGCCGCCCTCGCCCTGCAGCCGGGCGACGATCGCGCGCTCGCCCTCGGTCGCGACCCCGAGCACGTCGACGTGGCGCGCGTCGGTCGCGTCGCTGATCGCCTCCCCGCGGCCCTCGTGGAAGCCCTCGACGGCCTCCAGCCGATCGCGGAGACTCGCCGCCCGCTCGAACGACTGCTCCTGGGCCGCCCGCTCCATGCGTCGCCTGAGGGGGTCGGCCAGTACCCCCGTCTCGCCGGCGAAGAAGCGTTTCACCGATTCGACGTCCTCGACGTAGGCCTCCCGCCCGATCTCGCCGGTACAGGGGGCGGTACAGAGCCCGATGTCGTGGTCGAGACAGGGGCGTTTCCTGCCCGAGAACTTGTGGTCCGAACAGCCCCGCACGCCGTAGACCTCCCGGAGGGCCTTCACCACGACCTCGACGACCCCCTTGTTCGTGAAGGGGCCGAAGGCGGTCGCGGCCGGATCGGGATCGCGCGTGATCTCGATGCGGGGGAACTCGTGGTCGGTCAGCTGCACCAGCGGGTAGGACTTGTCGTCCTTCAGCCGGACGTTGTAGCGGGGCTGGTGGCGTTTTATCAGGTTCGCCTCCAGCAACAGCGCCTGGGTCTCGGTGTCGGTCACCGCGAAGTCGATCGCCTCGGCGCCCCGGACCATTCGACGGATCCGCTCGCTCCGGGGGTCGGCGTAGGATCGTACCCGGCTCCTGAGGTCGACGGCCTTCCCGACGTACAGCGTCGTCCCGTCGGCGAGGAACTGGTAGACCCCCGGCTCGCGCGGCAGCGTCGCTGCTCGATCCCTGAGTTCGGCCCCGTCCATTCACCCGTTCTAGCCGCCGGGCTCGTTTGAACCTGCCGCCCTCGCGGCCCCTTCAGGCCGCGACCGCCGCCTACAAACACCCGGCGGTCGAATCGCGGGTATGAGCGATACCGTCCGGTGCTGGCTGGTCGAGCGCACGTACGACGACAAGGGGCTGATCCGGCTGGTCTACGCCCCGCCCGGCGGCGAGGAGCAGTACGTCACCGAGCGCGCCGCGGCGACCGGCGCCGACGCGACCGCCGCCATGGAGGTCGAGGCCGAGAAGCTGGCGCCGATCGCCGAGGAGAACGCCGAGCGCTACGCCCAGGAGGCCGATCGGATGGCCGAGCGCCACGAGCCCGACGAGTCGGTCTGATTCGACCTAAAGACCTATACCGGGGCTGGAACAAGCGCGGGTAATGACCGCGATCGAGCTACGGGGCGTCACGAAACGGTACGACGACGGGGGGCTCGGCTCCTCCGAGGAGGTCGTCGCCGTCGACGACCTCGACCTCGAGGTCCGGGACGGCGAGGTCTTCGGCTTTCTCGGACCCAACGGCGCGGGCAAGTCGACGACGATCAACATGATCCTCGACTTCGTCCACCCGACCGAGGGGAGCATCGAGGTGCTGGGCCACGACGCCCACGCCGACAGCGTCCGGGTCCGCGAGCGCACCGGCGTCCTCCCCGAGGGGTTCGACGTCTACGACCGCCTTTCGGGCCGGAAACACGTCGAGTTCGCGATCGAGTCGAAGGGAACGAGTGAGAACCCCGACGCGCTGCTCGAGCGCGTGGGGATCGCCGACGCCGCCGATCGCAAGGCCGGGGGCTACTCGAAGGGGATGACCCAGCGGCTCGCGCTCGCGATGGCGCTGGTCGGCGAGCCCGACCTCCTCATCCTGGACGAACCCTCGACCGGGCTCGACCCCAACGGCGCCCTCGAGATGCGCGAGATCGTTCGCCAGGAGGTCGACCGCGGCGCGACGGTGTTCTTCTCCTCGCACATCCTCGGGCAGGTCGAGGCCGTCTGTGACCGGGTCGGGATCCTCCGGGGGGGTGAGCTGGTCGCCGAGGACAGCGTCGAGGGGTTGCGCGAGGCCGCCGGGACCGACGCCACCCTCCGGATCTCGGTCGGCGAGCTTCCCTCGCGGGCCGTCGACCGCGTGCGCGCGCTCGAGGGCGTCTCGGGGGTCGAGCAGAACGGCTCGGCCCTCCGGGTGTCGGTCGACGACGCCTCGAAGACGACCGTGTTGAGCACCCTCGAGGAGGAGGGCGCGGAGGTCCGTGACTTCGAGACCGAGGAGGCCTCGCTCGAGGACCTCTTCCGGTCCTACACGGAGGGTGCGGCATGAGCTGGCAGGCGATCGCCCGCAAGGACTTCGCGGACTCGATCCGCTCGTGGTGGGTGCTCGCGCTGTCGGCGCTGTTCGTCGTCGTCTTCGTTGTCCCCGCGTACTTCATCGGCCGCGAGAGCGACGTGATCGCCGACCAGGTCGGCGCCGAGACGATCACCTCCGACGCGTTCGTCAACCTGTTGTCGTCGTTCGTCGCCTTCCTCATCCCGATCGTCGCGATCGTGCTCGCCTACGCCGCGGTCGCGGGCGAGCGCGACTCGGGGACGCTGAAGCTGCTGCTCGCGCTGCCCCACTCCCGGCGGGACGTCGTCCTCGGGAAGGTGATCGGGCGCAGCGCCGTGATCGTCCTACCCATTCTGGTCGGTTTCCTCGCGGCGGCGATTGTCTTCCTGATCACGCCCGTGAGCCTCGAGGTCGGCAACTTCGTCGCCTTCGCGCTGCTGTCGGCGCTGTTGGGCGTCGTGTTCGTCTGTCTCGCGGTCGGGATCAGCGCGGCCGCGGGCACCCGACGGCGGGCCATGCTCGGCAACGTCGGCGTCTACGTCACCTTCGCGCTGTTCTGGGCGAGCTTCGCCGAGGGGCTGGTCAGCCTGCTCGACGAGTACACCGACGTCGGCTTCGGCGCGCTCGTCGAGCTCCAGCTCGCGACGCGGCTTCTCAACCCGGTCGACGCCTATCAGTCGCTCGCGGCGATCCTCTGGACGGGCGACGAGTTGGGCGCGCGCGTCGCGCTGTTCGACGGGTTCGTCGGCCAGTTCTACGCCCAGGAGCTCGACCCCCTCGCGTGGTACTTCTCGGATCCGGTCGTCGCCCTCCTCTTCCTCGCGTGGCTGGTCGTCCCGCCCGTGCTGGGCTATCTCATCTTCCGGGACGCCGATCTCTGAGAGCGCCCGATCGGGGCCCTCGTTACTGAAACGAGTCCCCGAGCGTTCGTTGGTCCGATGACTCTTGCCCGTTCGCCTCTCGTTCGTTCGACTCCTCGTCCGTTTCCGCGTCCTCGTCCGTCCCAACCAGCTCCTCGAACTCCTCCGGGTCGAGCTCGGTCACGTCGTTCGCGTCGGCGTCCTCGCGCTTGCTCGTTCCCGGCTCCTCGCCGACGATGAGGTAGTCGGTGTTGCCCGAGACGCTTCCCGTGACCGATCCGCCGAGCCCCTCGATCAGCTCTTGGGCCTCGCTTCGGGTCCGGTCGGGCAGCGAGCCCGTGAAGACGAACGTCAGTCCTTCGAGGGCGTCGCCCGACTCCCGTTTGACCGATCGGGGCTCGACGCCGGCCTCGCGAAGCTCGCGGAGCACCCGTCTGTTCTCCTCGCTGTCGAAGAACTCGCGGATCTCGCCGGCGACCACCTCGCCGATCTCGTCGACCCCCTCGAGCTCCTCCCGGCTCGCCTCCATCAGGCTCTCGAGGTCGCCGAACGCGTCCGCGAGCTCGCGGGCGGTCGCCCGACCCACGTGGGGGATGCCGATCGCCGAGAGGAAGGCGAAGAGTGGCGGCGACTTCGAGTCCTCGAGCTCCCTCATCAGGTTCTCGGCGCTCTTCTCGCCCCAGCCCTCCAGCCCGACGAGCGCCTCGCGATCCAGCCGGTAGAGGTCGGCGACGCTCTCCTCGACGAGGCCGGCCTCGAGCAACTGGTCGACCCGCTCGCCGCCCAGTCCCTCGATGTCGAGGCCGGAGTCGCTCGCGTAGTACTGGACCGACCGACGGAGCTGGGCCGTGCAGGCGAGCCCGCCGGTACAGAAGGCGATCGGACCGTCGCGCTCGATCGCGCTGTCACAGACCGGGCAGCTCCCGGGGAACTCGTAGTAGCCCGACGAGCGCTTCTCGACCACCTCGGCGACGTAGGGGATCACGTCGCCCGCGCGCTCGACCCGGACCACGTCACCGACGTTGACCTCCTTCTCCTCGATCTCCGCGGGGTTGTGGAGGCTCGCCCGCGAGACGGTGACGCCGCCGACGTCGACGGGATCGAGCAGCGCCACGGGGGTCAGCCGCCCCGTCCGGCCGACCTGGAGGGCGACCTCGCCGATCCTGGTCTCGCCGGCGCGCGCGGGGAACTTGTAAGCGAACGCCCAGCGGTAGTGTCGCGAGGTCGCGCCGAGCTCCTCGCAGGCGGCCTTGTCGTTGACCTTGATCACGACGCCGTCGATCTCGTAGTTCAGCGACTCGCGCTCCTCGACCAGCTCGTCGCGGTAGTCGATCGCCCCCTCGACGTCGTCGACGAGCTCGGCGCGCTCGTTCGTCTTCAGCCCGTACTCCGGCAGGGTCGTGACCTCCTCCCAATGGGTTTCGAACTCCTGGCTGGCGTCCGGAACCCCGGAAGCCGCGTCCGCGTCTCCCGTGCCGCTCGTATCGCTTCGCGCCGCGAGGACGTCGTAGAAGAAACAGTCCAATGGGCGTTCGGCGGTGATCGAGGGATCGAGCTGGCGGATGCTGCCCGCGGTGGCGTTTCGGGGGTTCGCGAACGGCTCGTCGCCGCGCTCGACGCGCTCGCGGTTGTGCTCCTGGAACGCGTCGCGGGGCATGTAGATCTCGCCGCGGACCGCGAGGAAGTCCGGATACTCACCCCGAAGCCGCTGGGGGATCGATCGAATGGTCCTGACGTTGGCGCTCACGTCGTCGCCCTCCCGCCCGTCGCCGCGGGTCACCGCGCGCTCGAACTCGCCGTCCTCGTAGACGACCTCGATCGAGACGCCGTCGAACTTCGGCTCGCAGGTGTACTCGACCCCTCCCACCTCCCGGTTCATGCGCTCGCCGAACTCCCGGACGTCCTCGGCCTCGCCGCTCTGCTGGATCGAGAGCATCGGCGCGACGTGCTCGACGGTCTCGAGCTCGTCCAGCGGCTCGCCGCCGACCCGCCGGGTGGGGCTGTCTACGGTCTGTAGCCCGAAGCTCTCCTCGACGTCGACCAGTCGCTGGAAGAGCCGGTCGTACGTGCGGTCCGCGATGACGGGGTCGTTCTCGGCGTAGTAGCGCCGGTCGTGGTGGCGGATCGCCTCGCGCAACAGCTCGGCCTCGCGCTCGGCCTCGCTCTCCGAGAGCTCGTCGACGGGGGTGAGCTCCTCGGGTGGGTCCCTCAGGTAGGGGTTTTCCTCCTGCTCGCTCATTGTCGGCCCTTTCGTCCGGGCGGGCAAAAACGCCCCTATCCGTCGAGGAACTCCCGGAGATGCTCGCGGTAGGCCTCGGGGCGGTCCTCGACCACCCAGTGATAGGCCTCATCGAGCGCGACGAGCTCGCTTTCGTCGACGTCCTCCGCGAGGCGCTCTGCGTACTCGATCGGCTGGAACTCGTCCTCCGCGCCCCACAGAAGCAGCGTCCCGGCCTCGATCGTCGAGGGATCGATCTCGGTCGTATGGTTGGTGTTGGTCGCGCTTGCCGCCCGCGACAAAGAGACGGCTCCCTCCTCGCTGGCCCACGGCTCGACCATCCCCTCGACGAAGGCGTCGTCGGCCTCGCCGTAGACACCTTGCCTGAAGGTCTCACCGAGCGTTTCGCGCACCTCCTCGGGCTCGTTCTCGCGGGGGAACGACGGCAGCCCCATGTCGGTGACGAACTGGACCGGCCAGGAGTCGTAGGCCACCGCATTGGAAAGCACCAGCTCCTCGACCAGGTCGGGCCGGTGGGCCGCGAGCCGGAGGCCGACCCCGCCACCCAGGTCGTGGCCGACGAACGTACACGAGTCGATCCCCAGCCCGGAAAGCAGGTCCTCGACCGCGATCTCCTGGGCGCGGATCGAGCGGTCGAAGCCGTCGTGCATGTCCGAGCTCCCGTAGCCGACCATGTCCGGGACGATCACGCGACGCTCGTCCTCGAAGGCGGGCGCGACCTCGCGCCACAGATAGGAGTTCGTCGGGATCCCGTGTAGGAAGACCAGGGGCCCGCCCCCTTCGCCCCCGGAACCCTCGTCGCGGTAGGCCATCTCGAGCCCGTGGCCGTCGACGCTCACCGTTTCGGACTCCTGGGCCGCGGTCCACTCCTCGTAGGACTCCATGGGAACGCTGAGGGCCGCCAGTCACTAACCGTTTGGCCGGTCGTGTGTCGATCCCGGACGACCGCTCACCCCATGTAGCCCTCGCCCATCCGGATTCCCTCCCGGACCAGCCGTCGACCGGCCGCCAAGCGCTCTCGTTCCCAGTCGCCGAGCGCCGTCACGGGATCGCTCCCGTCCAGCGCCGCACCGAGCCCGATCGCGTCGGCCGCGGCCTTCGCGGTACCCGCGGCGGTGTGCGGCCGGGCGACGAACGCCGCGTCGCCCAACAGACAGACCCTCCCGAAGGCCATCTCAGGTGCGGAAAGGTCGTAGATCGTCTGGACGAACGGTTCCCGAGTTTCCCCGACCAGCCGGGAGAACGGGTCGGGAAACTCCTCCTCAGCGGCCCTCCGGAGATCGCGTTCGACCTCCCCTCGGAGGTCGCCGGGCGCGACCGAGAAGTCGCGTTCGGTCCCCTGGGAGTCGGTCAGAAGCTCGTCCAGTCGCTCCCGGTCGCGCACGTCGTCGTACCAGACCCAGTTGAGCCGGCGTTCGCCCCTCCCCGTTTCGCCGTCGGGGCCGGGGATCAGGTAGCCCAGGATCAGCTGGCGCTCGCCCTCGAAGAAGACGAACGTGTCCTCGAAGCGCTCGATCAGATCCGATGGAACGTCACGCTCGCCGATCAACCCCCGCCAGGCGACGTAGCCGGCGTACTCCGGCGAAACGTCCGGGAGGAGCGCTTCGCGGGTCTCCGAGCGCCCGCCCTCGGCGATGACCAGCAGGTCCGCCCGGCGTTCGGACCCGTCCGCGAACCGAACCACGACTTCCTCGCCGTCGCGTTCGAACCCGACCACGTGTCCCTCGTGGTAGCGACCCTCTACGACCGCGTCCCGAAGCCGGCGGTAGAGCGTATCCCAGCCGGTGAACGTCATCGAGTCGCTCCGTGCCTCGCGAAGGCTCCCGTCGCGGTTCAGGTACTCCCGCCGGTGGGTCGTGAGGGTGTACCCCCCGCGGCACGCGATTCCCCGCCTCTCGAGATAGTCGAGCATGGACGGCTGGGCGACGATGCCCGCCCCGCGGCCCTCCAGCTCGCCGGCCGCACGCTCGAAGACGTCGACCGAGTGGCCGGCCTCGCCGAGCGCGAGCGCGGCGAACAGCCCGCCCATCGACCCGCCCGAGACGATCACCGAGAGCCCGTCGACCATCGCTCGCCTTTCGGACGCGGCGCTCATAGGCCTGTGGACGGCGAAAAAAGCGCGTGAGACGATGTGCGTGCGGTCGCGTCAGTCGGTCGGCTCGGTGTACGCCCGCGGGTCGGGCGAGGGCAGCTGGGGCTCGCCGCCGCCGGGCTGGCGGCCGAAGGAGAACTGGCCCTTGCTGTCGACGGCGTCGCCCGTCGTCCAGGGCTTTTCGGGGTCGTCGACTGGCTCGTTGGTCGTCGACATGAACTCGTAGTTGAACTCTTGGTTCTCCTCCTCCTGGGGGAAGCTGTCGGGCACGGGCAGGTGATCGAACGCGTCGTCCGGGTCGCCGAGGTCCTGCAGCGCCGCGAGCCACTGGTTCTGGTGCATCGTGTCCCGGGCGATCAGGTACGACAGCATGTCCTTCATCCCGGGGTCGTCGGTCATCTCCCAGAGCCGGGTCGCGAGCGTTCTTCCGGTGGCCTCGGCGGTCACGTTGGCGTAGAGGTCGCCCGCGAGGTTGCCGCTCGCGTAGACGTGATCCGTGCTGAAGGGGTTGCCCTGGCTGTCCTCGGGCATCGCGCCGAAGCCCGCCGAGAGGAACTGCCGGGGCAGGTAGCCGTGCATCGCGGCGTTGACGGCACTGTCCTGGGCGAACTCCTCGCGCATGCCGACCGGGGCCCCCTCGAGGTTCTTCGCGACCGCCGTCGCGAGCATCTCAACGTGGCCGAGCTCCTCCATGGCCGTCTCGTAGAGCATCATCCGCATCTGGTCGTGCTCCGGCGGGAGGTTCATCCCCTGGAACAGGTACTGCATGAACACCCGGATCTCGCCCTCGACGCCCCCGATCGCCTGCTGGAGCATCCGCGCGAACGCCGGGTCCGGTTCCTCTACCTCGACTGGGTACTGTAGTTCGTCGTCGTGAAAGAACATGGTTGGCTTCGATAGGACGAACGTCCGCGATACTAATAAAGGATATTCACGAAATAACTATATAAAGGATAAAAGTAGACAAACATCTAAAGACATGCGGGCAAACGGCGAATCTGGCGGTTCGATCAGTTGGCGGGCGGGACGGGCTCGACGTCGCTCGCGGCGTCGTCCTGAGCGTCGAGCAGTCCCCTGACGGTCTCACGATCGAGGGCGTCGCTCGCGACGTAGGCGAACCCGAGACGCACGACCGGAGTTCCCTCCGAACCGTCGACCACGTCGAACTCCGACGGGTCGGCCTGGTGGTAGCCGACCCCGCCGTGGCCGATCGCGTACTGCCCGGCGCGGGTCCCGCGCACGAGGACGTCGCCCCCCGCCTCGGGGAGGTCGGCCCCGGGCTCGTCGCCATCGTCCGAGGCGATCTCGCTCCAGGTCTCGACGCCCGTAGCGAACTCCTCACGGTCCTCCTCGGAGAGACAGCGACACCACCCGTCGCCCGACTCCAGGGCCGCGACCCCGCCGACGGGGAGCTCCCGTTCCTCGAACCCGATCCCGTTCGCCGCCGCACGCTCGCGTTCCCCGGCGCTCATCGGGCGGGTCGCGTGCTGGACGTCGACCTTGCCGGCGAGAAAGGCCCCGAACCCGCCGGTCTCGACGGTCTCGACCCCGACGTCGGGATGCTCGCGTCCGAACGCCGCGGTGGCCTCCGCGAGCGCGGGCACCCCCTCCGCGACCGTGATCCGTTCTCCCGATGCCCCGGCAACCGCGCCGGGATACGCGCCCAACCCGCCCGCGACCGCCCCGGCCGCGACCAGGAACCCGCGGCGCGATCCGTTCACCGTTCTCCCCTCCAGCTCCGCCCTCGGCCCTCGTACATGGTGTCATCGTCTAGAACGATGGAGAGCGGGTAAGTCGTAGTGCTTGCGTGAGACGGGGACATCGCCTCGGCGGAGCCTCGGTGGATCCACGGGGCTTATCCCCTCGCGCGTGAACCGCGAGACATGGACGGGTCGATCGTCCCTCCCGGTCGTTCCCGAGGCGCTCGGCGGACACACGCGGGGGACATCGACCGCGTCGAACGGTGATCCACGTGACCGAGAAACGCGAGTACACGGACGACTACACGGACGAGACGCTGTACATCCCCGGCCCGACGGAGGTCCGCGAGGACGTCATCGAGGCGATGGCCCAGCCGATGTTCGGCCACCGGATGGACCGGATGACCGACCTCTACACTACGATCGTCGAGGACACCAGGGAGTTCCTCGGTACCGACAACGACGCGATAATCCTCACCGCCTCCGGCACGGAGTTCTGGGAGGCCTCGACGCTCAACCTCGTCGACGAGAACATCCTCGTCGCGACCTGCGGGAGCTTCAGCGAGCGCCACGCCAACGTGGCCGAACGACTGGGCAAGGACGTCGACCGACTCGAGTACGAGTGGGGACGGGCAGTCAAGCCCGAGGACGTTCGCGAGGCCTTGGAGGGCAGCGAGAAGGAGTACGACGTCGTCGCCTGCGTGATGAACGAGTCCTCGACCGGGGTTCGCAACCCGATCGAGGAGATCGGCGACGTCGTCGCCGAGTTCCCCGATACGTACTTCGTCGTCGACGCGGTCTCGGCGCTGGGCGGCGACTACGTCGACATCGACGAACACGAGATCGACGTGCTGTTCGCCTCCTCGCAGAAGGCCTTCGCCATGCCGCCGGGGCTGGCGATCTGCACCGTCAGCGAGGGCGCCTACGAGCGCGAACTGGAGACGGATTCGGCCTCCTGGTACGGCGGCTTCCAGCGCACGCTCGACTACTACGACCGGAAGGGCCAGACCCACTCGACGCCCGCGATCCCGATCATGCTCGCCTACCGAAAACAGATGAAACACATGCTCGAGGAGGGCCACGAGGCGCGAGACGAACGCCACCGCGAGATGGCCGAGTACACCCGCGAGTGGGCCGACGAGCACTTCGGAACCTTCCCCGAGGAGGGCTACGAGTCCCAAACCGTGAGCTGTATCGAGAACACCCAGGGGATCGACGTCGCCGAAACGATCGAGACCGTCCGCGAGGAGTACGACATGGTCTTCTCGAACGGTTACGGCTCGCAGCTCGGCGAGGAGACGTTCCGCATCGGACACATGGGCGAACACGACGTCGAGAGCATTCGCGCGCTCACGGACGCCATCGAGGATGTCGCCGGGCTGTAGCCTCGCGAACTCGACCGAACCTTTACCCTTCGGCCCTCGTAGGCGGGGCCATGTCCCTTCTCATCGACACGGACCCCGGCTGCGACGACGCGCTCGCCCTCCTGCTCGCGCTGGAAAGCGATCTCGACGTCGCCGGCCTGACGACCGTCGCCGGCAACGCTCCGATCGAGGACACCACTCGAAACACGCTGGCGCTGCTCGAGTTCCTCGATCGCGACCGTCCCGTCGCCCGCGGAGCCGAGCGCCCGCTCGTGAAACGCCAGGACACCGCCGAATTCATCCACGGCGAGAACGGGCTGAAGGGCGAACTGCCCGACCCTACCTGCGAACCGATCGACATCTCAGGAGCGGAGTTCATCGTCGAGAAGGCCCGCGAGGACGGAAATCTGACTATCGCCGCGATCGGCCCGCTGACCAATCTCGCGCTGGCACTGGGGATCGAACCCGACTTGCCCGAATTTCTTGACGAGGTGCTCGTCATGGGCGGGGCGGTCTACGCGCCGGGCAACCGCACGCCCGCGGCGGAGGCGAACCTCCACGCCGACCCCGACGCCGCGAGCCGCGTCCTCCAGTCGCTCGACCCCACGTTCGTCGGGCTGGGCGTCACCGCGCGGGCGACGATCGACCCCGCCACGCTGGACCTCCCGGGTCGGCGCGGCGAGACGGTGGAGTCGTGGCTCACCTACTACCCCGAGGACGTCCGCGAGCGCTACGGACTCGAGCACTCGCCGATCCACGACGCGGCGGTGATCGCGCATCTCACCGACGGCATCCTTACGACCGAGGAGCGCGCGCTGGAGGTCGACACCGGAGAGGGTCCCTGCCGGGGCGCGCTGGTCGCCGACGAGTACGGCGTCACCGACGAGCCCGAGAACGGCCGCGTCGCGACCGACATCGACGTCGAGCGGTTCCGCGAGGCGCTGGGCCGGGCGATCGAGTCGGCGGTCTGATCACTCGTACTCCCGTCCACCGAGTGCCCGCGACTCGATGTACTCCCAGTCGTACTCGACCCCCAGCCCGGGGCCGTCCGGGACGGGGACCGTCCCCGCGTCGTCGATCGCGTCGAGCTGGTCGGTGTAGTCGCCCTCGTAGACCGGCGGCTGGGTGTTCTGACACTTGGGGTGGACCAGCGCGAGCTCGTAGTAGTTCGCGTTGCGCGTCGCCGCGATGCAGTGGCGCTGGGCTGGCCCGGGCGCGTGGAACTCCACGTCGAGGCCGAACCCCTCGGCGACCCTCGCGCGCTTCATCGCGCCGGTGATCCCGCCGTCGTACTCGGGGTCCGCGCGCACGAAGTCGGTCGCCCCGCTGGCGGCGAAGTCGGTGAACGGCTCGAGCCCCCGGACGTGCTCGGTCTGCAGGATGGGGGTCGCGAGGTGCTCGCCCAGCTTGCGGTGGGCGTGCTGGCTGATCCCGCCGTCGCGGTAGGGGTCCTCGTACCAGAAGAACTCCTGTTCGTCACAGGCCTTGCCGACCTTCAGCGCGTCGCCGAACGTCTCGTACTCGCAGGCCGGATCCAGCATCAGGTCCATCTCGTCGCCGACGCGGTCGCCGACGGCGTGGACGGTGGCGATCTCCCTGTCTATCTGGCGGGCCTCCTCGCCCCCGCCCCAGCCGTGGATCTTGAACCCCGGAAAGCCCCGGTCGCGACACTCCTCGGCGAAGTCGGCGTAGGCCTCCGGCGAGTTGAGCCCGCCGCTGTCGTCGGCGTGATACGTCGAGGCGTACGTGGGCAGACGCTCGCGGTAGGTGCCGAGCAGCTCGTGAATCGGCGCGTCGTGGTACTTGCCCGCGAAGTCCCACAGCGCGACGTCGAGCGGGCCGATCCCCATGCGGTCGTACTTCCTGAGCGCGCGCTTGAGCTCGCTCCAGTGGCGCTCCCTGTGCAGGGGGTTCTTGCCGATCAGGTAGTTCGCGACGGTGTTGATCTGGGCGAAGGCGGGGGAGTTGCCGCCGACGTACTCGCCGGCGATCCCCGTATCGGTCTCGATCCGGAGGGCGAACAGCTTGCGCTCGGTGGTCGCGCCGGGCTCGTAGGTCAGGTTGAAGCCGTGGGTGTCGGTGCCGACGTCCTCGATCGGATAGGAGAACTCCGTCGACTGGATCCGCGTGATCCGGGGTGCCATACCGGGAAGTCGCCGCCGAAGGGAAAAAGGTTGGGGCTATTCGTCGTCCGCGTCCTCGCCGTCCTCGTCGAACCCCGCCTCGTCGTCGAGCCCGTCCAGGCCGTCGCCGCCAAGCTCGTCGAACTCGTCGATGTCGTCCGCACCGTCGTCGCCGAGGTCGTGGATGTCGTCGTCCTCCTCGACCCGGTCCTCGTCGAGCACCTCGATCTCGACCTCGACGGCCTCGCCGCGCTGGTCCTCGACCATCTGAAGGACGAGCCGACCGCCCTCGCGGCCGATGACGCCGCCGACCGCGTAGCCGACGGTCTGTTCGGCGAACTGGCCCGGCGTGTAGCGCCCGACCGTCTGTTTGACGACGAGCCGTCCGGTCATCTGGCCGACGAGCTCGCCCATGCGCTCGAAGTCCATCGCGTCGGGATCCCCCCGTTCGAGCGCCTCCAGATCGACCGCGTCGACGAGCTGTGTCAGCGAGTCCGCGGTGAACGCCGCCTCCAACCCCCGATCGAATCCCCGCCCGAGCAGGTCCGGTAGGTTCGGTGCCATACCCGATTCTGACGCCCCAGAGGGACAAAATGCCTCCCTGCGCCTGCAGGTCGAGGTCAGCCCGCATTCCCCCTCACGGTAGCGGTGCTGCCACCACACTGTTCACTCCGGGCGGAACGAGCCCTCGACGGGGATGTCGATCCGCAGGAACAGCGGGAGACAGACCGCGGCGATCAGCACCTCGAGGCCGCCGACGACGAGGAACGCCGCGAGGTAGCCGTAGGTGTCGGCGACGGTCCCGCCCACCAGGAAGCCCGCCAGGAAGCCGAGGCTGCCGGCGATGTTGAACCCGGCCATCGAGGCGCCGCGCTCGTCGTCGCCCGCCAGGTCGGTCACCAGCGCCATCGTCGCGGGCGAGACCATCGCGCCGAGCACACCGACGAGGACCATCCCGGCCTGTGCGAGCGTCAGCGTCGGGACGACCCCGACGAGGATTATCGCGCCGCCGAAACACGCCGAGCCGATCACGATGGGGATCGTCCGGCCGATCCGATCGGAGAGCACGCCCATCGGGTACTGCAGCAGGGCAAAGGGGGCGAAGAACATCCCGAGGACGATCCCGGTCTCGGCGGGGCCGATCCCGAACGTCTCCTGGAAGTAGAAGGTGCCAACGAGCGCGAAGAAGCCGGCGGTCATGCGGTCGACGAACCCGAAGGCGAAGGGCAGCCCGAGCGCGGGCGTCCGCGAGAGCCCGCGGACGATCTCGCCCATCGAACCCCGGCTGCCCTCGGGGGCCCGATCCGGGACGAAGTACAACAGGGGGACGGCCGAGAGCAGGAGGAAACCGGCGGCCCACAGCGGGGCCAGCGGGTCGAGCCCGGCGAGCTGGCCGCCGAGCGGCGCGCCGCTGGCGGTGCCGCCGCCGATGGCCAGGCCCGCCGCGCCCATGTTCTTCCCGTGGCCGCCCGGCAGGTCCATCAGCATCGTCATCGCGAGCGAGAAGGCCGCGACAGTCGTCGCGCCCTGGAGCATGCGGATCAACAGGACGTGGCTGAAGGAGATCTCGACGAGCCCCGGCAGGGCCGCCAGGCCGAGATAGCCCGCGGCGCCCCCCGCGGCCCCGACGGCGATGAAGGGCACTCGCTTACCCGCCCGGTCGCTCGCGGCCCCCCAGAGGCTCGCACAGACGACGAACGCGGAGAACTCCGCGACGAGGAACCACATGCTCGCGTCGAGATCGGTGCTCGCGCCGAGCGCGGCGACCAGCTCCGCGATCCCCGGGTACAGCAACACCTGCGCCAGCATCACCACGAAGATAACGCTCGCCAGGGCGACGCGGTCGCGTCTCGGGGAGCTCACTGCCGGGCGTTGGCGCCGGATCCACCTAACACACACGGTCGGCCGACAGCCGTCCCGTCGTCCGGTTTACGGGTCGACCTCGACGACGGCGACGCCGGCGGGGATCGCGGGGAGCTCGCCCTCGGTCCCCGCGGGAACGGCGATGACGGCCGCGTCGGCGTCCGAGCCACGTGCACGTTCGGCCGCCCAGCCGGGGTCCTCGCCGGGCACCACGAGCAGGTCGAGCGGCCACGCCCCCACGCGGAACGCGCCCTCCTCCTCGCGAACGTCGCCGTACTCCGCCTCTAAGCGCTCGCGGAGCCCTCCCTCGAAGCCTCCCGTCGGGTCGTCGGGCCCGCCCGGCGCGCCGGGTTCGTCGCCCTCGTCACCGTCTTCGTCCCCTCCGGTACCCCCGTCGCCGTCGATCACCGACAGCTCGCCGTGTTCGGCCTCGACGGCCTCGATCGGGATCCCGATCGTGGCGTCGGGGCTGCCCGCGAACAGCAGGTTCGTCGCGCGGAACTCCCCGTCGTCGACCCCGATCAGACTGCCCGAGTCGCCGCCGTCGCCCATCGAGGTGAACAGGTCCACGCCCTCGAAGACGGCGACGCCGCCGCCGAACCCGCCGACCTCGATGCGGGCGTCCCGCCCGCGGAGCTCGCCGGTCGTGACGCCCGTGGTCCGGCCGCTCTTGGTGTAGGTCTCGTCGCTCTCCATGTCGGGCTCCGAGAAGCCGGCAAGCGGGCCGACCCCGAGGACCTCGTCGTCGACGTCGTCGGGGTCGACCGCGATCAGCGCCGAGTCGGTCGTGTTCGGTTCCGCTGAACTGATCTCGCTCCACTCGCGCAGCCGGCCGATCTCGTCGCCCTCCGTTCCCCCGTCCTCGGGGCCCGGCTGGAGGACGGGATCGCCCTCGGACGCCTGCGGCTCGGGCGCGGCGACGTGGGCGTTGCTCAACACAACGGGCTCGCCGTCCTCGGCCTCCAGGGCGGTCGAGCCCATCGTCCCGGCGCTCAGGGAGGGATGGGCCATCGAGACGCCGGCCGGCGCGGGCCGGACCCGCTCGGTCCGTTCCGCCTCCTGGGCCGGCTCGACCGAGAGCGCGGTGACGTCGCCGACCTCCTGGACGTCGGTCGCGAGCTCCTCGCCGTCGCAGTCGACCGTCTCGGGGACGATCTCCTCGTCGGCGAGCTGGGTCTCGGCGACCTTCCGGTCGACGAAGACGACGACGCAGGTCTCGTCGGTCTTCTCGCCGTCGACGCGCCGCTTGCCGACGGCGGTGCCCACGACGTGGGGCAGCGATTCGAGCCGGTCGCGAACCGACTGTGGTATGTCGACCATACACCCGATGTGGGCGTCCGGCCCTTAGTTCACCGCGATAAAAAGTTGATATTTCAGTCGATGTGAACGGTGTTGCCGTCGAAGTCCGTGAACGTCCAGCCGTCGAAGTCGAGCTCGTCGTGGAAGCGCATCGCGGCGTCCTCCAGGTACTGGATCGCGAGCTCCTGGCCCAGCGCCATTCCGGCGTCGTGGTCCGAGCGGAAGTGGACGCCCGCGAACTGCCGGCCGCCGTAGTTGACGTTCGACGCGAGCTTGTTCAGCTCGCTGCGGATCGTCAGCTCCTCGCCCTCGTAGGGCTCGAGCTCCTCGCCGTCCGCGGTCGGCTGGACGGGGTCCTCGATGACGTAGTCCTCGTTGAAGACGGCCTTCAGCACGGTCGAACACGCCGCCGAGACCGTCGAGTGCCCGCCGGGGTAGGCGGGGTGCAGCGGCGCGCCCTCGGGATACGCCTGCGTGAGGACGTGCGAGCCGTTCTCCTCGTAGATCCGGTCGAAGACCTCGTACTCCTCGAACTTCTCGACCGGTACCGGGTGGTCGGCGTCGATGTCGTCGTTGACGGTCGCCTCGACGAGCCCGCCGTACTCCTCGGGGCGCGCGCGCCGGTGAACCAGCCACTTCTGGACCCACGAGGCGACGTGGGCGGGCTGGCCGATGCCGCTGACGAGATCCATGATGCCCTCGCGACCGAAGTCGAGGAAGCCGACCTGGGTGTCGCTGTCGGCGTACGGGTGGTAGTCGCCGAAGAGCTCCTCGGGGTCGCTGACGACGCCGTCGACGGGCCGGCCCATCAGCACCATCACGGCGATCATGTACGGCTGGAACACCATGTCCCGCTCGACGCAGGCCGCCAGATCGCGCCCCGAGCTCATGTACTTGCGGTGGTCGGTGAGCGAGTCGGCGATCTCGCCGTCGTGGTGGCCCGACTCGTCCTCGGGGCCCGGCGTCTGGCCGCGCATGTTCGCGAGCCACTCGTCGTAGTCGGTGACGTAGTCGCGTTCCTTCAGCGTGATGATGTCCTGGCTGATCTCGTGGACGCTCAGGGGGGCGTCCTTCAGCAGGAACTGCGAGAGATACGGCCCCTTCTCGACGCCGTCGAGATCGGCATGAAAGAGGTATTTCGGGTCGGTCGGCCCGTTGTAGCCGGGGGTGTCCTCGAGCTCGTCGGCGGCCGCCTGGATCAGCTCGCTGTCCTCGTACTCCCGGAACGGGACGTCACGGGCGAGCGACTGCCAGTAGAGCTCGATCATCTCGCCAACCTGCTGGTCGGAGTCGAAGGCCGGCGGCGCGTCCTTGATGGTGAGCGAGTGCGGGTCGGGCCCCATCAGCTCGACGCTGTAGGCGCCCTGGGGCTCGATGAACTCGCGGTGGCCGCCCTGCGGGATGGTCTCGAAGAGCTCCGGGTCGCCGGTATCGAGGGCCTCGGTCAAGTGGTCGTAGGCCCCCCGGTCGGGGGTGCCGTCGTCGGCGTGGGGCAGGCCCTTCGTGAACATCGCGATCTTCGAGGGGTAGGCGTCCTCGTCGTCGGCCTTCTCCCGCTCCTCCATCGAGGGCATCCCCCGCTCCTGGAGCTTCTCGACGAGCTCCATGCGCTTCTCGTAGGCCGTCTCCAGTCGGTCGGTCCCGTCCATCATCCCGTCGCTTCCCCCACCGTCGCTCGTGGCGGCGGCCCCCGTCGAGCCGGCCCCGATCCCGAAGATGCTCGCGAGCCCGGCCGCCCCGATCCCGCCAAGCACCCGCCTCCGCTTCGATGAGATATCCGCTTTCGCACCGTCCTTCGTCTCCTCTTCGGTTCGATCCTGTTCTGCGCTCATGGTCGGTCTAACCGACCTTACGATGGGCTTAAAACGTTGTGAAAAATAATTCCGGGATAGGTAATATATGAAATATTCTTCTTTCGGAACTGCTATGGAATACGTTCGGTTCGTGGAACCTTCGGATCGGTGAACTGTTCGGGGACGGTCCTGGACGAACCGAACCCTACCCGCTAACGGATGTGGGACCTGCAACGCGCCGTTCCTTCCGTTCGCCTCTCGACCTTCAAGATACGAGATAATACATGCGAATCAGAGTTATCGGTATTCCTAGTAGTACGACTACTCTGCCCGACGTGTTCCCTCCGAACGGCGGCGTGAATGCCGTGTGCCTACACGGCGTTGCGAATCTTGCCGTTATTGCTGGTTATAACTATCTATGGATATATGCACCACATACATGAATCGATGGGGCCCCACGACGCGGAGCGTCCACGCCGGCGGGCACGCGGACCCGGCGACCGGCGCGCGCGCACCGCCCATATATCAGACCACCTCCTACGCGTTCGAGAGCGCCGACCACGCCGCGGAGCTCTACGCCCTCTCCGCGGAGGGCGACATCTACTCGCGGATGAGCAACCCGACGACCCGGGAGCTGGAGGAGCGCCTCGCCTCGCTGGAGGGCGGGACGGGTGCGGTCGCCACTTCTTCGGGAATGGCCGCCCTCGACGCCGCGACCTTCCTGCTTGCCGCGCCGGGCGACACGGTCGTCTCCTCCTCCGCGATCTACGGCGGCACGACGGCCTACCTCAACCACGTCGCCGGCCGCCGCGGGATCGACGCGCGGTTCGTCGATCCCCTCGACTACGACGGGTACGAGGAAGCGATCGACGACGACACCGCCTACGTCCACTGCGAGACCATCGGCAACCCGTCGCTGGTGACGCCGGACATCGAGCGGGTGGGGGAGATCGCTCACGCGAACGACGTTCCGCTGTTCGTCGACAACACCTTCGCCACCCCGGCGCTGTGTCGCCCCCTCGAACGTGGCGCGGACCTGGTCTGGGAGTCGACCACGAAGTGGCTCCACGGGGCGGGCACCACCGTCGGGGGCGCGCTGATCGACGGCGGCAGCTTCGACTGGGAGGCGGGCGACTACGAGGAGCTCTCGGGGGAGAACCCCGCCTACGACGGGATCGACTTCAGCCGGGACTTCCCCGAGGCCCCCTTCGCCGCCGCCGCGCGCTTCCGCTCGCTGCGGGCGCTCGGCGCCCAGCAGGCGCCCTTCGACGCCTGGCAGACCCTCCAGGGCCTGGAGTCGTTCCCCCTCCGGATGGAACGCCACTGCGAGAACGCACGGATCGTCGCCGACTACCTCGCGGACCACGAGGACGTCGCCTGGGTCACCTACCCGGGACTCGAGGACCACGAGACCCACGAGAACGCCCGCGAGTACCTGGAGGGAGGCTTCGGCGGAATGATCGCCTTCGGTCTGGAGAACGGTTATGCAGGGGGTAAACGCGTCTGTGAGGCGGTCGATCTGATCAGCTTCGTCGCCAACATCGGCGATGCCAAGTCGCTGATCATCCATCCCGCCTCGACCACCCACGGCCAGCTCACGCCCGAGGAGCGCGCCGCGAGCGGCGTCACCGAGGACCTCGTGCGCCTCTCGGTCGGAATCGAGGACCCCGAAGATATCCTCGCCGATCTCGAGGGAGCGATCGAGGCGGCGGTCGCACCATGAGCGCCAACCGGGAGATCGCCTCGCTCGGGGAGTTCCGCTTCGAGTGTGGCGAGTCGATCCCCGAGCTCGATGTCGCCTACGAGACCTACGGCGAGTTCGACGGCGACAACTGCGTGCTGGTCTGTCACGCCCTCACAGGGAGCGCCCACGTCGCCGGCTCCTTCCGCGAGGGCTCGTCGGATCAGGCCTCGGCGTGGTGGGAGGACATCGTCGGGCCGGGCAAGGCGATCGACACCGCCGAGTACTACGTCGTCTGTGCGAACGTCCCCGGCTCGTGTTACGGCTCCTCGGGCCCCGCCAGCGAGAACCCCGAGACGGGCGAGCCCTACGGTCCCGACTTCCCGCCCGTGACCGTCGGCGACTGGACGCGCGCCCAGCGCGCGCTGCTCGACCATCTGGGCGTCGGCCGCCTGCACGCCGTCGTCGGCGGCTCGGTGGGCGGGATGAACGCGCTGGACTGGGCCGCCCGGTACCCCGACGACGTGCGCCGGGTCGCGCCCGTCGCGGCCGCCGGCCGGCTCGACGCCCAGTGTCTCGGGCTCGACGCCATCGCGCGACGGGCGATCACCACCGACCCTCACTGGCAGGGCGGCGAGTACTACGGCGGGCCCGAGCCCGACGACGGGCTGGCGCTCGCGCGCCAGCTGGGTCACATGATGTACCTCTCGAAGGCCTCGATGGAGCGGAAGTTCGGCCGCCGCTCGGCGGGCCGGGACGCCCACCGCGAGGCGTTCCCCGCCGACCCCGCCGCGGACTTCTTCCCGTATCGCGACGTCGAGTCGTACCTCGACTACCAGGCCCGGAAGTTCGTCGACCGCTTCGACGCCAACAGCTACCTCTATCTGACGCGGGCGATGGACGACTACGACCTCGCGGCGGGCTACGAGTCCGACGCCGACGCGCTCGCGGCCTTTGCCGGTGAGGCCTTACTGATGAGCTTCACCGGCGACTGGCACTTCACCGTCGCCCAGTCCGAGCGCCTGGCGGAAGCGTTCCGCGCTACCGGCGAGATCGCCCACCACGTCGTCGAATCCGACCACGGCCACGACGCCTTCCTCGTCGAGCCGGGAAAGGTAGGGCCGCCGCTCGCGGACTTCCTCGAGGACGGCCTCGCCGGAAAATCGATCACGGACACGGAGGAGGACGCCGAGGACCACGGCGACTTCGCGCCCGTCCACGCGAGCCTCTTCCCGCGCTGAACCTCAGTTCTCGGCGGTCTCGCCGAGGGCGTTCGCGACCTTCCCGCGCAGCGCCGCGTACGCGCCCAGCCCGGTGCCGGCGGCGAAGGAGAGGATGCCTGTCAGTACGAGCAGCGTCAGATCGGGGTGGCCGATCCCGGCGTGAAGCGGATCCATGGGAGGGGGAATTCGCGGGAGCAGTATCAACGTGGCGGTTCTGCCAAACGTTACATCAGAGAACGCCTCGGTTTTCGAACGACCGGCGAAGCGCCGCCATCTCGGCGACCAGTTCATCGCAGTGCGGTTCGACCGCGGGCTTCGGGTCGAACCCGACCGCGAGCCCCGCGACCCGCAGCATCGGCAGGTCGTTGGCGCCGTCGCCGACCGCGACGGTGTCCTCGGGGTCGACACCCTGTGCGCTCGCCAGCCGACGCAGGGCGTCGTCCTTCGTTCCCTCGATCAGCGGGCCCTCGACCTCGCCGGTGAGTTCCCCGTCTTCCATCGGCAGGCGATTGGCGACGATCGAGTCCACCGTGACCCCCTCGCGCTCGAGCGCGCGTTCGACGCCGCGCTCGAACCCGCCGGTGAGCACCGCGGTGTGGACGCCCGCCGCGTTGAGCGCCTCGATGAGGTCGGCCGCGCCCGGGCGGAGCCGGACCTCGTCGTAGGCCGCCTCGGCCTCCTTCCGGGCGAGCCCTTCCAACAACCCGGCACGCTCGCGGAGGCTCTCGGCGTAGCCGATCTCGTCGTTCATCGCCCGTTCGGTGATCTCGGCCATCTCGCTCGCGACGCCCAGCCGCTCGCCCAGCAGCACGGTCATCTCCGAGTCCGAGAGCGTCCCGTCGAAGTCGAACGCCACCAGTGTCATCCCGTGGAGGTTCGTCCGGCGCGGGTTTCAAGCCTGCTATCCCCGCCGGACGAGCACGACGCCGTACGCCGAGCCGCCCTCGTCGAGGATCTCGTCGAGCACCCAGGGCGCCCCCGCGACGACCCCCTCGAACGCCGCGGGACTCGCCATCAGCAGGTCGGTCCACGGGCCCGCGAGCCCGCCGTACTCGACGCGAAACCGTCGGGAGGCCAGGCCGTCCCCGAGGCCGTGATCCGCCGGATACTCCGACTCGGCCCGCGCGTCGGGGTGGGTCGGGTCGTTCAGGTCGGCGACCAGCTTCCCGCCCGGCGCCGCGAGGCGGGCGAGCTCCGAAAGGGTGTTTTCGAGGGTCGCCCGCGAGCGCCCGAGCCCGAGCTGCTTGCCGACGACGAGCAGGGTTCCGAACTCGCCGTCGAGGGGCGGCTCGGTCAGATCCCCGACTACCGCCCGTTCGACGCCCCGCTCGCGGGCGACCCGGATCGCGCCGGGGCTGCGGTCGACCCCGAGGACCTCGTGGCCCCGATCCTGGGCCCACAGTGCGGTCCGGCCGGCGCCACAACCCAGGTCGAGGACCGACCCCGCCGCCGCTTCGACCATCCGCTTCTCCAGATCGCTCCACTCGCCGTAGTCCGCGAAATACCCCTCGAGATGCGCCTCGCTGACCTGTCCCTCGTCCCGACGGTAGACCGGCCGCTCGACCAGCCGCTCGTGATGGAAGTCCTCGACCATGCGTCCGAAGGCGTCGGCCATACCCCGAGCTATCGGGCCGACCGTATAGCGTTATCTCGGCACACGGTACCGAACCGCCCGAAAGGTCAGCGCTGCCGATGACACAAGGGTTAACCCCGACGCGCGGAAGTCCCAGGCATGAGGATTCTCGTTACGGACCCCATCGACGACGCGGGGTTGGAGACGCTGCGCGAGGCCGGCCACGAGGTCGAGATCGCCTACGGGATCGACGGCGGGGCCGACCTCGTGGACGCTCTCGAAGGGGTTCACGGGCTGATCGTCCGCTCGGGCACCGAGGTCACCCGGCAGGTACTCGATAGCGCCGACGAGCTGATGATCGTCGGCCGGGCTGGGATCGGCGTCGACAACATCGACATCGACGCGGCGACCGAACACGGCGTGATCGTCGCCAACGCCCCGCAAGGCAACGTCCGCGCGGCGGCCGAACATACCGTCGCGATGACGTTCGCCGCCGCCCGGTCGATCCCGCAGGCCCACACCAGACTGAAGGCCGGCGACTGGGCGAAAAGCGACTTTCTGGGGACCGAGGTCAACAACAAGACTCTGGGGATCGTCGGTCTCGGCCGGGTCGGCCAGGAGGTCGCGAAACGCCTGAACAACCTCGGGATGGAGCTGGTCGCCTACGACCCCTACATCTCGGAGGACCGCGCCGAACAGATCGGCGCCGACCTCGTCGAGTTCGAGGCGTGCATCGAACGGGCGGACTTCGTGACCGTCCACACCCCGCTGACCCCCGAGACCGAGGACCTCATCAGCCACGAGGAGCTCGCGCTGCTCGAGGGCGGCTACCTGATCAACTGTGCGCGCGGCGGCGTCGTCGACGAGGCCGCGCTGGCCGAGGCCGTCGCCGAGGGCACGCTGAAGGGCGCGGCGATCGACGTCTTCGCCGAGGAGCCGATCTCGCCGGACAACCCGCTTCTCGACGTCGAGGACGTGATCGTCACGCCCCATCTCGGCGCATCGACGGAGGCCGCCCAGGAGAACGTCGCGACCAGCACCGCCGAACAGGTGCTCGCCGCGTTCAACGAGGAGCCGGTCCTCAACGCGCTGAACGCCCCCTCGATCGACAAGAGCGCGTTCCCCCGGGTGCGCCCCTACATCGAGCTCGCCGAGACCGCAGGACGGATCGCCGCCCAACTGATGGACGAACGCGTCGAGAGCGTCGACGTCACGTACGCCGGCGAGATCGCCGAGGAGGAGGTCGACCTCGTCACCGCGAGCGCGCTCAAGGGCGTCTTCTCGCCGCTCGAATGGCAGGTCAACGCCGTCAACGCCCCGCAGGTCGCGGAGGACCGCGGCGTCGACGTCACCGAGACCAAGTCCCACCAGGCCGAGAACTTCCGCAGCGTGGTCACCGTCACGGTCGGCAACGGCGACGGCGAGACCCAGCTCGGGGTTTCCGGCACCCTCTTCGCCGACGACGACCCCCGGATCGTCAGGATCGACGACTACCGAGTGGACGCCATTCCCCACGGGCACATGCTGGTCGCGCGCAACTACGACGAGCCCGGTACCATCGGCTTCATCGGCACCGTGCTCGGCGAGAACGGCATCAACATCGCGGGGATGTTCAACGCCCGTGAGGCGATCGGCGGCGAGGCGATCACCGTCTACGACCTCGACGACGAGGTCCCCGATGAACTGTTGGCGGACCTCGAAAACGACGAGCGGATCATCGAGGCCCGCTACATCACGCTCGACGGCGCGAACACGGTGCGGACCTCGTTGTAATCACCCCCCTCCACCCTGGAATACGAGCCGAACCGATCGACTTACTGGTCGAATTTTGCCCCGTTCTCCTACTCGGCGAGATGCTCTAACACACCTTCCGTATCGCCGGGCACCGACTCGGGCTCCACGCCCGCCTCGGCCGCCGCGTCGGGGTCCTTCAGCAGGTGGCCGGTCGTCAGACAGACCACGCGCTCGTCGCTTCCCACCACTCCGTCCTCCCGGAGCTTCCGCAGGCCCGCGACGCTCGCCGCGGAGGCGGGCTCGACGCCGACGCCCTCGCCCGCCAAGGCCCGCTGGGCGTCGGTGATCTCCTCGTCCGAGACCGCGACCGCGGTGCCGTCCGTCGCACGGATCCCCGGCAGCGCCTTCGGCGCGTTCACCGGGTTGCCGATCCGGATCGCGGTCGCGCGGGTCTCGACCTCCTCCCAGCGCTCGACCTCGTCCCTTCCCTCCTCGACGGCCTCGACCATCGGCGCGGCGCCCTCGGCCTGCACGCCCGTGAGCTTGGGGACCTCCCTCTCGTCGAGCGCGCCGCTCGCGACGAGCTCGCGGAAGGCCTTATAGAGCGCCGCGGTGTTGCCCGCGTTGCCCACGGGAAGGACGATCCGGTCTGGAAACTCGCCGTAGTCCTCGCGGTGGCGCTCGAGGATCTCGAAGCCGATCGTCTTCTGCCCTTCTAACCTGAACGGGTTCAGCGAGTTGAGCAGGTAGGCCTCGCCCCGGCTCGCCAGCTCCTGGACGATGTCGAGGCAGGTGTCGAAGTTGTCCTCGACCTCGAGGATGCGCGCGCCGTGGAGGCTCGCCTGGGCGATCTTGCCCGCCGCGACCTTTCCCGCCGGGAGGAGGACGAGCACCTCCATGCCCGCCCGGCCGCCGTAGGCCGCGAGCGCGGCGCTGGTGTTTCCGGTGGAGGCACACGCCAGACGCTCGACGCCGAGTCGCCGGGCGACCCCGACGCCGACGGTCATCCCGCGGTCCTTGAAGCTCCCGGTGGGGTTCATCCCCTCGTGTTTCACCCTGAGGGATTCGACGCCGATCTCGTCCTCGAGTCGGGGCACCTCGTACAGCGGCGTTGCGCCCTCGTCGATCGTGACCTCCCGGTCGACGGGCAGCGCCGCGTCGTAGCGCCAGACGCCCTCGCCTGAGAACTCCTCGAACGTCGGATGGTCGGCGTAACGGACCTCCAGCAGCGCGCCCGCGTCGCTTCGATACCTGACTCCCTCGAAGGGGGCGTACTGCTCGCCGGTCTCGATGCACTCGAGCCACACCCCGTCCTCGGCGACGGCCGGCACCTCGGCCGCCGGTTCCAGTTCGAAACTCATTGTCGGGAACAGACGCCGAACGGGGAAAAGTGAGCGGGTTCGCCTCACGAGCAGCCAGGACAACAGCCCATTTCGGGCGTACTTCCCCACCGTTTTCGCCTCGGATGCTACGCACCGCTCGCCGAAAACCCTGGACGAAAAACCCGCTCGCTCGGCGACCGCCTCGTTCGCGGCGCTACTCGAGCAGGAACGACAGCAGCCCCTTCTGGGCGTGCATCCGGTTCTCGGCCTGCTCGAAGACCATCGAGCGATCGCTTTCGAGGACCGCGTCGGTGATCTCCTCGCCGCGGTGGGCCGGCAGGCAGTGCATCACGCGGGCCTCGGGGCTGTGTTCGAGCAGCCCCTCGTTCACCTGGAAGTCCTCGAACGCCGCGAGGCGCTCGTCGCGTTCTTCCTCCTGACCCATGCTGATCCAGACGTCCGTGTAGACGACGTCGGCGCCCGCGACCGCCTCGGCGGGGTCGTGGGTCGTCTCGGGCGTCGGTCCGAGCTCGCCGGCGCGCTCGATATGAGCGTCGTCGAGCGCGTACCCTTCGGGCGTCGCCACCGTGAGGTCGATCCCACAGAGCGCACAGCCGAGCGCGAACGACCGGGCGACGTTGTTGGCGTCGCCGACCCACGTCACCGACAGCCCCTCGAACCCGCCGAACGCCTCGCGGATCGTCAGCAGGTCCGCGAGCGTCTGGCAGGGATGTGCGTCGTCGGTCAGCCCGTTCACCACCGGGACGGTGGCGTTCGCGGCCAGCGTCTCCAGGTCGCCGTGGTCGAACAGCCGGACCATCGCGGCGTCGACGTAGCCCGAGAGGACCCGCGCGGTGTCCGAAAGCGGCTCGCGATCGCCCAGCCCGATGTCCTCCGGCCCGAGGAAGATCGCGTGCCCGCCGAGCTGGGTCATTCCGGTCTCGAAGGAGATCCGCGTCCGGGACGAGGGCTTCTCGAAGACCATCCCCAGCGTCCGCCGTTCGAGGTCCGGATGGGGAATCCCCTCCCGACGCTGTCGCTTGTACTCGGCGGCCCGGTCGAGCACCGTCCCCAACTCCTCGCGGTTCAGGTCGTCGACGTCGATGAAGTGTCGTGTCATAGGCGGTTGGCCACCTCCTCGAGCACGGTAATGGAACGGTCGTACTCGTCGAGGTCGAGCCGCTCGTCGGGTGCGTGGTCCAGGTCCGAGTCGCCGGGCCCGTAGGTCACCATCGGGCAGTCCCACGCGGAGGCGTAGATGTTCATGTCGCTCGTTCCCGTTTTGCGCAGCAGGCGCGGATCGCCGCCCTCGCCGCGGATCGCGACCCGGAAGGCCCGCGCCAGTTCCGTCCGCGGGCTCTCCATCACCGGCGGGATCGGCTTGCCCCAGTTGACGCTGCCGGCGGCGTCGGTGTCGGTCCGGAGCTGCCCCTCGGCGATCTCACGGACCTCCTCGGTCGTCATCGAGGGCGGGACGCGGAACTGGCCGTCCAGCGTCGCCGAGACCGAGAGGCCGTCGGGGTCGGTGCCGCCCTCGATCTCGACGGGCTTGGTGGTCACGCGCTCGAAGACGGGCTCCCACTCCTCGTCCTCGTTCGGGGAGAAGCGCTCCTCGACGCTGCTCCACCAGCCGATGGCGTGCTGGATCGCGTTCGGGCCCGGGCGGGAGGTATGGCCCGACTCGCTGGTCGCGACGTAGGTGCCCGCGAGCATGCCCCGATACCCCAGTGTAACGCCGTCCCAGCCGCTGGGCTCGCCGTTGATCAGGGCGTCGGGGCTCTCCCTGTCTTCGATCAGGTGCCAGGCGCCCCGCGAGTCGGTCTCCTCGCCGACGACGCCGACGAAGCTCGTTCCCGTCTCGACCGCCGCGACTGCCATCGCACATAGCGGGCCGGTCGCGTCGACGCTGCCCCGCCCCCAGAGGGTGCCGTCCTCGGTGCGAACGGGGATGTCGCCCGGAACGGTGTCGATGTGGGAGGTCAGCAGCACGCGATCGTCGGCGGGCGCGCGGACGTTGCCGACCTCGTCGATCCGGACCTCGCGGTCGTGGCTCTCGAAGAACTCGACCAGTAGCTCCGCGGCCTCGCGCTCCTCGCCCGACGGGGAGGAGAGCGAAACCAGATCGATCAACAGCTCCCGGCCGGTCTGGCGGTGGATGCTCATGACTCCGTGGTCGCCCCCATCGTCTCCGAGAGCGCCCCGACGACGCGGTCGACGTGCTCCTCATCGATCACCAGCGGCGGCAGCAGCCTGAGGACGGACCGACCGGCGGGCAGCGCGAGCAGCCGGTGGTTCAGCGCGAGCTCCTTCAGCAGCCGGTTGGATCCGCGCTTGACCTCGATGCCGGTCATCAGCCCCCATCCTCGGACGTCGCGGATCGGCAGCTCCGCCGCCTCGAGCTCCTCGTGGAGGTACTCGCCCGTCTCGGCGGCGTGGGCGGGTAGGTCGTCCTCGACGAGGACGTCGAGGGTCGCCGAGGCGGCCGCACAGACCACCGGGTTGCCGCTGAACGTCGAGCCGTGCGGGCCGGCGTCCTCGGCGATCCAGTCCCGACAGAGGGTCGCCCCGAGCGGCAGGCCGCTCGCGAGTCCCTTCGCGCTGGTCAGGATATCCGGGGTCACGCCCTCGTGCTCGCAGGCCCAGAACTCGCCCGTGCGGCCCAAGCCGGTTTGGATCTCGTCGAAGACCAGCGCCGCACCGGTTTCGTCGCAGGCCTCGCGGGCGGCTTCGAGATAGCCCGCGGGCGCGGGATTGATCCCGCCCTCGCCCTGGATGGGTTCGAGGATCACCGCGGCGGTCTCCTCGTCGACGGCCTCCGCGAGCGCCTCGCCGTCGCCGTAGGGAACCGTCTCGAAGGCCCCTGCGAGGGGTTCGAACGGCTTCTTGTACTTGTCCTTCCAGGTGGCGGCGAGCGAGCCCATCGTCCGGCCGTGAAACGCGCGCTGGGTGGCGACGATCTTCTGGCGCCCGGTCGCCGACCGCGCGAACTTCAGCGCCGCCTCGTTGGCCTCGGTGCCCGAGTTACAGAGCCAGACGTTCCCGATGTCGCCGGGCGCCACGCTCGCCAGCTTCGAGTAGCAGGCGTCCCGCGCGTCATTGGGATACGAGGCCTGAACGAACATCAGCTCCTCGAGCTGGTCCTTCGCCGCGGAGACCACGTCGGGATGGCAGTGGCCGACCGGCGTGACCGCGTAGCTCGCGCCGAAGTCGAGGTACTCGGTGCCGGAGTCGTCGTACAGATACGGTCCCTCGCCGCGCTCGATCCTGATGGGCTTCTCCGAGAAGACGAATCCACTCACGGCTGGACACCTCCATCGGACTCCGTCCGATGAGATCGAGATCCGACCGGATCTCGATCTCCAGTGGAAGCCGTGAGGCTGTCGCGCGCGAAACGTGCGACTGAATTCATTCGTCCTCATCTCCGAGCGCGCCGGGACTAAAGCGTGTGCCATGTCCGTCGAGCGCCGCCAGGATCGGGTCGTTGAGGTTCGCGTCGGAGACGACCACCTCGCTGGCACCGCCCTCGAGCGCCTCCTTCGCGGCCATCACCTTCTTGGTCATGAACCCTTCCGCGCTCTCCTCGATGCGCTCCAGTTCGGCGGGCGTCTCGGCGCTCCCGATGAGGCTCTCGGGGTCGTCGGGGTCCTCGTAGACGCCCGCGACGTCCGTCAGTACCACGAGCGACGCGCCGAGCGCGCCAGCCACCGCTGCGGCCGAGCGGTCGGCGTCGGCGTTGACGGGCACGCCGTCGTCGGCGAGCATCGGCACGCTCACGACGGGCGTGTAGCCCGACTCGAGCAGGGTCTCGAGGAGGTCGCTGTTGACCGATTCGATCTTCCCCGAGTGATCGCCGCGCTTGATCCTCTTCTTCCCGTCCTCGACGACCCTGACCGCCGACTTCCGGGGCCCGGTCAACAGGCCGCCGTCCACGCCCGAGAGGCCGAGCGCGTCGACGCCCTCGTTGCGAAGCGCCGCCGTCAGGTCGGTGTTGACCCGGCCGGCCATCGCCATCGTGAACGCCTCCATCGTCCCCTCGTCGGTGAAGCGCCCGCTGACGCCGCCCGGCGTGGTGACGTACTCGGGTTCCTTCCCGAGGTCCGCCAGCAGCTCGTCGACCGCCGTCGAGCCGCCGTGGACGACGACGACCCGCTCGCCGTTGGCCGTCAGGTGCGCGATGTCCGCGAGCGCGCCCTCGGGCTCGACGGCGCGCGCGCCGCCGATCTTGACGACGACGGTCACTTCGGACACCTCCGGTCCCTGCACACGGTCGCAGGGGGTTCGGTGAACACCGTCATCTACGGAGCCCCCACGGGATGCAGACCCTGGAACTCGAGCCCGGCCGTCTCCTCCAGCCCGAGCGCGACGTTCGCGGCGTGGACCGCCTGACCCGCCGATCCCTTCATCATGTTGTCGATCGCCGAGAAGACGACGATCCGCTTGTTGGCTGGATCGAGCTCGAAGCCCACGTCGCCGTAGTTCGTCCCGGCGACGGCCTTAGGCTCGGGGTAGCGATAGACGCCGCCACCACCGGAAGCGATCCGCATGAACGGCTCCTCGGCGTAGCTGTCGCGATACGCCCCCCAGAGATCCTTCTTCGAGACCGGCCCGTTCGGGAAGACGTGGCAGGTCGCGCTCGCCCCGCGGATCATGTCGACCGCGTGGACGGTGAACGACACGGAGATCCCGAACTCCTGCTCGATCTCGGCCTCGTGGCGGTGGCTCGTCGGCGCGTAGGGTCGGACGATCCCCGAGCGCTCGGGGTGCGAGGAGGCCGCGCCGCCGCCCGCTCCCCCTTCGGAGGAGCCGACCTTCACGTCGACGACGACCTGCTCATCGCCCGAGAACAGCTCCGAATCGAACAGCGGCCCGAGCCCGAGCATCGTCGCGGTGGCGTTACAGCCGCCCGACGCGATCAGCTCCGCACCCGGGAGCTCCTCGCGGTTCCGCTCGGGCAGCGCGTAGACGCTCTTTTCGAGGTATTCAGGGGAACTATGCCCGTCGTACCACTCCTCGTACTGTTCCTCACTGTTCAGCCGGAAGTCCGCCGAGAGGTCGACGACGGTGTCCGCCGCGTCCTCGAAGGCGTCGATGCGTTCCATCGACACCCCGTGCGGCGTCGCCGCGAACAGCACGTCCACCGACTCGAGATCCGCGGGATCCGAGAACCGAAGCGTGCGACCCCGCAGGTTCGGGTGGACCGATCCCACGGTCTTGTTCTCGGAGGAGCGGCTCGTCGCCTGGGCGATCTCGAAGTCCGGGTGGCCGTCGAGCAGCCTGAGCAGCTCGCCGCCCGTGAAGCCGCTTCCCCCGACGACGCTCGCGGTGAGCGTCTCCGCCGAGCCGTCGTCCGCTTCCGCCTCCCCGACCGCCATCAGGCGGTCACCTCGGCGGCCGCCTGCGTCTCGAGCCAGTCGGCGACGGCCGCGGGAACGTCGACGTCGACGACCTCGTTGAGCGCCTTGAACTCGACGGTATGGTTGACCTCGTGGACGGTGTAGCCCTCCTCGGTCTCCATCAGGTCGATCCCGAGCAGCCCGCCGCCGACGGCGTCGCTCGCGCGTTCGACCAGCTCCAACGCCTCCTCGTCGGGCTCGAAGACCTGCGTTTCCGCGCCCTTCGCGGCGTTGGTCAGCCAGTGCTCGGAGGCGCGGGCCATCGCGGCGATGGGCTCGCCGTCGACGGCCACGACCCGGATGTCGCGGTCGGGCTTGGCGACGAACTCCTGGATGTAGAACACCTTGTGCTCGTAGTGGCCGAGCGTCTCCTTGTGCTCGAGGATGGCCTCCGCGGCCGAGCGCGATTCGAGCTTCGCCATCAGCCGGCCCCACGAGCCCATGACGGGCTTGAGTACGCAGGGGTAGCCGAAGTTCTCGATGCTCTCGAGGGCGGCCTCGGTGGTGAAGGCGACGTCGGTGTTCGGCGTCGGCACGCCCGCGCTCGCGAGCGCGAGGCTGTTTTTCACCTTGTCCGCGCAGGTCTCGGCGGTCTCGGGGCCGTTCACGACCGGGATCCCGTAGGCCTCACAGAACCGCGTGACGTAGAGGCTCCGGCTCGTCGAGAGACACCGGTCCAGCACGACGTCCACGTCGTCGAAGACCGCCGGCGGGTCGTGGACGTTGAACTGGTGTTTTCGCACGTCGATCTTCGTGATCTCGTGGTCGCGCTCGCGAAGCTCGTTCAGCAGGAGCTTCTCGTCTCTACGGATCCGGGAGTAAAGGATGCCTACGTTCATTCGTATCGGCGCCGCCTTCGGCGGGCCAGAAAGCGGGTCGCTGTCTGTGTGTTCATTGCTGTTCGGTCGCGTTCGCGCTGTGGCCGGCCGTCGCCATCACTCGCCCCAGTCCTCCTCGAGCTCGGGCGCCTCCTCGAGCTCGACGGGGTCCGTCGAGACGACCTCGAGCTCCGCGCCGCTCACGGGGCTGTCGATGATCTCGCCGACCTCGACGTCGGCCGGTACCTCGATCTCGTCGCCGGTCAGGGGGTCCTCCGCCGTGATGGTGCTGTCGTTCGCCATTGTACCTCCACGTATCGCACGACTCACCTTAAACCCGTCGAATTTATCGTTTAATTAACATGACTGTACTACCCTCTAAGCGTGCGGAGAAGCCGTCGGACCGCGAACCGCGCCGCGAGTATCAGCGTCGGAGTGTGAATGTGTGCCCCGGACGGGGCGGTCGATCAATCATACCGACTCACCTCCTCGTCCAGGTCGGCGGCGGCCGTCTCGAGCGCAGCCGCGAGCCCGTCGACCGTCGCCCCGTCGACGTCGATCGATTCCCGGGCCATCGAAAGCGCCTCCCCGACCGCCTCGGGCGCGGGCCCGCCCCGCGAGTCCCGGCTCGCGACGCTCGCCTCGGGGTCGAGCGCCGACTCGACCGCCTCGCGGGGGACGTGCTTCGCGAGGGGGTCGCCGAGGACCTCCTCGCTGGCGGCGTCGAGCGCCGCGTAGTCGCTGCCGTCTCGCGAGTCGCCTTGCTCCCCGCTCGATCGTTCCGCGGAACTCCGTTCCGCGTGCTCCGAGGCGAGCGCGACGAGTTCGTGGGCCGTCCGGAACGGCAGCCCGGCCATGGCGAGCGCGTCGGCGACCCCGGTCGCGGTCGAGAAGCCCTCGCCCGCGGCCGCTTCCAGTGCCCCTTCGTCCCAGTCGGCCGTCGCGACCGCGCCCGCGGCGACGTCGGTCGCCTCGCGCACGGCGTCGACGGTTTCCCAGGCGTAGGGCGTCGCGCGCTGGAGATCGCGGTTGTACGCCCTGGGAAGTCCCTTGAGCGTCGTCAACAGGCCGTTCACCCCCGACGAAGCGTCGCCCGCCGTCGCCCGAACCAGCTCCATGGTATCGGGGTTCTTCTTCTGGGGCATGATCGAGGAGGTCGAGGCGTAGTCGTCCGAGAGCTCGACGTACCCCTTGTTCGAGAAGAGGATCAGGTCCTCGGCGGCCCCGGAGAGCGTCGTCGCCAGCGCCGCGAGCGCGCCCACCGTCTCGAGCAGGAAGTCCCGCGTCGAGGAGGCGTCCATCGAGTTCTCCACGACCGACTCGAAGCCCAGCAGCTCCGCGGTCCGCTCGCGATCGATGTCGAACGGGGTGCCCGCGAAGGCCGCCGCCCCCAGCGGACAGCGGTTCACCCGACTATAGGCGTCGAGCAGGCGCTCGGTGTCCCGGGCCACCGCCTGCTCGTAGGACAGCAGCCAGTGAGCCACCGTCGTCGGCTGGGCCGGCTGGAGGTGGGTGTAGCCGGGCATCAACGTTTCAGCGTGTCCGTCGGCGGCCTCGACGAGCGCCTCGCGAAAGACGAGGGTCGCTTCGAGGACTTCGAGGAGGTCCTCGCGAAGCCGATACCGGATGCAGGTCGCGACCTCGTCGTTGCGCGAGCGGGCGGTGTGCATCTTCCCGCCGACGGATCCTACAGAATCGATCACCGCCGTCTCGATCGCGGCGTGGACGTCCTCGCCGTCGGGTAAGGCGTCGTGGCCCGCCGCCTCGACGTCGTCGAGCGCCGCGAGGATCTCGCCGGCCTCGTCGTTCTCGACGACGCCTTGTTCGGCGAGCATCACGACGTGTGCGCGATCGACCGCGAGGTCCGCCTCGAAGATCCGTTCGTCCGCGCTCATCGAGGAGAGGAACCCGCGAGCGGGGCCGCCGCCGAAGCGCTCGCGGCGCACCACGTCCCCGTCCCCGGATCCCTCGCTCATCTACTCGTCCCCCTCGTCCGCGCTCCCGCCGTCCGTGACGGCAGGGGTTTTCTCGGTCAGGTCGGCCTTGACGGAGTTCGCGAGGCGCTCCTGGAGGCCGTGGTACTTCGCGACGCCGGTGGCGTCCTCCTGTTCGATCCCGGCGACGGTCTCGGTGTTGAACGACGCCATCTCCTCGGAGTAGACCGCGAACTCCGAGTCGCGCGCGACGACGCGGCAGTTCCCGCCCGAGACCTTCACCGTCGCGCTGCCGGTCACGACGTCCTGGGTCTCGTCGACGAAGGCGTCGAGCGCGTCGACCAGCGGCGCGAAGACGAGCCCCTGGTAGGCTTTCTCGGCCCACTCGTGTTCGATCCCCTTCTTGAACGAGCGCTCGCCCTTCGTCAGCACGAGGTCCTCCAGGGCCTGGTGGGCGGTCAGCAGCACCGTCGCCGCGGGATGCTCGTAGTTTTCCCTCACTTTGAGCCCGAGCATGCGGTCCTCCATCACGTCCGTGCGACCGACGCCATAGGAGCCGGCGTACTCGTTGAGGTGGCGGATGAGTTCGACGGGGTTCATCGCCTCGCCGTCGACGGAGACGGGGACGCCCTCCTCGAAGCCGATCTCGATGGTCGTCTCGCCCTCGGGCTCGGCGGTCCAGTCGTAGATCTCCTCGGGCGGCTCGTAATCGGGGTTCTCGAGCTCGCCGCCCTCGACCGCGCGCGACCAGATGTTGGTGTCGATCGACCAGACGCCCTCGTTGCCCGCCTCGACTGGCAGGTCCTTCTCGTCGGCGTACTCGATCTCCCACTCGCGGGTGAGCCCGAGCTCGCGGACGGGCGCGATGACCTCCATGTCCGAGCCGCGCCAGACGGCCTCGAAGCGCAGTTGGTCGTTGCCCTTGCCCGTACAGCCGTGGGCCAGCGCCGAGCAGCCCTGCTCCTCGGCGACCTCCATGATCGCCTTCGCGATCACCGGACGCGCGAGCGCCGTACCGAGCGGGTAGCCCTGGTAGGTCGCGTTCGCCTTCACCGCGTCGAAGCAGGTCTCGGCGAACTCCTCCTTGGCGTCGACGACGTAGTTGTCGAGGCCCAGCGCCTCGGCGGTCTCCTCTGCCTCCTCGAACTCCTCCTCGGGCTGGCCGACGTCGACGGTGACGCCGATCACTTCGTCGTAGCCGTACTCCTCCTCGAGCAGCGGTACGCAGACGGTCGTGTCCAGTCCCCCTGAGAATGCGAGTGCAACGCGTTCCATCGTTGCTCGAACGGAGCGCCTACGGGGACATAAATTCTTCCTTTTAGATTATGAAAAATAATCGCAGAGGCGTCGCTGGCCGGGAAAACGGGCGAATCGACGACTAGTCGAAATTTGGGAACATCGGGGGATGGGGATAATGGTGGGCCTAGCGGGGGCCCGGTCGCGGTCGTCGGGCGCGTGGCGCAACGGGCCACGAGCGCGGGGCTCCGGCCCGCGTGCGCGGCGCTACGGGCCACGCATGCGGCGCGGCGGCGGCGCTCACGGTATCGTTCGAACCCGTGATGGCCGACTCGCTCATTACCCGAACGGACACGGGCGACCCTATTAAACCCTTTCGGGGCGGCAGTCCTTGACGACGAATTTTTAACGAATCGAGTCAGTGTGAATATATGAGTTCCCGCGCCAAGCTCGACGTCGAGACGCTGTTGACGGTGATCCTCGGGCTGGTGGTCGTCCTGCTGGTCCTCGAACTGGTCGACGCCGTCGCCGGCTTCTTCCCCGTCTTCAGTCGGTCGCTGATCGCCCTGCTGATCACCGTGCTTATCCTGCTGTGGTACGTCCGACGGCGGTAGTGCCGATCAGCCTGAACGTCCCCGTCCCGGGGCAAGTAAAGCGCCTCGCGGGCGAGCTCGAACCGGACCTCTACACGTTCGAGCGCGTCCGCAGGACCCACACACTGGGGGTCAAGCGCCTCGGCGAGCGCACCCCGACGGAGTATGCACGGCTCGTCCCGCAGGTCCGCGAGGCGATCGCCGGCACCCCGCCGTTCGAGGCCCGCGTCGCGGGGATCGACGCCTTCGAGGAGCCGGCCCGGGGCGATTCACCGGTCGTCTACCTCGCCGTCGAGAGCCCCGTGCTCCGCGAGCTCAACGGGCGGCTCTCGGAGACTTTCGAGCCGATCGAGGGGATCGACGGCGAGGACTACGTCCCACATGTCACGCTCGCACGCGGAGGAACCCCGGAGGAGCGCGAGCGGCTGGCCGACCGCGGGATCGAACCGGTCACCTGGACGGTAAACGAGCTCGTGCTGTGGGATGCGACCCACGAGGAGGTCGCCACCCGCCTCTCACTTCCCGTCTAGGCGTGGTTCGGGCGCGTCGTCGTAGGCGCCGTGGTCGCCGTAGAAGTTCAGCATCGAGAACTGCAGCTTCCCGGGGGCGATGTCGATCAGCTCGGAGCGTTCCTCGGGCGGGAACGCGCTCCGGACGCTGTACTTCCCCATCTCGCGTTCGGCGGTCTGCGTGTACCGTTCGTCGACGAGCGCGCGCACCCCGAACTCCTCGGGCGAGCGAAGCACTCGTCCGAGCGCCTGCCTGGTTTTCCTGATCGTGGGGATCTCGACGGCGTACTCCCAGCCCGCGTCGCCGTTCTCGTCGCCGTAGATCGACTGGTAGGCCTCCTGGACCGCGTCCATGCGCTCGTCGAGATGCGGGTAGGGGACGCCGACCACGAGCACGGTGTGGGCGTCGTCGGCGTCGAAGCTCACCCCCTCGGTGAGGGTGCCCCACAGCGAGGTGAACAGCGCGCCGTTCTCGCTCTCGACGAACTCCCGGCGGAGCTCCTCGGCGCGTACCCCAGGCCGGTCGAGGTAGGGTTCCCCGCCGGTCTCGACGCGCCCGTAGTAGCGTTCTGCCTCGTAGTAGCTCGGGAAGAAGACGAGCGTGTTGCCGGGCGTCATCCGGATCGCGTCCTCGATCACCCGGGTGATCGTCGCCTGCGTGTCGGGGTCGTCGCGCTCGCTCGCGAACAGCGCGGGCGTCTCGACCGCGAACGTCCGCCGGTTCTGTTCGGGGAACTCGAGCCCGTAGGCCATCTCGATGGGCTCCTCGAGACCCAACACGTCCCCGAGCACGTCGAACGGGCGGAGCGTCGCGCTCATCAGCACGCTCGCGTGGACGGAAGAGAAGAGGCTTTCCGCGACCTCGCGGGGGATGCAGGTGTAGAGCTCCGCCCGCCCGTAGACCTCGTCGCTTCCCTCGTCGCGGCGCACCCCGAGGACGGGGTACTGGCCGAGCGCGGCCCCGTCGTCGAGCCAGCCCTCGACGAAGGCGGCGGCCTGCAGGGTCTGACACTCCGCGCGCGTCTGTGCCTGTCCGTTCCGGTAGGCCTCCTCGTACTGCTCGTCGAGTTCCTCGCCGAACTCCAGCGCGCTCTCGAGGTCGCGGTCGATCCCCTGACCGGTGTACTCCTCCAGAAAGGCGAGGGTGAGATCGTCACGCCCCGACTCGTTGGCGATGACGACGTCCTCCCAGTTCTCGCCGACCGCCTCGCGCTCGCCGAAGCCGAAGGAGTCCTCGTAGCCCGCGACGAGCGCCCGGCGAAACGCCGCGAGCACCGCGAAGGCGTCCTCGCTCCGGGGGTCGTCGCTGTCCTCGCACTCGTCGAGCGCGCTGTCGAGGGTGTTCTCCGTCAGCGTGCGGGTCGCGTGGTCCCGCGCCGCGTCCTCGATGTTGTGGGCCTCGTCGAAGACGCAGATCACGTCCTCGGGGTCGCGATCCAGCCAGCGGAAGAACTGCTCGCGGATCATCGGGTCGAGCAGGTGGTGGTAGTTACAGACCACCAGGTCGACCCCCTCCATCCCCTCCTTCAGGAGCTCGTAGCCACAGAACCCCTCGCGTTCGGCGTATTCGTAGACCTCGTCGGGGGTGCGCACGTCCGAGAAAAGCCACTGATAGAACGCGTCGGTGTCCCCCATGAGGTTGTTGTAGTAGTGCTCGCAGGTCGGCTCCTCCTCGAGCTCCGAGACCTCCTCCTGGACGGATTCGAGCTCGTCCATCACCGCGCCGCGGGCCTCCGCGGCCCCCTGATCGCCCGCCTGGCTCTCCTCGAGGAGCTCGTCCTGTTTGCGTTCGAGCTGGGCCCTATCGACCTCGGACTCGGCGAGATCGCGGGTCGTATCGCGGAGCACCTGACATTCCTCGAAGCCCACGTCGATGTGACACATCGAGGCCTTCCCCTTGAACACGACCGCGCGGATCGACTCCTCGCGCGTGATCGCGCGGGCCTCCTCGACGAACTGGCGCATCTGCTGGTGGACGTTCGTCGTGATCACGACGGTTTTGTCGGTTTCGCGGGCGTGCGAGAGCGCGGGCACGAGCGCCGAGAGCGTCTTTCCGGTCCCGCAGGCCCCCTCGAAGAGCACGTCCTGGCCGCGCGCGAGGCCGTTCTCGATGCGCTCCATCGCCTCGCGCTGGTTCTCGTAGGGTGTCTCGTAGGGGAAGAACTGCGCGGGATCGGTCGTCGACACACCGGTTCTGGGTTCCGATCGGATAAAAACGCTCGGACCGCAGGACGTCCTACCGCCCGATCGCGGCGGCCAGCGAGGCGTCCTCGGAGACGGTCGCGTACTGGCGCGCCGCGACTACACCCAGCAGCGTGATGCCGGCCGCGTCGGACATGAGCCCCGGGACGAGCAGCGCGAGCGCGCCCGCGAACAGCGCGAGGCGCTCGGGGATCGAGGCGTCGGTGAGCAGGTAGCCCTGCGTCGACGCCGAGAGCGCGATTACGCCGACGATCGCCGTCAGCGTGCTCAGCGCGATCGCGACCGGGGTCCCCTGGAGGATGAGCTCGGGCCCGTAGATGAAGAGGAACGGGACGATGAAGCCGACGATCGCCAGGCCGAGCGCCGTCGCGCCGGTTTTCCAGGGGTCGGATTCGGCGATCCCGCTGGCGGTGAACACCGCGAGCATGATCGGCGGGGTGATCGCGCTGATGATCGCGAAGTAGAAGATGAACAGGTGGGCCGCGAGCGTCGGCACGCCGAGGTTCGTCAGCGCGGGCGCGCCCAGCGCGGCGACGACGACGTACGCCGCCGTCGTCGGCAGCCCCATCCCCATCACGATCGAGGCGACCATCGTCAGCAGGAGGGCGACGATCAACACGCCCCCCGAGAGGTTCGCGACCAGCGAGCTGAACACCAGCCCGAGGCCCGTGAGGGTGACGACGCCGACGACGATCCCCGCCGTCGCACAGGCCGCGGCGACGATCAGCGTCATCCGGATCCCGCGGTCGAACGCCCGGACGGCCGTCTCGCCGGCCGCCCACAGCATCCCCCGAACCGTCGCGACGTCGCCGTTCCCGAGCGCGCCCGCGAACCGTTTCGCCTCCGCGAGCGGGATCGCGACGATCACGGTCAGGACGATCGCCGCGAAGCCCGCGAGCATCGGCGTGTAGCCCGCCACCAGCAGGTAGACGAGGACGACGATCGGGATCGTGAAGTGAAAGCCCTCGCGCAGCAGCCGTCCCGAGTCGGGCAGCTCGCTCTTATCGAGCCCCTCGAGGCCCTGTTTCTTCGCGCGGAAGTGGACGGCCATCCCGACACAGAGGAAGTACAGCAGCGCGGGGATCGTCGCCGCGGCGATGATCTCGACGTACGGGATGCCCGTCCAGACGGCCATGATGAACGCGCCGGCGCCCATCACCGGCGGCATGATCTGCCCGCCCGAGGAGGCCGAGGACTCCACGGCCGCGGAGTAATGGTCGTCGAAGCCGGTGCGCTTCATCAGCGGGATCGTGAACGCGCCGGTCGTCGCGGTGTTGGCGACCGCGCTGCCGTTGAGGCTGGCCATGAAACCGCTCGCCAGCACTGACGTTTTGGCGGGTCCGCCCGCCATCCGTCCCGTGTAGCCATAGGCGAGGTCGATGAACCAGTCGCCGATTCCCGTCACCTCGAGGAACGCCCCGAAGATGATGAACAGCACGACGAACGTCGCGCTCACCCCCAGCGGGATGCCGAACAGCCCCTCGGTGCCGAGGTAGACGTGGGCGACGATCCGCTGGGCCGAGTAGCCCCGATGGGCGAGCAGGCCGGGCATGATCGGGCCCAGATAGGCGTAGGCGAGGAAGGAGCCGCCGATGAGCGGCAGGATGATCCCCGTCGTCCGGCGGGTCATCTCGAGCACCATCAGGATCGCCACCGCGCCGAACACCAGATCGATCGTCATCGGGGTGCCCGCGCGGGCGGCCAGGTCGTCGTAGTAGATCGCGTACGTGAGGTACAGCACGCTCACCGCCGCGAGGCCGGCGAGGAGCCAGTCGTACCACGGTACCCGGTCGCCGCCCTCGCCGGTGTGGGCCTCGTACCAGATGAACACCAGCGCGGCCAGGAAGGCCAGGTGGAGCGGCCGGTTGATGAACGCGCCCGGTACGCCGATGCCCGCCGCCACGGTGTGGTAGGCGCCGATGACCACCGCGAGCACGACCGCGAGCAGTTTCGTTCGCCCCGACAGCGTCCGGCGCGCGGTTCCGCTGAGGTGGCTTCCCTCCTCGATCGCCGGCTCGTCGGCCTCGGCGAGGTCGACCTCGAAGCTCTCCTCGTCCGTTCTCGTATCACTCATGTTCTATCTCGTCCTCGTGTTTGTAGCGTGGTGTTCGGCCCTGCTCGTCCGCTCGATCGACAGCTCGATCCCCGTCCCCGGCTCGGCGTACGCCTCGAGCGAGCGCTCGGTCCCGCCGACGACCAACGACTGCTCGGTCGAGCCCGCGACGCGGACCGTAAAGCAGCCGAGCTCGCGCTCGACGTCGCTCACGATCCAGCCGTCCTCGCGGTAGGTCTCGCGGGTGAACTCGAGGCCGGCGGCGTGGTACTCGTAGGCCTCACGGACCTGGACGATCCCCTCGTCCTCGGCCGTGTACGTCTCGCGGATCTCCGTCCCCTCGAAGGAGTGGACGTAGCGGACCTCGAAGCGCTCACCCTCCCCGATCGCGTGGGAGCCGAGACGCTCGCCGGTCTCGGCGTCCTCCAGCTGGAGGACCAGCAGCGACGGGTTCACCGCGGCCGCCGTGATCCCGACGATACAGAGCGCGATCGCCGATACGACGCCGTCTCGCGGGTCCATCCTACAGGCCCGCGTCGTCGAGGTACGCCTCCCCGCCGGGGTGGTAGTCGATCGGCGCGTCCCGCGCCGTCTCCTCGAAGTCGCCCGCGACCTGGTGGACGTTCTCGAGCTGGTCGAGGTTCTCGAAGATCACCGCCATCACGTCGTTGAGAAACTCCTCGTCCATCTCCTCGTGGACGGCCATCACGTTGGTCACCGCGGGGTTCAGCACGTCTTCGTCCTGATCGGGGTAGGTCCCCGCCTCGATCGTCCCTTCCTCGTAGTAGGGGAACTCCTCGTCGATCTCCGCGAGATCGTCCTCGGGGAAGCTCAGCAGGCGCACGTCGCGCTGTGAGAAGACCTCCTCGATCGAGGAGGCCGGCGGGCCGACGCTCCAGAAGCCGGCGTCGATCTGGCCGTCGATCAGCGCGTCGGCGGTCTCGTCGAACGCGAGGCGCTCCTCGCTGATGTCGTCGTATGAGAGGCCGTACCACTCGAGTAATTCCTGGGCGATCACCTCGGTGCCGCTGCCGGGCGCACCGACGCTGACGCTCGCGCCCTCCAGATCGGCGAGCGTCTCGACCTCCGAGTCCTCCGGTATGAGGACCTGCGTGTGGTTCTGGTAGGCCCCGAAGGCGGCCTGGATCGGCACCGGCTCGTCGAAGTCGCCCTCGCCCTCGACGGCCAGCAGCGCCGAGTTGCCGAGGATCAGCGCCATATCGATCTCCTCCTGGCCGAGCAGCTGGGCGTTCTCGACGCTCGCGCCGGTCGCCTCGGCCGAGGCGTCGACGTCGAGCTCCTCGTCCTCGTTCAGCAGATCGGCGATGCCGCCCCCGAGGACGTAGTACACGCCCCCCGTGCCGCCCGTGCCGATCGTGACGAAGTCCTCGCCCCCGCCGCCGCCGACCTCGTCGAGGCTGTCCAGACAGCCCGCCGTCCCGACGATTGCCCCGCCACCGGCCGCCTGAAGAAACCTCCGTCTCGCGATTCCCCTCCGTCCGTCACTATCTGCCATACGCTGGCGGTCTCGGCGGGCGATAATAAATATTCCTTAAGGAGTTCTATCTATCGATCGAATCACAGGACGACCGAAACCTACACCCTCGTCGCCCGCACAGTTCGGACATGCTCGTCGTCGTCTCCGATACCCATAGCAACGGGGGGCACGCCCTCTCGGGGCGAACCCTCGAGGCCGTCCGCGAGGCCGAGCGCGTGGTCCACGCGGGCGACTTCACGACCGCCTCCGCGCTCGACGCCTTCCACGGGGAGGCCGCCCGGCTCGACGCGGTCCACGGCAACGCCGACGACGCCGCGGTCCGCGACCGGCTGCCTGACGCCCGTTCCCTCGAGTGGGCGGGTCTGCGGGTCGCGGTCACCCACAAGCGAGACGGCGGCCCGACCGGGCTGGCGATGTTCGGGCGCGAACGCGGCGCCGACCTCGTGATCTCGGGCCACAGCCATCAGCCGGGGGTCACCCGAACCGACGACGTGGTCCTGCTGAACCCGGGGAGCCACGCACAACCGCGGGGCAACCGGCCGGGCCACGCGGAACTCGAAGAAACCGAAGAGGGGGTTCGCGGGCGGCTCTATCAGCCCGACGGGGACGCCTTCGAGGAGTTCTCCCTCTAACTCTGGCCGGGGTGCTGTTCGGCCTCGGCGAGCTCGAACAGCTCGTCGTACTCGTCGGGTAGCTGGCTGTGGACGTCCTCGAGCTGTCCCTCGGTGATCGCCTCCTCGAGCACGTCGGTCACGACGCGGGCGTGGAGCGCGGCCGCCGAGCGGGCGTCGTCCTCGTCGCCGTCCGCGAGGTTCTCGTCGCGCTCTGCGACCCGCGAGACGAACTCCTGGAAGTCGAACGAGTCGGTGGTGTCGGCGTCCTCCTCGAGATAACGCGCGAGCTCGTCGGGCAGCTGGGCCGCCAGGTTCGTCGCCTGTCCCTCCTCGATGCGCTCGGCGAGCGTCTGGAGCGTCGCCCGTGTCGCGCTCAACGCCTCGCCGCGGGAGGCCAGCTCGGCACGGTTCTGTACCTCGCCGATGAAAGTGTCGTGGTCCATAGCGTCCGTGATTGGACCGGGCGGCCAGTAAGTGATTTCGTCGGCAATCGCAGGCGCACTAAGTCCCGCGTGGCCGGCCGAAACCCTCTTTGGCCCGCCACGAGATGTGCGCGTATGTTCCTCGAGTTCGACATCGTCTATCTCGTCTCGATAGCGATGTTGATCTTCTTCGTCGGCGGCTCGTACCTGTTCGTCCGGAAGGTGCTCTTTGGCTTCCGCGACGGCTTCGAGAGCGGCCGACGGTAGCCCCTACAGCGCCCGTTCGACCGCCGCGATCGCCTCCTCGACCTCCTCCTCCCCGACGTCCCAGTGGGTACAGAACCGGGCGACGTGCTCGCCGAAGGCGACCCCCAGAACGCCCTCCCCCTCGCAGGCCCCCAGGAACTCCTCGGCGGTGTGGTCGGTCCCCGAACAGTCCACGAGGGTGATGTTCGTCTCGGGTTCGGCGGCCGACAGCCCCTCGATATCGTCGAGTCCCGCCGCGAGCGCACGGGCGTTCTCGTGGTCCTCGTCGAGGCGGTGGCGGTTCTCCAGCGCCGCGAGCGCGGGCGCGGCGATGATCCCGGCCTGGCGCATCCCGCCGCCGAACAGCTTGCGCCCCCGCCGCGCGCGCTCGATGAACGCCTCGCCGCCCGCGAGCATCGAACCCACGGGCGCGCCCAGCCCCTTCGAGAGCGAGAACATGGCCGAGTCGACCGGCTCGACGATCTCGCTCGCCTCGACGCCGAGCGCCGCCGCGGCGTTGAACAGCCGCGCGCCGTCGAGGTGGACCGGCACGCCGAGATCGTGGGCCGCCGCCGCGGTCTCAGCGATCCTCTCGACCTCGATCGCCGCCCCACCCTTGCTGTTGTGGGTGTTTTCCAGCGTGAGCAGGCCCGTTCCGGGCCGGTGGAGGTCCTCCGCGACGTAGCCCTCCCGGACCTGCTCGGCCGAGACCACCCCGCGGTCGTCGCCCTCGATCGCTCTCACTTGAAGGCCCGAGAGCTGGGCCATCCCGCCCAGCTCCCACTTCACGACGTGGCTCTCGCGCTCGCAGAGCACCTCCTGGCCGTGCTCGGTGTGGGTGTGGACCGCCACCTGGTTGCCCATCGTCCCCGTCGGGACGTACAGCGCCGCCTCCGTCCCCACGACCTCGGCCGCCCGCTTTTCGAGCTCGTTGACCGTCGGGTCCTCGCGGTAGACGTCGTCGCCCACCTCGGCGTCCCGGGCTGCCTCGCGCATCCGGTCGTCGGGGCGGGTCACCGTGTCGCTTCGCAGATCGATCATACCGGGCGTGAGCGGCCGACCGGCAAAACCCTCCCGCCTCGGCGCGCGGGAGCTGCCAGTACCCGTCCCCTTTTAGCCGTGATCCGAGAAGTCCCGGTGAATGTCGGCCATCGAACGGGCCGGGGCGCTTCGCTCGCCGGCTCCCGCGCTTCTGATCGCGCTCGCGGCCGCCGCCATCGCGTTCGTCGGCTCGCCCCTTCCGGGCGGGTCGGCCGTGATGCTCGCGATCACGCTGTTCTGCGTCGTGCTCTGGATCCTCAACCCCGTCCCGCCCGCCTACACGGGCGTCGTCTGTATCGGTCTGGTCGGGGTGGCCTTCTCCGCGGACCTCGCGCTGGTGGGCTTCCAGTCGCCCGCGACGTGGCTGATCGGCTTCGGGCTGTTGATCGGCGTCGCGACCCGCGAGAGCGGGCTGGCGGCGTGGGCCGGCCGCTGGATCGTCGCCCGGGCGGTCCCCGAGCGCTGGCGCGACGACCCGCTTCGAGCCTACGGCGCCCTGCTGGTCGCGCTCTGTCTGGGTGCGCTCGCGTTCGCACTGCTGGTCCCCTCGACGCTCGTGCGCGTGCTCGTGCTCGCGCCGGTGCTCTACGAGGCGGGCGAGCTCTTCGAGGACCGCGATGCTCGAATCGGGGTCTTCCTCGGCCCGCTCTTCGCCACCTTCTATGGCGCCTCGGGCATCTACACCGCCGCGCTCCCGAACGTCATCATCTCGGGGATCGCCGAGTCGCTCGGCGACGTCGCGATCGGCTGGGCCGAGTGGGCGCTCGTCCTCTTCCCGGTCATGGGACTGGCCCGCGCGTTGCTTGTCGCGGGCGTCGTCTTCGCGCTGTATCGCCCCGCCCGCGACTCGGCCGTCGAGATCCCCGCGACCGGCCCCGGGGCGGCCGGCGCGGGCGAGCGGCGCATGGCGCTGTTCCTGCTCGCGGGCACCCTCTTCTGGACCACCGACTTCCTCCACGGGCTGCACCCCGTCTTCGGCGCGATCCTCGTCGTCGCGCTCGTCTTCCTCCCCTCGCGGGGCGTCATCGACTTCTCGGCCGCGGGCGACCCCGACTACTCGATCCTCTTCTTCCTCGGGGGCGTCTTCGCCATCGGCGAGGGGCTCTCGGAGACCGGCTTCGCCGACCTCGCCGCCGAGGAGCTCCTCGGGGCGATCCCCACCGACGGGTCGCTCGCCGTCGCGCTGGCGTTCGTCTTCGGGGCAACCATCCTGCTGAATCTCCTGATGGAGGGGCTCGCGGTCGCGAGCGTCCTGACCCCTGTGCTCGTCTCCTATGCCTCGGCGGCGGGCCTGCCGCTCACGCCGGTGGTGATGACCGAGGCGCTCGCCCTCGGTACCTACTTCTTCCCCTACCAGTCGGCCGTGCTGGTGGCGATCCTCGCACAGGAGGGCGTCGAAGCCCGCGACCTGATCCGGGTGACCGTCGCCTGCTCGCTGGCGACGATCCTAATCCTCCTGCCGGTCCAGTTCGGGCTCTTCACGCTCCTGTACTGAACCCAAACCGGTTTGGTCGGGCGCGCTTCAGGTCCGATATGGATCCACGCATCCGCGAACACGCGGAGGTCATCGTCGACCACTCGACCGACATCGCCGAGGGCGACGACGTGATCGTCAGCGCGCCCGCCGTCGCAAGCGATCTGGTGGTCGCGCTCCACGAGGTGCTCGGCGATCGCGGGGCGAACCCGATCTCGCTCAACGCCAACGAGCGCGCGAAACGCGCCTTCCTTCGCGCGGCCGACGACGAGGAATTCGAGACCCCGGATCACGAGCAAGCGTTGATGGAGGAGACGGACGCGTTCATCCACCTCCGCGCGAACGAGAACGCCACCGAGACCAGCGACGTCGACCCCGAGACGACGGCGGCCTACTCGGTCGCCCAGCAGCCCATCCGGGAGGAACGCCTCTCGAAGCGCTGGTGTCTCACGCAGTTCCCCGCGCCCGCGAACGCCCAGCTCGCTGGAATGAGCACCGAGGCCTACGAGAACTTCGTCTGGGACGCGATCAACAAGAACTGGGACGAACAGCGCGAGTTCCAGGCGGAGATGGTCGAGATCCTCGACCCCGCAGACGAGGTCCGGATCGTCTCGGGCGACCGAACGGACGTCACGATGAGCGTCGCGGGCAACACCACCCTCAACGACTACGGCGAGAAGAACCTCCCGGGAGGGGAGGTCTTCACCGCCCCCGTCCCCGACAGCGTCGAGGGCTCGGTCTTCTTCGACAAGCCGCTCTATCACCAGGGCCGTGAGATCACCGAGGTCGCCCTCGAGTTCGAGGGCGGCGAGGTGGTCGAACATTCCGCAGGGCAGAACGAGGACCTTCTCACCGAGGTGCTGAACACCGACGACGGCGCGCGCCGGCTGGGCGAGCTGGGCATCGGGATGAACCGCGACATCGACCGGTTCACCTACAACATGCTGTTCGACGAGAAGATGGGTGACACGGTTCACATGGCCGTCGGGATGGCCTACGGCGAGTGCGTCGGCGAGGGGGTCGAGGAGAACGAGAGTGCGGTCCACGTCGACATGATCGTCGACATGAGCGAGGACTCGAGGATCGAGGTAGACGGCGAGGTCGTCCAGCGAAACGGTACCTTCCGATTCGAGGACGGGTTCGAGGAACGCGAGGCCTGAGCGGCGCAACGGCCTCGAACACGAACGGCGAACAAAGCGAGCCGTAAGAAACACGAGGCCTGAACTCCTTCCCCCTTCCTCCGACCCCTCTCTCACCGCCGCGGCGATCCGTCGTCCGGGGTCGCCCCGATTAGTTAACAACTCGACCCCGAATACGGGGGTAGTTTTACTAACGATCGGGGTTCGAGTAGCAGCACGATTTATTAACTCGGCACTCTTCCCGTAGAACGCTATGTCAGCCTGCTGCGAACCCGTCTGTACGTGTACCGGCACCTGTACCTGTGACAGCGACTGCACCTGCGACGACTGTTAGGACCGGCTTCGATTCGACGTATCGGAACGGTTACTGTTCTGCCATGTGTTTATAGTTCCCACGGTAGTAGCGACGGCCATGAGCGTCCTCGACCGAGTACGGGGGGTCCGCCAGGGACGATCCGTTCCCGAGCTCGCCCGAACGGCGCTGCGGTCGGTTCGCGCCCGTGCGAGCGACGCCTACTGGGCGACCCGCGGGGAACGGACCGTCACCGTCGCCGGCGTTCCGGCTACGTTCCGGCTCGCCGACCGCGACGACGCTCGGTTCCTGCGGCGCTTCCTCGCCATCGAGGGGACGATGATCGCGGACCTGCTTCGCGAGCTCCGCCCCGACGACGTCTTCTGGGACGTCGGCGCGGCCGGCGGTTTCTACACCTGCTTCGCGGGCAGGCTCCTCGACGACGAGCGCGTGGTCGCCTTCGAGCCCGACCCCGACGTGCGGGTGACCCTCCATCGGCGCCTCGCGGGCCGCGACGCCGACCCGCGGGTGTTCGACTGTGCCCTCGCGGACTCGACCGGAACGGGGACGCTCGGCAACCCGGGCCGCGAGCGCGAAAACTGGCAGGGGACCCCCTCGCTGGCGACCGAGCCCGGAACCGACGGCCTCGGGGTCGAGACGCGGGCCGGCGACGACCTCGTCGCCGCGGGGGAGGCCCCCCCACCGACCGTCGTGAAGATCGACGTCGAGGGCGCCGAATCACTGGTGATCGAGGGGCTTGCCGACTCGCTGGCCCGCGAGGACTGCCGGCTGGTCTACTGCGAGATCCACCGCGAGAGTGAGCGACGGCGCTCGACCGCCGACTACGGCTCCAGCCCGGAGGCAGTCGAGCGATCGCTCGCGGAGCTCGGGTTCAGCGTCGAGCGCCTCGAGGACCGGGGCGGCGAGTACCTAATCAAGGCCGAGAAGCGCTGATCAGGCGAGCCCGAACTCCCGGAGCACGTCCGCGAGCACGTGCGCCGCGAGCACGACCGCGCTGAACGCCGCGAGCGTCCGATCCACGGGCCGCAGCAGGGCGACGAGCGCGCCGCCGATCAGCAGGTGGGTCGCGATCCGCTCGCCGTGAATCGCCAGGTCGGGGAACACCAATTCCTGGTCGGTGAAGGCCCGGACGGGGTCCGAGACCGCCTTCGTGAAGTGTGACCAATCGCCGGCCTTCACCCGAGCGATGAGGAAGTGATCGAGATCGACGAACACGCTGAGGAGCAGGCCGTAGATCCAGAGGGCGATCTTCGCGGACAGCGACCGTTCGCGGGCGAGGAGGGCGGCGGCGAGCGCGCCGACGACCCCGCCGATCGCCGCGTGTTCGTGCGAGTACATACCACCGATTCCGCAACTCCGGACTTATAATTCGGTGCTTACGCGGTAGCCAGCAGCGTAGTTCTATATTCAGTAAACTCGTGAAACTCACAGTAAATACGGAGAATAACTGCATCAGTCCTCTCCCTTCACTGAGTCGGATATGATTGGTCACGGGCAACGACGGTCTCCGGTTCAAACTTGATAAGTCGGTAATCATCCGTATCGAACTCGACAAACATCTCAGGCCACTCGCTCTTCTCTTCTCCCAAATATTTCTGAAACAGACGCTCCGCTCGGTCTTCGTCATATGGTTTGAGAACCGCCTGCCCGCGCATCCCGACATGTTCGACGCGTCCTGTACTTGAATCGAAATCAACGATAGCGATCGCAGTTTGAGGATACTGGCTTACCCGATCAGGATACGACCGTCCACTCAACCGCGCGACATTCCAGATGATCTCCTCCTCCCACAGGAACCACAGCGGCGAGAGGCGAGGACCGTCGTCGGATTGTTGAGCGAAAAAACAAAAGAGTGGCTGGTCAAGAAACGCATCCACTTTCACATCAAGGGTATTCTCAACGATTTCCATAGATCCTGTTCCTTTCGAATCTCGAAACGTTAGTGGCTCTGTACATCAATCTGGTCCGAAGGCAGGCCTTGGGGCCTACCAGGGCTCGTGTTTGAACCCGAAGAGGTAGGCGAGCACGTTCGTGACGACGTGGAGGATCGGCGTGACGATCAGGACGACCAGCAGCAGCGCGAGGGTGAACACCATGACGAACCACTCGAAGGCGACGATCGCGGTCAGCAGGAGGGCCATCACGGCGAAGTCGAGCTGGTCGACGCCCAGAAGCGGCGCGCCGCGGTTCCGGCCGGTGCGCCGTTTGAGGAAGGAGGCGGCCATGTCGCCGAGCATCGCGCCCAGCGGCAGGGCGACCATCGCGGCCAGCGGGAAGGTCGGCACGCCAACGCCGAGCACGTCGATGGCCGTCGGCTGGAGGACGTTGAGCAGGTAGGCCACCCCCACGCCGACGAGCGTGCCGACGATCGTCCCGCGCCAGGTCTTGCCGTCGCCGAGGATCCGGCGGCCGTTCCAGGTCCGGCCGCCGTCGATCGGCGCGCCCCCGCCCGCGAGGACGGCGGCGTTGTTCGGTACGTAGGCGGGCAACATCACCCAGAAGGCGACGATCAGCAGTTCGAGCGGGCCCATACCGGTCCCGAGCGCCCCGGGGAGTTAATGTCCCACGGTTCGCCGCCGGGCGGTCCATCAATTAAAGTCCCCGACGACGAAGGGGTGGGTATGCTCCCGCCGATCGCCCGCCGGTTCGTCGCCGGCGAGACCCCCGCGACCGCCATCGAACACGTCCGACAGTGCAACGAGCGCGACGTCGGCGTCATCCTCAACCTCCTGGGCGAGCACTACGACGACCCCACCGAGGCCGACGACGACGCGCGGGCCTACGCCGCGCTGCTCGACGATCTCGCGGGCACGGGGCTCGACGCCTGCATCTCGGTCAAACCCACCCAGATCGGCCTCGACGTCAGCGAGGCACGCTTTCGGGACAACCTGCGAGGGATCGTCGACGCCGCCGACGAGCACGATCGGTTCGTCTGGGTCGACATGGAGGACCACACCACCACCGACGCGACGCTCGACGCCTTCGAGGAGTTCGTCGAGGCCCGAGGAGGGGGGATGGGCGTCTGCCTGCAGGCGAACCTGAAACGCACCCGCGACGACCTCGAACGACTCGAGGAGGTACCCGGAAAAATCCGGCTGGTGAAGGGCGCCTACGACGAGCCGCCGGCGATCGCCTACAAGAGCCACGAGCGGATCAACGAGGTCTACGAGGAGTACCTCGAGTACATGTTCGGGAACTACGACGGCGGGATCGCGGTCGGCAGCCACGACCCCGTGATGATCGACCGGGCGCGCGAACTGCACGACGCTCATGGAACGCCCTTCGAGATCCAGATGCTGATGGGCGTGCGCGAGGACGCCCAGACCGACCTCGCCCGCGAGTACGACGTCTACCAGTACGCCCCCTACGGCGACAAGTGGCTCTCGTATTTCTACCGCCGGATGATGGAGAGAAAGGAAAACGTAGGCTTCGCTCTGCGGGCGGTTCTGGGACGATGACCGTTCTGGGCCGATGAACAACCCTTTTAGGTCGGCCGCGCAAGGAGGGATCGATGTCGACATGGAAGCGGGACATGGCGAGCGGCCTGATCGTCCTCGTCCCGATCATCGTCACCGTCTGGGTGGTCTACTGGCTCTTCCGGTTCATCGCGAACCTCCCGTTGACCGAGACCATCGCCAACCCCGCGCTTCGCGTGTTCATCACGCTCGTCGTGTTCGTCCTCCTGGTCTTCGCCGTCGGCTACCTGATGCGGACGGCCATCGGCTCGCTGGTCGAGTCGGCGATCGACGGCGTGATGAACCGCGTTCCCGGCCTCCGCGTGGTGTACAATGCCTCGAAGATGGCCGTCGAGACCGCGCTGACGGGAACGAGCGACCTCCAGACCCCGGTGAAGATCAAGACCTGGAAGAACATCCGTATGACCGCCTTCAAAACGGGGAGGGAAGCCCCCGACGGCCGGAAGCTCCTCTTTCTCCCGACCGCCCCCAACATCACCAGCGGCTTCGTCATCGAGGTCGAAGAGGAGGACGTCATCGAGACCGACGAGACCGTCGAGGAGGCCCTCACGAGGATCCTCAGCGCCGGCTTCGGCGAGCGAAACGACAACCCCGCGGGGATCCCGATCGACGTCGTCGAGGAGCGACGCGACGGCGAGGAGCGCCCGACGACCGACTGATCAGTCGAGCGTCGGGTACTGCGCGTCGAGCAGCTCGCCCGCCCCCGCCGTCGCGTCCCTTTCGTCCTCGCTCCCGCTCCCGCTCTCCGCCCCCTCGGGGCTGACGCTGCCGGTCCGGTAGCCGTGCAGGTCGAGGGTGACGTGCTCGAAGCCCAGGTCCTCCATGTGCGCGCGGGTCGCCCGGACGAACTCCATCTCCAGGGCCTCCTCGAGCTCCTCGGGCGCGATCTCGATGCGCGCGAGCCCGTCGTGATCGCGCACCCGGAACTGCTCGAATCCCCATCCACGGAGGAGGGCTTCGGCCTTGTCGACGCGGGTCAGGCGTTCCTCCGTCACCTCGATCCCGGTCGGAATCCTCGACGAGAGGCAGGCCATCGAGGGCTTGTCGGCGACCGACAGCCCGTAGACGTCGGCGATTTCTCGGACCTCCTCCTTGCTGATGTCGTGATCCAGAAGCGGGGAGCGGGCGTCGAGCTCCGCGACCGCCTGCAGGCCCGGGCGATGTCCCTCGCCGGGGTCGGAGGCGTTGGTGCCGTCACACACTACGGGGATCCCCAGCTCCTCGGCCTTCTCGAACATCTTGCCCAACCGCATCGACCGGCAGTGATAGCAGCGGTCGCCGTCGTTCTCGACGAAGTCGGGACTGTCGAGCTCCGAGAACTCCACGATCTCGTGGCGGATCCCGATCTCCCCGGCGACGCGTTTCGCGTCCTCGAGTTCGGCCTCGGGGAGCGTCTCGCTTTTGGCGGTGCAGGCGACGGCGTCCTCGCCAAGCGCGTCGTGGGCGATGGCGGCGACGGCGCTGGAGTCGACCCCGCCCGAGAAGGCGACGAGCACCCCCTCGTGCTCCGTGAGGTCCGCGCGGGCGGCGGCCAGTTTCTCCTCTGCGGACATGCCCGCCCTTGCGCGCCCGCGGACAAAAGCCGTGCGGGTCCCGCTCCCGGCAGCCTCAGGCCAGCCGTTCATACTCCCGGCCGTCCATCCTCCCGATATGACCGACTACGCCGTCCACGAACCCGAGTACTCGGGTACGACCGACGACGAGTGGGACGACCCGCGGCTGAACGACTTCGACACCGACGACCTCGGCGAGGTCGCCGAGCACTTCCTGCTGTCGGCCTCGGGCTTCCCGCCCGAGAACTTCTCGGACCTGAAGGCCCCGGTCGTCGACCCCGAGGGGAAGCTCAACCTGAACGCGCTGCAGACGGCCCACGGCGGCGCCCACAGCGTCGAGGCGATCGACGACATCGACGACGGGACCGTCGGGGAGACGAAGGACCTGCTCGAGGAGCTCGCGAGCGAGGAGTTCGACCACGATCTGGGCGAGTGACGCCGGCCGAGAGGTTTTTGCCGGTCGCCCGGTAGGTGTCGGTCGATGGAGTTCGAGTCGATCCCCGGGGTGGGCGCGAAGACCGCGAGCGCCCTCGCCGAGGTCGAGGGTGCCGAGCGCGCGCTGCGCGAGGGCGACGTCGCCCACCTCGCGGGCGCGCCGGGGATCAGCCAGGGGCGGGCCGCCCGGATCGCCCGCGGCGCGATCCGCCGCGAACACGACGACTCCTCGCGGCTGTTGCGCACCGACCGTGCCCGCGAGATCCACCGCGAGCTGCTCTCGCTGCTGCAGGAACGGGCGATCACCTCGTATGCGAAGCGCCGCCTCGAGACGTTCTACCCCTCGGCCTCGCCCTCCCGGATCGAGGAGGTTCGGGAGTTCGCCGAGCGGGCGATCGAGCGCGAACCGGACCCCGAGGCCCGCGAGGCGCTCGCGGGGGTCGAACCGCTCGAGGCCGCCCGCGACGTGCGGGTCCGTGACCGCTGTCTGGTCACGAACGACGCCGAGACGCTGGCCGCAGCGCGCGAGGCGATCCCCGAGCTACCAGTGGAAGTGGTCGAGGACGCTCGCGGGCTCGCGGAGCTCGCGCGGGGCTACTCGACGGTGATCGCGCTCGACGAGACGTTCACGGGCGTCGAGGTCGACGGCGACGTGCAGGTCCGGCCCGACGCGCTCGCCGACCCGGTCGAGGTCGTCCCCGAGCGCGTCCTCTCGTTTTTCGCCGCCAACCGCGAGTCGATCCGGGCGGCGGTCGCGGTCCACCGCGCCGCCGACATGGAGCCGCCCTGCGACCTCAGGGCGCTCGACGACGCCCTCTCGCGATTGGGCCCCGACGGCGAGGTCCGCGACGACGAGGAGCTCGAACGCCTTTCGACGGCCGTCGACGACCTCGACGCGAGCGTCCACACCGCGGAAAGCGTCGCCAACGACCACCTCCGGACGGCGATCGAGGAGCGCGACGTGACCATCGAGGGCACCGACCTGCTCTCGCTTGCCGAGCGGGGTGCGGGGATCGACTCGCTGCTCTCGCGGGAGCTGGCCGACGAGTACGACGCCGCCGTCGAGGCCGCCCGCGAGCATTTGATCGACGCGCTCGCGCTCGACTCCGGCGAGAGCGAGATCGCCCGGAACGCCTTCCCCGAGGAGCCGACGTTTCCGGTCGAACACGACGAGGATGTGGTGGGACGGCTGCGCGAGGAGCTGGTCGCGGCCAAGGAGCGTCGGGCGACTCGCGGCAAACGCGAGCTCGCCGACGCGCTCACGGAGCTGCGCGAGCCGGCGGCGGCGCTGGTGCGGGCAGCGCTCGAACTCGACGTCGAGCTGGCCGTCTCGCGCTTCGCCCGCGAGTTCGACTGCACGATGCCGGAGTTCGTGGAGGACGGAGTGACGATCGAGGGCGGGCGCTCGCCGCTGCTCGCCGAGCCCCTGGAGGTGATCGAGCCCGTCGACTACTCGGTCTCGGGCGTGACGCTGCTCTCGGGGGTCAACAGCGGCGGGAAGACCTCGACGCTGGACCTGGTCTGCGCGGTCGTGATCCTCGCGCAGATGGGGCTGCCGGTCCCTGCCGACCGCGTCCGACTCCGGCGCTTCTCGGAGCTGCACTACCACGCCAAGACGCAGGGAACGCTCGACGCGGGCGCCTTCGAGGGCACCGTGAAGGAGTTCGCGGACCTCGCCGCGGGCGGCGAGGGGCGGCTGGTGCTGGTCGACGAACTCGAGAGCATCACCGAGCCCGGTGCGAGCGCGAAGATCATCGCCGGCATCCTCGAGGCGCTCGGCGAGACCGACACCACGGCGGTGTTCGTCTCGCATCTCGCCCGGGAGATCCGGGCGGCCGCCGACTGCGAGCTCGCGGTCGACGGGATCGAGGCGGTCGGGCTGGAGGACGGCGAACTGGTGGTGAACCGCTCGCCGGTCAAGGACCACCTCGCGCGCTCGACGCCGGAGCTGATCGTCGAGAAGCTCGCCCGTGAGGAGGGGACGGCCATTTATGACCGCCTGCTGGAGAAGTTCGAGCCATGAACCGCGAGAGCACCCTCTACGAGGTCGCCCATTTCGCCGCCGTGGTCGGCCTCGCGTACGCCGCGCTGTTCGTCGCCGACGCCGCCGGCGTCACCGCCCTCTGGGCCGAGCTGCTGATCGCGCTGGCCGTCGGCGTGAGCTACGTCGTCGCCGTCCTCTCGCTCGGGCTCGCGCCGCCCTCGTGGCGCGGGGAGTAGCCGAGCGAACGATTGAATAGCCCGGCGAGCGTGGTGAAAGTGATGGTCGACGACCCCGAGGAGGGGATGCTCTCGTGGGACGAGTCGGTCTTTCGGGACGAACGGGTCTTCGAGATCGACTACGTCCCCGAGACGTTCAAACACCGCGAGACGCAGTTACAAAGCCTCCAGTACGCGCTGCGGCCCGCCGTCCGGGGGTCGCGTCCGCTGAACGCGCTGGTCCAGGGCCCGCCCGGCACCGGCAAGACGACGGCGGTCCAGAAGCTCTTCGGCGAGCTCTCGGGCCGCTCGGGCGTTCGTACCGTCCGGGTCAACTGTCAGGTCGACTCGACGCGCTACGCGGTGTTCTCGCGGCTGTTCGAGGGTATCTTCGAGTACGAACCACCCTCCAGCGGGGTGTCGTTCAAGAAGCTGTTCGGTCAGGTCGCCGATCGCCTGGTCGAGGAGGACGAAGTGCTCGTGGTCGCGCTCGACGACGTGAACTACCTCTTCTACGAGAACGAGGCGAGCGATACGTTGTACTCGCTGCTTCGCGCCCACGAGGCCCATCCCGGAACGCGCATCGGCGTGGTCGTGATCTCCTCGGACCTCGCGCTCGACACCATCGAGGAGCTCGACACCCGCGTCCAGAGCGTCTTCCGGCCCGAGGAGGTCTACTTCCCGGTCTATGACGCCGGCGAGATCGTCGACATCCTCGACGAGCGGGTTACCCGTGGCTTTCACGACGGCGTCATCTCCACGACGGTCCTCGACCGGGTCGCCGAGCTCACCGCCGAGAGCGGCGACCTCCGGGTGGGGATCGACCTGCTCAGGCGCGCGGGGCTGAACGCCGAGATGCGCGCGAGCCGCACGGTCGCCGCCGAGGACGTCGAGGAGGCCTACGAGCAGTCCAAATACGTCCACCTCTCGCGCAGCCTCCGGGGGCTCTCCGAGAGCGAGGCCGCGCTCGTCCACGTGCTGATCGAGCACGACGGCGAGCAGGCCGGCGCCGTCTACGAGGCGTTCGCCGACGAGACCGACCTGGGTTACACCCGCTACTCGGAGATCGTCAACAAGCTCGACCAGCTCGGAGTCCTCGAGACGACCTACGAGGGCACCGAGGGACGCGGGCGCTCGCGCACCCTCTCGCTGGCCTACGACCACGAGGCCGTCGAGGCCCGGCTGGACTGACTCAGTTCCTGTCCTCGCTTCCGTCCCCGTCCCGCTTCTGGGACCCCGCTTTCGCGTCCTCCGAACCGGGGAGCCGATCGCTGCCGGCACCCGACCCCTTCTCGTCCATGGGTTCGGTCGTCTCCGAGCCGTGTGAGCCGGTGGCGTCGCGCGCCGCCTCGTCCCCGCGGTAGCGCCACGTCCCGCCCTCGCGCTCGACGCCGGGAAGCTCCGCGAGCAGCGCGCCGATGCGGTCGTACCACTCCTCGGCCGACCCGAACCCGGCGGGGTGGTCGTCGTGGAGGGCAGCGATCCGCTCCTCGTCGGCCTCGCCGTCGTCGGCGAGGAGGGCGAACGCGGCGTGGACCGCCGCGCGTTCATCCCTATCGAGGTCGAGCGACTCGAGGGCGTGTTTCGCGTCGCCGTAGGGCGCGTCGTCGTCGGGACCATGTCGGCCGTCGACGCTCGGCTCGTCGACGCCCGGTCGGCCCGCGTAGTGCCACGCCCCGTCGTCCGCCGGCTCGATCTCCGGTAGGTCCGCGAGCCGGTCCCCGACGAGGTCGTCCCACCACGCCTCCGAGGAGTCGTAGCCCGCCGGCTGCTCGCTGTAGACGGCGTCGCGGATCTCGTGGGCGCTCGCCTCGCCCCAGTAGGAGAGGAAGGCGAACGCGCCCCGGAGCGCCGCGGCCCGGTCGGGCGCCAGGTCGGCGTCCTCGAGGGCGGCCTCGACCTCGTCGGGCGCGTCGATCCGGTCGTCCGCGCTCGCGTCGCCGGGGGCCTCGATCACCCGCCGGCCGCTGTCGGTGAGCTCGTAGCCGTCCTCGCCGTCGACGACCAGCCCGCTCTCGGCGAGCGCGTCGAGCCGCTCGGCGGGGTCGTCGAACCCGTCGAGCTCCGCGGCGGTTCGTGGCCCGTTCGCGAGTCGTTCGAGGACGGTCCTGTCGGCGTCGTCGAGCGTCGGGGTCTCCATACTCGGCCCGAGAGCGCCGAGCCGGTTAGCTGTTGGTGGAGTTCAGGCCGCCATCTCCCGACACGTCTCGGCGCACTCGCGCAGCTTCTCCGCACAGAGCTGACAGTGGTCGTCGTCGTGTTGCTCGCACTCCTCGGCACATTCCTCGCAGGCCTCCGCGCAGGTCGCCGCGAGCTCGGCGTGGTAGCCCGAATCGCGCGCCATGAACCGGGCGTGCAGCGTCGTCAGGTCCGCGACGTCGCGACAGAGCCGGATACAGCGGGCCATCTCCTCGCCCTCGCCCGCACAGGCGTCCGCACACCACTCGCAGGCCTGGGCGGCCTCCAAACAGTTGTCCATACACTCGCTCATCTCGTCGTCCAGGTGGTCGATCTCGGTAAGTGCCATCGCGTTCGGACGGACGGCGGCATAGTTTACCGCGATTTCGCTTGCGATGGCACCCCGCCGGACGGTCGAACCCTTCGGAACCGAAACCCCGGCCGGGCCGAGAGAGGGCTCGCGAGGGGCTGATCCCGGTACGGGACGTCCCTTCGATCCCGAAGCGGAGTGCGACGACTGAAACGCTTTTTTCCCCGGGAAGCGACCGCCCGCGCATGAAGACCACCGGCGGGAGCGAGGCGGCGAAGCGGGCGGCGGGCGAACGCGCCGCCGAACTCGTCGAGGACGGAGCGGTCGTCGGCCTCGGCACCGGCTCGACGGCGGCCCACGCGATCCGCGCGCTCGGCGAGCGGGTCGGGCAGGGCCTCGACCTCCGGGGGATCCCCACTTCCTATGGATCGGCGGACCTCGCCCGCGAGGCCGGGATCGAGCTCGTGACGCTCGACGACGCGCTCCCCGACGTCACGATCGACGGGGCCGATCAGATCGCCGGCTTCGACCTGATCAAGGGCGGCGGGGCGGCCCACACACGGGAAAAACTGGTCGACAGTGCCGCAAAGCGGTTCGTCGTCGTCGCCGATCCCTCGAAGGAGGTCGAGAGCCTCGATCACCCCGTCCCCCTGGAGGTGCTCCCGTCGGCCCGCGAGCCCGTCTCGCGGGCGGTCGCGGGGCTGGGCGGCGAGGCCGAGCTCCGGGGTGCCGAACGGAAGGACGGCCCCGTCGTCACCGACAACGGTAACCTCGTGCTGGACTGCGATTTCGGGCGAATCGAGTCGCCCGCCGAGCTCGGCGACGAGCTCTCGGCGATCCCGGGCGTCCTCGAGCACGGGCTGTTCGTCGGGCTGGCGGACGACGTGCTCGTCGGCACCGACGGGGGCGTCGAGGAGCGACGTCGCTAACGCCGAGGCTTACGCTGGTCGGCGCGAATAAACTGAGAAGGGCGTGGTGGCAGCGGTTACAGGTCGCGGGGCTGCACCGTCTTCCGGTCGTTGTCCTCGGCACGACGGGCCGCGTCGTCGAGCAGCTCCTCGACTTCCTCGTCGAGCGCGTCGTAGAAGTCGGAGGAGACGTTGTGGTCGGACAGTGCTTCCTTTACGGCGGCTTTGACGATCAGGTCTGCCATACAGTCGGGCCTTTTCCTGCCGCGTTTATAAGCTTTCGTAAATCGGCGCGTTCTGAAGGCGACGAATAGGAATAGCTGGGGGTCTACCCCCCGAATATGGGACTTCGAGACATTCTTGAACGAGTTTCGTCGGGCGAATTAAGCCCGGAGGAGGCTCAGGCACGCCTCGCGGGCTACGCGACCACCGACGCCGGCCGGTTCGACGCCGCACGCGAGCGCAGGCGCGGCATCCCCGAGGCGGTCTTCGCGCCCGGCAAGACCGTCGAGGAGGTCGCCGCGCTCGTCGGAACCGCCCTCGACACCACGGGGCGGGCGATCGTCACCCGGCTGGGCAGCGAGGACGCCGCGGTCATCGAGGCGGGCGTCGAGGGGGAGGCGACCTACCACGAGCGGGCACGCTGTCTGGTCGTCCACGGCGGGGGGTTCGAGCCTCCCGAGATCAGTGCTACGGTGGGGATCGTCACCGGCGGCACGGCCGACCGCGAGCCCGCGGGCGAGGCGGCCGTGATCGCCCGGGAGATCGGCGCGTCGGTCGAGCGCGTCGAGGACGTCGGCGTCGCGAACCTCACGCGGGTCGTCGACCAGCTCGACCGGCTCCGGGAGGCCGACGTCCTGATCGTCGCCGCCGGCCGGGAGGGCGCCCTTCCCACGGTGGTCGCGGGCCTCGTCCCCGCCCCGGTGATCGCCCTGCCGGTCTCCAGCGGCTACGGCTTCGGGAGCGACGGCGAGGCGGCCCTGCTCGGAACCCTCCAGTCGTGTACCGTCCTCTCGACGGTGAACGTCGACGCGGGCTTCGTCGCGGGGGCACAGGCGGGCCTGATCGCCCGATCGATCGCGGCCGCACGGCCGTGATTTCCTTCATCGAAAAGTTTCACGTCCTCTCCGCAGCATTTGCTTTCTGTATCTGATATATAGATCGCCTCATCACCAACTATCCTTCGCGAAACGCGGATACAGGACTAGTTATGGAAAGGGTATTTACCGAGTCCTCCCTTACTGCTAGCTGCCGGCATGGCGGACCTGCCGGTTGAACCCGATGCCACACTGCAACCACTGCGAAGCGCACGTCTCCGAGCGGTTCGAGCGCGTGTTCGCCGACGAGAACGGGCACATCCTCGCCTGTCCCAGCTGTTCGGCGAACGCGGGCATAGCGGAGGCCGCGAGGCTCCGTGCGCGAAAGGCATAACTGCCCCTGACGTCACCCGTACCGTACGGAAATCACCACGCGAAGCCTTCTATGACACATCACGTCTACCTGCTGGAGTGTGCAGACGGCAGCCTCTATACCGGCTACACCACCGACGTCGAGCGACGCGTCGCCGAGCACGACGCCGGCGAGGGCGCCAAATACACCAGGGGTCGGACGCCCGTCTCGCTGGTCCACACCGAGTCCTTCGAGACGCGGTCGGCGGCGATGTCCCGCGAGTACGCGATCAAGCAGCTCTCGCGGAACGAAAAGGAGTCGTTGGTCGACTACTGAGCCGTCTCGGTGTGCTCGGTGATCGGCTCGGGGTCGATGAAGGCGTACTCGACGGCCTGGCGGCCGAGCTTCCGGACCCGCTTTTCGAGCGCGGGGTCGACGAACTCCTCCTCCGAATCGAACTGGTCGCTCGCGTTCCTGATCCCGACCTGGTGGGGTAGCGTCCAGCCGTGCATCGCGCGCACGCTCGCCCGGAGGTGTTCGAGGGTCGGCCCGAAGGTCCCCCCGCCCGCGACCGCGAGCAATCCCGTAGTGGTGTCCTCGAACTCGTCGAACCCGCAGTAGTCGAGCGCGTTCTTCAGTGCCGAGGAGATCGTGCCGTGGTAGACGGGCGTCCCGAGCAGGACCGCGTCGGCCTCGCGGATCTCGCGCATGAGCTCCTCGGCGTCGGCGGTGTTCTCGGCGTCGGGGTCGTAGACCGGCAGGTCGTACTCCCGGAGGTCGAGCAGCTCGACCGACGCGCCGGCCTCCCGGGCGGCGTCGAGGGCGTGTTCGAGCGCGAGGCGGGTGTAGCTGCCGTCCCGGAGGCTGCCGGCGACCGCGACGACGCGTGGCTCTTCCATACCGTCCCGTCGGGGACCGGGAAGGAAAACGACACCGGAGTACCCCGCCGATTTTTCTTCCCCGGCGATGAGGTCCGTACATGGACGAGATCAGCTTCGGGACCGACGGCTGGCGCGCGACCCTCGACACCTTCACCGCCCCGCGGGTCCGGATGGTCGGACAGGCGGTCGCGACCCACCTCGAGGAGGAGGGGCTGGCCGGCCCCGTCGGCGTCTGTTACGACGCCCGCGAGTCCTCGCCGGGCTTCGCCGAGGAGCTCGCTCGGGTGCTCTGTGCGAACGGCTTCGACGTCGTGATGCCCGAGCGCGACCGGCCCACCCCGCTGCTCTCGTGGAACATCGTCGAGCGAGAGCTCGCCGGCGGGCTGATGCTCACCGCCTCGCACAACCCGCCCGAGTACAACGGCGTGAAGTTCATTCCCTCCGACGGCGCCCCTGCGCTCCCCGAGATCACCGGATCCATCGAGGCGAACCTCGCGGAGCCCGAACCCCTGCCCGAGGAGGAGTGGGGCTCGGTCCGGCGGGTCGACTTCGTCACCCCACACGCCGATCAGGCCCTCGATCTCGTGGGGGAGGACGTCGATCTGACCGTGGCCTACGACGCGATCCACGGCAGCGGCCGCGGGGTCACCGACAGCCTGCTCAAGCGCGCGGGCGTCGACGTGATCCGCCTGCGCTGCGAGGACGACCCGACCTTCGGCGGGGTCTCGCCCGAACCCACCGAGGAGAACCTCGCGGAACTGATCGAGCGCGTCACGGAGGGCGAGGCCGAACTCGGAGTGGCCAACGACGGCGACGCCGATCGGATCGCGGTCGTCACGCCCGAGCGCGGCCTGCTGAACACGAACCTGCTGTATGCGGCGCTCTACGACTACCTGCTCGAGACCGATTCGGGGGCGGCCGTCCGGACGGTCTCGACGACGTTCCTCGTCGATCGGATCGCGGAAGCCCACGGCGAGCGGGCGATCGAGGTGCCGGTCGGGTTCAAATGGGTCGCCGACGCGATGGTCGCGGAGGACGCCCTGATGGGCGGCGAGGAGTCGGGGGGGTTCTCGATCCGCGGCCACGTCCCCGAGAAGGACGGCGTGCTGACGGCGCTGCTGGCGGCCGCGGCCCACGACGAGGACCCCCTCGACGACCGTGTCGACCGCCTGCTCGCCGAACACGGCGAGATCCACCAGGGCCGCGTGAGCGTCGACTGTCCCGACGAGGAGAAGGCCCGAACGCTCGACGCCCTATCGGAGTCGATCCCCGAGGCCGTCGCCGGCGAGCGCGTCGAGGACGTCAACACCGCCGACGGGTTCAAGCTCCTGCTCGAGAGCGGCGCGTGGCTGCTGGTCCGGCCCAGCGGCACCGAGCCCAAACTGCGGGTCTACGCCGAGGCCGAGGAGGAGGGTCGCGTCGAGGCGCTGCTCGACGCCGGAAGCGAGCTCGTGCGCGAGGTCCGTTGATAATCGACTGATATCAACTAGTTATATCACCGACGGAGGCGAAGCCGGCCCATGGCGTTCAGCGACGCGTTGCTCGAACTCGGCGAACCGATCTGGGCAGCCCAGAAGGACCACCCCTTCGTGACGGAGCTGGCGGCCGGCACCTTAGAGGAGGAGGCGTTCCTCCACTGGGTGCGCCAGGACTACCGCTACCTGCTCGACTACGCCCGGACCTTCTCGGTGGCGGGCGCGCGGGCCAGGGACGAGGAGACGATGACCCACCTGATGGGCGTCGCCCACACCGTGCTCGACTACGAGATGGACCTCCACCGGGAGTTCGCCGCCGAGTACGGGATCGACCCCGCCGAGCTCGAGACGGTCGAGAAAGCGCCGACCTGTCGGGCCTACGGGGACTTCCTGGTGCGGACGGCCCACGAGGGGAGCCTCGCGGAGATCGCCGCCGCGATCTACCCCTGCGGGCAGGGCTATCTGGACGTCGCGGCCCACATGGCCGAGCTGAGCGAGGAGGAACACCGCTATACGCCCTTCATCGAGAAGTACACCGACGAGGAGTTCGTCGAGGCCGTCGACTGGATGCGGGAGTTCGTCGACCGCTGTGGCGAGCGCTACCCCGGCGAACACGAGGCGATGGAGGAGGCGTTCCTCACGAGCGCCCGCCTTGAGGGCGAGTTCTGGGAGATGGCCTACACGCAGGAGGGGTGGGAGCTATGAGCGACTCCGAAGCGTTCGACGGCGAGGGCCGGTTCAGCGACTGGCTCCGCGAGCGTTCCGAACCCGCCTGGGAGGAGGCGACCCGCCACCGCTTCGTCGAGGAGCTCGGCGACGACACCATCGACGACGCGGTCTTCGAGCGCTACCTCGTCCAGGACTACGCGTTCCTCGAACTCGGCGCGCGGACGACCGCACTCGCGGTCAGCCAGGCGCCGTCGATGGACGAGATGGCGCGGTTGAGCGAGCAGCTCTCAGTGCTCACCGGCAGCGAGAACGACTACTTCGAGCGGGCGTTCGCGGAGCTGGGGGTGCCCGAGAACGAGTGGCGCAAGCCCGAGCTCGAAGGGGTGACCCGCGCATTCACCGACTTCATGCTCCGGGCGGCCCACGAGGGGAGTTATGCAGAGAGCCTCTCCACCACTCTCGCCGCCGAGTGGGTCTATCTCGAGTGGGCGCGCCACGTCGCCGACCGCGAGCCCGAGCGCTGGTATCTCGACGAATGGATCGAGATCCACGTCGTAGACGAGTTCGAGGAGTACGTGGAATGGCTCCGCGGGGAGCTCGACGACCACGGGCCGGAGCTCTCCCCGCGCCGACAGCGACGGGTGGCCGAGCTCTTCGAGCGGACGGTCGACCTCGAGGTCGCGTTCTTCGACATGGCCTACGACATCGAGTCCTGAGCGGGCAGCCGGCCCCGACACCGTTTCTCGCTATCCATCCCATCGCTTTCCTCGCCTGCTCCACTCTCCTCACACTCGACCGCAAACCCCAGCGACTCGTAGAAGGGACGGACGGCGGGGCGGAACTCCGTGGTGAGCGGGCCGCGCTCGGCGGCGCGTCTCACGAGGGCCGAACCGATTCCGTTCGCCCGGTGGCGTCGGACCACCGCGACCGCTGCGACGTGGGTTCCCTCGAGGACGAGCGCGCCGCGGACGTGTCCATTCTCGCTCGCGACCAGCGCGTCGCCCCGCGCGATCGCCTGACGCACCTTCCCGGGCTCGATCTCCAGCAGTGCCCCTTCGAGTACTCGCATGACGTCGTCTACCTCCGTTTCGCGGGCCTCGCGGATCATCCGCCCTTGATCAGTCGCAGGACCTGCACTTGCTGCGCGTCGGCGGGCTGGTCCTCGGGGACGGGCCGGCCGTCGACCATGACGCTCACCTCGTGGGGGCTCAGGTCGAGCTCGGAGAGGAGATCCGCGTAGGTGGGCTCCGGGAGGCTGAGGTCGTACGTGTCCTCGCCGACGACCTCGACGGTGACGTCCATACCTCGCCTACCCCCGCGAGGGGTTTCAGGCTGTCGCGGACGGCTCGCGGGCCCGTGCGTCGTCGTATCGGCCGTACAGCACGAGAACGAGCGCGCCGAGCCCGAGGAGGAGGACGAGGAGCTCGACGAGCCCGCCGAGGAACGGGATCGATCCTACCAGTGCGACGACGACCAGCCCGACGACCAGCGCGACCCAGCGGTTCTCGGCGTCCGCGAGCGAGAGCAGCCACGCCCCGAGCGCGAACCGGCCGTAGACCGACCCGACCCACAGCAGGACGAGGAAGAGGAGGAAGCCGGCCAACGAGAGCGGGATGCCGACGACGGTGACCGCGACGAGCCCGAGCGCGATCGGGATCCCCACGAGCGCGAGGGCGCCGACGCCGCCGCTCTTGGGCGCCGCCTCCCGCGCGGTGCGCGCGAGGTCCCCCGAAAACCAGGGGAAGGCCGCGAGCAGGATCGCGCCCAGCACGAGGTTGACCAGCAGCCAGTAGAGCGGCCCCAGCCACGTCGGCGGGGCGGGCAGCTCGCCGATCGGTCCCGGGACGGGCCCGGAGGTCGACTCCTCGCTCACGCTCCCGGCGACCTCCGCGTCGGGATGCTGGTTCAGCTCCCCACCGTAGCTCAGGTCGCCGCCGACCGCCGCCTCGGGGCCCAGGCTGACGCTGCCCGCCGCGGCCTCGACGTCGCCGACCACCTCGCCCTCGATCGCGACGTTGCCGCCCGCCGCCGAGAGCGCGCCGACGCTCGCGCCCTCCCCGATCGTGACGTTGCCGGCCGCGGCACCGACCTCGCCGCCCACGTCGCCGGCCACACGGACGTTGCCCGCGAACGCCTCGGCGTCGTCGGTCACCTCGCCTTCGATCAGCACGTCGCCCCCGAAGGCGGTCAGGTCGCCGTCGACCGTTCCCTGAACGACGACCGTGCCCCCGAAGGCCCTCAGGTCGCCGTCGACGGTCTCGTCTTCCCCGACGATGACGGCCTCGCCCGTTCGCGTCTCCTGGGCAGCGGCGACGCCGGAGAACAGCGAGAGCACGACCACCACGACCGCCATCAGCGCGAGCACCCGTCTCATGGGGAGTGCAGGCTTCGGCCGGGAATATAGTTGTTGGGGAGCCTACACCCGACCGTCTCGGGGAGTTTATCACGGCCGCAGCGCGTGGATCGGGTATGAGCGAGAGCGAGGCTGGCGGCGCCGCGGGACCCGGCCGCGAGGAGATCTGGGTCGAGAAGTACCGGCCCGATACCCTGGAGGAGGTGATCGGCCAGGAGGAGATCACCGACCGGCTGAAGCGCTACGTCGAGCGCGACGACCTGCCCAACCTGCTGTTCTCGGGCTCCGCCGGCATCGGCAAGACCACGTGTGCGACCGCCATCGCCCGCGAGGTCTACGGCGACGACTGGCGGGACAACTTCCTCGAGTTGAACGCCTCCGACGACCGCGGGATCGACGTCGTGCGGGGCCGGATCAAGGAGTTCGCGCGCGCGAGCTTCGGCGGCTACAACTACCGAATCATCTTCCTCGACGAGGCCGACTCGCTGACCTCTGACGCCCAGTCCGCTCTCAGGAGAACGATGGAACAGTTCTCCTCGAACACGCGGTTCATCCTCTCGTGTAACTACTCCTCGAAGATCATCGACCCGATCCAGTCGCGCTGTGCCGTCTTCCGGTTCTCGCCGATCTCCGACGAGGCCGTCGGCGAGCGGATCCGCGAGATCGCCCACACCGAGCGGATCGAGCTCACCGACGGGGGCGTCGAGGCGCTGGTCTACGCCGCGGACGGCGACATGCGCCGGGCGGTGAACTCCCTGCAGGCCGCCGCGGTCATGGGCGAGACCGTCGACGAGGACGCCGTCTACACGATCACCGCCACCGCCCGCCCCGCGGAGATCGAGGCGATGGTCACGAGCGCGCTGGAGGGCGACTTCACGGGCGCCCGCGCCACCCTCGACGACCTCGTCTCGAACAAGGGGCTCTCGGGCGGGGACATCATCGACCAACTGCATCGCTCGGTCTGGGACCTCGGGCTCAGCGACCGCGAGGCGGTGCGCACCCTCGATCGGATCGGCGAGACCGACTATCGCATCACGGAGGGCGCGAACGAGAAGATCCAGCTGGAGGCGTTTCTGGCCTCGCTCGCGCTCGCCGACGAGAGCTGAGCACGCTCCTTTCTACCCGCCCGCCGGCTCACCCGGGCCCGAGGCCCCGCCGTTCCGACCGCTCCGCCAGTGGCCGACCATCGCGCCGGCACCCAGCCCCACGACGACCGCCATCGCCGCGACGTTGACCAGCGGGATCAGATAGAGGACGCTGACGACGACCGAGCCGACGACGAGCGCGAGCCATCGGTTCGGCTCGCCGCTACCGAACCGCCGCAGCAAGGTGAATCCGGCCACGATCGACCCGATCACGTCCGCGAGCGTCACGAAGACCATCCCGCCGACCAAGAGGGCCACCAGCACGAGCATCCCGAGGAGGTCGACGACCGGCTCGCCGCCCCCGATCTCGCCGACCACCGCCACCACGAGCAGGGCGACGATCGTGAGGACGAACCCGCCGATCAGCGTCGCGATCCCGACCGCGCCCGACCTGACCGGCGCGTCGTAGATCCGCCGCTCCAGGGCCTCGACGTACGGCGTCGAGACCGCGAGCACGACCGCCCCGACGACGATCGTGAAGGCGGCCATGACGCCGACGATCAGTGTGAGTCCGACGAGGAGCAACGCGCCGTCGGCTTCGGTCCCGGTCTGTGCGACGGCGGACCCGGGGAGTAGCGCCGGAAGCGTTACCAGCGAACCAAGCGTTCGACGGGAGGACATATCGCTGTGTTTTCGCAACTACTCAAAGCGTTTGTGGCCGTGCCCCTCGCTTGACCCTCAGCGTTTCTCGAAGTCCTCGAGGTCGCCCTGTGGGTTCCCGATCTCGACCTCGACGTCCTCGACCTCGGCCTTGATCGGGCCCGTCCGACACCACTCGAGCATCGCTTCGACGTCCTCCTCGCTGCCCTCGAAGACCCCCTCGACGCGGCCGTCGTCGAGGTTGCGGATCCAGCCGGTGAGGTCGTGGGCGCGGGCGGTCTCGTGGGCGTTGTCCCGGAAGTGGACGTCCTGGACGTTCCCCTCGATGAACACGTGGACTCGGGATTCTGGCATTCCCCGGACTTCCGGTTCCCCTTTCAAATTCCCCGGACTTCCGGTTCCCCTTTCAAAACCCTTCGCCCGTCAGTCGCAACGTTTCCGACGATCGAATCGCCGGAATACGGCCCCCTCACATGTGCAAGCCAACCGTTTATTGAAATGCCCGGTGTCGTTCCAAGCGGAGATCACAATGACTGTCGAGAACACCGAGGACCTGTTCGTCGAGGGGCTACAGCACATCTACTACACCGAGCAGCGGCTGCTCGACGCGCTCGAGGAGCTCGAGAGCACCTCCAGTACGGAGGAGCTCCAGAGCGGCTTCTCGGAGCACCGCTCGGAGACCGAGGAGCAGATCGAGCGCCTCGAGCAGGTCTTCGAGGCCGTCGGCCAGGAGCCCGAGGCCGCCGAGGACCCCGTCATCGAGGGGATGATCGAGGCTCACGAGGAGTTCGTCGAGCAGGAGCCGAGCGACGGCGCGCTCGACCGGTTCAACATCGCCGCGGGCCAGAAGTCCGAGCACTACGAGATCGCCTGCTACGGCAACCTCACGCCGCTGGCCGACCAGCTCGGCCTGGACGAGGCCGCCGACCTCCTCGAGCAGAACATGCGCGAGGAGCAAGAGGAGCTCGACACCCTCGCGGAGATGGGCGAGGAGTTCGACTACGGCCGCATCGAGGCGTAGTCGCTCCGCTCCCCGATCGGATCGCTCGTTTTTTGCAACCACGTTGAATACCGTAAGATCAGTCCCGTGATCCCGATTCGGCCGTTCTGATGGTGGGTGCGCAACAGTTTTACCGCCCGATTGGCCACTAGCGGTATCATGAGTGCGCTCGAAGCCGAATACCGCCTCGAGTATTTCGAGGAGAACGACTTCGTCAGGCGGGAGTGTCCGGAGTGTGGGGCCCACTTCTGGACGCGCGATCACGAGCAGGAGCTCTGTGGGGAGCCGCCGTGTGTCGACTACTCCTTCATCGACAACCCGGGGTTCGAGGGGGAGTACTCGCTGGAGGAGATGCGCGAGAACTTCCTCTCCTTTTTCGAGGAACAGGACCACGAGCGGGTCGAGCCCTACCCGGTCGCCGCGAACCGCTGGCGCGACGACGTCCTGCTGACCCAGGCGTCGATCTACGACTTCCAGCCGCTGGTGACGAGCGGGAAGACGCCCCCGCCGGCCAATCCCCTCACCATCTCCCAGCCCTGCATCCGGATGCAGGACATCGACAACGTCGGGAAGACGGGCCGGCACACGATGGCCTTCGAGATGATGGCCCATCACGCCTTTAACACCCAGGAGGACGTCGATCCCGACGAGTACGCCTATTATGGGGAAGTCTACTGGAAGGACCGGACGGTGGAGTACTGCGACGAGTTCTTCACCTCCCTGGGTGCCGATCCCGAGGAGATCACCTACATCGAGGACCCGTGGGTCGGCGGCGGCAACGCCGGCCCCGCCATCGAGGTCATCTACCGCGGCGTCGAGCTCGCCACCCTCGTCTTCATGTGCATGGAGCAGGACCCCGAGGGCGACTACGAGCTCAAGGACGGCAACCGCTACTCCTACATGGACACCTACATCGTTGACACGGGCTACGGGCTCGAACGCTGGACCTGGGTGTCCCAGGGAACTCCTACTGTGTACGAGGCGATCTACCCCGAGATGATAGAGTTCCTGACCGACAACGCCGGGATCACCCACACCGAGGAGGAGGCCGCCCTGCTCCACGAGGCCTCGAAGCTCGCGGGCCACATGGACATCGACGAGGCGGAGGACATGGAGAGCGCCCGCGGGGAGATCGCGGCGGGCGTCGGCGTCGACGCCGACGAGCTCGAGGCGCTGATGGAGCCGATGGAGGCGGTCTACGCCATCGCCGACCACTGCCGAACCCTCGCATACATGCTCGGCGACGGGATCGTCCCCTCGAACGTCGCGACGGGCTATCTCGCGCGGATGGTCCTCCGTCGCACGAAACGCCTCTGTGATACTGTCGGAGTGGACGCCCCGCTCGACGAGCTCGTCGACATGCAGGCCGAACGGCTGGGCTACGAGAACCGCGACACCGTCCGCGACATCGTGCGCACGGAGGTCGAGAAATATAGGGAAACGCTCGAACGTGGCGGCCGGCGCGTCGAGGGGCTCGCCGAGGAGTACGCCGAGCGCGGCGAGCCGATTCCGACCGAGGAGCTGCTCGAACTGTACGATTCGCACGGGATCCAGCCCGATATGGTCGAGGAGATCGCGACGGAGGCCGGCGCTCGCGTCGAGGTGCCCGACGACTTCTACAGCCTGGTCGCGGGCCGCCATGACGCGGGCGAGGCGATGCGCGACGTCGAGGAGCGCGACGAGCGCGCCGCCGACCTCCCCGACACGGAGAAGCTCTACTACGACGACTCGGTGGGTACCGACTTCGAGGCGGTGATCCTCGACGTGATCGAGCGCGCGGAGGGCTACGACGTCGTCCTCGACCAGACGATGTTCTACCCCGAGGGCGGGGGCCAGCCCGCCGACCACGGAACGCTCTCGACCGACGACGGCAGCTACGAGGTCCGGGACGTCCAGGAACGCGAGGGCGTCGTCCTCCACCGGGTGGACGAGGAGCCCGAGAAGGGCGCGTTCGTCCGCGGGCGGATCGACCCCGAGCGCCGGCGCAGCCTGATGCGCCACCACACCGCGACCCACATCGTCGGCCACGCCACCCGCGAGGTGCTCGGCGAGCACATCCGCCAGGCCGGCGCACAGAAGGGGACCGATAGCGCCCGGCTCGACGTGCGCCACTACGACCGGGTCGGCCGCGAACAGGTGATCGAGATCGAGCGGGTCGCCAACGAGCTGGTGACCGACGACGTCTCGGTGACCGAGGAGTGGCCCCACCGCAACGAGGCCGAGGCCGAACACGGCTTCGACCTCTATCAGGGCGGGATCCCGCCGGGCGAGCGCATCCGGCTGATCCACGTCGCCGAGGACGTCCAGGCCTGCGGGGGCACCCACGTCTCCCGTACCGGCGAGATCGGCGCGATCAAGGTGCTCTCGACCGAGCGGGTCCAGGACGGGGTCGAGCGCCTGACCTTCGCGGCGGGCGACGCGGCGATCCGCGCGACCCAGCGCACCGAGGACGCCCTCTACGAGGCCGCCGAGGTCCTCGACGTCTCGCCCGAGGAGGTGCCCGACACCGCGGAACGGTTCTTCGAGGAGTGGAAGGCGCGCGGGAAGGAGATCGAGGCGCTCACCGAGGAGCTCGCCGAGCTGCGCGCCGGCGAGGGCGAGGAGGTCGACGTCGGCGGGGCGACCGCGGTGATCCAGCGCATGGACGCCGACAGCGACGAGCTCCGGGCGACCGCCAACGCCCTGGCGAGCGAGGGGAAGGTCGCCGTGCTCGGCAGCGGCGCGAGCGGCGCGCAGTTCGTCGTCGCCGCCCCCGAGGGGACGGGGATCAACGCCGGCGAGGTCGTCGGCGAGCTCGCGGCGACCGTCGGCGGCGGCGGCGGCGGCCCCGCGGACTTCGCGCAGGGCGGCGGGCCCGATACCGACAAGCTCGACGAGGCGCTCGAGTCCGCGCCCGAGGTCCTCAGGCGCGTCCGCAACGCGTAGAACGGCTCGTTTTCGCCATTCGAATCGAAGTTCGGAACCAGCTATCGCTCTGCCGGCGGTTCAGTCGCCCTCCTCGGCGCGCTCGGCCATCGAGAGCTCCTCGCCTCCGATGGCGGTGTCCCGCAGGTCGGCCTCGATCTCCTCGAGGCTCCGGCCGTTGGTCTCGGGCACGAAGTAGTGCGAGAAGGCGAACGAGGCCGCCGTCAGCAGGGCGAACAGCCAGAACGTGAAGGCGGGCCCGATCAGGTCGAACAGCTGGGGGAACAGCTGGGCGACCGCGAGGTTCGCGAGCCAGTTGACGACGGTCGCGACGCCCATCGCCGTCCCGCGGACGTTCAGCGGGTAGATCTCGGCGATGAGCAGCCAGAACACCGGCCCGAGCCCGATCGCGAAGAACGCGACGTACAGCATCAGGCTGCCCGTCGCGACGTAGCCGAGCACGCCGCCCAGACCTGGCAGGTAGAAGGCCCCGCCGAGGACGACCAGCATGACGAACATCCCCGCCATCCCGCCCAGAAGCAGCGGCCGCCGGCCGACCCGGTCGAGCAGCAGGATCGCGACGACGGTCATGACGACGTTGATGACGCCGACGCCGACGGTCGCGAGGATCGAGGCGACGCTTCCGAACCCGGTCGATTCGAGGATCGTCGGCGCGTAGTAGATCACCGTGTTGATCCCGGTGACCTGCTGGGCTGCCGCGAGTCCGATCCCGACGATCAGCGCGGGGCGGATCCAGGGCTGGAGCAGGTCGCCCAGTTCGGCCTCCTCGACCTCGGCCATCCGGCGCATCTCGGCGATCTCCTCGTCGACGCTCACCTCGCTGCGGATGCGTTCGAGCGTCGAGCGCGCCTCCTCCTCGCGCTCCTGCTCGACGAGCCAGCGCGGGCTCTCGGGCATGAAGTACATCCCGACGAGCAGGACGGTGGCGGGGACCATCCCCGCACCGAGCATGAGCCGCCAGGCGCCCTGGCCCGCGAGCGCGTAGTTCACCAGATAGGAGACGAGGATGCCGCTCGTGATCGCGAGCTGGTTGAACGTCACGAGCGAGCCCCGGATGTCCGGCGGGGAGATCTCCGAGATGTAGAGCGGGCCGACGATCGAGGCGAAGCCGATCGCGATCCCGTTGAACACCCGGGCGGCGATGAGCCACTCGACGCTCCGTGCGGTGGCCATCCCGAGCGAGCCGATGAAGAAGATACAGGCCGCGAGCAGGATCAACCGCCGCCGACCGATCCGGTCGGCGAGCCGGCCGCCGATCGCCGCGCCGACGGCCGCCCCCACCAGCGCGCCGCTGACGACAAGCCCCTCGAGGAACGCGGACTCCTCGAGGGCGGGGAACGTCTCGCCGATGTAGAGCAGCGCCCCGGAGATGACGCCCGTGTCGAACCCGAACAACAGCCCGTTCAGCGCGGCCAGCGCGGCGGTGATCACGACGAACCGCCGTCGCTCGCCGCCGAGGCCCGCGGTCTCTCTGATACTCATTATCGTTCGTTGGTGGGGCTCGGCCCCACGCCGTTACGAACCCCTCGATTTATCTACAACGATAGTAAATTTGGATCATCGTTCGTGGATTGCGACCGGGCGCCTTACCCGGCGTCGACCGGTAGGGGACTCGATGACGACCGTGACTCGCGAGGGGGTCTCGATCCGCTACGAGGTCGAGGGGGAGGGTGAGACGGTGGCCTTGCTCGGCGACTTGGGGCTCGGCGCCTGGCAGTGGGGCTGGCAGCACGCCGCGCTCGCGGGACCCTACGAGGTTCTGGTCCACGACGCGCGGGGGACGGGCCGCTCGGATGCCCCGCCGGGGCCCTACTCGGTCGCGGAGCTGGCCGCGGATCTGGAGGCCGTCCTCGCGGACCACGGCGCTCGCCGGGCGCATCTCGTCGGGGCGGGGCTGGGCGGGATGGTCGCCCTGCAGTACGCCCGCGAGTACGGGCGCGCCCGGAGCCTCGTTCTGATCGGGACGAGCCCCGGCGGGCCCGACGCGCGCCTGCCCCGCGAGCCCCGCGAGCGTTTGTTCGCGCCGCCCGACGAGCCCGAGGCCCGCAGAGAGTCGCTCTCGGCGCTGCTCTCGGAGGGGTTTCGCGACGAGCAGCCCGAGGTATGCGAGGGGATCGCCGAGTGGCGGGCGGCGGGCGACGCGAACCGGGCGGGCTGGGAGGCCCAGAACGCGGCGTTCGAGGGCTTCGACGCGAGCGACTGGCTCCACGAGCTGACGGTGCCGAGCCTGGTCGTTCACGGCGAGGCCGACGGGGTCGTCCCAGTCGGGAACGCCGACCCGCTCGCCGCGGGGCTGCCGCGGGGCTCGCTCGAGACCTACGCTGGCGCCGGCCACGGGGTGTGGATCGAGCGCTCGCGACCGGTCAACGACCGGATCCTGTCGTTCTTCGAGGACGTTGAGTAACTATCACTATTGATAAGGCAGGATATGTCTGATCCGCAACAGTTTTTGGCGTGGGGGACGTAAGCATGGTAGTGAGTCCCCCACGTCTTGCGGTTCTCGACGCCTCCCACGGAGACAGGAACACGAAACGAAACTTCCGGCGCGAACTCGACGCCTCGCTCGTCGAGTTCGACGTCACCGACGGACAGCTCCCTGATACGTTCGAGTACGACGGCGCGATCGTCACCGGCTCGCGCTCGTCGGTCTACTGGGACGAGCCCTGGATCCCGCCGCTGAAGGGGTGGGTCGGCGACGCGGTCGACCGGGACATCCCCTTCCTCGGGGTCTGTTACGGCCACCAGCTGCTGGCGGACGTGCTCGGCGGCACCGTCGAAGGGATGGGCGAGTACGAGATCGGCTACAACCCGATCACCCACACCGGCGACTCGCCGCTGTTCGACGGGATCGACGAGGAGTTCCTCGCCTTCACGACCCACTCGGACGCCGTCGTCGACCTCCCGCCGGGCGCCGAACCCCTCGCCGAGAACGAGTACTCGAACCACGGCTTCCGGAAGGGCGACGTCTTCGGCGTCCAGTTCCACCCCGAGTACGACATGGAGACCGCCGAGGGGCTGACCCGACGCAAGAACATCGACGAGGAGCGTCGAGACCAAGTCCTCGCCGGGATCACCCCGGAGAACTACACCGCCGCCTGCGAGGCGAAGCTCGTCTTCGATAACTTCCTCGAGTTCGTTTCCGAGCGCCGCGAGCAGCCGGTCGCCGCCGACTGAGCCGGCCGAGACTCACCCCCGACCGACCCTCTTTCCACTGTTAGATAAGTAAGAAAGCTAGATTCTTCCGTTAGATATAGACGACATAAACACACCGACGTTCATCGAAACGACGGCGGATAGGAGCGTTTTTCACGACGGGCTCCGTTCGATCCCGTATGCTCGATTATGTGGGTCTGGAGGAGGAGCTGACCGACGGGGAGCGGGCGTTCCGGGACGAGGCACGCGAGTTCGCCGACGAGCGCGTGCGCCCGACCATCGCGGACCACTACGAGGCCGGCACCTTCCCCGAGGAGATCATCCCCGAGATGGGCGAGCACGACTTCTTCGCCCCGAACCTCGAGGGCTACGGTCTCCCGAACGTCAGCGAGACGGCCTATGGCTTGCTGATGCAGGAGCTCGAGGCCTGTGACTCGGGGCTGCGATCGATGGCGAGCGTCCAGGGCGCGCTCGTGATGTACCCCATCCACGCCTTCGGGAGCGAGGCCCAGAAGGAGGAGTGGCTGCCCGCGCTGGGCGAGGGCGAGGCCGTCGGCGGGTTCGCGCTCACCGAGCCCGAGCACGGCTCGGACGCCGGGAGCATGGAGACGCGCGCCGAGCGCGACGGCGACGGGTTCGTCCTGAACGGCCAGAAGCGCTGGTGTACGAACTCGCCGATCGCGGACGTGCTCGTCGTCTGGGCGCGCGACGCCTCTGCGGAGGACGAACCGGTGCGGGGCTTTCTCGTCGAGACCGACCGCGACGGGCTGGAGATCGACTCGATCGACGGGAAGCTCTCGCTTCGGGCCTCCAGTTCAGGGGAGTTCACGATGGACGACGTCCGGGTCCCCGAGGAGAACGTCCTCCCACACGTCTCGGGCATGAAGGGGCCGCTGTCGTGTCTCACGCAGGCGCGCTTCGGCATCGCGTGGGGTGCGGTCGGGGCGGCACGGGACTGCTTCGAGGAGGCTCGCGAGTACGCGACCGACCGCGAGCAGTTCGACACCCCGATCGGCGGGTTCCAGCTCCAGCAGGGCAAGCTCGCGGAGATGGCCACGGAGATCACGACGAGCCAGCTGCTCGCCCACCGGCTCGCCGAGCTGAAGGAGCGCAACGAGCTACGCCCCCAGCACGTCTCGATGGCCAAACGCAACAACGTCGAGATGGCTCGCGACCAGTCCCGGATCGCCCGCGAGATGCTCGGGGGCAACGGGATCACCGACGAGTACTCCCCGATGCGCCACATGGCCAACATGGAGACGGTCTACACGTATGAAGGAACCCACGACATCCACACCCTCATCCTGGGCCAGGACCTCACCGGCCTCTCCGCGTTCGAGTGATCAGGACCGATGCGAGAACGCGAACAGCCGCCCGTCCCCGGCGACCGAACAGATCCCGACGCCGTCCGGGGGGTCGAAACGCCGCTCGGCGTCGTCGGTCGCCAGTAGCTCGTCGAAGGGCTCCGAGCAGGCGGGACAGGCGACCCCATCACGGTTCTCGTAGCGTTCCTCGCCCGCGGTTTTCCGCAGCAGCTTCAGCCGATGGCGGACCGCGTGAACGTCGTTCTCGTCCATGTTGATGTATTGATGGACAATCATATCAATTTATCGAAAGTTTTCCTGATGGGGCGTGTGCCGAGAGACGACCGATAGACGGGTGGAATCTACTCGGGACGCCTATTCGTCGAGAGAGAGCATGAGAAGGTCGGTTTCGTCGCCGTTCTCGACCGTAAACCGGGACGGGGTTTCGTCGTCGATTTCGTAGCCCGGCGGCTCGACGTCGACGATCTCGTAGGAACCACTCGGAAGCTGAAACGTGACGCTACCGTCGTCGCTGTGAGTCGTGCGCGTCCCGTCGATGCCGTCGCCGTCGATCGTTACGTCGACATCGGGAGACTCGCCCTCTCCGTCTTGCACTTGCAGCGTGAGCCTGTGGGTTCCGGACTCGTCATTTGACATCGTGACTACGACGTGTCGCTCTCGTTGTAAATGGTTGCTGGTCGGCCGTTTCGCACGGCCTCCTCGGGGGCGTCTGGAGGTCCGGGTTGTCCGTACACCTCTGTCGGCGCTCTAACGACGAAGGAAGCGACCCCACAGCGACCGGTTGGCGGCGATCACCCGGTAGAGCGGCTCGCGGGTCCGCTCGTGGCCCGGAAGCAGCCGGAGGAGCTTGACGACGGTGCGCTCGGGTGCGCCCATGCGCGCGAGGATCTCCTCGAGGGCGTGACCACAGGAGTAGACCGCGTCGTCGGTCAGGAGGTGGACACAGGACTCGTAGTCGTTCGGGAGCCGGGCGCGCTGATCGGGCGAGAGCTCTGAGAAGCCCACGGGCTCGAAGACGCCCCGCGAGTCGGCGTACTCCGCACACCACGTACAGAACCCACAGTCGTCGTCGTAGACGAGCCGGGGTGGCGCGCGGACCGCTACCACGGCTCGCCCCGTGTCCGGCGCGCGTCGGGCGAGCGAGTGAACGGGGAGCGCGAGCCGCCGCCCGGATCGCCGGTCGGGTGGCGGTCGGGGTCGGGGCTGGTCGCGGCGGCTCGGTCGGGCTCGCGGGCGGTCGGCGGCGAAGGCGCCATACCCGCCCCGAGGAAACCCTCCGACATAGGCCTGCGGGATCGCGCCGCGGGCTTTATCCCTCGCTCGGCCCTCGACCCGCCATGGCGATCGATCCACAGTTCGACGAGAACCGCGAGAAGGAAGGGACTCACAAGGGTCACGACGTGTGGGGGCCGGTCGAGGAGCCAGAACAGCTGGGGATCCACGGCACCCACGTCGCGGTGGACTTCGACGTCTGTCTCGCGGACGGGGCGTGCCTGGAGGACTGCCCGGTCGACGTCTTCGAGTGGGTCGACACGCCCGATCACCCCGAAAGCGAGATCAAGGCCGACCCCGTCAACGAGGCTCAGTGTATCGATTGCATGCTCTGTGTCGACGTCTGTCCGGTCGACGCCATCGACGTCGACGCGAGCCGGATCTAACCCTCGCGGTCGACGTCGAGGCGCTGTTGGAGCTCCGCCAGCTCCTCGCTCTCGGCGAGCTCCTCGAGCCGGTTCTGGAAGTGTTCCTCGCAGAGACCGACCCGCACCCCGTCCGACTCCGCGCTGACGGCCGCATCGCGGTCGCAGTAGTGACAGCGCATGCCTCTCGTAGGGAGCGCACACGGTTGAAGGCACCGCTTACGGCAGTCGCTCCTGGATAGCTCGGTACTCCTCCTCGCTCAGCCCCGCACGGCCCAGCCGGTCGTCGTGGGCGTCGCTCCCGCCGGTCGCGAGCAGGCCGTACTCCTCGATGGCCCGGTCGAGCAGGTCGGTGTCGACGGACCGCCCGTAGGGGTAGTGGCGCTCGACGCAGTCGAGCTCGTCCGTCAGCGAGAGTGCGGCCTCGGGGTCCGGATACCTGAAGGGATGGGCGAGCCCGACGAGCGAACAGGAGCCGTTCAGGACCTCGACGCCGCGCTCGAAGCCCGGGATCTCGCGGGGGACGTAACACGGACAGTCCGCCCCGATCAGCTCGGCGAACGCCTCCTCGTAGTCGTAGCCCGACTCGGGATGCTCGGCGATCGCCCGTGCGATATGCGGGCGGCCGAGCCCGGCAGCGGGCGCGAGGTCGAGCTCCACGCCGAGCAGCCCCTCGACCCGGCGGATGATCTCGCGGCCGCGCTCGATCCTGTCCCCCTGGATCCGCTCGACGAGCCCCTCGAGCTCCGGCGTCGTGCGGACGCCGTAGCCGAGCAGGTCGACCGCCCCCTCGGCCGAGTCGACCCGGAGCTCGATCCCCCGGACGAGGGTCACGCCCTCCCGCTCGGTGACCGGCCCCTCGAGCTCCGGATGGGGCCGATCGTGATCGGTGATCGCCACGACCGCCACGCCCGCCGCCCGGGCCGCCGCGGGCAGTTCGGCGAGCGTCATCGACCCGTCGGAGGCCGTCGTGTGGGCGTGGAGGTCGGCGTGGACCATGCCCCCCCTGCGCGTTCCAGCGCCGAAGCCGTTACGACCCCCGTACCTATCATATACCGTTTTTCGGTTATACTGCTAGAGGTAACCTAGGACCATTATGGACAATCGTTATAATTATCCTCCACCCAGAACCGGGTACGATGTGCTACACGAGTACGAACGCGCTGTTCGAGGACCAGAGCTACCCGACGACCGCCCGTGACCTGATCGACAGCCACGGCGAGGAGACCCTGGAGCTGGCGGGCGGTTCACAGACGGTCGGCGAGGCCCTCGAGATCGCCGGCGACGAGAGCTTCGAGAGCGCCGAGGAGGCACGCCACGCGGTCTACGCCGGGCTGGGAAGCCAGGCGATCGGCCGGAAGGGCTACAGCGACCGCGACCCCGACCCGCCGGGGACCGACGGGAACGTCCCGGTCTCCTTCTAAACCCACTCGACGGCCCCATCGAGGTCTACCGGTACCGATCCCTTGCTGTAGGCCTCGACGTGCCCCGAGGGCCGGGCCCGGAAGACGGCCGCGGGCCGGTGGCCGACCGACGGCTTCTCGCCGTTGACCCGCGCCCATTCGTCGTCGCGAAACGACGAGCAGTCGACCAGCAGCGTGACTCCACCGCCGTGCTCGCTGAGCTGGCCCGACGTCTTCGTCCCGGCGGTCTCCTTGACGGCGGCGACGGCCGTGTTCGCGGCCCGGCGGGTCGGCGGCAGCGGCCGGGTCACCTCGACGAGGTGTCCGGTTCCGTTTCGCTTCGCCCGGAAGTCGATCGAGTGGCCGGTCGTGACCTCGATCTCCGGGACGATGTCGTAGCCGGCCTCCGTCAGCAGGTGGGCGACGGTGAACTCGCTCATCGTCGCGCTCATCCGGACGGGATCGAGGCGGTCGCTGGTGCCGAGCTTGCTCGCCATCGTGTAACGGTACTCGTCGAGGACCCCGGATTCGAGCACCGACTCGTAGAACGCACAGCCCGCCTCCCGGGAGCTGTCGGGAAAGCCCGCGGCGTGCTCCCGGAAGAACGTCCGCGTCGTCTCGCGACCGTCCTTCGAGCAGAAGACGGGCAGGAAGAACCACGAGAGGTGCGGGTAGTCGACGAGCCACGGCTCCTCGTCGTGGAGCCCGGCGAGCAGCTCGCGCTGGGCCCAGCCCGCGACGGGGTAGGGCACCTCGTCGAAGGTGTACTTCTCGGTGCGCCAGAGCGTGCTCGGCGTCTCGGTGTTGCCCATCCAGTAGGCCTCCTCGTCGTCCCAGACGAACAGCGCCGTATCGCCGTTGTCCATGTCGAAGCGGCGGGCCTCGTAGCCGTTCGCCGGCCGGTACCACGGGGTCGTACAGCGCGCGCCGATCGCGTCGTCGAGCGAGCGAAACAGGTCTCGATGGACGCGGTCTACCGACCAGGACTCGGGGGAGTGTCGAAAGCGGAGCGGACGGGCCACGTCGGAGATCAGGGGACCAGCCCGGTTTAGCGTTCCGGCCCCGACCGCCCCCTCGCCGTTACATTAATGACCTGTCGTTTCCAAGCAGTGAGTGTGGTTCGCAATGTCAATGGGAGCTTATGACGAAGACGAACACGAGCGCCGCGAGAAGAAGAACACGACCGTCGAGACGGACTTCGACGACGACCGCTCGGAGTATCGGGGGAAACTCGAGTTCGACTCCGGCGACTCGACGGAGGCGCTCCTGGATCAGTTCAAGCGGATAAAATCCAGCTAACGCCGGCTCTTCGCGATCAGATACGACAGCCCCGAGACGCCCGTCACCGCGAGGACGTGGCCGATCAGCCCGACGACCAGTGCCGGGTGGCCGAGGGCGAAGGGGACGAGGATCAGCTGTAGCAGCGCGAACCCGACGTTGAGCCGGTCGACGCGCCCGAGCGTCGCCGCCGTCTCGGGGTCGACGGGGTGGCGGACCGAGCGCCACAGCGAGACGACGGCGATCCACCAGCTCGTCCCGAGCCGGTAACAGAGGTCCCAGAGCACGAGCAGGGTGAAGTAGACCAACACCATCGACGGCTCGGGCCCGAACAGCTCGTTGATCAGCGGCGTCTCGGACTGGCGGGGGTCGACCACGAGCAGGTGGGTCACGAGCGCGATGAACGCCAGCACGCTCAGGACGACCTCGACGTTCGAGCCGAACAGCATCCTGCGATAGGCGGGCGACACCGACACCGAGCGGACGAGCTCGCCCATCCGGAGCATCATGACGCTGCCGCCGGCGGCGACGATCACCGCGGCGGTGCCCGCGAGGGCGGCCGTCCAGGCGTCGTAGATCGCCGCGAGGACGAGCACGCCGACCTGGAACAGCGCGAACTGGAACGTGACGGCCACCCGATCGGAGAACTCGACGCCCGGTAGCGCGCCCACGATGCTCTCGAACGTCCACGTCTCGCCGAACTCCGGCTCCGGCCCCATCTATTCGCCCAGGGCCCGCTCGACCGCGGTCTCGAAGGGAGTGAGCTCGAGCGGGATGTACCGCTCGATCCGGTCGTCGTCGACGACGACGGGGTTCTTCAGCCCCGCCGCGAGCGCGTGGGCGACGTCGTGGTCGACGTCCGTGACGAGGCTGACCCAGTAGGCCGACAGCGTCGGGGTCAGAACGGGGACCGGAAGGATGTGGAGACGCTTCCCGAGCCGTTCGGAGACGACGTGGAGCATCTCCTGGTAGGTCAGTACGTCGGGGCCGCCGATCTCGAGGGTCTTTCCCGCCGTCTCGGGTTCGTCGAGGGCGCCCACCAGATAGGCGATCACGTCGTCGATCGCGATGGGCTGGCAGTCGGTACGGACCCACCGCGGGGTGATCATCACCGGCAGCCGATGGGCGAGCTGTTCGATCAGCTCGAAGCTCGCGCTCTCGCCGCCGATGACGACCGCCGCCCGGAGCGCCGTCAGGTCGTAGTCGCCCTCCTCGAGGACGTACTCGACCTCCCGGCGCGACCGGAGGTGGCCCGAGAGCTCGTCGCGCTCGTCCCCCAGCCCCCCGAGGTAGATCACCCGGTCCGTGCCGGCCTCGCTCGCGGCGTCACGGACGTTCGCGGCGAGCTTGCGGTCCATCTCCTCGAACTCGCCGCCGCCACCCATCGAGTGGACGAGGTAGTAGACCGCGTCGATCCCCTCCAGTGCGGGCGGGATCGTCTCGGGCTCCAGGAGGTCGCCCTCGTAGACGTCGACCCCGCGGGGCCCCCGGTAGTCGGCGGCGTCCCGGACGAACACCCGGACCTCGTGGCCCGCATCCAACAGCGGCTCGATCAGTCGCTCGCCGACGAACCCGGTCGCGCCCGTCACCAGCACGTGCATACCGAAAAATAGGGCGGGCGGTCCTTATACTGTGTCCCGGACGGGCCGACTCAGCCCGTCTCCTCGACGTCGCCGTCGATGTCGACGTCCGTGCCTTCCTCGACGGTCTCGCCGGTCACGTCGCCGTCGATGTCGGCGTCGTCGCCGATCGTGACGTCGCCCTCGGCGGTCACGTCGCCGTCGACGTCGGCGTCCGCGCCGATGTCGACGTCGCCGCCGGCCTCGATATTGCCGTCGACGTCCGCATCGTCGGCGAGCGTCACCGAGCCGCTGGTCGAGATGTCGCCCTCCTCCTCGTCATCGATCTCGACGTCCTCGTCGTCGTCGTAGTCGCCCTCGGCCTCGCCGTTGCCCTCGTCGGCGGCGTCGCCGTTCTCGTCGTCGGTTGCGCCGTCGTCGGCACCGTTCTCGTCGGCCGCGCCGTTGTCGCCGTTGTCCTCGTCGTCCGAGCAGCCCGCGAGGCCGACCGTCGCGAGGCCACCTGTCAGTGCAACGAACTTCCGTCGGGAGAGATCTCGTTTCATGATGTGTCAGGATGACAAAAACACTCGGAGGATATAGGCCTTTATCACTCCTCCCAGCCCGGGGTCGCCGGCGCCCCGCGATTCTCCTCCACTATCGCCTCGAGATCCGGCTCCGGCTCGTCGCCCGCCCGGCGTTCCCACTCGGCGATCGCCTCGCCGACCCAGGAGCTCGCCGCCTCGACCCGCTCCCTGCCGCGCTCGTAGGCGTCCCGGTTGTGGGTCGTCGTGCCGGGCGAGGAGGCCATCGCCCAGGCGACGAACTCCGCGCGGTCCGCGTCCGTCGCCCGCCCTTCTCGAAGGCGTTCGACCGTCCCCTCCAGGCGGTCGGGCTCGGGGTGGACGAACACCTTCTGACCGAGCGCCCCCGGCCCCAACAGCAGCCCCGAGAGCTCTTCCGGCATCTCGCCGTCGAGCAGCCGCTCGCCGCCGAAGGCGTCCTCGACGCGCTCGCACTCGGTCTCCTGCTCGAGCGCGAGGTTGTGACCCGGGTATTCGTCACACTCCTCGGGGTAGACATCCGAGCCGTGGATCCGACACTGCAGCGTCTCCGGGTCGAGGAAGGAACAGGTCGGGAGCCACCCGGAGTCGGTCCCGAACGGCCCCACGGGCTTGGGGGGTTTCCGCAGGCCGACGAAGAAGGCGGGCTTCCCGCCGATCGACGCCAGCGTCGTCCCGTCGACCTCGACGCCCTCCTCGGCCGCCCAGAGCCGCGGGGTCATGGCGTCGCCCAGCCCCTCCTCGACGAACCCCCCGACGTCGTCGCGGGTCAGGGGAACGAGGTTGTAGGCGTCGTCGACGGGCTCGCGGGGCCCGCGGCGCTCGTGATCGACGTCCGTCGGGGCCAGCTCGCGCCAGTCGATACAGCAGCCGGCACAGCCCGCACAGTCCACCTCCATGCCGGTTCGACGGGGCCGAGGGTCAAAAGCCCGGCTCCGCCCGTGACCTTGTAGCGATACTATGCATATGAGGGTCTTAGTATCCGACCCCATCGTTCAAGGGCTACCCTTTTCCGAGTGCCCGACAGAAATCCGGGTAGGAGAAGATGAATGAACCCGATTTCCTGCTGGAACTGGACGAACGGTCTGTGATCGACCTATGAGCGAGCCGGTTCCGACTACCTGTATGCGGTGTGCGGTCGGCTGTGGACACATGCAACACGGCGCCGACCGCGGCTACGGGCTCTCGGGGATCAGCGGCGACCCGACCCATCCGGTGAGCCAGGGGCTCGCCTGCGGGCGCGGCCTGCGCGAGACGAGCGATCCCGACGGCGAGTGGCTCACCCGTCCGCTGATCCGCAAGGACGGCGAGCTGGTTCCGACGAGCTGGGACACCGCCCTGGAGATCGCCACCAACGCCCTCGCCGAGGCTCGCGAGCGCGACCCCGACCGGGTCGCGGTGCTGGGGAGCGGCCAGCAGACCAACGAGGCCGCCTACCTGCTCGGCAAGCTCGCCCGCGGCGCGATCGGCACCCGCAACTACGACGCCAACACCACGCTCTGTATGGCCAGCGCCGTCACCGCCTACTACGACGCCTTCGGCAGCGACGCCCCGCCGCCGACCTACGACGACATCCCCGAGGCCGACGTCCACCTCGTCTGGGGGGCCAACCCCGCCGTGGCCCATCCCGTCCTCTTCCGGTGGCTCAAGAACACCGACAGCGAGCTGATCGTCGTCGACCCCGTCGAGAGCGAGACCGCCGACCACGCCGATACGCACGTCGCCCTCGAACCGGGGGGCGACCTCGCGCTCGCGCGGGCCGTCCTCGCCCATCTGGTCGGGACCAACCGGATCGACCGGGGGTTCGTCGACGAGCACACCGAGGGGTTCGAGGCGCTCCTCGAGGGGCTGCCCGACGCCGACGAGGCGGCCGCGGCCGCCGGCGTCTCCCTCGAGCAGGTCGAGGCGCTCGCGGCGGCATTCGAGGAGCGAACGCTCGTCTACTGGGGGATGGGGATCAACCAGAGCACGCAGGGGACGGCCTCGGCGGGCGCGCTGATCGACCTCTGTCTCGCCTCGGGGAACATGGGCGAGGGCGCGGGCCCGTTCTCGCTGACGGGCCAGGCGAACTCGATGGGCACGCGGGTCTGCTCCTCGAAAGGGACGTGGCCCGGCCACCGCGAGTTCGAGGATCCGAAACACCGCGAGGCCGTCGCCGAGACCTGGGACGTCCCCGTCGACCGGCTGCCCGACGACCCGGGGCCCGGGCCCGTCGGGATCGGACAGGCGATGGCCGCCGGGGAGGCTGACGTCTGTTATACGGTCGCGACCAACCCCGTCGCGGGCCTGCCCGACGCGGCGCGGGCCCGCGAGGCGTTCGAGGACACGTTCCTGATCGCCCAGGACGCGTTCGAAACCGAGACGACCGCCGTCGCGGACGTCGTCCTGCCGGCGGCGACCTGGGGCGAATCGGAGGGGACGACGACGAACATGGAACGGACCGTCTCGCGGGTGCGTGCCGCGACCGACCTCCCGGGCGGGGTCAGACAGGACCTCGACATCATCGCCGCGATCGGCCGCGAGCTCGCCCCCGAGGCGTTCGATCGCCCGCCGCTCTCGCCGCGGGCGGTCTACGACGAGCTCCGCGGTCTCACCCACGGGACGCCCGCGGATCTCTCGGGGATCGGCTACGACCGTCTCGAGACCGAGCTCGCGGTGCGCTGGCCCGCCCCCGACGACGAGAGCGCGGGCGGCTATCGCTACCGCACCGACGACGGCTGGGCGTTCGAGACGCCCTCGGGGAAGGCACGGTTCTCCTCGGGCCAGCACGCTGCGCTCCCGGAGCCGGTCGACGAGGAGTACCCGCTGACGCTGACCACCGCACGGAAGGCCGACGAGTACAACACCGGCGTGCGGACCCGATCGGGACCGGACGAGCCGCCCATCGCCCGGCTGCACCCCGAGACGATGGCCGAGGCGAACGCACACGTCCGCGACGGACTCCTTCTCGTTCGCTCCCGGCGCGGGGCGGTCACCGCCCGCACCGAGATCGACGAGCGCATTCCTCCCGGCGTGGTCTGGCTGCCGATCCACCACCCGGCGGTCAACGAGCTGACGCTGCCCGAGACGGACCCGCGCTCGGACGAACCGAACTACAAGCAGTGTGCAGTCGCACTACTCGCGCCGTCGGACCCCGTCGGTCAGCCGGCCGCCGCCTCGAGCGATTAGAACCCGAGCCGCCGGGCGCACATGTGCATCCGGTCGTTCGACACTCCTGCGGCCTTCGCCGCCTGTTCTAGCGTGAGGGTTCCACATCCGTACAGGGTTGCCGCTGCGACCTGTGACTTTGTCGCCATACACTCCGTATTGACTCCGTCTATGTAAAGTTATCGGGCTAGTAAGCCGTGTTATGTGCACCCACGGGGAACGAAGCGAAACGAACGGGCATGCGGGAGGGCCAAACCCGATCGCGTGGTCGGCGAGAGGGTATGGTGCCGGAGCTAAAGGGATCGTGATCGAGGAGAAGCGTTTAGTCACCCTGGGATGTGGCGTCTTACCGTTTCCCGCCGCGGACGGTGAAGACGGGGACGTCGGCCGTGCGGACGACCTTCTCGGTGACGCTGCCGAGGAGGTATCTGTCGAGGCCGCTCCGGCCGCGGGTGCCCATGACGATCAGGTCGGCGTTCTCGCCGGCGTACTCGAGTATCGTCCGGTACGGGTCCCCCTCCTCGATCCGGGCCACGGCGTCGACGCCGGCCGCGCTCGCCCGGTCCTCTGCCTCCCGGAGGGTCTCCTCGCCGCGCTCGCGGAGGGTACCGATCGTCGTCTCCCCCGTCGCCCCGATGTCGGAGTAATTCGTGTTCACGACGTAGAGGACGTGGATCGTGGCGCCGTACCGGTCGGCCAGGCTCACCGCGTGTTCGAGGGCAACCGCCGCGTTCTCGCTGCCGTCGGTCGGGAACAGGAGGTCGTCGTACATCTCAGTCGTCACCGCTCATGACGACGGTTCCGTCGGCGTCCGGTTCGTCGACCAGCCAGCCGCCGGTCGTCGCCTGCTCGGCGATGTGGGGCTGGAACACCCAGGCCGAGAGGACGAGGATCGGCACCATCGTCAGCGCGACGACCGCGTAGCCCAGATGGAGGTTCGGCAGGAAGGTGGCGGAGAAGATCAGCGGGTAGGTCGACCCGCCGATCGCCCCGATCCCGCCGACGACCCCGGCGACGCTGCCCGAGCTGTCGGGGAACATCGCGGGGACCTGTGCGAAGATCGCCCCTTCCGAAAAGGCACAGCCCAGCCCGACGAAGAAGCCGGCGACGACTGCGACGTAGATGTTGCCGGTCAGGCCGGCGGCGGTCATCCCGAACATCGAGAGCATCACGAACACCAGGGTCGCGAACGTCCACTGCTCCCTGTAGCGACCCTCGAACCACGGCAGGAGCTCGATCTCGTTGCGGGCCACGACGTCGCTGACGTAGCCGCCGATCGGCCGGAGCAGCCCGGCGGCGATCGAGAACGTCGCCGCGAACGTCGCCGCGATCACGATGTCGCCCTGGCCGAACGCCTCGCGGTAGTAGGTGCCGAGCCAGCCGTTCATCGCAAGCTCGAGCCCGAAGGTCATGATGTAGGCAACCGAGAGCACGACCGCGCCGTAACGCGTCGAGATGTAGAGCCACTGGCCGACGCTCGTGCTCTCCTTGGTCGCCTGGCGTTTAGCCTCCGTCTTCGCCGCGTCGCCGAGAACGTAGTAGATCACGCCCAGCACGATCGCGAGCACCCCGGTGTAGAAGAACGCGGCCCGCCAGTTCGACGCGAAGAGGGGGTCCGCGTAGTTCTCACCGAAGATCCGCGGGAGCGTGAAGTACGCGCCCAGCCCGGCGCCGGCGTTGCCGACCCCGGCGAAGATCCCCTCCGCGAGCCCGAGGTTCTCCTCCTCGAACCACTCGGCGACGTGCTGGATGCCGATGACGAACGTGATCCCCGCAAGGGAGGCGACGATCCGCGAGGCCGTAAAGACCTCGTAGGTCGTCGCGAACGCGCTGATGATCGAGAAGACCCCGACGACCACCAGCGTAACTCCCGCCGTCGTCGGCGCGCCGTACTGGTCGGTCAACGGTCCGATCAGGATCCGTCCGGCCGGGACGGCGATGACGGCCGCACTCGAGACGATCCCCAACTGGGCCACCGAGAGGCCGAACTCGTCGGCGATCCCGCCCGTGAAGGGCGCGAAGGAGAACCAGATCACGAACCCGAGGTTGAACATCGCCGTCGCGAGGATCAGGTTCTTCCACTTGCCGTCGATCACCGCGACCACCCTTCGATCGCGTTCGATTCACATACGTCCAGTTTCACTCCCGCTTCCGTAGTAACCATGCTGAATCTCTATCGTTGCTGGCCATCTGATGGTTATAACTCCTTCGTCGAGTGTATTAATAAAAGTGGAAACACCCCTCCAGACTCGGGTGGAGGGGGAGGTCGTATAACCAGTATAAGGTCGGCCGTCGGGCGCGGACGGCCCCGATCGGGCCGTTTCGGCGCGGGCCGCGACACCGGATCTTCGGATCGTGTTTCTATCGGGGGGATAACTGGAACGTTCTTCCCATATACCGACTCTCGGCGACGTCCGTCTACTTTCCTTCCCGAGCTACCTTATATGTACTAAGTCAGCTAATTGTCGTAGGAGGAGTAGGGGGGATGAATGGATACCCTAGTGGACAGCGTTATATGGCTCATCCGTCCAGTACCTGTCGTAAGAAGTCCACATGGTAATTCACATGGCTACGCTACCGGACGTTCATCCAGACGAGGTGGAAACGCATGGCGCCTGAGATCGAGGAGTGGAAGGACGAGTGCTACGGCGAGGAGCTGCGCGGGAAGATCCTCGAGTTCGCCGAGTCGGGCTGGGAGTCGATCCCCGACGAGGAGCGAAAGAAGTGGTTCTCGCTGTTCAAACACTGGGGGGTCTTCCACCAGCGCGACGGCCAGGAGAGCTACTTCATGATGCGCCTGCAGAACGCCGGTGGGGTCCTTCGCCCCGGCCAGCTCCGGGCGATCGGCGAGGTCGCCCGCGACTACGCGACCGGGCCCGCAGAGAACCCCGAGTTCGGCAACGGCTTTCTCGACCTGACCACGCGCCAGTCGGTCCAGCTCCACTGGATCAAGCTCGAGGACGTGCCCGCGATCTGGGAGAAGCTCGAATCCGTCGGCGTCTCCTCCCGATCGTCGGGGGGCGACTCGATGCGCAACATGGCCGGCTGTCCAGTCTCCGGGCGCGACGCCGAGGAGTTCATCGACTCGCGGGACCTGCTCGAGCGGCTGAACACCGAGCTGCGCGAGGACGACTCCCTCGCCGATCTTCCCCGGAAGTTCAACGTCAGCGTCACCGGCTGCAAGGAGGGCTGTGCGCAGGACTCGATCAACGACATCGGTCTCGAACCGGCCGAGAAGGACGTCGATGGTGAGCCGACGAAGGGCTACAACGTCCGGGTCGGCGGCGGGCTGGGCGGGCGCCAGCCCCGCGAGGCCCGCCCGCTCGACGTCTTCGTCACCGAGGACGAGGCCTACGACGTCGTCCGGGGCTTCGTCGAGCTCTATCAGGAGCACGGCAACCGCGAGAACCGCCAGAAATCGCGCTCGCGCTTCTTCGTCGACGAGTGGGGTACGGAGAAGATCCGCGAGCTCCTCCAGGACGATTACGTCGACTTCGAGCTCCGGACCGCGGGCGAGGATCTCCGGGAGGGCTACACCTACAACGCCGGCACCTGCCGCGGCGGCGACCACGTCGGCGTCCACGAACAGCACGACGGGAAGCGCTACGTCGGGCTGAGCGTCCCTGTCGGGCGGCTGCGCGCGAAGGAGGCGATCGCGATCGCCGACTGCGCGAGCGAGTACGGCTCGGGGGAAGTGCGCCTGAGCCGGCGGCAGAACCCGCTGATCATGGACGTCCCCGAGGAGGACCTCGACGCGCTGCTCTCCGAGCCCGTCCTCGAGACCCATACCCCCGAACCGCATCCGTTCCAGCGTGGCTCGATCGCGTGTACGGGCACGGAGTTCTGCCCGCTGGCGCTGACCGAGACGAAGGCCCGGCTCGCGAAGACGATCCGCTGGCTGCGGGACAACTGCGAGCTGCCCGACGACGTCGAGGACATCCACATCCACTACTCGGGCTGTACGGCCGACTGCGGGCAGGCGCTGACCGCCGACATCGGCCTGCAGGGGATGCGCGCGCGGAAGAACGGCGAGATGGTCGAGGCGCTCGACATCGGCGTCGGCGGCGGCATCGGGGAGGACCCCTCGTTCATCGACTGGGTCCACCAGCGCGTGCCCGCCGACGAGGTGCCTGCCGTGATCAAGAAGCTCGTCGAGGGCTACGCCGCCCACCGCGAGGGGGGCCAATCGTTCCGCGAATGGGTCGAGGCCACCGGAACCGAGACGCTCGTCGAGCTCGCCGAACCCGAGGAGACCACGTACGACGACCCCTGGATGTACGACGCGAAGGGCTCGTGGTACCCCTTCGACGAGGACGAGAGCCCCGCGCCCACGACCGCGGACGGCACGCCGATCTCCGCGGACGACTGATCCAGTCATGACCGACCGCGACCCTCTCGACGACCCCGCGGAGCACGCCTCCGCGGACGCGGCCCCCGAGCTGTTCGAGCTCCGCGAACTCCCCGAGGACCCGACAGGCGTTTAGCCCCGCCCACACACCTACCGGGCATGGCCTCCCAGAGCTGCGACGGCTGTGGCGACGACGTCCGGATCGCGGGCGGGATCGCGGACTTCTGGTCGTTCTCGGGGGAGTCCTCCGGCGGGATGACCCTGGAGTTCGAGGACGGTACCGAACACTTCCTCTGTTACGACTGCATCGAGCGCCTGCCCGACTACCCCGAGGCGAGCGACGTCGCCGCGCTCTCCGAAAGCCGCTAGCTTTAGGGCCGTCCCGGCCCCGTCTCCGGTAGTGCAGCCCGCCCGCATCGAGAGCGAGTTCCCCGCGCCCTCCTACCGCGGCAACCAGCGCGAGGCCCTCTCGGACATCCGCCGCGCCTTCGAGGCCGGCAACGACGTGGTGCTCGTGCGCGCGCCCACGGGCAGCGGCAAGTCGCTTCTAGCCCGCGCGATCTGCGGGGCCGCCCGGACGGTCGAGGAGGCGGAACCAAAGCAGGCCACCGGCGCGTACTACACCACTCCGCAAGTATCGCAGCTCGACGACGTGGCGGGCGACCCCCTCCTCTCGGACCTCCAGGTGATCCGCGGGAAGGGCAACTACACCTGCATCCTGCCCGGCGAGGAGACCACGCCCGTGAACCGCGCGCCCTGCGTCCGCGAGCGGGGCTACGACTGCTCGGTCAAACACCGCTGTCCGTACTTCTCCGATCGTGCGATCGCCTCCAACAGGGCGATCGCGGCGATGACGCTCGCCTACTTCATGCAGACCGCCGGCTCGGAGGTCTTCAGGACGCGCGACGTCTGCGTGATCGACGAGGCCCACGGGCTCGCCGAATGGGCCGAGATGTACGCGACGATCGACCTGGGGCCCCGAACCGTCCCGATGTGGGAGGAGCTCTCGGTCCCGGAGGACCCCTCGGTTTCGCGTGCGGCCCGCTACGCCGAGTCGCTCTCTCAGACGTGTAGCCACCGGAAGGACGACCTGCTCGCCCAGGAGGAACTCAGCCCCGAGGAGGCCGCAGAACGCGATCGCCTCCAGGAGCTGATCGGCGAGCTCGACTGGTTCGTGAAGGATTTCCGGGACCCCGACAGCCCAACGACGTGGACCGTCGACCAGGGCGAAGGGCGCTCCCTCGCGATCAAGCCGATGAACCCCGAGCGCTACCTCTCCCATACCGTTTGGGACCGCGCAAACCGCTTCGCCCTGCTCTCGGCGACGATCCTGAACAAGGAGGCGTTCTGCCGTGGCGTCGGCCTCGATCCCGACCGTGTCGCGCTAGTCGACGTCGGCCACACGTTCCCCGTGGAGAACCGCCCCCTGTACGACGTCACGCAGGGGAAGATGACCTACGACGAGCGCGACGAGACGATCCCGAAGGTCGCCCGCGTGCTCGTCCGGATCATGGCCGAGCACAGTACTGAAAAGGGGATCGTCCATGCCCACTCGTACGCGATCCAGGACCGCCTCGCCTCGTTGCTTTCGGACTTCGGCGTCGGCGACCGGGTGCGGACCCACGACCGCGAGGACCGCGACGCGGCCCTGGAGGCCTGGAAGGAGAGCGAGGGCGCGGACGTTTTCCTCTCGGTGAAGATGGAGGAAGCGCTCGATCTGGCGGGCGACCTGGCGCGCTGGCAGGTGATCTGTAAGGCACCCTATTTGAACACGCGCGACTCGCGGGTCGCCCATCGCCTCGAACGTGGTCAGTGGGCGTGGTACCACCGTGCCGCGCTGCGGACGGTGATCCAGGCCTGCGGGCGGGTCGTGCGCTCGCCCGACGACTACGGGGCGACCTATCTGGCGGACTCGAGCCTGCTCGACCTCTTCGAGCGCGCGCGAGGCGACATGCCCCCGTGGTTCACAGAACAGGTCGATCGGATGGGCTCGCCGGAGCTACCCTCCTTCGAGTCGAGCGCGGGGACCGACCGCGGCGACCCGGGTCGACCGACCGGATCGCGGTCTGGCCAGTCGTCCCGGTCGGCCCCCTCGCGATCCGGGGGAACGTCCGGCGGTTCGGGCGCATCGGGATCGAAAACGAGCGGGTCGAACCACCCGCTGAACGACGTCTGGGGCGACGGTTAGATCAGCGCGACGCCGGCGATCATCGACCCGACCATCAGGAGGACGAGCCCGAGCGCGACGATCTGTTGTCTGTCCATACCTCCCTTCAGCGACTCGGCGTAATTAACCGCTACGGCCGACCCGCGCGTCGACGACGACGTGGGCGACCCCCGCGCTGTGGCTCTTGACCCGCCGCGTATCGAGGATCTCGACCCCCCTGCCGGCGTTCGCCGCCGCCTCCCGGAGCCGCGAGACGGGCCGGTCCCAGAGCTCGGCCTCCGGGGTCGCCTCGTGCATGTGAAGGACGCCACCGTCGCGAAGCGCCCCGAACGCGCTCGGGAGGTACTCGTAGGACCCGTCCGCCTCCCCGTTCCCGTCGACCCGTGGCTCGGCGGCGTCGTAGTAGCCCATCACCACCCGGTCGACTCCCTCCTCGACCTCTACGTCCCGGCAGTCCGCCCGGTAGGCGTCGATCCGGTCCTCGACGCCGTTCAACACTGCGTTCTCGAGCAGGTAGCGAAAGGCGACGGGGTTTCGTTCGACCGCGATCACGCGCGCGCCGCCGCGCGCCATCGGCAGCGCGAAGTAGCCGATCCCGGCGAACATGTCCAGCACGCGCTCGCCCTCCTCCACTATCTCCCCCATCCGGTGGCGCTCTCGCTTGTTGCCCGGCGAGAACATCACCCGCGCGAGATCGAGCGCGTACTTCGTCCCGTGTTCGGTGTGGATCGTCTCGGTGTCGCCCGCGCCGGCCACGACCCGAACCGAGGGCTCGCGGTGCTCGCCCGAGATTCCCCCGCGTGCGAGGACGGTGTCCGCGCCGCCATGCAGCTCCAGCAGCGCCCCGCCGACCTCCGCCTCGCGCGGACAGCCCGCGAGATCCACGAGGATCACGCTCCCGATCACGGCCCACGAGCCGGGGACCCGTTCGATCTCCGCGTCGCTCCAGCCCTGCTCGGCGAGCAGGTCCTCCAACCCGGGCGCGCGTACCTCGGGCTCGGGCTGGCGGATCACCTCGTGGACATCGGTTTCCGTGGGGGGATGGGTCACGGGCAGGGCGAGCGCCCCCTCGCCCGCCTCGCGGACCGTCCGGGACTCGTCGTAGACTCCCTCCTCGCGGAGCGCGGCGATCGCCCGCTCGCCCTCGGGTTTGGGGACGATCGCCGCGAGCGGGTCGTCGCTCATTCCGGCCCGTCCTCGGGGACGGCGTGCAGCCCGGCGCGGCTCTTCAGCACCGAGACGGTTCCCGTCTCCGTCTCGAGGAAGTCGGGTCGGGGGATCGTTTTCGACTCGTAGGTCTCGGGGTCGAGCACCTGGACCGCCCGCTCGTCCTCGACCGAGACGAGGGTCGTTCGCTGGGCGTCGTCGATCCGGCCGAGCCGGCGCGCGTCGGGCGAGTCCCCGTCCTCGAAGCCCGACTCGTAGCGCCCGCCGGTCGCGAGCCGGCGGCCCTTCACGGTGCCCCGTGCGCTCCTGACCAGCACCGGCCCGTCGCCGTCCTCGGGGTCGATGACGTCGCCCCTGGTGAAGGGCGGCAGACGGACCGCGTAGGTAACCCGGTAGACCTCGTTGCCGTCCTCGTCCTCGGTGACGAGCGTCTCGGAGCTCTCGAAGCCCCCGCCGAAGCGGTTGACCAGTCGCTGGGAGATCTTCTTGCCGATGTTGGTGGTCGAGACCTTCACGTCGACGCCGTCGTCGGTCTCGGTGATCTCGGTGACGAAGGCGTCCCGGTCGCCCGTCGCCTCCATCTCCTCGACGACGGTATGGGAGATCTCCTTTGCGGCCTCGCGCTCCTCCTTCGTGGGCGTCCGGTCGCTCGCGCGGAGCTGGACGACGCTCGCGTAGTAGCTGCCGGCGATCCGGCCACAGCGCGTGCAGGTCTCGCGCGCGATCGTGGTCGGGACGACGACGTGTTCCTCGATCGGCTCGCCGCGAACCACACCGGTAAAGAAGGAGTGCATCCGGATCGTGTTCTGGTCGACCTGTTCGGGCTCGACCTGCCAGGCGATCGACTCGGCGTCGAGATGTACCCCCAGCGACTCGCTGACGGCGTCGATCGCCACGTCGGTGTAGTCCTCGGCGCCGACGTCGACCCAGCGGTTGCCCCGATGAACGGCGCCACACTGTGCACACACCCGGACCGTCAGCTTCTCGGGCGCGTCGACGAGCTCGAAGTCCTCGAAGTAGCAGGCGTCACAGAGCCCCGTCTCGCCGGCGGCGGGCGCGCCCGGCAGCTCCGGACGATCGCCGCCCTCGACGGGGTCGCCACAGCGAGGGCAGAAGGCTGATCGGCTCATACCCGAGCTACCCGTTTGAATCGGTTAAGCGTCGCGCTCCGTCAGGAGAGCTGTGGCAGCTTGCTCTCCGGGGCGATCTCGTCCCAGCTCACCCGCCCGCGATCGAGGACGCAGTCGGGATCGAGCGCCGGGTCGTCGAGCACCGTCGCTGCGGTGAAGATCGGCCCGCGTAGCTCCCCCGGCTCGACGTCGGCGACGGGCGTCGCGCCCGGTCCGGTCGCCGACCCGGCGACGATCCGTCCGACGTGGCCGAACGCCTCGTGTGGCCCGCAGTGGAAGTCGTAGACCCCCTCCTCCTCGAACGTGTAGAGCCAGTAGGCCCCGCCCGCGAGCACCGGCGAGGAGAACGGCGGAACGCCGTCGGGGACCCGCTGGGTCATCCCCGGCGCCGGGTGGTAGGCCGTCACCGAGCGATGGGGCGTCGTGAGGTCGAACCGGACGGTGTCGCCCGGCTCGATGGCCAGCCCCGTCGGCTCGAAGTAGAACTCCGGTATCTCCCCGCCCTCCCGGGGCCGGATCAGCGCCTCGACCGTGTGATCGACCCCGACCGGCGCCTCGACGTCCGCCTCCAGCGCGCTGAACCCGAAGACCGGATGGATGCCGTCGCCGGAGATCAGCTCGGCCGGGGGCCCCTCCTGGCCCGCCGATGCCGTGGTCCCCAGCCCCACGAGCACGGTCCTCGCCCCGAGCGCCCGCAGCACCTGTCGCCGTTCGGTTCTCCCGCCAGTCAACTGGCTGTCACACATGGCCAGAGACCTCTCTACGCGTAGTAAATCAACATTTATCACGAATGGACCACGCGTAACGTATCGGTCGAAACGGTCGTCTACCGATAGTTCACTCGACGAGCGCTATCGAGACCTCCTCGTCGGCGGCCTCGCTCCAGGAGTGCTCGGGCTCCCAGCTGAGGGTTTCGCGGGCTTTCTCCGTCGAGAAGGCCGCCTCGTCGCCCGAGAGATCGCACTGCTCGGGAAGCTCCCCGAAGAACTCCTTGATCGCCTCCGTGGTCGGGCGGTCGAGGTAGTTCTCGTCGGCGACCGCGAGGAACGCCTCGTGGCCCGAGAGGTCGCTTTCGAGCGCCGCGACGACCATTCCGGCCACGTCCCGCGCGTCGACGTACGACCAGAAGTTGCCCGCGCCGTCGGCGAGGTCACGGCCCTCCCGGCAGTGGTACTGCCCCGGAGCCTGGATCCACGAGGGGCGGATCGAGGCGACCGGGACGTCGTATCAGCGGGCGACGGACTTCCCGACCTCCTCGCCGACGACCTTCGAGAGCCCGTAAGGGTCCTCCGGGCGAAGCGGGTGTTCCTCGGTGATCGGCAGGGAGTCGGGCAGGAACGGCTCCGCCGCGAAGGGGAACCCGTAGGTGCTCTCGCTGGAGGCCCAGACGATCCTCGCGCCCACCTTTCCGGCCGCCGTGAGGGTGTGATACGTGCTCATGGCGTTCGTCTCGAAGACCCGTCCCTCGGGGTGGCGCGTCGGGGAGGGATAGGCCGCGAAGTGGACGACGGCCTCGGGGTCGAACTCGGCCATCAGGTCGAGCGCCTCGGCGCGCTCGGTCAGGTCGGCCTCGCGGAACTCGATTCCCTCTTTCCCCTGGGCCTGCCAGCCCGGATGCGAGAGGTCGACGCAGACGACTCGCCAGCCCTCGCGCGCCAGTCGGTCGACGACCCATCTCCCCGCGTGACCCAGCCCCCCGGTGACGATCGCGACGTTTCCGTTCTTCATAGTTTCCGCTTCGGGCTCCGGGGCGCCGTCACAAAGCGTTACGGACGGCGGTGTCGTGAGCGAAATACTCAACCCTTTAGATGTTCGGGACCGTAACGCGGGTATGCAGTGGCAAACGGACTGGGGTCTGCGCGGCCGAATGGTCTTCACCGGCTTCCTGCTGTTCGCCCTCTACATCGTGTTCGCGGGGCTGTTGGTCGCGTACTTCGGCAACATCGTCCCCATGCTCGTCATGCTGGGCGGGTTCTCGCTGGTGCAGTACTACTTCAGCGACACCCTCGCGCTCAAGAGCATGGGCGCGCGAACGGTGGACGAGAACGAGTATCCCGAGCTCCACGACACGATCACGCGCCTCTCGCGGCAGGCCGACCTGCCCAAGCCGACGGTTGCAGTGACGGACTCGCGGGTGCCAAACGCCTTCGCGGCCGGACGTAACCAGAAGAACGCCACCGTCTGCGTTACTACTGGTATCCTGCAGGCGCTCTCCGAGGAGGAGCTGGAGGGCGTGCTCGCCCACGAGCTGGCCCACATCAAGAACCGCGACGTGATGGTCATGACCATCGCCTCGTTCCTCTCGACGCTCGCCTTCATCGTCGTGCGCTGGGGCTGGCTGTTCAGCGGCGGCGGCGACGCGCGCAACCAGGCGCCCGTCTGGGTGGCGATCCTCGTCTCGCTGGTGGTCTGGGTGATCAGCTTCCTGCTCATTCGTGCGCTCTCGCGCTACCGTGAGTACAGCGCGGATCGGGGCGCAGCGATGATCACCGGCAAACCGAGCGCCCTCGCGAGCGCCCTGATGACCATCTCCGGGCGCATGGACAAGGTGCCAAAGGAGGACATGCGCGAGCAGGCCGAGATGAACGCGTTCTTCATCATCCCGATCCGCTCGGGCTTCATCGGCAAGATCGCGAGCACCCACCCATCGACCGAGAACCGCATCGAGAAACTCCGCGACCTCGAACGCGAGCTCGAGACGGCCTGATCGACGACGGGATCGGGAGAAACGTTTTGTTCGTCGACTGCCATCTACGTCTGGATGAGCCTCGGAACCTGGGCCAAGGAAAACCCGATCTTGGCGATCGTGGCGATCGTCTTCGGTGCCGGTATCCTCACCACGGGGATGGTGTTCGGGACCGGCCTGCTGATCGTTCTCGCGGCCGAGGCGCCGTTCGTGCTGCTCGTTCTGTTGTTCGTCGCGCTTCTGGCCGTCGGTCTCGCCGTCCGATCGGGGCTGGCGCTCGGTGGCGAGGACGAGGAGGACGAGGAACTCGATCCGTTGACCGAGCTCGAGCGACGATACGTCCGCGGCGAGATCACCGAGGAGGAGTTCGAACACCGCCTCTCGACGCTTCTGGACGCCGAGGAACGGGCGGGGCGGGACGCCGAGCTCGAAGCCGGCCACGAGTACGCGCTCGAAACCGAGCGGTAGGCCGGCGAGCCTTTGTATCGCGGGGGACATGCAGTCGACATGGGCTTCATGGACACCGTCCGCGCCATCTTCGGCAACAGCGCGGAGCACGACGCCACGCGCGAGGCCGACCCCGAGGACCTCTTCGGGATGAGCACGGCCTACATGACGATGGAGGCGGACCTCGACTACCCCAACGAGGGGACCGCCGCGCTCTGTTTCTCGAGCGTCGACAGCACCGACTTCGAGGACACCCTCCGGGAGGTCCGGGACATCCTCGAGGCCGGCGAGGCGGAGACCGGCACCGGCGCCTCGATCCGCATGGACCAACAGGGCTACCACTGGGTCGTCCTCGAGGACTCGGACCCGGAGGACCTCGTCACCAGCATCCACTTCGCGGCCGACACGTTCATCGAGCGGGGCTACGGCTCGCGGCTGCTGGCGGCGCTGTTCGCCTTCGAGAACGACTCGCGGCACGTCTACTGGGTGTACTCCTTCCGTCGCGGCGCCTACTACCCCTTCGCGCCCGAGCGCGGGCGCGAGCGCGATCAGTCGACCGAGTTCAAGCTCCAGAGCGTGCTCGACGGCGAGCTCGGCGTCGAGGACGACACCTCCTACTGGTATCCGATGTGGCCCGACTCGCCGCGCAAGCATCCCTGGGAGTGAGCGCCCCCGATACGCCTTGAACGCTCGGTCCGATCCGCATCGATCCCCACGCCCGCATGCATCTTCACTTCCACCACCCTGTTAACGAGACTTTATACGGGTATGGGAACAAGGGAGGAGTATGGCAGCAGAACCAGACCTCGAAGACCTCCCCGGCGTCGGCCCCGCAACCGCGGAGAAGCTCATCGACAACGGTTACGACTCCTACACCGGGCTCGCGGTCGCGAGCCCCGCGGAGCTCTCGAACACCGCGGACGTCGGCGAGTCGAGCGCGGCGGACATCATCCGCGCCGCCCGCGAGGCCGCGGACGTCGGCGGCTTCGAGACCGGCTCGTCGGTGCTCGAACGCCGCGAGCGCATCGGCAAGCTCTCCTGGCAGGTCCCCGAGGTCGACGAGATGCTCGGCGGCGGCGTCGAGACCCAGTCGATCACGGAGGTCTACGGGGAGTTCGGTGCCGGCAAGTCCCAGGTCACCCACCAGCTCGCGGTGAACGTCCAGCTACCCAGCGAGCAGGGCGGCCTCGAGGGCAGCGCGATCTTCATCGACAGCGAGGACACCTTCCGCCCCGAGCGGATCGACGACATGGTCCGCGGGCTCGAGGACGACGTCCTCGAGGCGATGCTCGCCGACCGCGAGATCGAGGGCGGCGCGGGCGACGAGGCCGCGCTCGACGCGCTCGTCGAGGACGTTCTGGACAAGATCCACGTCGCGAAGGCGTTCAACTCCAACCACCAGATGTTGCTGGCCGAGAAGGCAAAGGAGCTCGTCGCCGACAACGAGGACTCCGAGTGGCCCGTCCGACTGGTCTGTGTCGACTCGCTGACCGCACACTTCCGCGCGGAGTACGTCGGCCGTGGCCAGCTCGCGGAACGCCAGCAGAAGCTCAACAAACACCTCCACGACCTCTCGCGGATCGCCGACCTCTACAACACCGCGATCCTCGTGACCAACCAGGTCGCCTCGAACCCCGACTCGTTCTTCGGCGACCCGACCCAGCCCATCGGCGGGAACATCCTCGGCCACAAGTCGACCTTCCGGATGTATCTGCGCAAATCGAAGGGCAACAAGCGGATCGTCCGCCTCGTCGACGCGCCGAACCTCGCCGACGGCGAGTCGGTCATGCGCGTCGAGGGCGCCGGTCTGAAGCCCGAGTAATCCTGTTCCTTTTCCGGTCCCCGCCGACGAATACGTGAACCCGCGGCCCCTTCACGGGGTATGGCCCACGAGATCACCCTGGAGTGGCCCGACGACCGCGAGGAAGCGTTTCCGGTCGAGGAGAACGAGACGGTCCTCGAGGCCGCGGCCCGGGCGGGGATCCGGCTCCCCTACGACTGCCGGAGCGGGACCTGTGCGGAGTGTGTCGGACAGGTCTTGGAGGGACGTATCGAACACAGGGGAATGCCGCGCGCACTTGAGCGGAGCGACCTAAAGGATGGGTATGCGCTCCTGTGTATCGCCGTTCCACACGCGGACTGTCGGATCAGAACCGGCTCGCGGCTCAAGGCCGAGCTCGGGTCGAGCCCCTGGGGTTAGTCCTCGGTCGTCGTCTTATCGAGGTCCTTCTCGCCCTGATGGATCTCCGCACCGTCCTGGACCACTTTCTCGGCGAGCACCGCACACTTGATCCGCATCGGGCTGATCTCGATGCCGAGCATCTCGGTGATGTCGTCCCGATCCATCTCGGCGAGCTCCTCTAAGTTCATGCCCGGTAGTTCCTGGGTCAGCAGGCTCGCACTGGCCTGGCTGATCGCACAGCCGTCGCCGGAGAAGGCGACGTACTCGATGGTCTCGCCGTCCTCGGCGAGCACGACGTCGACCCGGATCTCGTCGCCACACATCGGGTTCTCCCCGACGTGCGAGAAGCTGGGATCCTCGAGCTCCCCGTAGTTCCGGGGGTTCTTGTAGTGATCGAGGATCTGCTCGCGGTACATGTCCGATCCCATGCTCATAGTGGAACCGAGTACGGGAGTGGCCGGCAAAAGGGTTCCGCAGGGCTATCTGAGGGCGTACAGCGAGCCGTCCGTGCTGCCGACGTAGAGGCTCCCGTCGACCACGGCCGGCGAGGAGAACGTTACCTCGCCGATCGGGACGCTCCACTCGTTGGTCCCCTCGGCGCCGTCGAGCGCGTAGACGACCCCTTCCCGATTGGCGACGAACACCCGATCGCCGGCGACGGTCGGCGAGGACCAGACCTCCGCGCCGGTCTGGAAGCGCCACTGCTCGCTCCCGTCGCCGACGTCGAGCGCGTAGACCGCCCCGTCGCGGTTCGCGCCATAGACGACCCCGTCCGCGACCGCCGGCCCCGAGCCCGTCCAGTCGCCGGTCTCGAGGCGCCAGCGCTCCGCGCCGGTTTCGGAATCGAGCGCGTGGAGCACCCCGCCCCTGTCGCCGACCAGGGCCGTCCCCTCGGAGACGGCGGCCGGCCCCTCGAACTCCCCGGCCCCGTCGACGCTCCACAGCTCCTCGCCGGTCTCGGCGTCCAGCGCGTAGAACGTCCCGTCGAAGCTCCCGACGAAGACGCGTCCCTCCGAGACGGCGGGACTGGCGACGACCTCCGCGCCGGTCTCGACCTGCCACTCGTTCTCCCCGAGCGCGTAGACGAACCCGTCGTCCGCGCCGACGTAGACGGTCCCGTCGACGATCGCCGGCGAGGAGCCCACGTCGCCGCCGGTTGCGAAGGAGCCTGCCTCCTCGCCGCTCTCGCGATCGAGCGCGTGAACCGTATCGGCGAACCCACCGACGTACGCGAACTTGCCCTCGACGGTGACCGACGAGAAGGCGTTCCCCCCGGTGTCGAACGACCAGTTCTCCTCGCCCGATCCGGCGTCGAGCGCGTAGAGCGTCTCGTCGTAACTCCCGACGTAGACGGTCCCGTCGGCGACCGTCGGCGAGGCGTAGATCGCCCCGTCCGTGTCGGACGTCCAGGCGACCTCGGGGTCGTCGGGACCGCTCGATCCGGGCTGGTGGCCCGTGTTCTCCGGGTCCGCTCGGTAGGTCGGCCAGTCCTCCATCCCTTCCCCGCCGTCTTCTTCGTCCTCTTCCTCGCCGTTATCGAGCGGCTCTTCCTCCTCGTCCCCGGGTTCGTCTTCGGATGGATCGCCGTTCTCGCCGGTAGCGTCATCCCCGTCGTCGGTACAGCCCGCGAGGCCACAGAACGCACCGGTCCCGAGCGTGTAGAGCAGCCGCCGCCGTCCCGCGTCCGGACTCCCGTCCATGGCACGGCACTCACGCCGAGCGGCCCTGAGCGTTTCGATCAGTCCGCCACACGACGAAAGGTGGACACTAAGCACTCCGGCCCTCTATCGCCGGTATGGACTCAGATATCGACTTCGCCCGTGCGAAACGCCTCAGGCGATTGGTGTTCGGGTTGGCCGCCCTGTTCCTCGTCGCCCTCACCGTCGGAACGAGCCTCGTTTTCGCGGGCTATCCGGGATTCGGCATTACGCTGGTCGCCCTCAGCCCGCTCGCGCTCGTCGCTGCCGGAGTCCTGCTGTATCGGGGCTGAGACCGACCCCTCCTGGGAACGTTCGCCTACGCGAACAGCTGGCGCGCCTCACCGGAGCGACTACGTCGCTCCGAGCGTTCGCTCGCTTCGCTCGCGAACACGTCGACCGCCGATCCCCTTTCGTGAACGTTCGCTTACGCGAACAGCTGGCGCGCGTCGTCGACCGCCTCGACCAGCCGATCGACCTCCTCGCGGGTGTTGTAGAGGTAGAAGGAGGCCCGCGCGGAGGCCGCCGTCCCGAGCTTGTCGTGCAGCGGCTGGGTGCAGTGATCGCCCGCCCGGATCGCCACGGCGTGGTCGTTCATGATCGAGGCCAGGTCGTGGGCGTGAACGCTATCGAGGTTGAAGCCGATGAGCCCGCCGCGGTTCCCCGCCTCCTTCGGCCCGTAGACCTCGATGTCGTCGAACTCCGAAAGTCGATCGAGGGCGTACTCGGTGAGCCACTCCTCGTGGGCCTGAATCCGCTCCATACCGATTTCCTCGAGGTACTCCACCGCCTGCTCGAGAGCGATCCCCTGGGCGATCAGCGGCGTGCCGGCCTCGTACTTCCAGGGGAGGTCGTTCCAGGTCGACTCCTCGTAGGTGACCTTGCGGATCATCTCGCCGCCGTAGAGGAACGGCTCCATCGCCTCGAGGATTGCCTTCTTCCCGTAGAGACAGCCGATCCCGGTGGGACCGGCCATCTTGTGGCCCGAGAAGGCGTAGAAGTCGGCGTCGATCGCCTCGACGTCGACGGGGCGGTTCGGGACGGCCTGCGCGCCGTCGACGAAGATCAGCGAGTCGTTCTCGTGGGCCAGATCGGCGAGCTCCCCGACGGGGTTGATCGTGCCGAGCGCGTTCGAGACGTGCACGACGGAGACCATCCGGGTGTCCTCGCCGATCAGCTCGCGGGCGTGGTCCATGTCGAGCTCGCCCCCCTCGGTGACCTCGATATACCTGACCTCGGCGCCCGTCCGCTTCGCGATCTGCTGCCAGGTCACCAGCGAGGCGTGGTGCTCCATCTCGGTCAGCACGACCTCGTCACCCTCTCCGAGTTCGTTCAGGCCCCAGGCGTAGGCGACGAGGTTCTCGGCCTCGGTGGTGTTCTTCGTGAACACCATCTCCTCGCGCCCGCCCGAAGCGCCGACGAACTCGGCCACGGTGTCGTGGGCCTCCTCGTAGGCGATGGAGGCCTCCTGGCTGAGGTGGTGGATCCCGCGGTGAACGTTGGCGTTGGTCTCGCGGTAGTAGTCCGCGATCGCGTCGATCACCGGCTCGGGCGTCTGCGTGGTGGCGGCGTTGTCGAGGTAGACCAGCTGGTTGCCGTCGAACTCCCGTTCGAGGATCGGGAACTCCCCCCGGATCCGTTCGACGTCGAGCGGCGCGGATTCCTGAATGCCCATTGCTAGATGGGTAGGCTTCGAGGGAGAACATTCCTTCGGTCCGCACGGGGCGGCGTAACCGCGATCCGTTACATCCGCAGGAACTGCGCGTGAGGGACCCCGTCGATGTCGAGGACGTTCGCCTCCTCGACGTGGCCCCGATCGATGGCGAGGGAGACCGATCGCTCGCCGACGAGGTTGCCCACGCTCGCGCGCGCGAGCGTCGTCGCGACCCGCTCCTCGCCGGCCTCCTCGCCGCCGTAGAACTCCTCGGTCACCGTGATCGAAACCTCGCCGTTCTCGAAGGTCTCGCCCAGGACGTCGCGATCGCAGACCGAAACCAACAGCCCTTTCGGGGTCTCGCGCTCCGTGAGGATCATCGCTCCAGCAGCTGCTGTTCGCCCTCGCTGCGCAGCTCTTCTGCCTCCTCGGCCAGCTCCTCGGCCTGTTCGTCCTCCCCGAGTTCCTCGTGGGCGCGGGCCTTCTCCTCGAGCAGGTCGGCGTTCCTGAGCCCCAGGCGCATCGCGTTGTCGAAGCAGTTGACCGCCTCCTCGGCGAGCCCGCGCTCGAGCAGGAAGAAGCCGCGGTTGTACCAGGCGTGGGGGAAGCGGTTGTCGATCTCGACGGCGCGCTCGGCGTGTTCGAGCGCCTGCTCGGTCTTGCCGGTCTCCCAGAGCGCGTACGCGAGGTTGGTCTCGGCGACCGCGGCGTGCTCGGAGTCCTCGTCGATCCGCAGCGCCTCCCGATAGGCGCCGATCGCCTCGTCGTACTCCTCCGTCTCGGCGTGGGCGACGCCCTTGTTCGCCCAGGCCTCCTGGGCCTGGGACGAGTCCTCGTCGGCGAAGCGCGCCGCGCGCTCGAAGGTCGTCGTCGCCTGCTCGTGGCGGTTGATCTCCATGTAGTTGAGCCCGACGTCGATCAACGCGTCGACGTCGATGTCGTCCCGGTCGACGTTGTGCTCGTCGAGCAGGTCGGTCAGCACCCGCGAGTCGACGGGATCGACCTTCTCGGGGTCGACCTTGAGCTCCGGGGGCTCGAGGTCGAACTCCCCGTAGGCGTCGTCGAACCCCTGACCCTCGGAGAAACGGTGGTCTCGGTCCTCTTGATCGGTCATGGACGGGGTAGGCGGGGGCGCGGGGTAAGGCTTACGTCGAAAGCCCTCGCGGCTGCTTGGCAGCAGCCGCTCGCCCTTTTCATTTCCAGCCAGGTACCGCCTAGTCGCGGTGCGCGATTGCGCACCGCTCTCGGGGACGCCAGCCCTCCCCCGTCCTTCTCGTGCGGGCGGCGAAGAGTGCCGCCCGCACTCGAACCGGCCGCCGCACCGCGACAGTCCCGCCCACCCACACCGATTAGTCGATCACCGTCCAATCCCCATCATGCGCCTGTTCGTCAGCATCGACCTCCCCGACGAGTTCGCAGAACCGATAGCCGACATCCAGGAGGAGCTCTCGGAAGCCGAGGGGATCCGCCCCACAGACCCCACCCAGACCCACGTCACGCTGAAGTTCCTCGGCGAGGTCGAGGAGGGCCGCGTCCCCGAACTCGAGGAGGCCCTCGAGACCGCCGTCGCCGAATCGGACGTCTCGCCCTTCGAGGCCGAATACGGCGGGCTGGGGGTCTTCCCCTCGCTGGAGTACATCAGCGTCGTCTGGCTCGGGGTTCGCGAGGGAGGCGAGGCGATGGCCCGACTCCACGAGGCGATCGAGCGCGAGACGGTCGATATGGGGTTCGACCCGGAGGATCACGAGTTCACGTCCCACGCGACGGTCGCGCGGATGGACCACGCCGGCGGCAAGGAACACGTCCAACGGCTCGTTCGCGAGCGCGATCCGACCGTGGGTCGAGCGGAGGTCGGGGAGATCCGCCTGACGGAAAGCGAACTCGCCTCCGACGGCCCCGTCTACTCGACCGTCGCGTCGATCCCGCTCTGATCCGTTCGGGCTCGCTGGGTGGCTATATTCATTCCGTTGATGTGATAGTTTTATTATGTTTAGGATGCTATACGTCGCTATGGTACGATGCGACCGCTGTGAAGCGTACGTTTCGCGGGACTACGCCCGCGTGTTCGGTGACAACCAGGACGCCGTCACGAGCTGCCCGAACTGCCGGGCCGGCTGGGACGAAGGCTCCGAATCGACCGATCAGGGCTCCGAGCGCAAACTGAGCTTCCGGATGAGCGAGTTCGACTCCGAGGAGCACGCGGTCGAGACCGACGACGCGAGCCCCGCCGGGGATCCGTCGGCCTCCGAGGGCGAGGACGACGGCCCGTTCGGCCGCGTCGGCCGGGCGGTATCCGGCCTGTTCTGAGCGCGAAGGGACAGGATTTTATGCGCCGGCGGGGTAACAGCGGGTACTATGGGCAAGAAATCGAAGGCGAAGAAGAAACGGCTGGCGAAGCTCGACCGCCAGAACTCGCGCATCCCCGCGTGGGTGATGCTCAAGACCGACCGCAACGTGACGCGAAACCCCCAGCGGCGAAACTGGCGCCGTAGCGACACCGACGAATAATGAGCGCCAGCGACTTCGAGGAGCGGGTTGTCACGGTGCCGCTGCGCGACGCGAAGGCCCAGGCCAGCCACGAACGCGCCGGCAAGGCCATGAAGATCGTCCGCGAGCACCTCGCGCAACACTTCTCGGTCGAGGAGGAGGCGATCCGTCTGGATCCCTCGATCAACGAGGCCGTCTGGGAGCAGGGGCGGCGTAACCCGCCGAGCAAGCTCCGCGTGCGTGCGGCCCGCTTCACCGAGGACGGCGAGGCGCTCGTCGAGGCCGAGCTCGCGCGATAGTGCTTCGCACCGCCTTTTTCGGCTCGTCGTCGGTCGGCGTCTTCGCCCGCGCGACCGACGACGCGCTCCTCGTGCGCAACGACGTCGAGGACGATCTGCGCGAGGAGTTCGAGGAGGAGCTCGGGGTCCCGTCGGTCGCGACGACCATCGGCGGCGCCAGTACCGTCGGGGCGCTATCGGTGGGCAACTCGAAGGGGCTGCTGGTCAGCAGCCGGATCACCGACGCCGAACGCGAGGCGATCGGGACGGTGAGCGACCTGCCGATCACCGAGCTCCCCGGGCGGATCAACGCCGCGGGCAACGTCGTGCTCGCCAACGACAACGGCGCGTACGTCCACCCGGACCTCCCGCGGGAGGCCGTACAGGCGGTACAGGACGGACTCGACGTTCCCGTCGAACGCGGCGAGCTCGCCGGTCTCCGCACCGTCGGGACGGCCGCGGTGGCGACGGACGACGGCGTGCTCTGTCACCCGAAGGCCACCGACGGGGAGCTCGACTTCCTCGAGGAGCATCTCGGCGTCTACGCCGACATCGGGACGATCAACTACGGCGGGCCGCTCGTGGGGTCGGGGCTGGTCGCGAACGCCTCGGGCTACGTCGCCGGTCGGGACACCACGGGCCCCGAGCTCGGGCGGATCGAGGACGCGCTGGGCTATCTCGACTAGGAAGATACTTCCGACTCGCGGGCCCAGTCATAGGCATGACGTTCGTTTCTCACAACACGGTGATCGCGCGATGAGCATGGGTGGCGGCAACCCCGAACTGCAGCAGCTCTCCGAACAGCTCCAGGAGCTCGACGCCCAGCAGGAGTCGCTCGAGGCCGAGATCGAGGAGCTACAGGACGAACAGACGGAGATCACCGACGCGGTCGACGCCCTCGAGTCCCTCGAGACGGGCTCGACGGTGCAGGTCCCCGTCGGCGGCGGCGCGTACGTCCGCGCGACGGTCGACGACATCGACGAGGTCGTCGTCGACGTCGGCGGCGGCTTCGCCGCCGAGCAGGAACAGGAGGACGCGACCGATACCCTCCAGGAGAAGCGCAACCGGCTCTCCGAGCGGATCGACGAGGTCGAGGCCGAGATGGACGAGGTCGAATCCGAGATGGACGAGGTCGAGCAGCGCGCCCAACAGGTCCAGCAGCAGGCCCAACAGCAGGCGATGCAGCAGATGCAGCAGCAACAGAACGACGAGTAGATAGATGTTCGACGGGCTGAAGGAGAAGATCGGTCGCTTCCGCGACGACGTCGAGGAGGAAGCCGAGGAGGATGAGGTCGCCGACAGCGCCGAGTCCGAGGATCGTCCCGAGGGGGCGACCGCCGAAGCAGGCGCCGCGACCGAGCCCGACACGTCGGCGTCCGCCGAGGCGGCCCCCGACGCCGAACCCGAACCGGCGGGATCGGGCGAGCCCGTCGAGCCCGAGCCGACGGCCGAACGCGACGGGGCGGCCGAACCGGCCGCCGAGCCCGTGGACGACGCGGAGCCGAGCACCGATTCCGATCCGGAACCGGAGTCCGAACCCGAGCCGGACGCGTCGGAGGGGAACTCCTCGAGCGGATTCATGCACCGGGCGCGTTCGCTCGCGACCGGCCAGATCGTCATCGACCCGGAGGTCATCGAGGAGCCCCTCGACGACCTGGAGTTCGCGCTGCTCGAGAGCGACGTCGAGTTCAGCGTCGCCCAGGAGATCGTCTCGAACCTCCGCGACGACCTCGAGAACGCGACCCGCGGGATGACCCAGACGGTCGAGGAACGGGTCGACCAGGCGCTCCGGGAGGCGCTTCTGGACGTGATCAGCGTCGGCCAGTTCGACTTCGAGCAGCGCATCGCCGAGGCCGAGAAGCCCGTCACGATCATCTTCACCGGCGTCAACGGCGTCGGCAAGACCACCTCGATCGCGAAGCTCTCGCGGTATCTCGAGGAGCGGGGCTACTCGACGGTGATGGCCAACGGCGACACCTACCGTGCGGGCGCCAACGAGCAGATCCGCGAGCACGCCGAGAACCTCGATACGAAGCTCATCTCCCACGAGCAGGGCGGCGATCCCGCGGCGGTGATCTACGACGCCGTCGAGTACGCCGAGGCCCACGACATCGACGTGGTGCTCGGCGATACCGCCGGACGCCTGCACACCAACGAGGGGCTGATGGACCAACTGGAGAAGATCGAGCGCGTCGTCGGCCCGGACATGACGCTGTTTACCGACGAGGCCGTCGCCGGCCAGGACGCCGTCCAGCGCGCGAAGAAGTTCAACGCAACCGCCGAGATCGACGGCGCGATCCTCACGAAGGCCGACGCCGACGCCAACGGCGGCGCGGCGATCTCGATCGCGTACGTGACCGGCAAGCCGATCCTCTTTCTGGGGACCGGACAGGGGTACGACGACGTCGAACGGTTCGATCCCGAGTGGCTGGCCGACCAGCTGGTCGGCGAATGAGCGTTCCGATCCCGATCGTTCACGGACGTTTACATGACGGATCCGTAACGCAATGCCTACGGCAGGGGTCACTGTAGCTACCGTCGATGGGCGATGACGACGACGAACCGTTCCGGAAGCTGTTCACCGGCGGCAGCATCGTCTTCGTCGGCGAGATGTTCGGGCTGGCGATCTCCTTTCTCTCGACGCTCGTCATCGGCCGCCTGCTCGGGCCCGACGGCTACGGCGCGATCGCGCTCGGTTCCGCGGCCCTCGCGACCGCCTCGACGCTCGTTCTGCTCGGGATGCACACCGGTGTCGGGCGGTTCCTCCCGCGCTACGACGACCCGGCACGACGCCGCGGCGTCCTCGTCTCGGCCTTCCAGCTGGTCCTCCCGCTGTCGCTGCTCGCGGGCGGGGGACTGATCGTCTTCGCCGAGCCGATCGCCGCGAGCGTCTTCAGCGACGAGGGCGTCGCGCCCGTCCTTCGGGTGTTCGGGCTCGCGATGCCGTTCGCCTCCGTCGAGAAGCTCGCGGTCGGCGGGATCCAGGGGACGAAACGCTCGACGCCGAAGGTGTTCGTCGAGAACGTCACCGCCCACATCACCCGGCTGGTCCTCGCGGTGATAATCCTCGCGCTGGGCTTCGACGCCGCCGGCGTCGCCTGGGCGTACGTCCTCGGTCACGCCGCCGCCGCGATGCTCGGGATGTACTACCTCTACCGGTATACGTCGCTGTTCACGCGGACCGAGGCCACGCCGATGCACCGCGAGCTGCTCGCCTTTTCGGCGCCGCTGATCGTTTCCTCGATCATGGTGAAGATCCTCGCCGACATCGACACGTTCCTGCTGGGCTATTTCGTCTCGACGGCCGACGTCGGGATCTACAACGTGCTCTACCCGCTGGCGACGATGCTGACGGCCGTGCTCGCGTCCTTCGGCTTCCTATTCGTTCCGATCCTCTCGGAGCTCCACGCCGAGGGCGACGTCGCGGAGATGAAGCACATGTACCAGCTGGTCACCAAGTGGATCTTCATGGTCTCGCTGCCGATCGTCCTCGTGATCGCGCTGTTCCCCGAACTGCTGCTTCGCTACACCTACGGCCCCGACTACGTGGAGGGGGCGTTCGCGCTCTCGATCCTCGCCGTCGGTTTCTTCATCCACGCGGTCGCCGGCCCCAACTACAAGACGCTGACCGCGATGGGCAACACCCGGCTGATCATGTACGACAACATCGGAGCCGCGGCGCTCAACGTCGCGCTCAACGTCGTTCTGATCCCGCGGTACTCCTATCTCGGCGCGTCGGTCGCGACCGTGATCTCCTACTTCCTGCTCAACGTCGCCTACTCGACCCAGCTCTACACCCGCACCGGGATCCACCCCTTCGGCGCGTCGCTGTTCAAGCCCGCGACGATCGCGGTCGCCTCGATCGGGACCGTCTACCTCGTCGTCACCTCGCTGGTGACGGTGACGGTCTTCGTGTTCGTCCCGCTGTTCGCGCTGTTCCTCGCGATCCACGCCGTCGTCACGCTCCGTTTCGGCGGGATCGAACGCGAGGAGGTGCTGCTCCTGCTCGACCTCGAGGAACGTCTGGGCGTCGACCTCGGTCCGGCGAAGGCCGTCGCGAAACGTCTGCTCTGATCCCGCCGCTCACCTCCCTTCGGCGGGGAACCTGCTTATTTGCGTACTTGTTTACACAAGACTTATTATTAATCTGTAGACCTAGGAAATATGCAACGTCACGGATCCACCGGCGGCTCGATGGGGCGACGGACGTATCTCACCCTCGGACTGGCCGCTGTCGCGGGGGCGTCGGTCGCCCCCACGCCGACCCGGGCCCAGGCCGACGACGATCCCGCCCCGACCGACACCGAGATCGGCGGCGGCGAGGAGTACGACCGCCACGTCAGCCCCGACGACGCCGACGTCGTCGTCTCGACTGCCGAGGAGCTGGAGGCCGCCCTCGCGGGCGGTGACGTGACGATCTACGTCGAGGACGACGCGACGATCGACCTCAGCGCCCGCCGGATCACGATCCCTGGCGGCGTGACGCTCGCCAGCGGCCGGGGCCGGGACGGCTCGCCGGGCGCGCTGATCACCGCCGATCGGCGTGCCTCGCGGCTCTTCCAGGTCTACGAGGACGACGTGCGGATCACCGGCCTGCGGTTCCGGGGTCATCGGGTCGGCTACCACGACCCCGACGGATACGTCTGGGACGACGCCTCGCTCGCGATCCGCGCGTACGGCGACTGCGAGGTCGACAACTGCGAGCTCTACGGCTGGACCCACGCCGGCGTCGGGATCGGCCAGCACGGCTCGGACCCGGTCGACAGCGCCGCCCACGTCCATCACTGCTCCTTTCACGACAACATGATGGAGGGGCTCGGCTACGGCGTCGTCGTTTACCGGGGCGACCCGCTGATCGAGTACAACTACTTCGATCGCAACCGCCACAGCATCGCCGGCGGCGGTCAGGAGGGCTGTAGCTACGAAGCCCGGTACAACATCCAGGGGCCGACGAACCTCCTGTTCGGCTTCGAGATGCACAGCCCCGGCGGCGAGCGGATCGACGTCCACCACAACACCTTCGAGCTGGTCGAGCGACGCGACGGGCAGGCGACCCCGGCGGTCGCGATCCGCGGCGTGCCGAGCGAGGGCGCACGCGTCGCGAACAACTGGTTCCACAACCCGACCGACCCCGGCGACGACCGATATCTCGGGGACGCGCCGGTCGTCCAGTACGGCGGCGACGTCTCCGGGGACGGCTGGAACGACGTGGCGCTCTCGAACAACCACTACGGCCCCGACGAGCCCGAGGCGGGGATCGGCCACCCGCGAGGGGAGGTCGAGACCGCCCAGCTCCGGGTTTACGTCCGCGAGGCCGAGGACGACGAGTACGTCGAGGGCGTGACCGTCTCGATCGAGCCCCACGAGGGAACGCCAATGGACGGCTACGACGGTCCTTATACTGCCGAGACCGTCGAGGGCGAGGAGTACTTCGGGACGTACGCCCTCTTCGAGGAGCTCCCGGTCGGCAGCTACGACCTCCGAGCGACCCATCCGGATTACGAGGTGGGCGTCTACGAGGACCTCGAGCTCGATGTCTCGGGTCGCCAGCCGCCGATCGTCCTCGAACCTCGCGAGGGCCGCACGCTGACGATCGCGGACCGGGGCGAGCCGGCCAACTACACGTTCAGCGTGACGGGAGCGGTCGAGCCGGCCGATGGCGGGGATGACGAGGGCGACTACGAGATCGACGGATCGACCGTGGTCGGCCGCCTCGAGGACGCCACCGACTCGTTCGTCTACACCGGCGAGATCGATCTCCTCGACGCCGACGCGCCGGTCGAGGTGCTCCTCGAGGGTGAGCGGGCCGAGGTCGAACCGGAGCCGGAGCCCAGCCCCGACCCCGACCCGGAGGACCCCGAACTCGACGGGCCGGTGATCACGCTCGAGGGCGGCAGCGAGACCGACCCGACCCACTACATCATCGAGACCGGCCTGGGTCTCGAGTACGCCGACGTCGAGGGGGCGACCGTCGACCCCGGGGACGGCATCGTCGGAACGATGGCCGCAGGCTCCCTCCGGGGGGGCCGCGACGCCTACCGCATCCCGGCCGGCGACACGATCACCGGGTTCATCGCGCTCGGCGACGTCACCGTCTCGATCGACGGGGCGGAGCTCGACGACGACGAGGTCGTCACGTACGACGACTGACCGTTAGTCGCCCCTTATCCGCCGCCGTCCCCCGATCGTGGGGCTCTTCGGAACGGTACCGTTTCGCCCGGGCGACCTTCCTGTCCCGTTCTACCACGCCGCCCCGTTAGCACCGACATAACAAACCCGGTGGGGAGCGGACGTGGGAGCGATGGGGCAGGGAGGGGGACCGGGGCACCGGCAGGTAGGGCTCGCGACCGAGGGGGACCGATAGATGGCCCTCGGTTCGGTTCGACGGATCGGTCCCGGAACCGCAAGCGCGCTCGTGGGACTGGTAGCCGCGGGGCTGTTGGCTCCGCTGAACCTCTATCTCACCCATATACTGGTGCGAACGGTCCCGCCGGTGCTCGCGGTCGCCTGCCTGTTGTACCTGCTCGCGGCCCGCGGCCCGCCGGTCGAGGGGGTCGGGACGCTGCCGCGGTGGGCCGTCCACGCGCTCCCGAGCGTCGTCTTCCTCGGGACCACCGGCCTGATCGCCCTCTCGATACTGCTCGGCGGGCGCGGCCCGGCGTTCTACCTGGTCACGGCGGCCCTCTCGACGCTCGTGTTCGTCCAGATCGCGTTCGTCCCCGAGCGGGACCTGTCGGTGGGGTTGTTGTTGACACAGGTTCTGGCGCTCGGGTTCGTCGTCCGTTTCGCCGGGCTCCTGGGCTCGGCGGGCTACGTCGGGATCGACGTCTGGATCCACATGTCCCAGTACGTCGAGGGGATCCTCGCGGCGGGGTCGCTCGAGGGGATGGGCGAGACCACCTACGTCGCCGCCCCGCTGTATCACCTCTCGGTCGCCGCCGCGACGCTGTTGACCGACCTCACGCCCCGGCTCGCGCTGTTCGGGTCGATCGGCGTCGCGATGGCCGTGGCGAGCCTGCTGGTCTACCTGACGGCCGCCCGGCTCGCCGACCCGCGCTGGGCGGTCTTCGCCGCGGCGGCCTACTCGATCAGCGATTTCGTCGTCGTCTGGTCGATCCACCTCATCCCGACGAGTCTGGGGCTCGTGGTCTTTCTCGCGCTCCTGTTGGTGTTCGTCCGGATCCAGCAGCTCGGGGCCCGCCCCGCCCACATCGCCCTGCTGGTCTCGCTGATGACCGCGCTGGCGCTGACCCACCAGGTCTCGTCGTTCATCATGCTCGTGCTGTTCGGCGCCGGTTCGCTGGCCCAGATCGCGCTGAACGCCGGGCAGCTCAAGGAGCGGTTCCTCTCCGACGACAGCCCCTCGATCAGCGTCCACAGCGTCCACGGCTACTCGGCGTTCGCGCTCGGACTGCTCATGCTGGTCTGGAGCATGACCCCCTGGGGCGAGCGGACGTTCACCGAGGCGGTCGTCGTCGTTCTCTGGGGCTCGATCGGCGACAGCGGGCTGTTCGACCGCAGCGACGCTACGGGCGCCGCCGAGGCCGAACAGGGTACCTTCCTCGCCGAGACGGTCATCCCGTTGATCGACCACACCGGGTTCCTGCTGTTGCTGTTCGGGACCATCGTCGGGAGCCTCTATCTGCTCGACCGCGAGCGGATCGATCAGTCGGCGCTCACGCTGATCGTCGCCGCGGCGGTCATGGCGGTCTTTACCCTCGTCCCGCCGCTGTTCGGCCTGCGGAACTTCCTTCCCGGGCGGTGGTTCGCCTTCCTCTATGCGGTGATGGCGGTCCTCACCGCGGTCGGGTTCGACCGCCTACGTCGGGACTGCTCCCCGCAGGTGCTCGCGGCCGTCGTGCTCGTCTTCGCGCTCGCCTTCTCCGGCGGGATGGTCTTCGCGACCGACGCCACCCAGGACGCCCCCGCCTTCGAGGAGGAGAACGTCCGTTACAGCTACACGCCGACGGAGATGACGGCGATGGAGACGATCGTCGAGACTACCGAGAGCGACGCCGAGGATCCGATCTTCAGCGACCACCCCTACACCACCGCCCTGAACCGCTACGACGGCGAGGAGGACCGCTTCGCCGCCGCCACCGTCGACGACGACCCGCCCGACCACGAGACGACGCTGTATCGGGACTACCAGCGCGACGGCGCGCCGCGCTTTGCGACCGACGACGGCGAGGACCACATCCGCCAGACCGACGTCGACGAGATGTGTGGCACCCGCTCGATCGGCTACGACAACGGCGACGTCACCCTCTGTGAGCGCTGAGATCGAACGTCACGGCGTAGTGATGTGGCGAGACCGAGACCGTTTCCCGGGCGTCGAACCCCGCGGGCTCGATCGCCTCGACCGTCTCCTTGGGCGTCATCCGCAGCTCCGCGGGCGGGCCGCGGGGCTCGTCGAGGACCCAGGTCTCCTCGGGGGGCGCGTCGACCCAGTTGATCACGACGAACCGCCCATCGGGCTCCAGTACGGCCGCGACCGCCTCCGCGAGCGCGCGCTTCTCGGGAACGCCGTGGAGCGTGTTCGCCAGCAGCGCACAGCCGACCGGCTCGGGAAGCAGGTCGGGGAGCGCCATCGCGTCGCCCTCGACCGTTTCGATCCGCTCCGTTTCCAAACGTGCTTCGAGCGCCTCCAGAAGTTCCGGATCGAGGTCCACGCCGTAGACGGGGCCGGAGACGAGGTCGGCGGCGGGAACCGTGAAGTGGCCGTCGCCACAGCAGATGTCCACCAAGGAGCCGCAGTCCCCGGTCCCCAGGCTCTCGAGGGTGTCCCGCGGACCGGGCCACAGGGTATCCCACCAGTCCCGATCGGGCTGAGCGGTGTTGCGAAACTCGGTCATGAACGTCGGTCGAACGGACAAAAGCTTTAGCGCTTCGAATAAATATATTGCAGTTAATATATGATAGTAAATAGAAGGCGACTACTGCAGACAATCGGTGTTTTCCTTCTGGGTGGCGTATCGGGCTGTCTCGGTAATGGCGACGAACCGGGCCGACTGGTCGTCCGAAACGACCACTCCCTCGGTCATACCATTACCGTCCGGATCGAGGATGGACCGACGACCGCACCCGAAGTCGAAAACGAGACGGCTGCGGAGATATTCGTTGATGCATCCGAAGAGCGGCAATACGATGGTGTCTTTTCGAATCCTGGACAGTACGCGTCGTTGCCCGACTCGATGCCGGAAACCAAGGAACCTCAACGACATTCGAACCGCTCGGTGTCGAGGGTAGCCACGACGGCGAGCAACTGATCATAACGGTGCTCGAAGACTACCGTCTCACTCATACCGTCAGCCGGGTGTGAGTACGTTCGGTGACAAAAGCCTTTATCGGCAGTAGAGCGTAGTCCGACCAAATGGTACTCGACGATCTCGGAACGTCCCTCAGGGGGACCTTGGAGGACCTCCGCGGGAAGTCCCGGCTCACGGAGGATGACGTGGAGGCGGTCGTCAAGGAGATCCAGCGTTCGTTGCTGCAGGCCGACGTGGACGTCTCGCTGGTGATGGAGCTCTCCGATTCGATCAAGACCCGGGCCCTCGAGGAGGAGCCGCCCGGCGGGACCACCGCACGTGACCACGTCCTGCGGATCGTCTACGAGGAGCTGGTCGCGCTGGTCGGCGACTCGACCGAGCTGCCCCTCGAGGAACAGACGATCATGCTCGCGGGCCTGCAGGGCTCGGGGAAGACGACCACCGCGGCGAAGATGGCGTGGTGGTTCTCGAAGAAGGGACTTCGCCCCGCGGTCATCCAGACCGACACCTTCCGACCGGGCGCCTACGACCAGGCCAAACAGATGTGCGAGCGCGCGGAGGTCGAATTTTATGGAGACCCCGACGCGGAGGACCCCGTCGAGATCGCCCGCCGGGGGATGGAGGAGACCGCCGACGCCGACGTCCACATCGTCGACACGGCGGGTCGCCACGCCCTCGAGGACGAGCTGATCGAGGAGATCGAGGAGATCGGCGACGTCGTCGAGCCCGATCGATCCCTGCTGGTGCTCGACGCCGCGATCGGGCAAGGAGCGAAGGAGCAGGCCCGCCGGTTCGAGGAGTCGATCGGCATCCAGGGCGTGACGATCACGAAGCTCGACGGGACCGCGAAGGGTGGCGGGGCGCTCACGGCGGTCAACGAGACCGACTCGACGATCGCTTTCTTAGGGACCGGCGAGGAGGTCGAGGACATCGAGCGCTTCGAACCCAACGGCTTCATCTCCCGGCTGCTGGGGATGGGCGACCTGAAGCAGCTCACCGAGCGCGTCGAGCGCGCGATGGCCGAGACCGGCGACGAGGAGGAGGACTGGGACCCCGAGGACATGCTCTCGGGGGAGTTCACGCTTCACGACATGCGAAAGCAGATGAACGCGATGAACCGGATGGGCCCGCTCGACCAGATCATGGACATGATCCCCGGAATGGGCGGGGGGCTGATGGACCAGCTGCCCGACGACGCCATGGACGTCACCCAGGACCGGATGCAGCGCTTCGAGTTCGTCATGGACTCGATGACCGACGCCGAGCTGGAACACCCCCGTGCGATCGGCCAGAGCCAGATCGAGCGCATCGCCCGTGGTTCGGGCACCGACGAGGAAACGGTGAGAGAGCTGCTCCAGCAGCACAAGATGATGGAGCGTACGCTGAAGCAGTTCCAGGGGATGGGTCAGGGCAACATGGACATGGAGCGCATGATGAAACAGATGGAGAACCAGGGCGGCGGTGGCGGCGGCATGGGCGGGCTGTTCTGAGGGCCGGCAAGCCGGTTCGTTATTCGTTCGGGTCGATAACCGACGGCATGGTTCGCGAGCGCGGTCCTCGGACGGTTCGCCGGCGCGACCTGCTCGCGGCGTTCGGCGGGGCCGGCATCGCGCTTGCGGCGGGCTGCCTGGACGATACTACGGACACGGACGACGAGGACGACTCCGACGGCGACGATCCCGATCCCGGCCTTCCCGGGAGCGACTCGTCGTGCTCCCGTGACCGAACCGACGACGCGGCCCTCCCGTTCGACACCGATGGATACGGCGGCTGGGGCGGCCACGCCCACCACGGGACGGACGCGGGGCTCGACGAACGCCCGATCGTCTTCGTCCACGGTAACGGCCGGGACGCGTGTGACTTCGACGAGCACGCCGCGTATCTCGTCGAGCGCGGCTACTCGGGCGACGCGCTCTGGTCGATCACGTTCGAGCGCGAGACGAGCACCCACGAGGAGATGAGCGAGCAGCTCGACTCGTTCGTCGAAGCGGTTCGCGGGGAAGCCGGCACGGAGCAGGTCGATCTCGTCGGCCACAGCCTCGGCGTGACGGGGATCCGGTACTGGCTCGCCGACCGCGATCGCTACGAGCACGTCGGGTCGCTGGTCGGGCTGGCGGGCGCGAACCACGGGACGTGGACCTGCGGGCCGGGCTGTGCGGCCGGCCCCGGCTCGACCCGGATCTGCGACTTCCTCTCGCATTCCTGTGCGGACACCCCCGGCGAGGCGCTCTACGAGCTCAACGAGCCCGACGAGACGCCCGGTTCCGTCGACTACTACACGGTCCGCGGGACCGACGACGGCTTCTTCCGGACGCGACCGACGAGCCCCGCGCTCGGCGGCGCCGAGAACGTCGCTCTGGAAGGTGTGGACCACGACGGCGTCAGAACCGACGAGACGACCAAGGAGCTGCTCTCGGAGTGGCTGGCCGACGGCTCGTGAACGCCCGTCAGGGCTCGACGGGCCGTCCCTCTTCCGTCGGCGGGGCGACGTGGTCGATGTAGCTCTCCACGTCGGGCTCGTCGACCCGCACCTCGACGTCGATCTCACCGAGCTCGTCGGTCTCGCCGACCGCGAAGTTCACCACGCCCTGGAAGGCGGCCTGTTTCTTGAGCGAGAAGGAGAAGTACTCGCCCGACTGCCGCCGGAAGAACTCGCTGCGGGCGGTGTCGAGGATCTCCTGGCGGTGCAGCAGCTCCGAGAAGTGATCCATCGAGTGGGTCGTCCCGACGAGCTCGCCCTCCCGGGCCTCGAGCTCGGCGTTGGGAAACAGGTTCGCCACGGCGTCCCGGACCCTGTCGGTGACCTCGGTGTCCTCGACGGGCGCGCGGACGGACGCCTCGATCCGGTAGATCATCGTTCGACCCTCCCGGCGAACAGCCCCTCGATCCGCTCGCGAAAGGCCTCGAGCGAGTCGGTGTTCTCGATGGTCACGTCGGCGCGTTCGATCGCCTCGCCCATCCCGAAGCCCAGCTCGCGCTCGTCGCGGGTCTCGAGGTCCTCGGTCTCGGGGTTGTCCCGACCGCGGGTTCCCAGACGCTCCTCGCGGACGTCGAACGGCGCCTCGATCGCGACGAGGGTGAACGCCTCGCCGAAGGCCTCCTCGAAGCGCTCGACCTCCGCGCCCGAGCGGAGCCCGTCGACGAGGACGAGCTCGCTTTCCTCCAGACCCTCCTCGATCAGCGGGAGGGAGCGTTCGGCAATCGCGAGGGGACCGTCCTCCTCGCGGAGCGCCTGGGCGACCTCACCGTGGTGGTCGGCGGGATCGAGTCCCCGCTCGCGACACTCCCGGCGGATGACGTCGCCCATCGTGACGACGGGGATCCCCTTCTCGCGGGCGACGGCGGCGGCCTCGCCCTTCCCGCTGCCCGGCAGGCCGACGGTTCCGATGACTCGCATTCGCCGGCGATAGACGCGGTCAGGGGTTAAGTTTGTCCTTCGGGTGGCCCGAATCCCGATAGCTTTTCAACGCGGCTCGCAAACGAGGGTTCGAGGGCACGTAGCTCAGTCCGGATAGAGCGTCGGACTTCTATCCTCGGTGCGCCAGCGTCGGGGGAAGACATCCGACGGTCGTGGGTTCAAATCCCATCGTGCCCGCTGTTCTGCGAGGAGCGAACGCGACGAGCGAACCGAGATGGGTTTGAAGCAGGGAGCAGCTCTGCTGCGACCGAGGTTCAAATCCCATCGTGCCCGTTCGCTCGCTTCGCTCACTCACGGGCACTCTTGAGTCCCACTCGCTCACTCCGTTCGCTCGTTGGACTCCCATCGTGCCCTTCGAGTGTCTAGCACGAATCGCTGTAACGACCTATCGAAAAAATCCGAATCCTCGTGAGGTCCACACCGTAGGAGGAAACGCGCCAGCGGCGGACTGCTTCGGGTGATTCTCGCTTACCGTTCGGCGGCGTCGATCCACGCTTGCGCCTGCAGTTCGGAGACCTCCGCGGCCCGTGCGACAGCGTCGGTCTGTGCGTCCGCGAGCGCCTCCATGCCGTCGATGCCCGCTTCGTTCAGGCGTTCGGCGTGGGCCTGGTTGAGGTTGCTTATCTCCTCGAACTCCTCGGTGAGCGCCTCGACGCTCTCCTCCATCGCTTCTGTCCCCTGTTCGGTGGCCGTTTCGGCATCCTCCGCGATCTCGATCACGGTCCCCTCCATTCGCTCGCTCGTGTCCGTGAACGACGCCATCGACTGCTCGAGGAACTCCTTCTGGCGCTCGGTCAGCTCCTCGTAGGCTGCGAGCCCCTCCTCGAGGCTCTCCTCGAACGCGTCCCACGTCTCCTCCTGTGCGTCCACGAGCGCGTCGAACTGCTCGTCGACCTCCTCGCGTCGGTCGCCGTCCGCACCGGCCCACATCGCCCCGGTCGAGGCGACCGCCCACTGTCGCGTGACCTCCATCCCCTGGCGCTGCATCGAGCGCTGGGCGGCCACGCCGGTTCGGATCGCCGACTCGGCGAACTGCTGCTGTGTCTCGAGACCCTGTTCGATCGCTTGCTGGCTCTGCTCGAACGTCGTTCGCTGAAGGTCGAACAGCGCTTTCATCGGTGTTGTCGTCATTGGTATCACTTATCTGGGAACTCGGCTGCGTCCGGCGTCGCTTCGTCCCCGTTCCCATCCCATAGGAGGTCCCGGAGACGGATAAGTCCGACCCCTGAATGCCGCTAGATGGTTTTTTCTACCATTCAATGGCAGCGACCGTTCCGTGCGTTTTTGCCCCGGCCGACGAGAGACGGGGTATGGCCGACCCGGAACTCATCGAGGCGCTGCGGGAGGCGAACGCGGTCCAGTACGGCGAGTTCGAGCTTTCCCATGGCGGGACGAGCGACTACTACGTGGACAAGTACCTCTTCGAGACCGACCCGCGATGCCTCTCGCTGATCGCGGCGGCGTTCGCCGAGCGGATCGACGAGCCGAAGCTCGCGGGCGTCGCTCTGGGCGCGGTACCCCTCGTCGCCGTCACCAGCGTCGAGACCGACCTCCCCTACGTCATCGCGCGCAAACGGCAGAAGGAGTACGGCACCGGCAACCTCATCGAGGGAAAGCTGGACGAGGGCGAGGAGGTCGTGGTCATCGAGGACATCGCCACGACCGGACAGAGCGCCGCCGACGCCGTCGAGGCGCTCCGGGAGGCCGGTGCGCACGTCGAGCGCGTGATCGTCGTCGTCGACCGCGAGGAGGGTGCCGACGAACTGCTCGCAGACCACGGCGTCGAGCTCGAGGCGCTGGTGACCGCGAGTGACCTCCTCGACCGGTAGTATCCGTCTCCGTGGTGGTTTCCATCCCGAGCGCTTCCGGGATGTTCAAGTTCGTGTAGGACGCTCTCCTGATATGAACAGAGCAGAGAAGGCGACCCTGCAGCTGCAGGCGGTCTCCGTCCTCGGGATGCTCAAGGAGACCCGTACCTACGACGAGCTCGCCGACCTCACGGGGCTTCCCGCGGGCGATCTCAACCGGTACGTGAACGGCCATGTCCTCCCCGGGGCCGCCCGGGCCCGCGCGGTGATCGACGGTGTCGGCCGCGAGACGCTCGCCGACGAGCTCGAGGCGCGCATCGAGCTCGACGGGGAGGGCTACGTCGACAACTCGGGGATCGTCTTCGACCAGCCCTTCCTCGATCTGGTCGCACCGGTGGCCGCCGAGTCGTTCGGCTTCGAGCGCCCCGACGTGGTGCTGACGGCCGCGACCGACGGGATCACGTTCGCGGCGGCGATGGCGCGGTACTTCGACGCGCGGTGTGCCTACGCGAAGAAGTCCAAGGAGACGGCGATCGAGGAGTTCATCGAGGCACGCGACCGGCTCGACTCGGGGATCGAACTCACCTACTACCTGCCGGCCTCGGCGCTGTCGGCCGGGGAGAGGGTGCTCGTCGTCGACGACCTCATCCGGTCGGGCGAGACCCAGGAGCTGCTCCTGGACATCGCCGACGGGGCCGGCGCCGACGTCGCCGGCGTTTTCGCGCTGATCGCCGCCGGCGACGAGGGGATCGGGCGCGCGGGCGAGCGGACCGACGCCCCGGTGGGCGCCCTCTCCCATCTCGAGTAGTCCCGCCTCGGCGGTCGCCGCCACCCGTGGGCTCTTTTGGCTCCAGGCCCTACGTCGGGTGATGGCATCCATCGAGTTCTACGAACTACAGGGCTGTCCGTTCTGTGCGAAGGTCAGGAACCGCCTCGACGAGCTGGGTCTCGAGTACGAGTCCCACCAGGTCCCGAGCAGCCACGCCGAGCGGACCGAGGTCGAGGAGCTCACGGGACAAACGGAGGTACCGGTACTCGTCGACCCGGACCACGGGGTCGAGGGGATGAACGAGAGCGACGACATCGTCGAATACCTCAACGAGACGTACGCTTAGGCTAGCTCTTCGGGGGGTGTGGTCCGCTCGCGGATCAGCTCCCGGAGCTCCTCGCCGTCGCGCGCGGATTCGGCTTCCTCGCGCTCGACGATCGCGGTGCCCTCCACCTCGTCCTTTGGCGCCTTGTCGACGAAGTAGACCGATCGGGTGAGGGTGACCTTCCCGAGCGAGCCCATGATCCGGGCGCGCTTCTCGGCGGTCTTCGTGAACGCGGAGTTGCCCGTGAGGACGTTCTCCTCCTCGCTGGTGTCCTCGCCGACGGCCTTGAACGGCGCGCGCGTCGTCGGATGCACGTCGAAGCCGGCCCGTGTGAGCACGGCGATGATCCCCTCGTCCTCGGGCTCGACGGCGGGGTCCTCGGGCATGGGATCGGCGTCGCGGACCTCCTCGGCGCCGCCCAGCACGTCGACCGGGCTGGTCAGGGGCTCCCCGAAGAGCTCCTCCAAGTCCATCGCCACCTCGATCGAGGCGTTCATGCCGTCCTCGTACTTCGAGACCGTCCGGCGCGAGACGCCGAGTTCGGAGGCGAGCTGGCCGAGGCTCCAGCCGCGTTTCTCGCGTTCGTCCGCGAGGATGTCGCTGTCGATGCTGACGTAGAGCCCGCCGGGGGCGGCGTAGATCATCGGCGGGACGTTCTCGACGAAGAAGTCCATCGCCGTATCCGGGCTGAACACCGGCACCCCGTGGCGGAAGTAGACGACGCCCGGTTTCAGCTCCTCGTCGCGGGTCCGCAGCCCGATGACGAACGGCGTCGCGTTCAGGTAGGTGCCCAGTCGGCGCATCTCCGCGCCGGTCGCGCCGTCGAACCCGTCGACGTTGCCGAGGATCTTCACGAGGATCAGGTCCTCGCCGCGGCGTGCCGCGACGTCGAAGCTCTTCGGACGGATGGCACACCGGTCGCTCACCACGAAGCCCGCGTCCTCGAGCATCGCAGTCACGTTTCCGACCAGTGCAGACCGAGACATATTCCTATATAAGTCATTCGAACCATATATGTGTTGTGTCGGATACCACCGTCCCGTCCGTCCTTCTCTCCCGGTAGGAAGCATCGGTATTTACCGGGCGCGCGCCGAGCCGAAAGCCGTTAGCCGGGTCGCCGCCAAGCGACGGCGATGACCGTCGTCGGCATCGACGATACCGACTCGCGCACGCGCGGGATGTGTACGACCTATCTCGCGAGCGAGATCGCCGGCGTGCTAGCGGAAACGGGAGCGGACGTCGATCCTCCCCTCCTGATCCGGCTCAACCCCGCCGTCGAACACAAGACCCGCGGCAACGCCGCCCTCGCGGTCCACGCCGACTGCGATCCCGAGGAGGCGTTCGACGCCGCCCGCGAACTGATCGACGACCTCGCGGAGGTGAGGGACTCGAACACCCAGCCCGGGCTCGTCGTCGCACCCAGCGACCCCGAGGAAGTCCCCGGGAAGGTCGCCGAGTTCTCCCGTCGAGCTGTTCGCGAGGAGCTCTCCCTCGACGAGGCGCTCGAGGTCGTAGAGGGGGCGGGCTACTCGCAGGAGGGCTGGGCGGGAGGACGGGGCCGGATCGGTGCGCTCGCGGCGGTCGGTGCGCGGCGGGCGTTCTCCGAGTGGACCCACGAGCTGATCGCCTACCGTGAGCGCGGGCGCTGGGGGACCGAACGGAGGGTTGACCCCGACTCCGTGTTCCGGGCCGCCGAGGCCGAGTACCCCGCCGTCTGGGACACGGTCGACCGCGAAACGGGCGATACGGTCTGTGTGCCCCACACGCCGGGACCGGTCCTCTACGGCATCCGCGGGGACGATCCCGATGCCGTACGGCGAGCCGTAGAACGCATCGAGAGCGAGCCCGTCGCGAGTAGCGCGCTGTTCCTCACGAACCAGGGCACCGACGTCCACCTGCAGGACGGCGAAATCGGATCGGTGGAGGACGGACGGGCCTACCGGCTCGACGGAGTCGTCTCCTCCGCGCCCGAGACCCGACGGGGCGGACACGTCTTCCTCGAGATCGACGACGGGGACGATCGGTTGCGGTGTGCGGCGTTCGAGCCGACGAAACGGTTTCGCGACCGCGTGCGCGCACTGCGGGAGGGCGACCGGATCACCGCCTGCGGCGAGGTCTCGGGGGGAACGCTGAAACTGGAGAAGTTCGCGCTACGCGAGCTGAACCGGATCGAGTACCGGAACCCGCGGTGTCCCGACTGCAGGCGGTCCATGGAGAGCGCCGGGCGCGAGCAGGGCTATCGCTGTCGGGACTGCTCGACGAGCGCGGAGACGAAGGAGACGATCGAGATCGACAGGGATCTCGAACCGGGTTGGTACGAAGTGCCGCCGACCGCGCGGCGGCATATCGCCAAACCCCTCGTTCGGGGCGGGTTCGACGGGCCGGTCCACCCCGAACGATAGGGTGGGCTACCAGTCGCCCGCGGATGCCGGCTCCTCGGGCGTCTCGGGAACCTTCTCGCCCCGAAGCACGAAGTAGGCGGCCGGGACGACGAGGCCCAACGGGAAGAGGAGGAACGACAGGGCGACGCCGATCGCCCACAGCGTTTCGCTGTTCCCGCGATCGGCGGCGTCCTTGTAGACCCAGTAGCCGACGGCGATCCCGATCGCCAGAAACACCAGCGTCGCGACGATCGAGATCAGCCACAGCGTCTCCATGTCGATCGGGAGCTCCTCGGGCGCCTCCGACTGCAACAGCGCCAGCGCGGAAAGCAGCCGGTCCATCTATCTCACCCCGATCGGGGCGTCGGTTCGGCCGTCGGTGCGTCGGTCGGATCGTGTCATCGTGCGAAGACACGTTCCGGGCCGCACCATATATTTCTTACTAGAAAAAGCAGAAATATTATATGTAGCTGCCTACCGACCCGGGAATATTTATTTCGTATCAGTTAATAGCGATAAAACATATGTATTGTCTTCGATAACATCGACTTGATCAAACCTGTGGCTGCAATACGATTAACGGACGTCACGAAACGATACGGCGAGGAGACGGCACTTTCGGAGCTCGACCTCGAGGTACGGGAGGGCGAGATCTACGGCTTCCTGGGCCCCAACGGCGCCGGGAAGTCGACGACGATCAACCTGCTTCTGGACTTCGTCCGCCCCACGTCGGGCGAGGTCAGCGTCTTCGGCCACGACGCCCAGGAGGAGGGCCTCGAGATCCGCCGGCGGACGGGGATCCTTCCCGAGGGCTTCGAACTCTACGACCGCCTCTCGGGCCGGAAACACCTCGAATTCGCCATCGAGTCGAAGGATGCCGACGACGATCCCGACGCGCTGTTCGAGCGGGTCGGGCTCGGCCCCGACGCCGCCGAGAAGAAGGTCGGGGGCTACTCGAAGGGGATGACCCAGCGGCTCGCGCTCGGCGCGGCGATCGCCGGCGAGCCGGACCTGCTCATCCTGGACGAGCCCTCGACCGGGCTCGATCCCGCGGGCGCCCGCGAGATGCGCGAGATCATCCGCGCCGAGCGGGACCGCGGGGCGACGGTGTTCTTCTCCTCGCACATCCTCGAACAGGTCGACGCGGTCTGCGATCGCGTGGGGATCCTCCGGGACGGCGAACTCGTCGCCGAGGACTCCGTCGAGGGGCTCCGCGAGTCGACGACCGACCAGACGACGCTGGTGGTCGAGCTCGACCGCCTGCCCGACGGCGCGACCGAGCGGGTCGCCGCCCTTGAGGGGGTCTCCGAAGTGACCACGCGGGGCTCGGTCGCGACCGTCACCTGCCGTGACGACGCCAAGACGCGGGTGCTGCGGGCGTTCGAGGACGCGGGCGCGACCGTCGAGGACTTCGAGACCGAGGAGTCCTCGCTCGAGGACCTCTTCATCGACTACACGACGGGGGCGACCGCGTGAGCGCCATCGCCATCGCGAAGAAGGACTTCCAGGACGCCGTGCGCTCGCGCGGGCTGATCGCGTTGACGCTGATCTTCGTGCTGTTCACCGTCGCCGGCGCCTACGTCGGGACGCAGATCTCGGGCGTGCTCGGCGACGAGGCCGGCGACACGCTCGACCTGGTCATCGCGCTCCAGTCGCCCGCGAGCTTTCTGGTACCCATCATCGCCCTGCTGATCGGCTACGGCGCGGTCGCCGGCGAGCGCGAGAGCGGCAGCCTGAAGTTCCTGCTCGGGCTGCCTCACACCCGTCAGGACGTCGTCCTCGGGAAGGTGCTTGGACGAACCGGCGTCGTCGTGGTCTCGATCCTGATCGGCTTCGCCGCCGGGATGGTCGCGATCTTCGCCTTCACGGGCTCGATCTCGCCCGTCGAGTATCTCGTCTTCACCCTGCTGACGGTCCTTCTGGGGTTCGTCTACGTCTGTATCGGCGTCGGGCTCTCCGCGATGACGAAGTCGACCACACGCGCCGCGGTCGGCGCGTTCGGCCTACTCGGGCTGTTCTGGCTGCTCTGGAGCGTCATCGCCCAACTCCTCCTCTATCTCACCTCGGGATCGGTCTTCCCCGAATCGGGCTATCCCGACTGGTACGTCACCTTCCTCTCGCTGCCGCCGGGTCCGGCGTACGGCTCGGCGCTCGGCGCGGCCCTCGGGGAGTCGGGGCTCGCCGTCGCCAGCACCTACGAGGCCCAGGGCCTGCTCGAGGGCGGCGTCCCGCTGGTCGCCCAGCCGAGCTTCGGGTTCGTGCTGCTCGCGGCCTGGGCGTTCGTCCCGCTCGCGATCGGCCTGCTCCGGTTCGACCGCGTCGACCTCTAAGAGTTATCCTCCTTCCCCGCCGACGCCACCCATGAACCGTTCGGCCCTCCTCGCGGCGCTGGTGATCGGGATCGTCGGGGCGACCCTCGCCCCGCGGTTCGGCCCCACCGCCGCGTTCCCGCCGGTTCTCGTCTTCCTGGTCTGCTCGCTCGGTGCGCTCGCCGGCCTCCGGATCGTCTCGTATGCCCTCGCGCTTGACGCTCAGAGGTAGTTCGCGATCGTCCCCGCGAGGTCCTGGGCGGTCAGGGCCGACCCGATGAACAGCACGATCACGACCAGGAGGAACCCGGCCTGCTCGATCCGCGAGGGATCGAAATACCGGTTGACCGCGGCGAACAGCGCGATCGCCGTGATCGGCAGCCCGATCACGCCGTTGACCGCGGGCATCGTGATCGCGAGCGAGACGGGCGTGAAGCCGGTGAAGGCCAGAAGCGGCAGCGCGAACAGCACGGAGAGACAGATCAGCGAGTGGACGACCAGCCGGAACGGGCGGTCGCCGAACATCGTCTTCCGGCCGTACGCCTGCGGGATCATGAAGCCCGCGCCGAACAGCGTGCCGGTGGCGCTGGTGAAGGAGGCGGCGCCGGCGGCGATGATGAACACGTCGAGCGCCCAGGGGCCGAGCGCGTCCGCCAGCGGCTCGCCGGGCGCCGTCAGCGTGATGTCGCCGCCGTCCGGGATCGTCATCGCCGCGACGACCATCACCGCGATGCTCAGCCCGATCACGGCGACCATCCCGAAGGTGTGATCCCGCCGGTACTTCTCGACGACGTCCCAGTCCTTCGTCCCCGACATGCTGGTCTGGATGAAGAAGTTCGGGTAGTAGACGGTCGTCCCGAGCAGCGCGATGATCATCGTGAGGTAGCCGAACTCCGAGACGAGCGTCGGGACGAAACCGGTCGTGACGTCACCCAGCGGGAGGTCCAGCCCCATGACGATGACGAGATACGAGCCGAAGATCGCGAGCACGAGCGCGGCGACCACGCCCTCGATGCGGCTGTAGAGCCGGAGCTCGACGAGCGCGATCCCCAACGCCGCCATCAGGATCGTCCCGATGTAGAGGTTCGAGAGCGGCGAGATGTAGACGAACGCCGCGCCCGCGAGCGCGTAGTTCGCGACGCTCCAGAACTGCATGATGAAGGAGATCCCGATCGCCAGGGGTTTCGCGGCGGTCTGGCCGATCCGATCGGTGATGTAGATCATCAGCGGGCGGTCCGCGGCGGCCAGCCGCGCGGACATCTCGTGCATCGCGAGGCCCGCCAGCAGCGCCAGCGGGAGCACCCACAGCAGGGCGAACCCGAAGTCGCTGCCGGCCTCCGAGAGGATGAACACGGATCCCGCGCCGAAGATGTTCGCCGCGAACAGGAGCCCGAGCCCGTAGCGATTCACGAACTGCTTCGTTCCCGACACCGAGCGTTCGAAATAGGTGCTCGTACTCATCCGGTCTATCGTAACTAAGGACAGATTATACGGATAAGGGTTGAGCTTGCGTGCGAACAGGTCGCAGCCCGTCAGCCGGGATCGGCCTTCAGGCCGCTGCCAGTGAGGGGAACGACCACGTCGTCGGCAGCGTCCAGAACGCCCCGTTCGCGATACTGCCGGAGGGCCGCGGGCGCCACGGCACACGTCGGCTCCGTGTAGAAGCCCGCGCGGTGGAGCCGGTCGAGTTCGCGTTCCGTGTCGGCCTCCCCGATCGCGATCGCGTCCCCGTTCGTTTCCTCGATCGCACCCCGGATCTCCCTCCCGCGGACGGGATCGCGGATCCGAACCCCGTCGGCCACGTCGTTTTCACCTCTTTCGCTGTCGTCGTGGAGCGCCTCGGCGATCGGCGCGTAGCCGGCCGCCTGCGCGCCCAGCAGCCGGGGAAGCGAGTCGGTCCAGCCCGCCTCCAGCAGGGCTCGAAAGCCCCGATACGCGCCCAGAAAGAGCGTGCCGTGGCCAAGCGGGAGCACGACCGCGTCGGGCACGTGCCAGTCGCGCTGGGCGGCGATCTCGAAGGCCACCGTCTGGGTGCCGGCGAAGAAGGCCGGGTTCCAGGCGTGGCTCGCGTACCAGCCCTCCCCCGCCTCGACGACCTCGATACACGCCTCGGTGACCGCCTCGCGGCTCCCCTCGACCCGCACCACCTCGCCGCCCGCCCGTTCGATGGCGGCGAGCTTCGAGGCCGTGGCCGAGGCGGGGACGTAGACCTCCGCGTCGATCCCCGCCCGGGCCGCGTAGGTCGCGATCGCCGCGCCCGCATTGCCCGAGGAGTCCTCCAGTACCCGCTCGATGCCGAGCTCGGCGGCCCGCGAGAGAACCGTCGTCGCCCCGCGGTCCTTGAAGCTGCCCGTCGGGAAGACGTACTCGAGTTTGAACTGCGCGTCCCACCCGGGCGCCTCGACCAGCGGCGTGAAGCCCTCGCCGAGCGTGACCGCGGGCTCGATCGGGAGGAACTCCGAGAACGACCATAGGCCCCGGCGAGTGTCGAGCTCGTCGAAGGCCGGGGGCGGACCCTCGGGGAGCGGTCGCTCGGCGAGTTCGAGGGGAGACCCACAGGAACAGCGCCACGGTTCGTCCGCGCCCGCGGCGTACGTCCGCTCGCAGGCCGGACAGTACAGGTCGGCGACCATCAGTACGTGTCGATCCCGGTGGCGACCGAGCAGACGTACTCGCCGGTCGCCACTTGGGGAAGCCGCCGTGAGCGCCAGAAGATCCCGTCGCCGTCGGCCGTCACCTCGGACTTGACTCGCCCGAAGGTGTCCCTGACGGTGAAGACCGTCTCGCCCCGGGAGAGCCGGTCCCCGAGGGCCTTCTCGAAGCGGACGAACCCGCCCGACGGCGAGCCGTACTGGTCGAACCCGCTCGCGCGGGTCTGGGTCTCGGGCTCGACCTCCCCGTCGAGGTAGCCGTAGTACCGCAACACGTTGAACGAGCCACGGACGCCGTACTTGATGCTGCGGTCGTCCCAGCCGACGCTGCCCCCGAGCTCGGGGTCGATCGTCGGGATCCCCTCGTCGGGGCCGACCCGCGCGAGCTGGCCGTTCGGCCCCTTCTGGTCGAGGACGTAGCCACAGCCGAAGACCTTCGCGAGCTCGAGACACTGCTCGTGGAGCCGGTGGCGGGTCCCACAGCGGACCCGGACCTCGTTGAGCATCCGGCTGGTCGAACCCTGATGGAGGTCGAGGATCCGGTCGGCGCGCTTTGCGGCCTCGAACGTCGCGTGGGAGATCCGCTCGGAGGAGGTCCCGTCGGCGTCGCCCGGATAGGTGCGGTTGGTCTTCGTGTCGTCGATCGGGTTCCGGTGTTTCGCGACCTGGAAGCCGTGATAGTTGACGATGCCGACGGCCAGCACCGTCCCGGAAAGCTCCTCGGGGTCGATCCGTGGGATCACCCGCTGGATCACGCCGATTCCGTTGAGCTCGTCGCCGTCGCTCGCGGCCTGCATGTAGAGGGTGTCGCCGTCGTCCGCGCCGTTCACCACCGCGACCGGCAGCCCGAACTCCCCGCCGTCTCGCGTCTCGCCGACGACCAGCCGCCCCGTGTCGGTCTCGCCGGGGGCGGCCGCCGCCGTTCCGAGGCTCGTCATTACCCCTAGACGACGCGGCCACGCTCTTTAGGCGTTCGATTGTGCCATCTGCCGTACCTATCGGGCCGCACCCGGGCGCGCGGTCGGCGGAACCGGGACGCCTTTCTCCCCCGGCTTCCAACCCCGACCGTGAGCGACAGTACCCCGGAGGGCCCCTCGCTCGCGGCGCTGTTCCTCGACCTCGGGGTCCGCCGTCACGCCGCCGTCGGCCTCGTCGTCGGCGTCGCGGTCGCCCTCCTCGCGTACGTCTACCGGATCGTGATCGTCGACGCCGCCCCCGGCGTCGAGAGCTCGCCGCTGTTGTTCGGCGTGCTCGCGGTGACCCTCGCCGTCTCGGTCGCGGCGCTGGTCGCGATCGTCCTGACGATCGCCTCGGCGGTCCGGCGGGCCAAACGACTCGACTAAGGAACGGTAATCCTTAACCGGGATGGTCATCAATCTCCGGGTATGGCAGACGATCTGAAAGAGGGGCTCGAAGGTGTTCTGGTCGCCGAATCCTCGCTGAGCTACATCGACGGGGAGGAGGGGCGACTCGTCTATCGGGGCTACGGGATCGAGGACCTGGCCCGCGAGGCGAGCTACGAGGAGGTCCTCTATCTCCTCTGGCACGGCGAGCTCCCGACCCGCGAGGAGCTCGAGACCTTCGACGAGGAGATGAGCGCCGAACGGACCGTCGACGCGGAGGTCCTCGATACGGTCGAGGCGCTCGCCGCCGCGGACGCGGAACCGATGGCCGCCCTCCGGACGGCCGTCTCCCAGCTCTCGAGCACCGATCCCGCGGGCCCGACCGACCCCGAGGACCACGAGGCGACCCTCGAGAAGAGCCGCCGTATCACGGCCAAGGTCCCGACGATCGTCGCCGCCTTCGCCCGCTACCGCGAGGGCGACGAGCCGGTCGAGCCCCGCGAGGAGCTGAGCCATGCCGAGAACTTCCTCTACATGCTCAACGACGAGGAGCCCGACGAGACCGCCGCAGAGACGTTCGACGCGGCGCTCGTCCTGCACGCCGACCACGGGCTCAACGCCTCGACGTTCTCGGCGATGGTCACCGCGAGCACCCTCTCGGACGTCCACAGCGCCGTCACCAGCGCGATCGGCACCCTCAAGGGCGGCCTGCACGGCGGCGCGAACCAGAACGTCATGGAGATGCTGAAGGAGGTCGACGACAGCGACAAGGACCCGGTCAAGTGGGCGAAGGACGCCCTCGACGAGGGTCGCCGCGTCGCCGGCTTCGGCCACCGCGTCTACGACGTCAAGGACCCCCGCGCGTTCATCCTCGGGGAGTTCTCCGAGTCGCTGGCCGAGGAGGCCGGCGACATGAAGTGGTACGACTACAGCATCGCCATCGAGGAGTTCATGCAGGAGGAAAAAGGGATCCCCCCGAACGTCGACTTCTACTCGGCGACCACCTACTACCAGATGGACATCCCCATCGACCTGTTCACCCCGATCTTCGCGCTCTCGCGGGTGGGCGGCTGGACGGCCCACGTCGCAGAACAGTACGACGGCAACCGGATCATGCGCCCGCGCGCCCGGTACGTCGGCCCCGAGGACCGGGAGTTCGTCCCGCTCGATGAACGGTAACGACGACAGCACCCCCTCCCATCTGCCATGGCACGCGTCTTCGTCTACGGAACGCTCACCGACCCCGACCGGGTCGAGGAACTGCTCGATCGTTACGAGCTCGGCTCGGAGGTCGTCCTGCAGGGGCTTCGCCGTGTCGAGGGCCAGTACCCGACGCTCGCCCCGGGCGGCGAGTGTGAGGGACGCCTGCTCGAAACGCCCGAGATCGACCGGCTCGACGCCTACGAGGGGGTCGAATCGGGGCTCTATCTCCGAGCCTCGGTCCCCGTCGACGACGGCGAAAGCGCCGACTGCTACGTCGGCGACCCCGAGCCGTTGGGGGCCGACGCCGAGTGGCCTGGGAGCGGCCCGTTCGAGGAGCGCGTCCGATCCTACCTCGACGCCAACGACGTCCGAATCGGCCACAAAGAATGACACCCGTGCGCCGCCCGTCTGACGCCCCTTCGGATCGCCCCCGTCGAGCGGTTTCACTTCCGCTCCGGACGGGCTGGTTTTATATAGATGGGAGACGCCCCTATAGCTGCACGTCACACGGTTCGTGCATTCCCCATCCGTCCGATTCTTTCGGAGACGAACCGTTAACCACGACCCCCGCGTAGCCGCCGGCATGCTCGACGTCCAGGACGTCTACGGGGCACGCGAGCGGGTCGAGCGGACCGCCCGCCACACCCCGCTCGACTACTCGCATACCTTCTCGGAGATGACCGGCGCCGAGGTCCACCTCAAGCTCGAGAACTTCCAGCGCACCGGCGCGTTCAAGATCCGTGGAGCGACCAACCGGATCGCGACGCTTTCGGATCGGGAGCGGGAGGCGGGCGTCGTCACCGCCAGCGCGGGCAACCACGCCCAGGGGGTCGCGCTCGCGGCCACCCGCATGGGCGTCGACGCGGTCATCGTCATGCCCGAACACGCCCCGATCTCGAAGCTCAAGGCCACACGGAACTACGGCGCCGAGGTCGTCCGCCATGGGTCTGGCTACGACGCGGCCGCCGAGCGCGCCCACGCGATCGAGCGCGAGGAGGGGCGTACCTACGTCCACGCCTTCGACGACGAGGCGGTGATGGCCGGCCAGGGGACCATCGGCCTCGAGATCGTCGAGGACTGCCCCGAGGTCGACACCGTTCTCGTCCCGATCGGCGGGGGCGGGCTGATCGCGGGGATCGCGACGGCGCTGAAGGCCCAGGAACGCGACATTCGGGTGATCGGCGTGCAGGCCGAGGGCGCCGCCAGCGCCGCCGACTCCCTCGAGAAGGGGTCGGTCCAGGAGTGGGACGCGGTCGAGACCATCGCCGACGGGATCGCGGTCGGGCGGATGGGCGATCTGACCTTCGAAGTGATCGAGGAGCGCGTCGACGAGGTGGTGACGGTCTCGGACTCGGAGATTGCCGTCGCGCTCGCGGCGCTGCTCGAGCGCTCGAAGACGCTCGTCGAAGGGGCGGGGGCGGTCCCGCTGGCGGCGCTGCTCTCGGGCGCCGTCGACTACGAGGAGGGCGAGACGATCGTCCCGGCGCTCTGTGGGGGCAACATCGACCTCAACACGTTGACGACGGTGATCATGCGCGGGCTGGTCGAGACGGGCCGGTATCTGAAGGTCCGCACGGTGCTGAAGGACCGCCCCGGTGCCCTTCGCCAGCTGATCGACGTGCTCGCGGAGAACCGCGCGAACATCTACGCGATCCAGCACGACCGGACCTCGCGGGACATCGCGATGAACGCCGCGGAGGTCGTGATCGACCTCGAGACCCGCGGCCACGACCACGTCGGGGAGCTGCTGGCGGGGATGCGCGAGCAGGGCTACGAGGTCGAGGTGCTGGTGTAGTTTTAAGAACGGCCCATCCGAGGATAGGGGTATGAAGCGAACCGTCAGCACCTCCGAGGCGCCCGACGCGATCGGCGCGTACAGCCAGGCGACGGCCACGAACGACCTGCTGTTCACCGCGGGTCAGATCGCGCTCACCCCCGACGGGGAGTTCCTCGGCGACGAATCGGTCGCGGTCCAGACCCGTCAGTGCCTCGAGAACGTGAAGGCGATCCTCGAGAGCGAGGGGCTCTCGCTCCAGCACGTCGTGAAGACGACGATCTATCTGGACGACATCGACGACTTCGACGGGATGAACGAGGCCTACGCCGAGTACTTCGCTGACAACCCGCCGGCTCGGAGCGCCCTCGAGGTCGGCTCGCTCCCGAAGGGCGCCGCCGTCGAGATCGAGACCGTCGCCACGACCGACTGATGGATCCGCGGACGAAGGCGAGCCTGCTGTGGGGGATGATCGGCGCGCTTTCCTTCCTCGTCCTGATCCAGGGTTACGAGCTGCTCACCGGCGAGCGCCTCTCGTTCGCCCTGAAGTTCGCGGTCGCGGGCTGCGTCGGGGTGGCCGCCGCCGGGTCGACGTACGCCGCCGAACCGCTCGTCCTCGGGTCGAACGGAAGGGTTTAAAGGCGAACGACGGGTAGAACACGACGAGCCGGGATGGCCGAATGGTAAAGCGCACGCCTGGAAAGCGTGTTCCCTTTTGGGATTCTGGGTTCAAATCCCAGTCCCGGCGTCCGTCTGTGGCGAGCATCGTGAGGAGCGAAGCGACGAACCGCGAGCCACGAAGTCGACACGGATACGGGATTTGAGCAGCGAACGAGCTGAGCGAAGTGAGTGAGTTCAAATCCCAGTCCCGGCGCCTCGTGCTTTCTTCGATCTATCGCGTCTCCTCGACGGAGACGTACGAGCCGCGCTCGGCGGCGATCCAGCGGCTCTCGGGCCGGCCCCGCGTGGCGTCGAACACCACGACCTCGTCGGGCGCGAACCCGAAATCGATTCCGACTCCGGCCGGGTTGAACGTATAGCGCAGCGCGAACGTCGGCCAGTCACTGGCCGGGGAGGCGTGCTCGGGGCCGACCTCACTCATACGCCCGCCCGTCGCGAAAGGAGTCCTCGAGGCGGTCGAGGAACTCGATCGCCTCCTGGAGGTACACCATCTGTTCGGCGGGGATGTCGTCGTGTTCCGCCGCCTCCTCGAGGAGCGCTTTCGCCCGCGCGACCCGTGCGGGGAACGACAGTTCGTTCATGCTCGCACCGCCCGATGGCGTCTCGTGACCGCCCCCGACGGGTCCGAACCCGTTTTCGGCGCGCGGGGGCGACCGGTGGTGTCGTCCGTCGTCCGTGATCTCGGTGTCTCTCGGTTCATGGAGTATCGCTGTCCTGTCATAGAGAAATATCTACTATCATATATATCGTCAGTAACGTCGTCGTGAACGGCCGGCTTACCGCCGGGTAACCCCACCTCGCTAGTTTGTTACAGTAAAATGGATAAGAAAGTATATATGTTATACGAGGTAACTGACGCTACCGTAACGCTTCACTACTCATGACGCCTGTTCAGGTCCTCTATCTCGGTAGCGCGGCAGACCCGATCGAGCGACTGCTCACGGCGGCCGATGGGAACCCGTCGATCGCCGTGTCGGCCGTTCCGTCGGTCACGGTGGCGGTCTCGGATCCGGTCGTCCGGCGTGCCGACTGCCTCGTCTGGGACGCGACGGGCGGTACGGATCCGGAGATCGAACGGCTGTTCTCGCTCTCGCCCGGCCTCCCGGTCGTCGTTCGGAGCTCCCGATCCGTCCCCGACAGCCTCGAGACCTACGCGCCGTCGATCACCCGCGTCGACGACGAGTCGCTCGTCGATGCGGTTCGGGCGGTTCACGACCCCGACGCCGACGCCGGCTCGCCACCGGAGGTGACGCTGTCGCTTCTGGATCAGTCGGCCGACCGGATCGCCCGGATCGATCGCGACGGGACGTACCGGTCGGTCAGCGAGGGGCTCGCCGCCGCGATCGGCAGCTGTCAGGGTGAGCTGCTCGGAACGCCCGTCACGGACTCGTCGGTGGGCGACCCCGAACCGATCCTCGAGAACGGGCGCCGCGCTATCGAATCCGGAGCGATCCAGCGCTACACCGACGGGAACCACCAGTACGTCTTCGTCCCCGTCGGCGACGAGCAATTCCAGCTCGTCGTTCAGGACGCCCAGTCGACGAACGGCTCCGAGCGGATCGAGCTCTCGAACGGCTTCATCGACACCGTGCTGGACCGGCTCTCGGACATCTTCTTCGTCTTCGATTTCGAGGGCAACTTCCTCCACTGGAACGACCGCCTCGCGGAAGTGACCGGCTACTCGAACGATGAGATCGCCTCGATGTCCCCCATGGAGTTCTTCGTCCAGGAGGACTACGACCAGGTCGATACGGCCATCTCCGAGATCGTCGAGACGGGCGACGCGACCGCGGTCGTTCGTATCCGTACCCGCGGCGGGCGGCTGATCCCCTACGAGTTCACCGGCTCGATGGTCGCCCACGACGACGGTTCGCCCCGCTATATCTGTGGTATCGCCCGGGACATCTCCCAGCGACGTCGTTCCGAGCGCGCGTTGCGCGAGCGCCAGCAGGCGCTGTCGAACCTCATCCGGAACCTCCCGGGGGTCGTCTACCGGTACCGAAACCAAGCGGGCTTCCCCGTGGAGTTCATGAGCGAGGGCTGTACGTCGCTCACCGGCCACTCCCGCGAGCGCCTCGAGTCCGGCGAGCTCTCGTGGGGGGACGTGATCCACCCCGACGACCGCCAGGAGGTCTGGGACGTCGTCCAGGACGCCATCGACCGCGGCGACCAGTACCAGACGACCTACCGCATCCGGACCGCCGACGACGAGGTCCGGTGGGTCTGGGAACAGGGCGGCGGCGTCGACGACCCCGACGGCTCCGTCGAGTACCTCGACGGCTACCTCACCGAGATCACCGACGTCGTCGAGATCGAGGAGGAACTCCGCCGCGAGAAGGCGTTCACCGAGAGCGCCCTCGACGCCCAGCCCGACGTCTTCTACGTCTTCACCCCGAGCGGCGACATCCTTCGGTGGAACGACCGCTTCAACGAGGTGACGGGGTACACCGACGAGGAGATAGAGCGCATGCACCCCACCGAGTTCGTCGCATCCGACGACGTCCCCACGATCCTCCGGGGTATCGAGCGGGTCGCGGCCGAGGGTGCGACCGTCTCGATCGAGGCGACGCTCGTGAGCAAGGACGGTGAGCGGATCCCCTACGAGTTCACGGGGTCGGTGATCGAGGACATCAGCGAGCCGATCTACGATACCGGCGACCACGATGTCTACATCTGTGGGACCGGTCGGGACATCTCCCAGCGGATCACCGCAGAACGGGAGCGCGAAGCGGCTATCGAGGAGCTCGAGCGCTCGAACGCCGAGCTCGAGCGGTTCGCCTACGTCGCCTCTCACGACCTGAAGGAGCCCCTGCGGATGATCCGTAGCTACCTCGACCTGATCCAGCGGCGCTACGAGGGCGAGCTCGACGAGGACGCCGACGAGTTCATCGGCTACGCCGTCGACGGGGCCGAGCGGATGCGAAAGATGATCGACGACCTGCTCACGTACTCCCGGATCGGCACCGACGACCTCACCCCCGAGCCCGTCGAGTGTCGCGACCTCCTCGATCGGGTCCTCGCCGGCCTCAAGATCGCCATCGAGGAGGAGGACGCCGAGATCACCGTCGATCGCCTGCCGACCGTCGAGGGCGACGCCCAGCAGCTCGCCCAGCTCTTCCAGAACCTCATCAGCAACGCTATCGCCTACTCGGGGGACACACCCCCCAGGATCCACGTCTCGGCGACGGAGCTCGAGGACGGATGGCAGTTCTCGGTCGAGGACGACGGCGTCGGAATCGACCCTGAACAGGCCGACGAGGTCTTCGAGATCTTCTCGTCGGGACCCGTCTCCTCGAGCACCGGGATCGGCCTCGCGATCTGCCAGAAGATCGTTCGTCGCCACGGCGGCGAGATCTGGGTGGAGTCCGAACCCGGGGTCGGCACGACGTTTCATTTCACGATTCCGGAGAGCAAACCGACACCCGCCGACGCCCCCTCGGAGACGCCCGATCTATGAACGCGGGATCGACTCTTGCTCTTCGAGACGCTTATTGCGGTATTAATAGGTAAAATGGAATGAAATCGGACGATGAAACGTTCCTCGTTCTCTTAATATGACCGTTATTTTCGAGCCAGGAACGCCGACAACACCGTTTAGACGGCCACTGGGCGGTACTGTGTCCCCTCGCCTCCTCTAGGGACGGTGTAATATCGTGAACCATCGCCCCGTTATATATTCATCGCAGTCTCATACTACTCCGAGGTGTACTGAATGCATGATTTAACAGGATTTCAGCGTGACCTGCTTCTGGTGATCGCTGGCCTCGACGAACCGAAAGGGCTCGACGTCAACGACGAGCTAGAACGATACTACGGCACCGAGATCCGCCACGGCCGTCTCTACCCCAACCTCGACACGCTCGTCAATAAGGGGTTGGTGAAGAAGGGGAAACACGACCTCAGGACCAACAAGTACATCCTGACCGACCGTGGCGAGCGCGAGATCGAGGCCCGCCTCGACTGGGAGCTCTCCTACATCCCCGACGAGATAAAAGGGGAACTGGAGGAGCTGCCACAGACTCAGTAACGGCCCCATGCAGACGGTCTCCACCGGGTGCGGTGGGGGGCACTACTCGAGATATCCCAGATCCGACAGCCGCTCTTCTACCTGTTCGTCCCCGTCCCCGTCGTCGCGTCCGGACGCCGGCGAGTCGTCGTAAGGGGGGTACGAAGCCGCGCCCCCGTCCCCGACGACCGGTAGGACGTGCCCGTCCATCCGGTCGCTGTACGGGATCCCGATCGCCGAGCAGATCGTCGGCGCGACGTCGAACAGATGTGCGTCCATGAGGTCCGCTTCGGCGTCGATCCCCTCGCCCGCGGCGACGAACAGTCCGTCGAGCTTGTGGTTCCACGGTTCGGTCGGCGGGCCGAACAGCCCGTCGCGGAGCTGTGCCGAGAGGAACTGCTCGAAGTCGTTCGGCACCGTGAGGACGTCGACCGCCTTCTCGGTGTACGGTCCCCAGAAGTACTCCTCACGGGGGGCGACCTCGCCGAAGACGGGCTCCCCGTCGGGCGTCTCGACCCCCGCGAGCAGCTCGATCAGCTCGTCGCGGACCTCCTCGTACTCCTCCCGCGGAACGACGCCCTCCGGCTCGCGGCCCTCGAGATTGATCCGCACCCCGAGTTCGGTTCGCGCGCGCATGTACGCCCGCGACCCGGGGAAGTCGACCTGTTCGGCGCCCGTCCGGCTCACGCCCGACGGGGCGTGCCGGCGTGCGAGCTCCCCGAGGCCGACCCGATCGAGAACGCCTACCGCCCGCGAGGGGGTCAGCCCGGCCTTCGCGGCCGTCGCAGCGAGCCGCTCGACCGTGCTCGGCTCCCACGTGGTTCGGTCGTCGCCCTCCCGGAGCTGATCGCGGATCGGGTTCCAGGAGGGCATCCCCTTTCCCCCGGTCGTCGCCTCGACGTACCCCTCGCGACGGAGGTACTCGTTGAGGCGGAACTCGTAGTTCTCGTAGGGCCCCATCCCGTGGTCGCTCGCGACGAACACCCGCTTCGGGTCACACGCCTCGAGGATCTCCCCGATCTGTTCGTCCGTGGCCTCGTAGATCCGCTGTACGTGGTCGGGGTTCCCGTCGAACTCGTGGAAGACCGTGTCGGTCTTCTGGAACTGGACGAACCCGAAGTCGGGCTCGTACTCGTCGGCGAGATATCGGAACGCCTCCCCACGCATCCGCGCCAGCGTGCAGTACTCGTCGAGCTTCTCCTCGTCGGTGTAGGAGTCGTCGCCCCGCGAGTAGTTCGGATACACCCGGTACTCCCCGATCGCCTCCCGGACCTCCTCGAGGATCCCCTTCGGGTGGGTTCCGGGGTTCTCCGGACCGATGAAGCCGGGGACCACCGCCCCATCGATTTCGTCGGGCGGGTGGGTGACGGGGGCGTTGACGATCACGCTCGAGCGGTCGTGTTCGTCGAGCAGCTCCCAGAGGGTGTGCTCGCGGACGTGGTCGGCGGTCACGACCTCCCAGTCGTAGCCGTCGAAGTCGACGAACCCATAGACGCCGTGTTTGCCGGGGTTCACGCCCGTATACAGCGAGGGCCAGGCGCTCGGCGTCCACGGCGGGATCTGGGACTCGAGAGGAGCACTTACCCCGTCCTCGATGATCGACTCAAGGTTCGGAATGCTGTCGGTCTCCGAGAGGCGATCGATCACGGGCTGGCAGGCGGCGTCGATCCCGATCAGGAAGGTGTCCATTCGGTTGCTCATTCGCTCGTGGGTCACCCTTCGTCGGTCGGCCGGTTAAAGACACCCTCTTGGAACCCGCGCTTGAGTCGCCTCAGGTGTCGCCGTCGCCCTCGAGGTCGGCGCCGACGTCCGCGTCGTCGTCGATCTCCCAGGTCGCCGTACACATCGTGACGTCGTCGTTGTCGTAGGCGTAGTGACGCTCCGCCCCACAGAGCTCGTCACGGCTCATCTCCGGGGTGCCGCTTCGCTCCTCGTCGAGCGCGAAGAAGGCCGATCCGCTGGACTGGTACTCCCGATAGATCACCGTCTCGGAGCTCTCCAACCCCTCGTCGGAGACGTCGGCTGCAACCCCGGGTCCGGGACCGGCCCGCGTGAACACAGTGTTGTAGGGGTGGTCGGTGTGGTAGACCTCGCCCGCCTCCTCGTCGACCGGACGGATCTCGCCGATGGTGTCGACCGCGCTCAGCTCGGCCTGGTTGTAGCTGTACTGGGTCTGGGCGTCGCCGAACCGCGGGTTGTCGATCGTTCCGTCGGTCGCGGCGAACGACACCAGCGGGAACGCGAGCGCGAAGACGAGCAACACGACGAGGATCACCGGCGTCGTCAGGCGCCGCGCGAGATACGCGACGCCGACCGCGGCCAGCAGCGCCAGCGGCGCCGTGAGGAACGCGTACCACCGCTGGGGGATGAACGTCCGGACGCCGAACATCGGGAACCCGAAGATGAACACGAGCATCACGACGATCGAGGCCCCGCACATCACCTTCGCGTGTGAGATGTTGCGCCGCCTGAGGACGTACAGACAGCCGACGACCGCGAGCGCGAACGGGATCAGGAACACCGCCGCGTCGATGTACTGGACCGCCTGTTCGAGCAACGACGGCTCGGTCGCTGCCTCGACACGATCACCGGTGACGTCGCCGAGCCCGGCCGATTCCTCTAGGGTCACCCGGAAGAAGCTGAAGGTGGTCGCGAGGAATGTATCGCCGTGATACGGCGTCAGCGACCACATGAACGTGATGAAGCCCAGATCGAACGCCAACAGTCCCGTCAGGCTCACCGAGTCGGAGCTCCCCGCGTTGAGCCCACGGAACCGACTGGGGGGTGCGAACAGCTCGAAACGAAGGAGGAGGTGGGCGAGCAGCCCCGCTCCCGTGAGGATGAGCATGATGAACGCCGAGATCTGGTGGGTGAGGATCGTCGCGATACTGAGGACGACGATCAGGACGAACTCGCGGCTTCCCGGGTTGACGTCGAGGACGCGGACGAGCAGGTAGAACACCCCGAGGAAGAAGACCAGACCCAGGCCGGTCGGGATGAGGTGGATCGACCACTCGACGGTGTGGGCCGAGATTCCGTAGATCGCGGCGGCGAACAGGCTCCAGCGGGCGGAGACGAACAGACGGGTCGCGATGTAGACGAACACGGGCGAGAACGCCATCCCGAACCCGACCGAGAGGAACAGTCCGTTGCGGACCGCGACGTCCCCCAGCAGGCTCGTGGCGACGACCGCCAGGTGGAACAGCGGCGATGCGTAGTACTTGTTGCCCTCGAGGAAGTCGAGCGATCCGGTCTCGAGGATCGTCACCGACCACGCGGGGACGTGCGTCCAGACGTCGATCCCGGTGTAGCCGGGCGTGGTAAGCAGCGAGACGTACCGGATGGTGAACGCGAGCACGAGGATCTGCGCCATGACGAGCCAGGGGACGAAGTCCCGCTCGCGCGTGAAGAATATCTGGAGGAAGATCGCGATCCCCACGAGCGTCGCGAGGTTGTAGAACATCGGCGTGCGCCCGCCCTGATAGATCCCCATGACGATCAGGAGGGCGGTCCCGAGCAGCACGAGGCTGGGCAGCAGCCGGCCGGCCCAGACGGGAAGGGTCGGCAGCCCCTCGGTGTTGCTCGTCCGAACCGCGAGCAGGTAGAGCGTGGCGGCGATCACCATCGCGACGGGGATCGCGACGATGTAGAAGTTCGAGGCGAGCAGCCGTAGGGGCAACAGGACGACGGCGAGGACGATCGCGAGGATCGCACCGATCACGTCGAAGCGCTGGCTCTCGAGCCAGCCGTAGACTCCACCGGCTCTACTCGCCATCCTGTCCACCTTCTCGTCCGTGGCTGTGTGGTTCGCTCATCGATTACTCCAAGCCGTACCGGAACTCGTCGACGTTGTATTTCTTTTCAACAAGTTGCTCCTGCATAAATCGTTGCGTCCGATCGAGCTCCCGGTCGACCTCCCGGCCGAGCCGCGTCTCGAAGTCGGCGTCCTCCTCGCCCCAGAGCCCGGGATGGGTGAGGATCTGGAGCTTCTCCGGCGGGTCGCCTGCCAGGGGGTGTTCCTCCCGCCAGCGCTGGTTCGAGTCACCCCGGTAGGCGATGTCGGTGAAGAAACGCTCCTCGTAGGTGCTGATGAACCCGTCGAACGACCGCCGGAAGAGCCACTCGTCGGGCCGGTGAAAGGAGACCGCCTCGCTCACCTCCCCGACCGCGCTCGAGAGCGCGTCCCGCTCGGCGAGCGCGCGCTTGGTCACCGCCTCGGCCGGGGCCTCGCCGTTCCAGTACTGATGGGTGCTGAAGTGGACGCCGATCGTGTGGCCCATCGACTGGAGCTCGCGCAGCGCACTCCTGACCGGCTTGTAGAAGACGTTGTACAGCGGACAGCTCAGTAGAACGAAGTACGTCGCCTCGATGCCCAGGTCGGCCTCGATCCGCCCCATTTCGAGCGCCTTTCGGGGCGCGAAATCGATGTCGTGGCGGACGATCATCTCCCCGGGTTCGAGGGGGTCGGCGTAGTCGGCGTCGATGTATCCCGACTCCTGTAGTTCGGCGAGGAACCGTTCGTACCAGTCGTAGGTGAACTCGACGTCTCCCGTGGGCGGCTGATCGGAGGGGCTGTGTACGGTCATTGGTCTTGGATGGGGCGTGCGGGGGTGCCGACGACCGTCGTGTCGTCCGGGACGTCCGAGAGGACGCCCGCGTTCATGCCGACTTCGGCGCCGTCGCCGACCGTCACGTCCGTCGCGACCGACACGTGCGGGTGGATCGTCGCGCGCTCGCCGACGGCCGACCCGCCGGCGAAGCCCGACCCGTAGGCCACGGTCGTCTCGCGGCCGATACGGGCCTGATGGGCGAGGTGGACCTGGCCGCTCAGTTTCGCACCGCGTTCGACGACCGTCTCGTCGAAGACGGCCCGGTCGATCGACGTGTTCGGGCCGATCTCTACGTCGTCCTCGATTATCACGCGGCCCTGATGTATCTGCCGGTGCAGCCGACCCGCCGGTTCGCGCGCGAACCCGAACCCCTCGCTGCCGAGGACGGCCCCCGCACGGACCGTACAGTCGTCGCCGACCTCGACACAGTCCTTGACGTGGACCTGCGGGCCGATGCGGGTCCGTTCGCCGATCGTCGCCCCCTCCTCGACGACCGCCGTCGGGTGGACCTGCGTCTCCGCGGGGCGCTCGACGAAGAACTCGTTTGCGGCCTTCACGAAGTCGAGCTTGGGATCGGCCGTCGGAACGAGCGTCCGGTCGTCGGCGGGCTCGAGGCCCGGCGGGCAGAGGACCACGCCGGCGTCGGAGGCCCGAAGATAGGCAGGATCGTCGTAGATACAGAACGCGAGGTCGTCCGGGCCGGCGGAATCGAGCGCGTCGACGCCGGTGACCATCGCTTCGGGGCCGACGTGTTCGGCGCCGACGAACTCGGCGATCTCCGTTGAGGTGAGCGTCACGGTGTTCCTACGCGTATTGGTTTCGGGAGGTATTTTATTATCCCGGCTCTAACGGCCGCTGTCGAAGCGAGTGCCCCGATGGCCGTTACGAGCGGGCCGTGGACCGCGTCTAGCCCCCGTATAAGGAAGTACTGCCACCGGGTCGCCCCCGACAGAGCATCCGAATATCCATGTATAACGACAAGACGATCGCCGCCGTCATCCCGGCGTACAACGAGGAGCCGTTCATCGGCGAGGTCCTCGAGACCCTCCCCGAGTTCATCGACCGCGCCTACGTGATCGACGACCGTTCGACCGACGACACGTGGGGCGAGATCCAGCGCAAGGCCGAGGCCGTGAACGACGAGGGCGAGACCACCCTCGACCGCGTGGTCCCGATCCGTCACGCTGAGAACAAGGGCGTCGGGGGCGCGATCAAGACCGGCTATCTCCACGCGCTCGACGACGAGATGGAGGTCACGACCGTCATCGCGGGCGACGGCCAGACCGAACCCGACATCGTCGAGCGAATCGTCAAGCCCGTCGCCGAGGGGAAGGCCGAGTACTCGAAGGGCAACCGTCTTCTCGGGTCCGAACGCCAGGACATGCCGCTGTTCCGCCAGGTGGGCAACTTCGTCCTGACGCTGATCACGAAGATCGCGAGCGGCTACTGGAAGATCATGGACCCCCAGAACGGCTCGACCGCGATCTCCTACGAGGCGCTGAACAACGTGGGGATCGAGGAGATGTACGAGGACTACGGCTACCCCAACGACCTCCTGGTGCGGCTCAACGCGAAAAACATGCGCGTCGCCGACATCAAGCGCCGCGCGGTCTACAAGGACGAGGAGAGCAGCATCGACTACAAGACCTACATCCCGAAGGTCTCGGGGCTCCTCCTCCGGGACTTCCTCTGGCGCCTTCGCGTGAAGTACCTCGTCCGGGACTTCCACCCGCTGGCGCTGTTCTACTACGTCGGCGCGGCCTCGGCGGGCGCCGGACTGCTGTCGGCGCTCAAGTCGGCGATCGACCGAGAGGGGACCTCCCGAGGGACCTCGCTCGTGCTGTTCGTGCTCGGGTGGCTGTTCATGCTGCTGGCGATGGTCTTCGACATGCAGGAGAGCGAGGACCTCGAGGTCTTGCTGTACGACTGAACGCGAACCCCGCGCTTCGCGGCCTCTTCTCGCTGGCGGTTACACTCCTCGGATAGCGCCGAAAAAGGAAAGCACCGGGTCGCACCCGAGCGTCAGTAGTTGAAGACTTCGTAGCGACCGTTGCCGTTGACGTCGAGGCCACTGGTGTCGACCGAGCCGGCACCCGAAACGACGGAAACGCCGTCGCGGACCGAGCTCGAGAGGTCCATGTCGACGTCGTTGATGCTCGCCGAGTCGACGCCGCCCATCACGCGGATGGCCTCGGTCTGATCGATGCTCATCTCGATGTCGACGTTCGAGACCTCGAGGTTCGAACCCCCGTCCAGCCGGATGGGGCGCTGGCCGCCGAAGCCGCTGATGTCCTCGTCGTAGACAAACGTCGAGCCGCTGATCGAACTGCCGTCGCCCGTGAGCCGCACGCCCGCGACGTTGGTGTTGACGAACCGGCCGCCCTCGACGTGGACCTGGCCGGAGCCGCCCGTACAGTAGATCCCGTTGTCCGGGAACGGACCGACGTCGATGTTCCGGAGGGTGAGGTCGCCCGAGTGGTAGTTACTGACGAGCAGTCCGGTGCCGCCACGGCCGCCGCTTACGTCCTCGCCGCCGTCCGAGAGGTCGACGTTCTCGACGGTACCGCTGCCGCCACTGTTGGCGAGGCCGGCGAGCATCGGGCCCTTGCTCGGGGTGTCGTGTTTCCCCTCGACGGTGATGTCGCCCGCGTACAGGTCGTCCGCGGCCTGGAGCTCGAAGACCCGGCCGCCGGTGTTCGATCCGGAGATGTCGGCGGTGAAGCCCTCGACGTGGAGGTCACCGATCGGGTCGTTGTAGGTTCCCAGCTTGAAGACGTAGCCGTTGGTGGGTGCGACGTCGATGGTCGCGTCGTTCCCGACCATCCCGAACTTCTCGTAGCCGGTGAGACGCACGGTATCGTCGACGAGATACTCGCCCGAGGGGAACTTCACGAGGGTGTCGTCGCCCGCGACCTGCTGGAGGGTCGACGTGATCGAGCTGTTGCCCGAGCTGTCGGCGCCCGCCTCGACGATGTCGACGACGTTCGAGTACTCCGATTCGTCCGATGCGCTCGCGATCGAACCGAGAAGCGGCGTCGCTACCAGTCCGCCAACGGCACCGAGATAACCGCGTCTGCTGACAGAACTGCGCTCTTCGTGGTCAATATCTCGCATTCCGCTCGTATCACATCAACCATCCCGTGTAACGTTTTCGAATTGAAAATAGTGGGAATGATGAGTCAAATGGGGAACGTATATGACAAATAACACTAGAACGATAGCGACCGGCGACGCTGGCAGGATACCGAGCCTCGCCGCTTACGGGGTAGGCCGGTCATCGGAACCGATCTCGACCCCATCGACGACGATATCACCCACGCAGGCCGCCCCTCCACACGCCGAGATCGCCCTACTGGACGCCCGCGCGATGACGGGGTCGGCGATCTCGACGCCGAAGGCGCCGCCGGCGAGGTCGATCCCGTGTCGGGCCCCGTCGATTCTGGGGGCGTCGATCCTCGTGTCGGTCGAGTGTGAGACCTGAAGGGCTACCCCCCGGTCGTCGGTGCTGTCGCGGGGATCGGTAATGTGGGGCTCGTCGAGGACCGTCCCCAGACAGTAGTCGATCCGGTGGCCGTACTCCCCGTAGCCCGAGACCTCACACCGTTCGAACAGGCTGTCGACACACGACTCCATACGGAGGGGGACGTCCCCGCCGACGGTCGTCACCTCCCGAAAAACGGGGCCGACGAGCGGATCGAGACGATGGATCTCGGCTCGACTCTCGTCCCCTCCCTCGTCCCCGAAGCCGGTTCTGGTGGCCCGCTCGACGACGAGCCCCGAGTCGGTCACGGACGCGACGCGCGCGATCTGGCATCCGTAACCCGATCCCGCCCGGAGGGGGTGACGACCCGACCAGCCCTCATACGGCGTTTCGATCAGCAGGTGGTCCCCCGCGGTGAACCCGGCTGTCGAGACGACGTCGATCCGCCGTTCGTCCTCCCGGATCGGGCCCGCCGCCCGGGTCGAGGTCGCCGGCGACGCGCCGTTGTAGTGGCTGCCCCGGAAGTGGAACCCGCCCGCGTCGGCGAACTCGATCGTCGCTCCCCCGCCGTCGATCGTCAGCGCCGTCCCGATCGCGTGCAGCTCCTCGAACCGGAAGATCCCGTCGCGAAACAGGACGCGGTCACCGGTTTCGGCGCGTTCGAGGACCGATCGGAACACTCCGTCACAGGGGTCCCCATCGCCGATCCCGGCGACCTCCGCGAGGGCGTCCATCTCGAACGTTCGCCGGTCGCCGTCGAACCGGTTCGCCGGTCGGCCGCTGTTCGTCGGTTCCCGTCTCGCCGGCGTCGCCATTCCGTATAACTTTCCGATCACGTCCTCTCACGCGTCGAGGAGAACCACCGACGACGTATGACTCTGAGCGGATCGACCCGTAATCGGGGCGCTTACGGTCCGGTAACCCCCACGAGGGCCGTTTAGCGATGCTCCCGCCTTGAGCGTCGCCCACCGTGATGCCAGTGAACAGCTCTCGTGATTTATCCGATATATAAATAAAGGACAGGGATCGGATAGTACGGATGATGAGAGACACCACTGGCGTCCACCCGGGCCGTCGTTCGTTCCTGCGATCGGTCGGCGCCGGCGCGGCGGCGATCGGCGCGTCCGGCTTCCTGTCGGGAGCGGGTGCCGCCCAGGAAGACGCCGAAGACGACGAACCCGCGGGCTACCTCTCGATCGTCTACGACGACAGCCCCGCCGAGGACTACGAGATGTACCAGGTCCACCGGGAGTACGACGCCCCCGGCTGTACCGCGGCCTGCCCGGGCCTGATGGACTCGAGCGAGAGCTGGCTCACCACCGAGCAGCTCCAGGAGATGCACGAGTTCGGCTGGGAGGTCATGTCCCACACCGTCGACCACCGCGCGCTCGGCGAGGTGCCGATCGAGGCCGACATCGCCGAGGGCGACGACCGGATCTACGCCCAGACCAACAACCAGGGCCGGTTCGAGGGCGACCCGATCGTCGTTATCGGCGAGGACGGCGAGGCCGAGGGCACGGTCGCGGGCAACGGCGAGGACGACACGGGTCTGTACATCGAGCTCGAGGAGCCGATCGGCGAGAGCTTCGCCGCCGACGGGGCGGTCGTCCGGTACACCGACGAGTTCACCGAGGAGATCCTCGCGGACTCACGGACCCAGCTCGAGGAGATGGTCGGCGAGGGACAGGTCACCGGTTTCATCTATCCCTACGAGCGCGACGACGGGTTCGTCGGCGAGGTCATCTCCGACTACTACGACGCCGCGCCGCGGCGCGACGGCGCCGGCGGGCTCAACTCCGAGCACGACCCCGACCCCCACGAGCTCTCACGGCGATATATGGAGACCGACCACATGGACGAAGCCGACATCGAGCAGTTCCTCGACAACGTCGCGAACGAGCCCGACTACGGGATCCTCGCGGGTCACAGCCAGTACGAGACCATGCCGCCCGAGCGACTCGAGTTCGTCCTCGAAGAGGCCCAACGGCGCGACATCGAGGTCGTCACGATCCAGGAGGCGCTCGACGTCTTCGGCGTCGTCGACGCGCCCGAAGAGGCCGAGGAAGGGGAGGAGGCGGACGACGATCCCGGGGACGAAAACGGCGGGGACGGGGCGGGCGACGACGACTCCGAGGGACTGATCGCCCGGATCCTCTCGTTCTTCCGGTCGCTGTTCGACTGAACCCACGACGATACCTCTCCCTACATATTTATTTTAATACGAAAATCGAATAGTAAATTACGGAGCAGCCCATAGGTCGATCCGGCGAGAGACGGTGACCAGCAACACAGATCGAGCACAGCGGGTCGTCGATACCGTCGACCTCATCTCGAAGAAATGGCATCCGGTGATCATCCACCGGCTCCTAGAGGACGGGCCGCTGCGGTTCAACGAGCTCAAGGAGCGCATCGAAGGCATCTCCGCGAAGGTCCTCACCGACAGCCTGGAGGACCTCACGGGGAACGAACTGGTACGGCGGACGGTGGTGAGCGAGTCGCCACTGCGCGTCGAGTACGAGCTCACCGACACGGGTCGGGAGTTACAGGGCGCGCTCGAGGCGCTTGCCCAGTGGGGCGATCAGTATCTCGACCCGGATCCGGATCCCGTCGTCCTGATCGTCGACGACGATCCCCGGCTCGTGAACATGCACGCGAGCTGGCTCGAGGCGGACCACACCGTCGAGCGGGCCTACGACGGCGAGGAGGCGTTCCGGCGGCTCGACGACTCGGTCGACGTCGTCCTGCTCGATCGCCGGATGCCCGGGGTGTCTGGCGAGGACGTCCTCGCGCGGGTCCGCGAGTGGAACCTCGACTGTGGCGTGGTGATGCTCTCGGCCGTCGAACCGGACTTCGACATCGTCGACATGGGATTCGACGCCTACGTCGCCAAACCGGCCTCCCGGGAGGACGTCCGCGAGACGGTCACCGACGTCCTCGCTCGCGAGGTCCACGACGAACCCCTCCGTCGATATCTGGCGCTCGCGGCCAAGGAGTCGATCCTTCGAAGCGAGAAGTCGGCGACCGAGCTTGAGGCCAGCGAGGACTATGATCGGCTCGAATCCCGTCTTCGGGAGCTCGAGTCCCGGCTCGACGATCCCACCGACGCGGCCGACGACGAGCGCCTCCAGGCCATCGTCGGCAACGACGCCTGATACGTGGCCGCCGATCGAATACGTCTCAACGAAATTATAAATATTTTTACTATCTACTACCTGCAATATAGTGGCGACGAATGAACTCCCCCGCCCTTTCCCCTCCAGCCGCGCCGGAACCGATCGGTCGTGATACCCACGCCGTGTCCCTCTGCACGGCCTGCGGTTCGACCGAAGCTCCTAGCATCGACTTCGCGCCATGACCGCTCCCCCTTCCTTCGAGTCGGTGCTCCTGATCGAGGACAACCTCGGCGACGCCCGCCTCATCGAGGAGATGCTACGCGAGGACCGTGAGGATCCGCCGGTCGAGTTCAGACACGCCCGGTCGCTCGAAGCGGGGCTCGATGCGCTCTCGAGCGAGGAACCCGACGTGCTCCTGCTCGACCTCCGGCTCCCCGACAGCACCGGGCTCGAAACCCTCGAAACCGTCCTCGATCGCACCGCGACGGTGCCCGTGATCGTCCTGACCGGGATGCCCGAGGCGCGACTCGGGATGGAAGCGGTCTCGCACGGCGCACAGGACTACCTGGTGAAGGACGACGTCACCCCGGAGGTGCTCACGCGCGCGATCAGATACGCCATCGAGCGAAAGAAGACCGAACGGGAACTCAGAACACGCACGCGCGAGCTCGCCATCCTCAACCAGCTCACCCGCCACGACATCAGGAACGACATCAGCCTCGTCGTCGGTCGGGCCCGTGAGGTCACCGAGTACGTCGAGCCCCGCGGACAGGACGCCGTCGACGAGATCATCCAATCGAGCAACCACATCCTCCAGCTCACCCGTACGGTGGGCGATATCGTCGAGACGGTGACCGACGACGAGGAGGTCGAACTCCATCCCGTCGTCCTCTCGCAGGTGCTCGCGACCGAGGTCGAGAAGGCCCAGGGGTTGTATCGCGACGTCGAACTCTCGATCGAGGGCGAGGTCGCGGGGCTGCGGGTACGTGCGAACGATCTGCTCTCGTCGGTCGTGGGCAACCTCATCAGCAACGCCATCTTCTACAACGACAAGGACGTTCCCGTGGTGACGATCTCGGCCGAAGCGACCGACGAAACGGTCCTCGTTCGGGTCGCGGACAACGGTCCCGGCATCCCCGACCGACGGAAGGAACGCATCTTCGCCGAGGGCGAACAGGGGGCGGCGAGTTCAGGAATGGGGATCGGCCTCTCGCTGGTCGACCGGCTCGTCACCCAGTACGACGGCACGATATGGGTCGAGGACAACGATCCGGAGGGATCGGTCTTTTGCGTCGAGCTCGACCGGGTGTAGTAGCTTACCGCACCGATAATAAGGATCGGCTCCCGAGAACTACGGAACCAATGACCGACCGACGCGACATCCGTGACGACCATGTCTGAGCGACTCGACGTCGCCTTCGTTCCCGCGGAGTGCCCGGGCAGCGACGGCACCGGCGCGACCCATAGCTCGACGATTTACATCGAGCGCCTCTCGCGGCGTCACGACCTGACGGTGTATGTCTCCTCGCAGATGGACGCCGACGACGCGACCCTCCCCGCGCAGGACCGCGTCGAGTACGTGCTCCACGACGACCTCCCGAAGCTTCCCCATCCGATCTTCACGAAGATGGATGCCCTGCACGAGGAGAGCGCGGCCCTCGAGGGCCACGACCTGGTCCACTCTTACTCCTCGGCGTTCATCCCCGTGCTCGCCGAACTCGAGATCCCGACGCTCGTCACGCTCAACTCCTATCTCCCCGTCTGTCCGAAGGCGGACATGCTCTATCACGGGGAGCGAAAGTGCTCGGGCCCCGGCCCGCTGAAGTGTGCGGCCTGCGTCCCGACGACCGCCTTCAAGCGCCGCCAGGGGATCGAGGCCGAGCTCCGCCAGGGCTACGTCTCGATGGGCCAGATCCCGTTCGTCCGCTCCTCGATGAACCACGCCGACGGGATCACGGCGTACCACGCCCTCTCGCCCCATCTGAAGGACGACTACGCGGACCTGGGCTTTCCCGAGGACTCGATCACGGTCGTCCCCCACTTCTACGACGAGGAGTTCCACCGCCCGCGTCCCGAGCCGACGGAGCTCACCGAGCCGATCTCGGCGCTGTACGTCGGTGCGCTCCAGGACATCAAGGGCGTCGAGACGCTCGTCCGTGCCCTCGCGCTGCTCCGCCGAAACGACCGGGACGTCGAGCTGCGGATCGCGGGTCGCGGTCCCCTCGAGGACACGCTACGCGAGCTGGCGGCCGACCTCGGGGTCGAGGACGCGATCACCTGGCTCGGCTACGTCGATCACGGCGAGCTGCCGGACCTCTATCGCTCCTCGGACGTGTTCGTCTATCCCGGCGTCATCGACGAGCCGTTCGGCCGGGTCATGCTCGAGGCGCTGGCGACCCACACCCCGATCGTGAGCGCCGACGTCGGCAGCATGGACTACATCGTCGGGCCGGCGGGGACGCTCTTCGAACCCGGGAACCCCGAATCGCTCGCCGAAGCCTTCGAGACGCTCCGGAGCGATTACGCCGCTCACCGCGAGGCCGTCTCGCACCAGCTCAAACGGTTCGAACCCGAGACGGTGATCGATTCGTTCTCCTCGCTGTATGCCGGCGTCGTGGACTCCACGTAGACCCGTCCGCGATAGCCCTGGCTCGCGGCCGTAGATACTGCTCGGCCAGTCAGATAGCTATCGCTCGAACGGTTGGCGCTCAAAAAACCGTGATGATCGGAAGTACCGACGTCTAAGGCGTGTCTTCTTCGTCGTCCGCGGCCGGGTCGTCCTCGTCGTCGCCGAGGCCGTCTTCCTCGTCGTCCGCGGCCGGGTCGTCCTCGTCGTCTTCGAGGCCGTCTTCCTCGTCGTCCGCGGCCGGGTCGTCCTCGTCGTCTTCGAGGCCGTCTTCCTCGTCGTCCGCGGCCGGGTCGTCTTCCATGTCGTCCTCGGCCGGATCGTCCTCAGCCGGGTCGTCCTCGGCCGGATCGTCCTCAGCCGGGTCGTCCTCGGCTGGGTCGTCCTCAGCCGGGTCGTCCTCGGCTGGGTCGTCCTCGGCCGGGTCGTCTTCCATGTCGTCCTCGGCCGGATCGTCCTCGGCCGGGTCGTCCTCGGCAGGATCCTCCTCGTCGCCTGCGGGATCCTCTTCTTCTTCTTCGCCTTCGTCGGTACATCCTGCAAGCGCGAAGACGCTCGCCGCGCCTGCTGCTTCAACGAATCGCCGTCTGCTGAGTTTTTTCTGCATTGGCTAACCCCCGTCGTTCCCTATAGGCTCGACGGGGTTTACTATACTTACTCTAAACCTTCCCGCCGATTTGAACCGGGCCTAGCTGGTTGAAAGCCTGTGAAAGAGTCTGAAAACCTCCGAATCACTTCGCGGCCGGTATATCGGTTGTGCGGCGGTTTGAGGCCTTCTACTGCCGATGAACGATTCGGCAAGCCGTATAAAACACACTTTAATCTGATGTTTTACTGAGAGTATATAAAAAAGGCCATTAGGGAGGGGGGGTTATGGGTGGACGGAGACGTATGACTCGCCCATCGCCTCGCAGTCCTTCCCGTACCCACGCCAATCCTACTCATGGGTGAGCAGGGATACCGTGTTTCCTCCCGGCTGTTCGTCGCGTTCGCCGTCCTGATCGTCCTCGGGGTCGGCACCGCCATCGCGGTTCCGATCGCGGACGACCCCAACGACGCGAGCGGCGCGACGACCGGGAACGGTGATGCTCCCGGGTTCCACGGGACCGAGATCGCCGGCGACGGCTACATCGACGACCAGGAGGCCCTGGTCTCGGATCATCCCGGCCCGGCCTACGTCTGGAGCACGGAGCCGACGACAGTGAACACCACCCTCGGGAGCGGGGCGGCCAACGAGGAGTCCGCCGTGTGCGGCGAGGTGACCGATACTGACGGCGAAGCACTTTCGGATCTCGGCTGTCAGTCCGTTACACCCACCGGCGACGGAAGCAGCGTCGAGTTCGACATCGACGAATGGCCCGACGGGTACCAGGGAGGCGCCTGGATCACGCTCGAGCTTCGGACCGACGACGGGGAGATGGAGTACTACGAGACCGTTCCCGTAACCGTGATCCACCCCGAGGGGGACTTATCGGGCGACAGGTTGACCAACGCCGACGAGGTCCGTTACGGAACCGACTTCACGGTCCCCGACACGACCGGCAACGGACTCACCGACTGGGAGGAGGTCGCCGTTCACGGGACGGATCCGCTCGCGACCGACACCAGCGGCGATGGCGTCGGCGACGCGACGGCCGTCCGTCTCGGCCTCGACCCGACGATCCCGTACCTCCCGTACGTCTACGTCGGCGCCGGCCTGCTCGTCGTCCTCCTCGTCGTCGCGGGCGGAGGGGCGCTGGGCTGGCACTTCATGCGGCGATACACCGGCAGCGAGGGGGGAGACGGGCAGGCCGAACCGACGACGACCGACGACGAACCGGCGGGGGCGGGGTCCGCGAACGATCCTCCCACCACACCGCCCCCCGTCGACCCTCCCACGGAGCCGGATCCCGACGGCGACGGCCCGCCGCTGACCAAGGAGGAGGAGATCTGTCGGATACTCGACGAACACGACGGTCGGATGAAACAGTCACGGCTCGTCGATCACACGGAGTGGTCCCAGGCGACCGTCAGCCGCCTGCTCACGAAGCTCGAACAGGAGGGGACGGTCACGAAGCTCAGATCCGGTCGGGAGAACATCGTCGAGCTCCGCGGTGTGGAGTCCGAGTCACCCGACGTGTAACCCCCTTCGATCAGTCGGTGAAGGCGAGCCGCGTGGTCTGATCGGCGTCCTCGGGTGACGGGTCGTCTGGCGCGTCACCCTCGTAGAGCAGGACCCAGACGTAGACGTCGTTGTCGGTCGTCGGGCCGATGTCATAGCCGATCTGCTCGGTCTCACCGTCCTCGACTGTCGTCTCGAACCGATCGAGCTCCGTCTCGCTTTCGACGCCTTCGACGTCCTGACCGTCGTCGCTCAGCACGACTTCCTGCTGGTAGACGACCGCGGTGTAGCTCTGTGTCTCACCCTCGTGGTTCTCGATCCCGACGGTGATCGGCGCAGTTTCGCCGCCCGAAAGGTCGGTCGGCAGGTCCGTCGTGGTCAGCTCGCCCTCCTCGTTCTCCGAGAGCAGGTAGAGCTCGGTGTGGGGTTCCTCGGCGGGCAACGACGGGGCCGCGAAGGCCATGTACGCCCCGCCGGCCACCAGCGCCAGGAGGCTGAAGACGAGGAAGACGTTCAACAGGACGTGTCGCTGGTTCTCCGGCTCGAACGGGGCGGGCGTCTCGCCACGGCGCCGTTGGTGGACCGTGAACAGACCCGCTACGGTGCCGACGGCGCGTCCCCCAACCCCATAGCGATCCTCGGGGGGCCGCCTGGCACGCCGCAGCAGCCCGATCAGGGAGAACAGGACCGTCCATGCCACGGTGGCGACGGCGATCGGCAGCAGGGTGACGCCGTACGGCGAGAAGTTCGCGACGTACGCGATCGAGGGAACGATCGCGAGGCTCAGCGCGACGGACAGGGCGATCCGCTCGAGCGTCCCGAAGCCGGCCCCGTCCTCGGTGGGTGGGTCCGGGAAGAGGGCGCTCACGAACGCGTATCCGGGTAGCAACACCACGAGCGGGAGGGCGAGCGCGACGCGGACCGGGGCGATAGTCACGTCGACTATCAGGATCCCGACCGCGGCGAGGGCACTGAAGAGGATGGTTAGCAGGAGGTCTCCCATCCACTGGTGGGCTCTCATTTCCCCGGGCTACGCGAGGTACGTTGAAAAACCCCCCGACCGTTCGTCGGAACAGGGGGGTGCTCGCCACGCTCTACCGGTAACACCAGTGACACGCCGCCCACTGTCGTTTTCGCGCCGGTTATCCGCCGCTGTCGGCGGTTAACACGTTTATAACAAAGGCGCCACCTTTCGTAAATCGAGGTGAGAACGGGCTCCGACCCGCTTACCGTCTACCATGCAACTGACATTACACTACCCTGTCCGGCCCCACGCGACGCTCGGAACCGGTCCCCTCGACGCCACCCTGCCCGGAGGGACCCGATGATCCCCATCGCGAACCCCGACATCGGCGCGGGGGAGCAGGAAGCCGTCGAGGAGGTCCTCGAATCGGGTTATATCGCCAGCGGCGACGTCGTCTCCGAGTTCGAATCCGAGTTCGCCGACTTCTGTGGCGCCGATCGCGGCGTCGCGACCGCGAACGGGACCGCCGCCCTCCATGCGGCCTGCGAGGCCCTCGACGTCAGGGGGAAGGCGGTGATCACCACTCCCTTCTCGTTCGTCGCGACCGCGAACTCGATCCGGCTGGCCGGCGGCGAGCCGGTGTTCGCCGACGTCGACCCCGAAACGTACAACCTCGACCCCGATGCCGTCGAGACCGTCCTCCGCGAGCGCGAGGACGTCGCGGCTGTCATGCCGGTCCACCTCTACGGGCTGCCCGCGGACATGGAGCGGTTCGTCGAGCTCTCGGAGGAGTACGACGTCGCGCTTATCGAGGACGCCGCACAGGCCCACGGCGCGACAGTCGGCGACCGGCCCGTGGGTTCGATCGGCGATGTCGCCTGCTTCTCGTTCTACCCGACGAAGAACATGACGACCGGCGAGGGGGGGATGGTGACGACGAACGACCCCGAGATCGAGGCGGGGGTCCGACAGTACATCAACCACGGCCGCGACGGGAGTGCCCAGTACGCCCACCCGGAGATCGGGCACAACCTGCGGCTGACGAACATCGCCGCGGCGCTCGGGCGCGTTCAGCTCGATCGCCTCCCCGCGTTCACTGAGGCCCGCCGGGAGAACGCCCGCCGCCTGACCGAGGGGCTGGCCGACGCGGACGTCGAGACGCCGACGGTCCCCGACGACCGCACCCACGTCTACCACCAGTACACGATCCGAAGCGACGACCGCGAGGCCCTCAAGGACGGTCTCGAGGAGCAGGGCGTCGGCAGCAAGGTCTACTACCCGACCTGTCTCCACGAGCTCGAGGCCTACGAGGGCTACAGTGCGGAGGTCCCCCACGCGAAACGCGCGACCGAGGAGGTGCTCTCGCTGCCGGTCCATCCGAACCTCTCGTCGGACGATGTCGATCGGATCGTTGAAGCGGTCACGAACCAAGGGGTGAAACATGTCTGAACGGCCACCCGTCCGTGTGGGCGTCATCGGCGTCGGCAGCATGGGCCAGAACCACGTCCGCGTCTTCCGGGAGCTGCCCGAAACGGAGCTCGTCGGGATCTACGACGCGGACCGGGAGCAGGCCGCGTCGGTCGCGGACGCCTTCGGCGTCGACGTCCTCGATCTCGACGACCTGCTGGACGCGGTCGACGCGGTCTCGATCGCGGTCCCGACCCAGTATCACTACGATACCGCCCGGGAGTGTATCGACGCTGGCGTCGGTGTCCTGATCGAAAAGCCGATCGTCGAGGACCTGGACAACGGCCGGCAGCTGATCGAGTTCGCGGACCAGCGCGACGTCACCCTCCAGGTCGGCCACATCGAGCGGTTCAACCCGGCCGTAATGACGCTGATGGAGCTGCTCGACGACCTCGACATCATCGCGATCGAGGCCAAACGCCTCGGACCACCGCTCGACCGGGAGATCGCCGACACGGCAGTGATGGACCTGATGATCCACGACATCGACATCATGCTCTCGATATTCGGCGAGGAGGCCGAGGACGTCCATGCCGCGGGCACGCGGGGATCGGACTACGCGACGGCGACGATCCAGACCCCCTCGGGACGGATCGGCCAGCTCACCGCGAGCCGCGTCACCCAGCAGAAGGTCCGCGAGCTGACCATCACCGCCGAGAAGTGTCGCGTCATCGTTGACTACATCGACCAGTCGATCGAGATAACCCGCCAGTCGCTGCCGGAGTACGCCAAACAGGACGGCTTCCGGTACCGCCACGAGAACATCGTCGAACAGGTGCTCGTCGAGCGCCGCGAGCCCCTGAAGAACGAGCTCTCGGCGTTCGCCGAGGCGGTCAGAACGGGCTCGGAGCCGGTCGTTACCGGCGAGGACGGGCTCCGCGCGCTCTCGCTGGCCCGCGAGATCGACGCGCTCGCGGGACGCGAGCGGAGCGCGCCGACCGACGCCGTCTGAGCCCCGTTATGGATACCATAGTAAACAGTCCGAGGAGCGACAGTCTCCTATAGCCCCCGCGCGAACGAACCGATGACTTACATGCCCACGACAGCGATCCCCCAGCCCACGGAGGTCCCCGGATGACCGAGCCGCGCCGAGAACTCGGCGAGGACTGTGTCATCGACGATCCCGACTCGGTCGGCTACCTCCACGACGAGTCGGCCGACCCCGCAGTGATCGGCGATCGAGCCCGCATCCGCAAGGGAACGATCGTCTACGCGGACGTCGAGATCGGCGACGACTTCACGACGGGCCACAACGCCCTCGTGCGCGAGGACACGACGATCGGCGACAGCGTGATCGTCGGCACGGACACCGTGATCGACGGGACCACCGAGATCGGCTCGCACGTCAGTCTCCAGACGGGCGTCTACGTTCCGACGGACACGACGATCGGCTCGAACGTCTTCGTCGGTCCGCGGGCGGTGATGACGAACGATCACTACCCCGTTCGCCAGGACGAACCGCTCGAAGGGCCGACCATCGAGGACGGCGTCTCCGTCGGCGCGAACGCGACAATCCTCCCCGGCGTGCGCGTCGGTGCGGGCTCGTTCGTCGCCGCCGGCGCGACCGTCACCGAGGACGTACCCCCACACACCCTCGCGCTCGGCACGCCGGCGCGACACCGCGACCTTCCCGATTCGTTGACGGGGGAGAACCTACTCAATGAGTGATAGCACATCACAGGGCGCTCCGGCGCTCTACGGCTCGGACGTATCGACCGACGAACAACGGGACGCGCTGACCGGCGGCGAGGTCCCGATCGCGGTCTACGGCCTCGGCAAGATGGGACTGCCGCTGGCCTCGGTCTACGCCGACGTGACGGGCAACGTCACCGGCGTCGACGTCGACCCCGCGGTCGTCGAGTCGATCTCGGCCGGCGAGAACCACATCGTCGGCGAGCCCGGGCTCTCCGACCTCGTCGAGGAGGTCGTCGACCGGGGCGCGCTCTCGGCGACGACCGAAGGCTCCACGGCCGCCGCCGACGCCCGGGTCCACGTCGTGATCGTCCCGACGCTGGTCGACGAGGACAGCAAACCGGACCTCTCGGTGGTCGAATCGGTGATGGCGGACGTCGCCGCGGGGCTTTCGGCGGGCGATCAGGTGATCCTCGAATCGACCGTCCCGCCGCGGACCTGCCGCGACGTCGTCGCGCCGACCCTCGCCGCAGAAAGCGGGCTCGATCGTGAGGAGTTCGGCGTCGCGTTCTGTCCCGAACGGACTTCGAGCGGGCGCGCGCTCGAGGACATCCGTGGCGCCTACCCGAAGATCGTCGGCGGGATCGACGACGAGAGCACCCGAGTCGCGGAGCTGCTCTACGGAGAGATCAGCTCGAACGAGATCGTTCCCGTCGCCGACGCCACGACGGCGGAGGCGGTCAAGGTGTTCGAGGGGGTCTATCGCGACGTCAACATCGCGCTCGCCAACGAGCTCACGAAACACGCAGAAGAGCTCGAGATCAGCGTGCTCGAGGCGATCGAGGCGGCCAACACCCAACCGTTCTGTGACCTCCACATCCCGGGCGCGGGCGTCGGAGGCCACTGCATCCCCTACTACCCGCACTTCCTGATCCAGATGTTCAACGCGGACTCGCGGCTGATGGAGCTCTCCCGGGAGATCAACGACACGATGCCGACCTACACCGCGGAGCTCGCCCTCTCGGGGCTGGCGAAACACGGAAAGGAGTCGGCGGGAAGCGACGTGCTCGTGCTCGGGTTGACCTACCGCGCGGGCGTCGACGAGCTGCGCGCGACGCCGGCAATGGGCGTGATCGAGCGCCTCGCGGGTGCGGGCGCGGACGTCACGGCGGTCGACCCGATCACGGACACGACGGAACCGTTCGAGGACGCCGGCGCGAACGTCGTCTCGCTCGACGACGTACGCGAAGGGAGCTACGACGCGGTCGTACTGGTGACCGCACAGGAGGCGTTCGAGGACCTCGAGATACCTGCCCTGGCGGCCGACGACCCGTTGGTGGTCGTCGACGGCCGGCAGGCCCTGACGGAGCTACAGAATGAACACGGAATCTACTACAGAGGGATCGGTATCAATGCCTGAACCGAACGGAGACACGGTCTGTATCGTTGGCCTCGGCTACGTCGGCCTACCGCTCGCGAACGCCTTCGACGAGGAGGGCCTCGACGTGATCGGCTTCGACGTCGACGAGGAGAAGGTAGCGGAGCTCGCCGCGGGGCGCGACCCGACCCATGAGATCGGCGACGAGGCGGTCTCGAAGGGCGGGATCGAGTTCACGACGGACCCGACCCCGATGGAACGTGCCGACTACGTCATCATCACCGTCCCGACGCCGGTCGACAGCATGAAGAACCCGAACCTCGAGTTCGTCGAGAGCGCGGGCCGGTCCGTCGGCCAGCAGCTCTCGGCCGGAACGACCGTCGTTCTCGAGTCGACGGTCTACCCGGGCGTCACCCGTGACCGTCTCGGGCCGGCCATCGAGGCTGCCTCGGGGCTGACCCAGGGCGAGGAGTTCCACCTGGGCTACTCGCCCGAACGCCTCGCACCGGGGACGGACAAGAGCCTGCGCGAGGTCAAGAAGATCGTCAGCGGCGACACCGAGGAGACGCTTGCGGACCTCGCGGCGCTCTACGGCACCGTCATCGACGCCGGGCTCTATCACGCCGAGACCATCGAGGCCGCGGAGGCGGCGAAAGTGATCGAGAACGTCCAGCGCGACGTGAACATCGCCGTGGTCAACGAACTCGCGCTGATCTGTGACCACATGGGCCTCGACACCCAGGAAGTGATCGACGCGGCGTCCTCGAAGTGGAACTTCCATCCCTACGAGCCCGGCCTCGTCGGCGGCCACTGTATCCCCGTCGACCCGCTGTTCCTGGTGCATGGCTCCGAGCGTGCGGGATACTCGCCGAAGCTCATCCTCCAGGCCCGCGAGGTCAACGAGTACATGCCCAAACACACCGCCGAACTCACCCTGAAGGCGCTCAACCAGTCGGGCAAGGTCCTCCAGGACAGCCGGCTGGTCGTGCTCGGGCTCGCGTACAAGCCGAACGTCGGCGACCTCCGGACCTCCGAGATCGGCGGCGTCATCACGACGCTCGCCGAGTACGGCATCGAGTGCGACGGCTATGACCCGCTGGCGCCCGACGAGAAGATCCGCGAGTCGTTCGGGATCAACCCGCTCTCGGGGATGGAGTTCGACGGTGCCGACGGGATCGTGCTGGCGACGCCACACGACGCGGTCCTCGAGGAGTTCGACCTCGAGGCCGCGGCCGAGCAGCTCGCCGATGACCCCGTGCTGGTCGACGTGAAGGGCGTGCTGGACGAGGCGGAGGCCCAGGAGGCCGGCTATGCCTACCGCAAGCTCTGAACGCGAGCGTCTGCTCATCGCGATCCAGCACCCGGCACACGTCCACTTCTATAAGCACGCGATCCGCGAGCTCGAGGGCGACTACGAGGTCTCGATCGTGGTGCGCGACTCGGAGGTCGCGACCGATCTGCTCGACGCCTACGGCTTCGAGTACGACGTGATCGGGCGATCCGCATCGGGCCTCAGGCTGCTGGCCGCCCAGGCGCTCTACGAGGCGAAGATGCTTCGTCACGCCCGCGAGTTCGAACCCACCGTGATGACCGCCATCGGCGGCTCCGCGGTCTCCCACGTCGCCCGCGCGGTCGGCGCGAAGAGCGTCGTGTTCACCGACACCGAGCATGCGGCGCTAACGAACAAGCTGATGGCGCCGTTCGCCGACGAGATCTGGACGCCCGAGTGTTTCCACGAGGAGTTCGGCGAGAAACAGGTGCGGTATCCGGGCTATCACGAGCTCGCCTACCTCCACTCCGACCGCTTCTCGCCGGACGGATCGATCCGCGAGGCGGTCGGCCTCGCGTCCGACGAGGAGTTCGTCGTCCTCCGGCTCGTCTCCTGGGACGCCTCCCACGACGCCGGCGCGGGCGGGATCGACGACGTCGGCGACGTGGTCGATCGACTCGAAGCCACCGGCACAACCGTGCTGATCACCGCCGAGGGCGACCTCCCCGCACGCGTTCGCGACCGACGAGTGGACATCGAGCCCCACAGGATGCACGACCTGCTCGCGGAGGCCTCGCTGTTCGTCGGCGAGGGCGCGACGATGGCCGCCGAGAGCGCGGTGCTCGGGACGCCCGCGGTCTACGTCAACACCCTTCGGATGGGGTATACCGACGAGATCGAGGCGCGCTACGGTCTCCTCTACAACTGTCAGGGCTCGTTCCGCCACCGGATGGGCCTCGACGTCGCCGAGGCGATCCTCTCGGGCGAGGAGACACGCGACTGGGAGGGCGCACGCGAGCGCCTCCTCGAGGAGAAGGTCGACACGACGAACGTGATCCTGGCGGCCCTCACTGGCGATGGCACCTATTGACGTCCTCCAGCTGGTGACGACCCCACGGTCGTTCTTCGACCAGCAGGTCCGGACCCTCGAGGAACGAGGCGTTCGCTGTACGGTCGTCGAAGTCCCTCGGCCCGAGGGCGGTCGGGGTCCGGAGTCGTTCGCGCGTTTCTACCGGGAAGTGCTTCGCGAGGCCGTTCTCGGCGACTACGACCTCGTTCACGCCAACTACGGGCTGGTCGGTCCGATCGCGCTCGCCCAGCCCGTTCGCCCCGTCGTCCTCTCGATCTGGGGCTCCGAGGTGATGGGCTATTCGAACCGGCTCGATCGGGTCACCCGGTTCGCCGCCCGCCACAGCGACGCGGTGATCGCGCCCTCGAAGGCGGTCTCCCGCGAGCTGGACGTCCCCCATGCGACGATCCCCTTCGGCATCGACACCGAACTGTTCCGGCCGATGGACCGCGAGCGGGCACGCGAGTATCTGGGGTGGGATCCCGACGAGCGGATCGTCCTGTTCCCGTACGACCCCGATCGTGCGGTGAAGAACTACCCTCTCGCGCGTCGCGTCGTCGAGGGGCTTTCGATGAACGCGGAGCTGCGAACGGTCTCGGGACTCGACTACGAGGAGATGCCGTACGTGATGAACGCGAGCGACGCGCTGCTCGTGACCTCCGAGCGCGAGAGCGGCCCGATGGTCGCCAAGGAGGCCGTCTCGTGCGGTTTACCAGTCGTTTCGACCGACGTCGGGTTCGTCAGCGACGTCCTCTCGGGCGTTTCGAACTGTTTCACGGGCCGATCGGAGAGGTCTCTCATCGATTCCCTCGAATACGTGCTTGAGAGCGGCCAGAGAGCCGAACCAAGCGATGCAACCGGTGGCTTAGGGCTGGATGAAATGGCGGACGATATCCTTACCCTCTACACAACCACCCTCAGGTTCTGATCCGTCTTCGCGAAAATACAATTCATACCCCAGCACAAGAATCGGGCCCTTATAGTATAATTAAGACGATACCTTCGGCCGGTGAAATCAGCTAATACGACTGGATAGTCCCATAGAGGCACTACGAGTCGATCTATCTCCGGAGGTGAAGCCAGTTTTGGAACCCGTTTATCCCATTCGTTTCGATATACTTCCGGGCGGAGCGGATCGAGAAAAACGATTCGGAACGATTCAAAACTACGTGGAACAACAGCCGGTTTATTATGCCTTGGCCGATAAGAGGGACGTGTCGAAATGATGTCGACCGTCAATGCGGAGCAGTCTCCGAACGGAGCCGGAGTTTCGGAGGTTGCTTCCCCTGAACACTCTCTCTCGAAGGACGACACCTTCCATATTCTCCAGAACGAACGTCGTCGCCGCGTGCTGCAGTACCTCTCCGACACGAAGGGTCCTGTGGACATGCGTGATATCGCGGAACAGGTCGCAGCGTGGGAGCACGATACTACTGTCCAACAGCTCACGTCGGATCAGCGCCAGCGGGTGTATATCGCGCTGTATCAGTCCCACCTGCCGAAGCTCGCCGACTTCGATCTCATAACTTACAATCGAAGTCGGGGGGTAGTGGAACGGACGCCCGTTGCCGATCAGGTGACCCAGTACCTGCGCGAGCCCGACGATCGCTCGGACGAGGGCTCCATCGGGGAAGTCGAGTGGACACGGTACTACGGCGGCGCAACGGCCGTCAGTATCTGTCTCATCGTGGTCGCATGGCTCAGTTCGCTCCCTGTCTCGGGGATCGTGCTCGCTGCCGTGATCACCACCATTTACGTGGTCGTGACGGCGGGACTGATGCGAACCACCGAGAACTGAGGCGGAGACGGTAGAGAATGGCTCTGACCACGCCACGAGCGGGTTCGACGGACGACCGCACCCCGGTTGCCGACCGACGGGTCCGGCCCGGATCGAACGCTTGCACGGGGTCGTCGGCTCGCGCCTACGCCGGCATCGGGATCGGGATCTCGGTACTGCAGTTCGACTTCGGCGCCGACTGTATGGTCGCCTTGATGGTCGGACTCCTGGGTGGGATGCTGGCGGGTATGGCGCTGACACAGTTTCACGAACCCGACGACCCCGAACCGTTGGCGGCAGCACAAACCCACGCGGCGTCGATGGCGCCGATCGAAACCACTCCACCGGACGAGGCGCTCGAGGACCCGGCGTTGACCGACGAGGAGCGGATCGTTCGCCTGTTGGCGTCGAACAACGGTCGGATGAAACAGACCCGGATCGTCGAGGAGACCGGCTGGTCGAAGGCGAAGGTCAGCCGGCTGCTCTCAGCGATGGCGGAGGACGGCGAGATAACGAAACTGACCGTCGGTAGGGAGAACATCATTTTCCTCGGGTCGCCGGACGGCGTCTACACGCCAAGCGACGGACCGCCGGGGTAGTTCGATCGACGGGGTGGACGATGCCGATCGCGGTCGCCGCCGAGTCCCGTCCGAAGACGACGGTGCCGTTCCGTCTACGGACTCGTCCGACGGGGACGCGTTATCCGCCCGTTCACTCCACGTCGTCCCGCTGCTCGTGTGTTCGTTCGGACGGAGCCGACCCGTCCGTCGCCGTTCGATGGGCTTTAGCCTGCGTATAGTAATGCATACGAGAACGGTCTATCTGACAGAAGCACAGTGTGTTCCCCGCTGTGTACGTACCTCCGATTATGACATTCAACGATGGCTCCCTCGAAACGACCCGCCGACGGACTCCCTCTCGGTATGAGGTGAACTGATATGTGTGGCATCATCGCTTGTGTCGGTTCCTCCAACGCGGTCGACACCGTTCTGACCGGACTCAAGAACCTCGAATATCGGGGCTACGACTCCGCCGGGCTCGCGATCCAGAACGGCTCGAACCTCGTAGTTCGAAAGCGCGCGGGCAAGATCAGCGATCTCACCGACGGGTTCGCCCAGGAGCTCCCGCAGGGCGTCTTGGGGATCGGCCATACCCGCTGGAGCACCCACGGCCCGCCGACCGACGAGAACGCCCACCCCCACACGAGCGCCTCGGGCACCGTCGCGGTCGTTCACAACGGCGTCATCTCCAACTACGAGGCGCTTCGAACCGAGCTCGAGGGGCTCGGCTACGCGTTCGAGAGCGACACCGACACCGAGGTCGTTCCGCACCTCATCGAACACTACCTCGAGGACGGTCTCGACAGCGATGCCGCGTTCCGCGAGGCGATCGACCGTCTCGAGGGGAGCTACGCCATCGCGGCGATGGTCGAGGGCGAGGAGACGGTGCGCGCGGCTCGACAGGGCTCGCCGCTCGTCGTCGGCATCCACGACGACGCGTACTATCTGGCGAGCGACGTCCCCGCCTTCCTCGAGTACACCGACGAGGTGATCTACCTCGAGGACGGCGACGTCGTCACCGTCGAGGACGGATCGCTCTCGATCACGGACCTGGCCGGCGAGCCGATCTCGCGCGAGACCGACGTCGTCGACTGGGACCCCGAGGAGACCGGCAAGGGTGGCTACGACCACTACATGCTCAAGGAGATCGAGAGCCAGCCCGAGTCGCTCTCGAACACGATCCGCGGACGGATCGACCCCGACGAGCCGGCCGTCCATCTCGAGGACTTCCCGCGGGGCTGCTTCGAGGACGTCACCGAGGTCCACTTCGTGGCCTGTGGCACGTCGTATCACGCGGCGCTGTACGGCGCGCGGCTGCTCGAGGAAGCGAACGTCTCGGTTCGTGCTTCGCGTGCCAGCGAGTTCTCCGGGCGGATCCCGAACCCCGACGGAACGCTCGTCGTCCCGGTCACCCAGAGCGGCGAGACCGCCGACACCCTGGGTGCGCTCAGGGCGGCGCGGGAAGCGGGCGCCCGGACGCTCGCGGTGACGAACGTCATCGGCTCGACGATCGCCCGCGAGGCCGACGAGGTGTTGTACATCCGCGCCGGCCCGGAGATCGGCGTCGCCGCCACCAAGACCTTCTCCTCGCAGGTGGTCACGCTCGTCCTGCTGGCCGAGCGGCTCCGCGAGGAGGTCGAGGGCGCCATCGCCCGCGAGGACCGCCGTGAGTTCCTCGAGGCGCTGTCGGTGCTTCCCGACCAGATCGAGGAGGTGATCCGGACCTCCCGGGCCGAGGCCCTCAGCGAGAAGTACGACGACCGCGGGGCGTACTTCTTCATCGGCCACGCCCTCCAACACCCCGTGGCGCTCGAGGGTGCGCTGAAGTTCAAGGAGATCACCTACGAGCACGCGGAGGGGTTCGCCTCCGGCGAGCTCAAACACGGCCCGCTCGCACTCGTCACGCCGGGGACCCCGATCTTCGCACTGTTCGACGGGAAGCACGACGAGAAGACCCACACGAACGCAAAGGAGGCCCAGGCCCGTGGCGCGGAGATCGTCGCGGTCACGTCCAGCGAACGGACCGCGTCGTTCGCCGACGACGTCCTGGCGATCCCCGACACCCACCCGGATCTCGTCGGGCTGCTCGCGAACGTCCAGCTCCAGTTCGTCTCCTACTACACCGCACGGTTGCTCGGCCGGCCGATCGACAAGCCACGCAACCTCGCGAAGAGTGTCACCGTCGAGTGACCGTCCTGGCATAGTTCCCTGAATGCAGCCGCTAAGTTCTCCGGGATCGCTCAGCCGATAGCGTACTCAAGGACGTTCTCAGGGACGACCCAGCGCGGCGGCATCGGTCGGACGATCGCACCCCCGTTCGAGTTCCCTCGATCGACGAGGCTCGGACGGTAGACTGAGAACGGAGAACGGTCGGCGTTCCTCGGGACCGATCGGAGTCGTGCGGTGGCGAACCGCGTGGCGCGCTTTGCCCGAGATATGGCGTACTGCCTCGGTCGGTGCTATCGACCCGCTTGTCAGGTCGTCTCGGAAGAAGCCGTGAACCCGACGAGGGAGGGGACGCCTTCGGCCCTAAATCGGGTGCCGGGGATCAGCTGCCGAAGATCGGCCCATCGTCGTCGTCATCGCCGTCTTCGTCCTCTGCTTCGTCGTCTTCGGCTTCGTCATCGTCAGTTTCGTCGGTGTCGTCGGTTTCATCGGCGTCCTCCGCATCATCGACATCGTCCGCGTCGTCGGCCCCGTCAACGTCATCGGCGCCGTCGGTGTCGTCGGTTTCATCGGCGTCGTCATCGAAGATCGGGCCGTCCTCGGCATCGTCGGTCTCGTCTGCGTCGTCAGCATCGTCAGCGTCCTCGGTCTCGTCTGCATCGTCAGCATCGTCAGCATCGTCGGTTTCGTCGGCCCGATCGGTTTCGTCGGTGTCATCGGTGTCATCGGTGTTATCGGTGTCGTCGTCGTCCTCCGAATCGTCAGCATCGCCAGCGTCGTCGGCTTCGTCTGCGTCGTCAGTATCGTCGGCGTCGTCGGTTTCGTCGACATCGCCGTCCCCTCCATCCGTGTCCTCGTCACCGTCGTCCGGCGCTTCATCTCCGCCGTCGTCCGCTCCGCCTTCCTCCGTATCCGCCGGTTCCTCGTCGGCCGCGTCGCCGACTTCGTCCGGGTCCTCGAGACCCTCCTCCTCGTCCGAGATCGGGCTCGACGTCAGGTCGCCACCCGGAAGTCCCGCCGTGATCGCGAGTCCGACGACGAAGAGGCTCACTCCAAGCACCAGCAACGCTCGCTGGACGGACACCTGATCGAACCGTCCTATCACCGGATGTGGCTTATCCGGGGTCGAGAACGGGGGCGGCGAGCGTGAAACGGCCCACATTACCGTACTGTTGTTATCCCCGATGCTTTATTATCGGTTCGGTAATGCGCGTCCCGATCGACGACCGACCGTGGACGGGCGGCAGTTAAGTCCTCGACCGCCGTACACCGTATCGAGATGGACGCCACCGACGACGTCCTTCGGCTCGTGGAGCCGGACGGGGAGACGTGGTCGCTCTACGTCGCCGGGGACTTCGTGTACGACGGCCCGACGGGCCCGTCCCCGATCGGCGACACCGTCGGGAGCCGTATCGCCTCGAGCGACCTCTCGGTCCTCAACCTCGAGGCGCCGATCCCGGCGGACGACTCGATCCCGAAAGCCGGCCCGAAGAAGGAGTCGGCGCCCGGAGTGCCGGCGCTGCTCGGTGAGACGGGCTTCGACGCCGTGACGCTCGCGAACAACCACGCGATGGACTACGGCCTCGAGGGCCTCACCGAGACCGTTGAGGCCTGCGGGGACGCCGGCCTCGAGACGCTCGGCGTCGGAACCGACCGCTCGGACGCGCTTTCCCCCCTGTACCTGACGATCGACGGCACCGAGATCGCACTCGTCAACGCCTGCCAGCGGGAGTTCGGCGTCGCGACCGGCTCGCGGCCGGGCACCGCTTGGATCGACCACCCCGACGCCGACCGCACCATCGAGCGCGCGAACGAGCGTGCCGAGGTCGTGATACTCATCGCGCACGGGGGCGTCGAGTTCGTCCCGTTGCCGCCGGTGCAGTGGCAGCGTCGCCTCCGGCGGCTGACCGAACTGGGTGCCGACCTCGTCGTCGGGCACCACCCCCACGTCCCGCAGGGCTGGGAGCGCTACGAGGGAACGCCGATCTTCTACAGTCTGGGGAACTTCCTGTTCGACCACACGGTCCGCCCGAAGGCCCAATGGGGGCTCTCGCTCGAGATCACGTTCGACGGTCCGACGCCGGCCGCCGCCGAACTCGTCCTCACCGAGGAGGTCGACGGGGGCATCCAACTCCTCGAGGAGGAGTCACGGCGCCGGGAGTGTCTCTCGCATCTCCATCGGCTCTCGGGGCTCTTCGACGACCCCGACGAGTACGCGGCCCACTGGCAGGAGATGGCCGTTCGGATCTTCAACCAGCGCTACTCGGGGTGGCTGCGGCGGGCCGCGGGCGGCAACCCGGTGACCTTTCTTCGCCAGCCGCGCGAACACCTCACCCAGGACGGGCTCTGGACCGGCGAGGCCCGCCAGGAGGAGCTCCTCCTCCTGCTGAACGTCGTCCGGAACGGCTCGCATCGATCGCTGATGGAGACGGCGCTCGCGGTTCAGTCCGGCGCCAGCGTCGATCGGCGGACCCCCGAGGTCGAGCGACGGGTCCGCGAACTCCTCTCCTGGACGGAGGACCAGCCCGTCTACGATCGACCGACGACGATCGAACGGAAGGTGAGCGACCTCTCGGAGCGGTTCCTCGGCGAGTAGCCGCGGGTCAGTTCCTGGTCTCGTCGCCCTCGCCGAAGAGGCGCTCGACCGTCGACGCGTATCGGCTCAGCGGACCCGGCATCCCGCTCAGGATCCGCGTGATCTCCGAGGGGTCGATCGCCTTCGTCGCGAGCGCCAGGATCCCGTAGGCGATCAGCCCCGCCGGGGGGATCACGACGAACGCGATCAGGGGGGCGTCGACCGGCAGCGCCGTGTCGATCAGCGGGAGCCCGAGAGTCACGAGCGGCGCCTCGATCAGCGCGTCGATCCCGATCGCCAGCGCGACGAGCATCACGCCGGTGGCCGCGACGGTGATCGAGACGCGGATCGGCCGGATGTCCCCCAACGGGTTGTAGCCGATCGCGCGCGCGCCCCAGAGATGGAACACCGGAAGCGAGAGGTAGCCAAGCGAGGTCGCGATCGCCGCCCCCTCGATCCCGAACTGGGGGATCAGCGTCAGGTTCAACAGCAGGTTCATCGCCGCCGCCGCCCCGGTCGCGAGGATCATGACCCGCATGTCCCCGCGGGCGTGGCTCACCGAGAGGATCGGCCGGGCGACGGCGAAGCCGACGGTGCCCGGCAACAACAGGAGCAGCGGTGCGATCGTCGGGCCGAACTCGGCCCCGTAGTACCGCGGGACGAACTCCGCGGCCAGTACGGCGATCCCGACGGCCATCAACGCCGTCAGCAACAGCGTATAGCGGGTCGCCTTCGAGGCCAGCGAGGTGATCTGCTCGACCTGATCGCGGTGCCACAGCTCCGAGGCCGACTGGATCATCACCGACTGGACCGCCTTGGGCGCGAGCCAGAGGAACTCCGCGAGCACGAGTGCGGCCTTGTAGTAGCCGACCTGTGCCTCGTCCGTGAACGCCTGCAGCATCAGCACGTCGACGTGATACAGCGAGGTCAGAAAGAGGATGTAGACGATCGAGAGGTTGTTGAAGTTGAGAAGCTCCCGCCGGGGGAACGATTCGGGGGTCCGCTCGAAGACCGAACGCATCGAGATCTCGCGCGCGAGGAAGAAGAAGCCGATCAGACTGGTGAGCGCGTCGGCGATGATGTGGCCCGCGAGAACGCCCGAAACCCCGTAACCGAGGTAGGCGAGCGAGATCGCGAACGTGAAGAAGAACACCTTCTGTACGACGAACAGCGGCTCGGAGATGTGTTCGAGCTTCAGGCCCAGCAGCGAGCGATGGGCGTACTCGCGCATCTGGGCCATGATCGTCACCAGCGCCAACAGCAGGAAGAAGAAGGCGTACTCCTCGCCGGGGTAGCGATCGACCAGGCCGATCTGGACCGACGCGAGCAACAGCGCGCTCGCGGCCAGCGCGAGCACCGTCGCGATCCGGAAGTAGTAGCCGAAGACGTTGTCGTGCCAGTCCTCCTCGTCGCGGTCCTCGGCGAGGTACTTGCGGGTCCCGCTGTCGACGCCCGAGCTCACGACGATCATCAGGAGGGCGAAGACCGACATCACGGTCGCGTACGTCCCGTAGCCCTCGGGGCCGAGGATACGCACGAGGATCGGCGTCATCACCGCACCGAGCATCGCGACGGCGACGTTCGCGCCGGCGATGGAGATAAACGCCGTAACGAGTGTACGTTTCATTTACTATTTTATTACGGGATGACGGCCAGCGTTATCAACGTCCTGGCTCGGCTCACCGATCGCGCAGTACCGCTTCGCCGGGCGCCGTGGTCGCGTCCCCCGAGAGAGTCACGCCGGGCGCGAGGCTCGTGTTGATCGCCGTCTTCGCGCCGTGGCCGACCACGACGCCGAACTTCCGCCGGCCGGTCGAGACCCGGTCGCCTTTGACGGTGAGCTCCACGTCGTCGCCGTCGTGGCGCAGGTTCGCGACGTTCGTCCCCGCGCCGAGGTTCACGTCCCGCCCGAGGACGCTGTCGCCGACGTAGGAGAGATGCGGGACGTTCGTCCCCTGCATGATCACGCTGTTCTTGATCTCGACCGCCTGTCCGATGTGGACGTCGCCCTCGAGCAGGGTCGCCCCGCGGACGTAGGCGTTCGGGCCGATCTCGCAGTCGGGGCCGATGTAGGCCGGTCCCTCGATCGTCACGCCCGGTCCGATCGACGCGCCCTCCTCGACGACGACCCGGCCCTCGAGGGTCGCGTCGGCGTCGACCTCGCCGTCGAGCCGGCGTCCTTCCTCGCCCAAGAGGAGTTCGTTGGCCTCGAGCAGTTCCCACGGGCGCCCGACGTCCATCCAGCGTTCGACCTCGACGGGCGTAACGTCGTGGTCCTCGATGACGCGTGCGAGGACGTCGGTGAGCTCGTGTTCGCCCCGCTCGCTCATCGGCACGTCGAGGTGGGCTTTCGCCTCCGGCGGGAACAGGTAGACGCCCGCGTTCGCGAGGTTCGTCGGCGGCTCCTCGGGCTTCTCGATGATGTCGGTCACCCGTCCGTCCGACGTCGAGAGAACGCCGTAGTTCGAGGGATCGTCGACCTCGAAGGCACCGATAGCGGGGGCGTTCGCGAACAACTCGGCGATGCTCTCGGGGTCGTAGAGGTTGTCGCCGTTGATGACGGCGAACGCCTCGTCGATGTGCTCGCGTGCCGCCCGGACGGCGTGGGCCGTCCCCAGCTGCTCCTCCTGGGTGGCATAACTGACCGGCACCCCGCGGTAGGTCTCGCCGAAGTACTCCTCGACGACGTCGCCCATGTAGCCCGTGACGAAGATCAGCTCGTCGGCGCCGCCGGCGACCGCCGCGTCGGCGACGTGGGCGGCGATCGGCCGGCCGGCGACCGATAACATCGGCTTCGGTATCGACTCCGTCAGGGGACGAAGGCGGGTTCCTTGACCCGCCGCGAGGATCACGGTTTGCATTGTCGAATCGTTTCCTGCTTGCGGGCTTTGTTATCTGCCGGTTAATGCATGGCGATCCCCTTCCACCCACGAGCAGCGTTCACACGGACTCTACGGCGTCATCGAGCAGCCCTGTCGCGACCGACCGTAGCTCCTCGGCTCGGTCCTGGTCGCGGGACTCGGCGGTCACCCGGATCAGCGGCTGGGTCCCGCTGGCTCGCAGCAGGAACCAGCCGTCGGAGAAGCCGACACGGACGCCGTCGATCGTCAGCAGGTCGGCATCGGGATAGGTCTCGGGAACGGCCGTCGCGACGCGCTCCATCACGGCCTCCTTGTGCTCGGTTTCGACGTTCTCGCGAAGCAGGTGCGGCGAGACCACGCTGTCGACGCGCTCGGAGAGCGGCGTCTCGGCCACGGTGGCCGCGAGCTTGCAGGCCGCGAGCGGACCGTCGGGACAGAGCGTCTCGTCGGGCCAGATCCACGCCCCGCTGGGCTCGCCGCCGAAGACCACGTCGGGCTCGGTCGTGCGTTCGGCGACGTGGACGTCACCCACGCGGGTGTGGGTGACCGACGCGCCGAGCTTCGCGAGCTCGTCCTCGACGACGAGGCTCGTGTCGACCGGGACCGCGACGCGGGTCCCCTCGCTTGCGGCCTCGCGCGCGAACAGCGCGAGCAGCACGTCCTTGGGGACGAACCGGCCCGTCTCGTCGACGGCCATCATGCGGTCGGCGTCGCCGTCGTGGGCGATCCCCAGGTCCGCGTCGGTCTCCGCGACCCGCCCGCAGAGCGCCTTGCAGTTCTCCGCGGTCGGCTCGGAGGGCCGGTTGGGAAAGCTGCCGTCGGGCTCGGCGTGCATCGCTTCGACCGTACAGCCCAGCCGTTCGAGCGCGTCGATCGTCACCCCGCCGGCGCCATTGCCCAGATCGACGACCACCGAGAGCCCCTCGAGCGAGCCGGGCTCGACCGCGGCCATGAGCTCCTCGACGTGGCGCTCGTTCGCGTCCTCGAGGACGGCCCGACCGCCGCCCTCATCCCAGTTCCCGAGCTCGTACTCCCCGCTCGTGATCCGCTTTTCGATCCGATCGGCCTGGGCGGCCTCGAACGCCTGTCCCGAGGGGTTCCAGAGCTTCAGCCCGTTGTCCTCGGGCGGGTTGTGCGAGGCGGTCACGACGACCCCTGCCTCGGCGCCCTCCCGACCCACCGCCCGCGCGAGCGTCGGCGTCGCTACCATGCCCGCGTCGAGGACGTCCGCGCCACACTCGCGTGCGCCCGCGCTGACGGCCTCGAGGAGCCACTCGCCGCTCTCGCGGGGATCGCGGCCCACGACGATCCGATCGGCGTCGGTCGCGACGGCCCGACCGACCGAGAGCGCGAGCTCGCCGGTTACGACGTCGCCGACCGGTCCGCGGATGCCACTCGTTCCGAAGAGACTCATATCGGCCCGTCGTCGGCCATCTTCATTACTCTACGGCTTCCCCTCCGAACGCCGCTCTCGGTTTCCCCGCTTTGCCGGCGGTTAACCGGCTTTACGAACCGAATAATCCCCTCGCCGCGGGCGAACGGAGGTTCGCTCCGGAACGGGGCCGAGCCGATCCGTGCCGGCCGCCGAACCGGACGTGGGCCTCCGTCGAACCATCGTCTGACGTTTCTATCGTGGTTAGGAGATCTATAACAAAGTGGCTGGATCGCCTATCGACGCTCGTGAGCGGACGCTCTTCGGCGATAGGGAGGAGGATGGCGTGACGGTCTTCGAAGCGTCGCTGACCTTCTTCGTGCTCGCACTCGTGACCATCCTCGCGAACGCGTGGGACGTACGGTGGCTCTCGCTGGCGCGAACCCGGTGGTTCAGCACCGCCTGTATCGTGCTGGGGATCGTCTCGTTATTGGTGTAGCTCGGACGACGTCGTGGGACCGGCGATCGGTTGTCTTCCTCTCCGATCACCATGAGCCCTGTGAAGGACGCGAACCATCGGGGACTCGTATCCCGCCCGATCAGGCCGGGGCGAACTCCGCGGCGTAGAGGTGGTTGAGCATGACGTAAGTGACGACGCCGAGGACTAGGCTGAGGATCCACGATCCGGCGGCGATCTGGCCGACCCGTGCGTGGGAGGTTTCCGCCAGCTCGGTCGGGGTGTGAGTGAGCCCGAGGACGATCGCGTAGAGCACGAGCGGCACCGCGAGCACCGAGAGGACGATGTGGATCGCGAGCATGATCAGGTAGGCGGGCTGGATCCAGTCCCACAGCGGCACCCAGGCGTACTGGCTGGCGAGGACGAAGTGTTTCTCGCCGCCGCCACCGACCTTCGGGAGGTACAGCAGGAGGAACAGCACGATCAGGGCGAACGACAGCACCATCGCGTTCCTGTGTTTCCCGACCTCGCCCTTGCGGATCCAGTACCAGCCGAGCACGAGCGAGACGGTCGTCACCGTGTTGACGATCGCGATCGCGTGCGAGAGCAGGTCGACACCCGGTTCGCCGATGTCGGGGTACAGCGGGACGACGCCGGCGAAGGTCCCGATGACGAGCGCGTAGCCAAGCGCCGTGAGCACCATCGCGGCCGCCAGTGGTCGGTTCCTCGCGCGCCGCTGTACGGTTGCCGTTGCCATTGTTCACTGTTGGTTGCCCGCCACTAAATGACCTCTCATTCGCCCGCCGCGCTCCCGACCGAGCCGCGCCTATGACTCGAAGCCGACCGGTTGGACCTCGATCTCCCCCGATCCGTAGACCGTCACTCGGTGTTCGAGGGCGACGAACTCCACGTAGGTCTCCCGGCCCGCTCCGGTCGTGGGGTCGAACAGCGCGTCCAACGAGTCCGGATCGACGTAGGTGTACAGCTGGAACTCCGACGGATCGGCCCCGGCGGCCTCAGAGACCGCCAGAACGACCGTCGTCGACAGCGGCCCCGTCTCCTCGTCGTGGCTGGTTCGATAGACACCGTCCTCGCGGGCCACGTCCTGCGTCGCCGCCGTTTCCGTATCCCTGGCGCTCATTCTCCGGGTACCTCGTCCGTCATCGTAGCTTATCCGATATATGTCTTTATCATTTCCTGAAATTTGCTGCACGGAACCGATGTACGACCGTCAGGGAACCGAGTTGGAACTCCGCTCATCCACCGCGTTCTCCTGCCTCCGGAGCCGGGCGGACGAGCGAGCCGCTCGCCACGTTCGCCTCCCGTAGAACCGCGATGGGACCGCCCGGATTTGAACCGGGGTCAACGGCACCCAAGGCCGCAAGGATACCAAGCTACCCCACGGTCCCGTACACCCGGTTTCGGTCGGCGAGGACGAAAACGTTTCGTTCTTACCGCCGGCGCTCCTATCCGTCGCATGGTCACTGGACTCGAAGTCGCGGTCCTCGTCGCCGTCGTCGTCCTCCTGCTGGGTTCGTACCGCGTCATCCACACCGTACGCCCCTTCATCGTCAACGCGGTCGTCGGCCTTCTCGCCCTCATCCTCGCGTCGATGTTCGGCTTCGGCGTCGAGATCACCCCGTTCGTCCTCCTGATCGTCGCGATCGGCGGCGTCCCAGGGGCCGTGCTCGTCGTCCTGCTCGCCTATCTGGGGATCGCATTCACGCCCGTCGCGATCTGACTCCGTACCGCTCCGTACCGTTCCGTACCGGTTCGGAACGCTACCGCACCCAAAATACAGCTCATATATTCGTTTAAGTAAGTGGGGACCGTCCTCACGGATGATGCCCGGACACGACGGTCGACCGATCGATCGCGCTCGAACGGAGGGCCACTGAGATGTGGTTGTTCCTGGCGGTCTGTTGGATCGGTGTCCTCCTCGCAGTGCTCACGCTGCTGTTCGCGGAGGGACGGCGCAGCGAGGCCGAGCCCGTGCGTGGCGAGCGAGTCGACTGGTCCCGGCCGTAGCTTCGCGTTCACTCCTCGCCGTGGAGCTCCATCGTCGCGACGATGTCCAGGGGGTCCTCGCCCTTGCGGATCCCGTCGAGGATCTTGAACGCCTCGTCGGGCGCGAGGAAGTGTCGCGTGACGGCCCGGCCCAGCGGCGTGGGGTCGAGCCCGTCGATGAACTCGTACTCCAGCAGCTTGCCGATCGCGTGGGTGGTCGGTATCTCGCCGATCATCCGGTCGTTGAGCGATTTCGCGCGCTTGCCGCCGACGACCACGTTCGCGAGCGTCTCCTCGATCGCCGCCGACTCGTCGTAGTGGGTGCGGACCGGTTCCATCTCGTCCTTCAGGAGCTTGAACGCGATCTCGTCCTCGGTGCCCTCCATGCTGTTGTGATAGGAGCAGTCGGGCTCGACCAGCAGGTAGACCGTCCCGCGGTCGTGGTAGTCGGGCCGGCCCGCCCGCCCGAGCATCTGGTGGAACTCCTGGACCGAGAGCCACTCGATGCCCATCGCCAGCGAGTCGAAGATCACCTGCGAGGCGGGGAAGTCCACCCCCGCCGCGAGCGCCGCGGTCGTCACGACCGCCGAGAGCTCCTGGTCGGCGAATCGACGCTCGACCTTCTTTCGCTGCCCGTAGTCGAGGCCCGCGTGATACGGCGCGGCGTCGTACTCGATCTTCCGGCTGATCTCGTGACAGCGCCGCCGGGAGTTGGTGAAGATTATCGTCTGGCCGCGATACCCCTTCGAGGACTCCCGGTCGAACTCGCGTTTCACGAGCCGGTTCTCGATGCGCGGTTTCTCGTCGCCGCCCGCGAAGGTGAGGTGGCGCTCGATCGGGATGGGCCGCTCCTCGAACTCGATGAGGCGCGCCTCGAGCTTTCGCGCGAGCCACTCGGGGTTGCCGACGGTCGCGGAGAGGTAGACCCATTGGGCACCTCCGTAGCCCGCTCGCCTGCCCGCGCGCTGCTCGCAGTAGTCCTTCAGCCGGGCGATCAGCCCGTCGAGGCGGTGGCCCCGCTCGTCCTCCTTGAGGGTGTGGACCTCGTCGATGACGACCGTGGCGATGTCGCCCAGGTCCCGCCCGGTGCGCAGCGCGTGGTCGATCCCCTCGTAGGTGCCGACGATCACGTCCGCGTTCGGGTCGAACCGGTTGCCGTCGTCCCGGACGCGGCTCGCGCCGACCCGCAGGGTGACGTTCGCGAGGTCGCCGTACTCGTCGCGGAAGTCCTCGTGTTTCTGGTTCGCGAGCGCCACCAGCGGGACGAGAAAGAGCATCTTCCCCTCGCCCTTCAGTACGCGGTCGATCCCCGTCATCTCGCCGACGAGGGTCTTGCCCGTCGCGGTCGCCGAGACGACGAGCTGGTCCCGGCCCTCGAAGAGGCCGTTCTCGGCGGCGAGGCTCTGGACCGGCAGCAGGTCGTCGAACCGTCCCTCCAGTAGGCCCTGCAGCTCCGGATGGAGATCGAGCGAGGAGACGGGCACCGGGTTGACCTCGTCGGTCGTGGCGCTGATCTCGTCGAACTTCGTGAGGTCGGGGTCGAGCTCGCCCTGCAGCAGGTTCGTGATCCGTTCGAGGTCCTGGACCTCCAGCAGCAGGTCCTTCAGTCGGTCCTCGGCCGCGCCGGTGACCCCACCCGCGTACGAGAGCTCGCGTTCGAGCTCGACGAAGGCACAGTCCGGACAGATCTGTTCCCGGCCCGTCTCGATCGCCGTCTCGCCCGTAATCGGCGAGAACCGCCCCGTCGATGCACAGAGCCGACAGGTCCTGACGACGCGCGCGTCGAGCTGGTAGCCCGAGAGCATCTCCCGAAGCTCCTCGCGCCCCTCCCGCGAGGTCTGCTCGGAGATCCTGATTCGATCGGCTCCGCGCGCGAACTCGACGAACTCCTCGGGGTTGCGTGGCTCCTGGGTCGAGTCGCGCTTGATGCGGAACTTCCCGGGTCGCGGACCCGCGCTCGTCTCCTTCAGCTCGAGGACGGCCTGGAACAGCCGCTCGCCGTCCCTGAGCGGCACCGCGAGGTAGTCGTCGCGGGTTCCGTGGAGGAAGAGCGTCCCGACCCGCTGGCGCTGCGTTGACACTGTCAGTACTACGGAGGCGAGGTATTTGTGCCTATCACTTCGCTTTAGGGCTCGACCAGCGAGATCGCGTCCTCGCCGTTGGGGACCGCACAGAGGAACGCCCCCGCCTCGCTCCCCTCGTTCCTGTACCAGTGGACGACGCCCGCGGGGATCAGAAGCGAGTCGCCGGCCGAAACGACGTGTTCCTCGTCGCCGATCCCGACGACGTACTCGCCCTCGAGGACGTACTGTTCGTGCTCGACCTCGTTGGTGTGTCTCGGCACCTCCGCGCCGGGCGCGAGGGTGAAGCGCCGCATCGCGAAGCTCGGCGCGCCATCGCTCTCGTCGAGCAGGACGCCCTTCGAGAGGCCCTCGGCGGCCTCGACGGGCTCGTACTCGACCGTCTCGCCCCGACGAACGACGACGTCTCCGGACATGTCGCTCCCTATGAAACGCCCTCCTATCGGTCTTTCCGTCGACTGAACGCTTTTGCCCTCTGAGTGATAACACCAACCATGGGAGAGGTCCGGTCGACATCCGAGGGCGCGGGCGGGGCCGACGGCTATCGATTGGTCGTCGCCGTCGGGAACCCGAGCTACGCGTCCCAGCTCGTGCGGACCGCCGTCGACATCGCGCGCGCGAACGACGGCGAGGTCCGGATCGTCACCGTGGTCCACAAGCCCCGCGAGTCCCCGTTCTCGGTGTTCTCCGACGAGGCGATCCGAGAGGAGTACGCGGGCGACCGCCGCGAGATCCTCGACCGGGCGCTGGAGGTCGCCGGCGACTCGGTCCCCGTCGACGGGCGGCTGGTCGTCGGCACCGATGTCGGCCGCGCGCTGCGGTCGTTCGTCCGCGAGGTCGACGCTGACGCGCTGCTGGTCGGCTGGCACGGGCGGCCCCGTCGCGACGGGATCGTCCTCGGCTCGACCATCGACGACGTCCTGCGGCGTGCACCCTGCGACGTGCTCGTCGAGCGGATCGGCCCGACCGCCGACGGCGTCGAGCGGGTGCTGCTGCCGGTCGCCGGCGGCCCGCACCTCCCGTTCGCGGCCTCGGTCGCCGACGCGATCGCGGGCGCGAACGACGCGTCCGTGAGGCTGCTGACGGTGGTCGGTCCCGGCGCGACCGACGCCGAGCGCGACGACTCGCGTGGGGTCCTCGAGGAAGCGGCTGGACTGCTCACGGCCCCGTCCGAGAGCCGCCTCGCGGAGTCGGCCTCCGTCGAGGACGCGGTCCTCGAGGCGGCCGACGACAGCGACTTGGTCGTCTTCGGGGCGACCCGCCGCGGACCGGTCCGGCGCCGGCTCATAGGGTCGGTCCCGCAGGCCGTCGGCCGACGTTCGGATCGGTCCGTGATCGTCGCGCGCCGGCGACCCGATCGGTCCGTCCTCGACCGGGTGGCGGGCCGGCTCTGGGATCGGTGACCGTCGGCCGGCGAGAAGCCTTTTATACGTCCTCCGCCCGTATCGCCCGGTAATGTTCAAGAGCTTTCGCATCGGCTCGCTTTTCGGGATCCCGATCAAGCTGGACGTCTCCTTTCTGCTGATCCTCCCGATCTTCGCGTGGCTGATCGGCGCTCAGATAGAGCTGCTCGTCGGTCCGCTGAACGCCCTCTTCGGGACGACCCTCGATACCGCGGCGCTTACGGCCGGCTACCGACCGTGGATCCTCGGGCTCACCGCGGCGATCGGTCTGTTCGGCGGCGTCGTCCTCCACGAGCTGGGCCACTCGCTGGTGGCCGTCCGCTACGGCTACCCCATCGACTCGATCACGCTGTGGCTGCTTGGCGGGCTCGCCCAGCTCACCGACCAGCCCGAGGACTGGAAACAGGAGTTCGCCATCGCCATCGCCGGCCCGATCGTCAGCGTCGCCGTCGGGATCGGCTCCTATCTCCTGTTGTTCGTCGTTCCCGCGAGCCTCGACGGCGTCGTCTTCGTGCTCGCCTATCTGGCACTGCTGAACGTCGTGCTCGCGGTCTTCAACATGCTGCCGGCGTTCCCGATGGACGGCGGGCGCGTCCTCCGGGCGCTGCTCGCGCGCAATCGCCCGTTCGCGCGCGCGACCCAGATCGCCGCCGAGGTCGGCAAGCTCTTCGCGCTGTTCATGGGACTGTTCGGCCTGCTGCAGTTCAACGTCATCCTGATCGCGCTCGCCTTCTTCGTCTACATCGCTGCCTCGGGCGAGGCACAACAGACCGTCATGAAGGCGGCCTTCGAGGGGGTCCGGGTCGACGACATCATGACCGCCGAGGGGGACGTCCACACCGTCTCGCCCGACACCTCGATCGCCGACCTCCTCGAGCGGATGTTCTCCGAGCGCCACACCGGCTACCCGGTGATGGAGAACGACCGGCTTGTCGGCGTCGTCACCCTCTCGGACGCCCGCCAGGTCGACGCCGTCGAGCGCGACGCCTTCACCGTCGAGGACGTGATGACGACCGAACTCGAGACCATCGGGCCCGACGCCGAGGCGATGGACGCGCTCAACCGGATGCAACAGGGCGGGATCGGCCGGCTGCTCGTGGTGCAGGAAGACGATCTGGTCGGCCTGATCTCGCGGACCGACCTGATGACCGCGCTCAACATCATCAAATCCAGCGGGTCGATCGAGACCGCGAAACGGGCCGCCGACGAGCGCGACCCCGATCGGATCGACCGGGGCGGGACCGATCGCTCGATGGGCTCGCGCGACCGCGACTCGAACTCCGAGAGCCGCTGGGACCACTGAGTACGAAAAACCCGATTCAGTCGATGTCGATGCGCGTTCCGTCGTCCTCGTCGTCGGCCTCCTCGCGGGTCGGGAGGTGGATCTCGAGCACCCCGTTGCGGTAGCTGGCGCCGATCTCCTCCTCGATCACGTCGCCGGGTACCGCCAGCTGCCCGTGGACGCGGCGGCTGTGGCGTCGGGTCGTGGCGCCGTCGTCCTCGCTGGTCTCGTGGGTCGCCCCGATCGAGAGGGCACCGTCCTCGAACCGGAGGTCGATCTCCTCGCGCTCGAAGCCGGGCATGTCCGCGAGGACCACGTAGCCCTCCTCGCCAGTCTCGAGGCTGAGGTTGATGTCGCTGTGCTCGCCGGCCCCGAGCGACGGGCGGCCGTCCCAGCCCTCCCACATCGAGCGGCGCATCTGTTCCATCATCCGTTCCATCTCCTCGAAGGGGTATCGTCGCATTGCCATAATGAACAGTAGTATGTTGTTTGCAGTTCTATATAAGAATTCAGAGGGGTATGATAGCACTGCTCCGAACTATTAACTCGATTCCGAATCGCAGTAACTTCTTATGGCAAGCGTCTGTATAGTGAGGTGATGCCAGAGATCACCGTCTCCGACACGCTGTACCGTCAGCTCGAGAACGCCGCGGGCGAGGAGGACTTCGAGTCGGCGCTGTGGGAGATGACCTACCTGTTCCAGCGTGGCAACGACCCCTCGGAGTAAGCCGTTTTCCCGTCCGTTCTCGCACGATATCCAGAAGAGCCACCGGCCAGGGACGTCGCCGGTCGACGAGGGCTCCCGTCGCTTCGGGGGCCAACCTATCCTTCCAGTTGACGAACCTGCGATTCGAGGTGGCGCTCGTGGTCGGCGATCGCGTCCTGGTGGGCCTGCTCGTCCCCCAGCCTGCGGGTCGATAGCTCCTGTAACCGGTGGTCCTTCCCGTAGAGGACGACCGTATCGCCGGCTTCGATCTCGGTGTCGGGTCCCGGCGCGCCGACGTACGGCCCGTCGGCCTTGTCGACGGCCAGCACCTGCACCCCTTCCGAGAAGAGGTCCAGATCGCGGAGCGTCCCGCCGGTGAGCCACGTCCCCGACTGGATATCGACCTCGGAGACCCGGTAATCGCCCTGGAGGCCGAGCATCCGCGTGTAGTCGCGGAGCTCGAGGTCCGTCGTGCGGCTGAGCGCCCACTCGATCATCGGCGTCACCGCCTTGTTGAGCCAGCGGCTCCGCGCGAACCCGAGTATCACGACGGAGCCGCCGAACAGGTACGCGAGCGTCACCAGGTCGCCGCCACCGTTCGTGAACGTCAGGACGAACGCGCCGATCCCGCTCACGACCCCGACGTTGCCGAGCAGGATGAGCGTGCTCGCGATCCGCCGCCTGCCCGGCGTCGCGACGACCCGTTCGGCCTCGTCGGTCGTATAGCCCGCCCCCGACAGCGCCGACCTGGCCTGGAAGGAGGCGATGTCGGGCGAGAGGCCGGTCATCTCGAACGCGACCGCCCCGATCCGACTGATCAGCAAGGAGAGCGCGAGAACGAGCAGAACCGCGTGTGGGGCCGATTCCACCACCATACCGACGGTAGGGGACGGATCCGTATGAGCACCACGAAACCGAAAGACGGAGAGGCCTCGATCGTCGTCGGCCGATGGGCCCACGCGGCGTTGCACGTCCCCGCTTCAGCGTTCGTTCGCGGTGCTCTCTACCGAAAGCGCGCGCTCACGAACTATCGCTCGGAAGAAGGTCCAGATGCGAGAATTGAACCTCGGTCGTTTCGCTCGCTCCGCTCGCTTCACTCCCTGCTTCGATTCTCTTCGTTTGACTTTTCGCTCCTCACGTCCGTTCGTCCCGAAAAGGTCCAGGTGCGAGAATTGAACCCGCGTCTCAGCCTCCACAAGGCTGAAGGATAGTCCACTACCCCAACCCGGACACACACGTCCGTAATCGCCCTGTGGATAAAATACGTTACGACTTCCGAACGCTTTTTCTCCACGATGGCGTACCAGTGCTCAGTGGCCATCACCGACAAGATCTACGTGAAGAACCACCGCCAGCTCGCCTCCCAGCTCGAGACCTCGATCCCGAAGGGGGCGTTCAAGGGCGCGACGCTCGACCTGCTCTTCCAGGGCGAAGGACTGGAGAAGCTCGACGAGACCTCCCGCGAGCGGGTGCTTGACTTCACGCAGGACTTCCTCGACTGCGACTGCGACACCAATCCCTACTGCGGGCACCCCGAGCAGAAGTTCATGCGGTATCTCCTCGAGCTCCGGGCGGAGGGTCTGGGCCCCGAGGCGATCGTCGACGTGATGACCGACGACTACATGGTCTATGCCTATCCGGGCGACGTGCTCTCCTTCCTCGACGACTCGGTCCGCACCCTCGAAGCGGTCGAGGCGCTCGCGAGCGTCGAGAGCAACGACGAGGTCGAGCGCTCGGCCGGCTCGAAGAAACGCGAACTCTCGGGTTAACCCAGCCTGTAAGTGTCCTCGGCCTCGCTTTTCCCGTTCTCGCGATCGAGCTCCTCTAGGTGGACGACCTCCTCGATCTCCTCGCCGTCGTCGAGCTGCTGGCGGAGCTGTGTGATGTAGCGTTTATGTTCGTCGAGCTGGTCGCGCAGGTGTTCGGCCTCGAGCTCGAGGCGCTCGTGTTCGCGAACGAAGCTCTTCGGCACCTCGACGCGCGGCGGGAACTCCTCAGTCGCGTCTGCGTCGGCCTCGTGCTCGGGGACCACCTGGACTTGGCCGTCGTGGGCAACCAGCGTATCGACGTAGTCGCGGAACACGGCCGACAGCGAGATGTCGCGCTCCTCGGCGATCTCGCGCAGCGTCTCGAAGACGTCCTCGTTGACGCGAAAGGAGATGGTCTTGTTCTTGTTGCCCATTCGCCCCCATTTCGCCTCGCAGAATACTTAAGGGTTTGTCAGACGCCGGTCGCCTACGGTCTCGCCGGGGTCTCGCGCGTCCCCTCAACGGGCTCCGGCGTCGGCGAATCCTGACTGTCGGTCCGGCGTCGTTCCTCCTCCGTCCGCTGGCTCTCCGTGGCCCCGTCCGGCGAGATCCCCATCGCGGCGTACACTGCCCGCCAGCCGCCGCTGGGCGAGGCCTCCCGGTCGGGGTCGGTACGTGCTCGTCGCTGGTTCGGGTCCGATCTCATGTCGAAGCGTCCGCTATCGGGCGGTCAGTGAACTGCTCGAACGGCCCGTATGGCCGTGATCGGTCGAAAACGGCGGTTCGTCAGGCCGTGGGCTCGGTCGCCTCTTCCTCTTCGGCCTCGCCTTCGCTCTCGCCGTCCTCGACGCTTTCGAGCGCCGAGAGCAGGTCACGCTGGTAGTTCTTGACCGGGAGGTCGTACTCCTCGCGGGCCATCGAGGCGTACTCGTTGGCCTCGTCGTCGAACGCCTCGATGCGTTCGATGGTCCGTTCCGCGGTCTCGACGACCCAGCGGTCCCGCGTCCCGACGTCGACCTCGGTGATCGACTCCGGACGGACCGAGACGTTGACGTCGCCCTCGTCGGTCTCGTAGGTCCGGGGCTTGCCGACGATCGAGACGTACGCCGGTGGCTCGGCCTCCCGCAGGAAGTTCGCGGCCTCGGGCTGGTACTGGCCGGCGTAGACGAAGAAGGTACCAGTGGGATCGACGATCCGACCCTGCCAGTACTCGCTGTCCTCGCCGACGTCGCTCTTCTCGGTCAGCGTGCCGACGATGAACACGCGGTTCGCGCGCGCGCCCGTCGGGAGCAACGCGTACAGCGGCGCGCGCTCGTCGTCGCTCTCCTTGAACGTGTAGCCGGCGTCGTTGAACTCGCTCGCGAACACGCGCTGGGCGAGCTCGCGGGTGGGTGCTTGGCTCATTTAGATCGACCTCGCTTTGATCAGCGTCTCCTCGGGATCGGTCGGCGCGCCGAGCTCCTCGACCGCGTCGGCGAGCACGTAGCGCCCGAACGTCGGGCCGCGAACCCGGTAGTACCGTCCGAGGAGTTCGCCGCGGATCTCGTCGGCGACGACCGTCGTATCGAGCGCGTCCATCGCCATCTGCTTTGCCTCCTCCAGGCCGATCCCGGCGACCTCCTCGGTGGCCTCCTGGTCGAAGATTACCTCCTGGACCTCGCGGCCGTCGTCGAGGACGCCCTTGATCCGGAGGTCGAACTCGCCCTCGACCTCGCCGTGTTCGGAACACCGGCCGTTCTGGAGGACGCGGGTGCAGCCCTCCTCGGGGCAGCGCTTGATCAGCCCCGAGCCCGACTGGACGTCGACGAACGCGCCCTCGATCTCGCTCTCGTCGTTGCCGACCTCGAGCTCCTCGTCGAGCTCGGTGATCGTGGTCGTGCGGTTGAGCTTCACCGAGAACCGACCCTCGTACTCGTCGGTGACGACGTTCTCGAGCCGGTAGACGCCGTCCTCCTCGAGCTCGGGGAGGTCGGATTTGGCCCACTTGGTGAACTTCAGGGTGCCCGACGGATCGCCCAGCAGCCCCACTTGGGCGATCGAGTCGCTTCGGGGCTCCCAGAGGTCGACGACCTTCGCGGTGAGGTCGACCCACTGTTCGGCGGCGTCGACCTCCGCGAGCTGGACGTCGTCGTTCGAGCCGCCGCCAAGCGAGTCACGATCCAATCCCGCCTCGTCGAGGTAGTGGTTCGTGACGCTCCGGCGCGCCTCCTCCGCGGGGATCTTGTACTCGGTGACGAGCGTTTCGAGCCGGGACTCGACCTCGTCGGTACTGACGTCGAGATGTTCGGAGAACTGGTCCGCTATGCTTTCCGCGTGCTGTCGCAGGTCTGTCATGGTCTCACTGTCTCCGCTTCGTTTTCAATGGGAGACATACCGCTGTTGGTGCCCGATGGTATAAAAAGTTCCGCGAGCGGGGTGAAAGTGGTCTACCAGTACGACAGCGCCGCCTCGTAGCGCTGGGCGACGTCGTCCCAGTCGACGACGTCCCACCACGAGTCGACGTACTCCCCCCGTCGGTTCTCGTACTGGAGGTAGTAGGCGTGCTCCCAGACGTCCAGCCCCAGAAGCGGCGTCGCGTCCTGATGTTCGAGGCGGTTCTGGCTCTCGACCTGGCCGACGATCAACTGGTCGGCGAGCGGCTCGTAGAACAGCCAGGCCCAGCCGTTGCTCTCGACGGCCTCGGCGGCCGCCGAGAACTCCTCGCGGAAGGCGCTGACCGAACCGAAGTCCTCGATCAGGCGGTCACAGAGCTTCCCCTCGGGTTCGCCGCCGCCCTCCGGATCCATGTTCTCCCAGAAAATGGCGTGGTTGACGTGCCCCGAGAGGTTAAAGGAGAGGTCGCGTTTCGCGCGCTTGATCCCCTCGTAGTCGTCGGCCTCGCGCATCCCCTCGAGCTCGTCGAGCGCGGCGTTCGTCCCGTCGACGTAGCCCTGGTGGTGTGCGGAGTGGTGCAGCTCCATGATCCGGGCGTCGATCGCGGGTTCCAGGGCGTCGTAGTCGTAGGGCAGTTCGGGCAGCGTGTACTCCCCGCCGCCGTACGCGCCCTCGAGATCGACGTCCGACTCCGTTTCCTCGTCCTTGTCGCGATCGTCCGCGCCGACGCCCTGGGTACCGAGTAGCGCGCCCGCGCCGGCGCCCGCGAGGCCGAGCCCCTGGAGCACCCGTCGGCGGTGTAGCTCGACGAGCGGGATGTCCCGGCTCATGGTTACTCCTGGGACCGTGCGTCGTCGTAGCGCTGGGCGACGTCGTCCCAGTCGACGACGTCCCACCACGAATCGACGTACTCGCCGCGCTCGTTCTCGTACTGGAGGTAGTAGGCGTGCTCCCAGACGTCCAGTCCGAGCAGGGGTTTCGCGCCCTGGTGGGCGAGGCGGTTCTGGCTCTCGACCTGGCCGACGATCAACTGGTCGGCGACCGGTTCGTAGAACAGCCAGGCCCAGCCGTTGCTCTCGACGGCCTCCGCCGCTGCCGAGAACTCGCTCCGGAACGCCTCGAACGAGCCGAAATCGTCCGCGATGGCGTCCGCGAGTTCGCCGCCGGGCTCGCCGCCGCCGTCGGGGCTCATGTTCTCCCAGAAGATGGCGTGGTTGACGTGTCCCGAGAGGTTAAAGGAGAGATCGCGCTTTACGTGCTTGATTCCCTCGAAATCGCCAGATTCGCGCATCTCCTCGAGCTCCTCGAGCGCGGCGTTCGCGCCGTCGACGTAGCCCTGGTGGTGTGCGGAGTGATGCAGCTCCATGATCCGGGCGTCGATCGTCGGCTCGAGCGCGTCGTAATCGTACGGAAGCTCCGGCAGTTCGTAGCTCATGTCCCACTCCTCGATTGGTCGTCCACTCACTTCACTGTGGGTGCAGGACCCTCCGCCGGCATCGGGGCGACGGGACTTTGTGTAGCGCCACGCTATCGGACGGTATGGTCGACCGACGGATGAGCCGTTTCCTGCGCTCGAAGCTCCGGGAGGCGGGCCGGCAGTACGAGGAGGCCCGCAGCTCCTACCGCGACGGCCGCGACTCCGGCCCCGAGATCGACGTCCCGCGCGACGAGTCCGGTCGTGCGCGGATCGTCTGTCGGCGCCACGCGGAGAGGCGCGCCGTCGCGCTCGACGCCGAGGACCGCCCGACCTGTTTCGAGGCGGGCCACCCCGACTGCGAGGGCTGTGTCGAGGACCTCCACGGCGGAACCATCGAGACCTGGTGACCCCTGTTCCCGATTCGGGAGGGGATCCCCTGCCGGACGAGAGATAAACCTTATGCGACGATATCGAATCGGAACGCAGTAGTTGCGAATCCCCTGAATAACAGGAACGACCTTCCAGAAATTATCCTCCCTACTCGCAGAGTCAGCTACTTTCCGCCGCTAAAATGGATAAGAAATCTTATGGCTTTTCTAATTTCCGATAAATGTCGAGAATAAATGTCGCTATCGGAGAGCTGCTGCTATCCGCTTGCAAGCACGACCGCCGTTATCCAAGTAACGTACTCAACCTCTGATCAACTATCTCCAAAAAGCGCTGAGCTGTTATCCGGGGTTTCGATCTGAACTCATCATAGATCGCTACCTGAACTAAGAAATCTACTAACAAACACATATTATAGGAAAGATTCTTGTTGGTTCTCCGGTTTCCGAACTTTTAAAAATATGTGATAGTGTTTTGTGCGAAACATATTTAGCTTGTAGAATGTATTTATACGTATGAATTGGTTCAATCCTCGCTCAAAATGGGAAGTGGCAGCGGGAATCTTTGCTGCAGTCTGGGCCATTCACACTCTGTATATTCATTGGTTCTTAGATCCTAATCTTCAAGATATACAGATCGTCCTGTGGATTAGTTTAGTGACTGCAGTTTGCCTAGGTGTTCTCATCACCTCTTTTGGTGTTGTCACTGGAAGAGTATATCAGAATACTCAACGATACCTACGGATCGGTCAAGTGCTCGGAGGGAGCGCGCTTATTATGATCGTTATTTTCGTTTCAATGGGGTTCATCACGTCCGGATGATCCAGGAAAGGGTCTACAGAGCGAATCAGTGTTCTTCTTTGCAAGTAGCTCCAACCAGAATACCGTATTCAGTATGCAGTCCTACATAGCAGATGCTTCATCTATTCTGACTATGAAATGAAGACAGTACCAACAGCTGTATACAGTGATAGAAAGTCGTGCACGTTTTCTGTCGTTCGTAACTGCAGGGCGCGGTCGTCGTTTCCTCCATCCCGAGGCGGGCCGAGAGACGCGTCTCGGCGGGTCTTCGACGGCGTAGAAGCGGTCCTCGTCATCCTCAGGCGGCGTCGTCCCGGCCGGACACCGCTTTCCGTTCGAACTGGCGTATGGCGTCGGTGAACGCCTCCGGACGATGGAGGTTGCTGATATGGCCGACGCCGTCGATCACGGCGGTGTAGGAGTCCTGACCGGCCGCGGCGTGGTCGTCCTCGCCGCGTCGCATGATCAGGTCCCGTTCCCCGTTGAGAACGAGCGTCGGTCCGGGGTAGGACGCGAGCGCGCTTCGGAAATCCGTCCCGCGGAGGTCGGGCCCGGCCTCCCCGAACTGTCTGGGGTAGATCCCGGAGTCGATGATCTCCTCTTTCGTCCCCTCGGACAGGTCACGCTTGCGGACCCAGCGCTTGCCGGCTCGCTGGACGCCGCGCTCGACGAGATCGCTTCTGGTCGCGAGACGGGAGACGCTGCCGACCGCCCGGGTGAGGAGATCCGTCCTCCCGACCGGGTTAGCGCTGGAGCCCGCGAGCACGAGCCCGTCGACCTTCTCGGGGTGGCGATTCGCGTACGCCGTCGAGACGTACCCGCCGAGCGAGAGCCCGACGAGGATCGCGTGTCCGCCGGCGGCCGACTCGACGACCTCGTCGAGCAGGTCGAGCGCCGGCTCCATGCGGAACGTTTCGTCAGCGTGCGTACCGTGGCCGGGCAGATCCAGCGCGATGACCCGGTATTCGTCCGACAGCGCGTCGAGCTGAGGGACCCACATCTTCCGGGTAAACATGGCCCCGTGGACGAACACGATCGGTTGGGCGTCCTCCGGGCCGGCCACCTCGATGCTCGATCGGTCGATTTCCTCCGTCGCTCGGCTCATGTCGTTTCGACACACGGTATGAGCCCGTTTAGCTCATTGGTACGCCGTTCCGGAACGTCGAGCGGGTCCCGGTTGGATCGGCCCCGCCTCGACACTTCTATATCGCCATTACTGGTTTATCGGGTCGGACCCGACCCCGTCCTATCGGATGGAGAATGGGGACTCAATCGAGTTCCTGGCGGCGGACGCGGACGATTCCGTCCATCGTCACGCCGACGAGTAGGTCGCGTTTGACCTCGCGACCGCTGATCGCGTCGCCCGCGGCGTCGCTGACGGACTTCATCAGCTCCGGGGCGGTCTGGTTGACCTTCACCTCGGCGTCGTCGCAGGCCGCGTAGACGCGAGAGGGGACGTCGTAGAGGTCGGTTCCCGCGGCGACCTCGATCCGAACCGGGGCGTTGAGCGCCTCGGCGAACGCGATCGTCTCGCGGGCCTTCTCGACGTTCGTTCGGGCGCTTGCCTCGATGCTCGAGACGTTCGCACGGGAGGTCCCTAAGCGCTCGGCGATGGCTGCCTGCGGGACGTCGCGCTCGCGGAGCGCCAGCACTTCTGCCTGTCGACGCGTGAGGACGTTCCGTTCGGGATCGAACCCGACCTGGTCGAGCAGGGCGTCCACGTCGTAGTCGGTCGGCTCGCTCATGGCGGGACGGCTACGCGCCCCAGAAGTTGTCGCGGCTTCCGAGCCGCTCGCGGTCCGGTTTTCTCGTCCGCTCGTCCTCTTCCTCATCCCCCTCGTCTTCGTCCCCATCGGTGTCCGCTTCGGACTCGTCCTCGTCGCTCTCGGGGTTGAGCGGGAGGCGCTCGATCTCCTCGCCCCGGGCGTGGTTCGAGCGGACCGTGGTGATCTTCACCCGGGCGCGCGCTCTGGGAAGGATCCCGTCGATCATCACGATGAACCCGTCGTCGGTCCGGCCGACGCCGGCGCCGCTCTCGTGCATGTCGTCGACCTCGACGACGACCTCCTCGCCCGGCTGGACGGGCTGCTGTTTGAGCTCACTGATCGGCTGGCCGTAGTGGTTACACCACTCGGCGCCGCCGCGGTCCCCGTAATGTTGACACCCCATCCCCGCGATGCGCTCCGAGAAGCTCGGGCACTCGTCTGCGAGCGGACAGTCCGACATACGGGAGGATAGCAAAGCAGCGGGCTAAACGCTTACGACCGACCTTTTGCGCTGCGTTCGCTCGCTGGCGCTCGCTCACTCGGCAAAAGGTCGATCAAAAGCGAGCGGACTTCCCGCTGGTCAGTCCGCTCTACCGCTCGCGCCTTCGGCGCTCGCGGAGAAACCTCTGGAGAACCGTACCGCCTACGCCAGCGGCGTTCGCTCGACCACGGTCCCGTCGTAGGTCGGGTACTGCTCGACGATCTCGCCCTCCGTCAGATCGCCCTCCTCGACCATCTCCTCGAGCAGCCACCACGCCAGTTCGACGTGCTCGGACTTCGTCCTGTAGAACTCCTCGGGCACGCCCAGGTCCCGGAGGCGCGCCTCGGGCGTCCGGGTCTTCCCGTACACCAGGGTCCCGTCGTCGGTGATCTCGTCGAACTCCCGGCGGACGTTGCGGGCCATCCGTTTCAGGCGGTTGCGGTGCTGGGCGGCGTCCTTGAAGACGCTCGTACAGAAGTAGACCTTCGGATGGTCGCCCATCTGATCGAGGATCGCCTTCGAGCCCTCGACGGCGCTCATGTGGCCGTCCTCGAGCTCGTAGCCCTCCTCCTGCATTCTCCTGTAGTTGCCGTCGCTCATCTCGAACTGGTTGATGTTACAGAAGTCGGCCGCGCCCTCGTCGAGGAACTCGAGGAACTCGGGCTCGGCGCGGATGCCGGGGATCTCGAACGCGGGAGTGAGTCCCTCCTCACGGGCGATATGCAGGATCTCCTCCCATTCGGTGCCGTGCATCTCGCCCCAGAGCTCGAGCGGCGGGTGAAAGCGGATCTCGTCGAGCCCGGCCTCGCTGAGCCGGCGCATGTTCTCGCGGCCCCCGGTGATCCCGGTGTAGAGGTGGGTGTGGTGGTCCTCGCCGAACTCCTCCTTCAGCAGGCGCAGGTACCGGCAGGTCTTCTCCATGGCCTCCTGGGGCTCGCCGCCCGTCAGCGAGGTGCCCAGCGCGTCCATCCGTTTGGCCTCCTCGATGACGTCCTCGTCGCTCTCGACGGGGCGCTCGTTGGCGTAGACCTGGGTGACGTTCTTGCGGTTCTCCCCCAAGGGACAGTAGAAGCAGTCGCGCTGGTCGCAGTAGCCGTAGACGAACAGCACCATCTTCCCCCCTTCGGCGCACTGTTCACAGCCCTTGGAGATCATTCATGGGGAGTAGCGGTCCCATCGTCAAAAGCCGACCGGTCCCGATCGGTCCCGGAAACGCTTGTGGCCTCCCGACGGGGCATATATCCCTGCCCGCCTAGCTCGCGTGTCGGCACCCCGCCGACGCGTTTCATCATGGAGGCATACGAGATCCGAGAAGTCGACGAGGAGTTCGAGGGAGTCGTTCGGACCGAGCGCGAACGCCCGACACCCGGGCCTGGCGAGGCGCTCGTCCGGATGGAGGCCGGCGCGCTCAACTACCGCGACGTCGCGATCGCGAGCACCGACTTCTCCTATCCCGGCGAGGAGCTTCCCATGATTCCTCTCTCCGACGGCGCCGGCGAGGTCGTCGAGCTGGGAGCGGGCGTCGATAGGTTCGACGAAGGCGACCGGGTCGCGACGGCGTTCTTCCCCGACTGGGTCGACGGGCCGCTGACGCCGGGGGACAACCGCCGTTCGCCGGGGGGCAACATGGACGGCACCCTCGCCGAGTACGTTTCCTACCCCGCCGAGGGGCTCGTCGAGCTGCCCGACTACCTCTCGAGCGAGGAGGCGGGCTCGCTGACCTGCGCGGCGGTCACGGCCTGGACGGCGCTGGTCGAGCACGGCGAGCTGACCGCCGGCGAGCGCGTGCTCTGTCTGGGAACGGGCGGCGTCTCGACGTTCGCCCTGCAGTTCGCCACGGCCCAGGGCGCCGAGACGATCGTGACCTCCTCGAGCGACGCGAAGCTCGAACGCGCCCGCGAGCTGGGCGCCGACCGGACCCTGAACTACGAGGAGACCCCCGACTGGGGCGAGGCGGTCCAGGAGATGACCGAGAGCGGCGTCGATCACGTGATCGAGATCGGCGGCCAGGGGACGTTGGAACGGTCGATCCGCGCGACCGGCCCGGACGGCGAGGTTCACCTCATCGGCGTGCTCACCGGGATCTCCGGCGAGGTCGATCCCGCGCCGATCCTCAACACCCCGCTGTCGGTCCGGGGCGTGAGCGTCGGCAGCCGCGGCGCCTTCGAGCGGATGCTCGCGGCCATGGAGAGCGAGGGGATCCGTCCCGAGATCGACCGGACCTTCGGCTTCGACGAGGCCCGCGAGGCCTACCGCTACGTCCGGGATGGCGCCCATCAGGGCAAGGTCGCGATCACGTTCGACTGAGGCCCGTCCCCGAAGGTCCTTATCCGCCGGTTGCGTAGCCCCACCCGATGCTGCTGGTGTTGTGTGTCGACCTCGACGACGACATCGGCCGGAAGACCGGCTTCGACACCCCGGTCGTCGGCCGCGAGGCCTGCGAGGCCGCCGCCGTCGCGCTCGCCACCGCCGACCCCGAGGACTCCGACGTCAACGTCGTCTTCCAGGGCGTTCACCTCTACGACGAGCTGGCGAGCGAGGGCGAGGCCGTCGAGGTCGCGGCCATCACCGGCAACGCGAAGGCCGACGTCAGCGCCAACCGCGAGGTCGGCGACGAGCTCGACCGCGTGCTCGCGGGCCTGGCGACCGGCGAGTCCGTCTCCGCGATCATCGTCACCGACGGCGCCCAGGACGAGAGCGTCATCCCCGTGATCCGCTCGCGGGTGCCGGTCGACGGCGTCCGCCGGGTCGTCGTCCGCCAGGCCCAGGACCTCGAGTCGATGTACTACACGATCAAGCAGGTGCTGAACGACCCCGAAACCAGGGGAACGATCCTCATTCCTCTCGGGATCCTCCTGCTGATCTACCCGCTCGTGGCCGTCGCCGACCTGCTGGGGCTGCCGGGGAGCATCCTCGGGGTGCTCTCGGCGATGCTCGGGCTCTACGTCCTGTTTCGGGGACTTGGCCTCGAGGAGACCGTCGACGAGCTCGCCGAGCGCGGTCGCCGGCTGCTCTATACGGGTCGGGTGACGCTGATCACGTACGTCGTCGCCGCGGCCCTGCTCTTCATCGGCGGCGTCGACGGGCTCGAATCGCTCGAGGCGGCCCGCGCGGAGATGTCGATGGGGGCGATCGAGGTGATCGCCGCGCTGGTCTACGGCGCGATCCAGTGGTTCGCCGCCGCCGGTATCACCTCCAGCCTCGGCCAGATCACCGACGAGTACCTCGCGGATCGCTTCGAGTGGCGCTACCTCAACGCGCCCTTTTACGTGATCTCGATCGCGGTCGTGCTGTATGCCGTCAGCGCGTTCGTGCTCGACTACCAGGACCTCCCCTACGTGGCGATCGCGCTCACGATCGGGACCCTACTGGGGCTGGCGAGCACGCTGACCTTCGCCATCGCGGAGTCGAGAATGGAACGCCGGGCCGAGCCGACCTGAGCCGTCAGGCGCGGAGGCGCAGGCGCTTCGGTCGGCGGAACCAGGCGCTGGCCGCGCGGACCCACGCGGACCACGCCCGCACCAACGGGGCTCGATCGTGGTCGTGCTCGTGCTCGTGTCCGGACTCTCGCTTGCGCTCGGTGAGCAGCGCCTCGCAGTCGGGACAGCGGTACTCGATGCTGCTCGTGTGCTCGCGGACGACCCAGTCCCCGTCGATCGGGCTCTGGTGGTCACAGGCCGGACAGAACAGCGTCGTCTTCCTGTCGGGTGGGCTATCGGGATCGATCGCGTGAACGGATCGCGTCATTGGATGGATGAAGGGGAACGACGGGTAAAAGTCCGTTGGCCCACCGGAAAAACTGGGCTATTGTTCACGAATAACGACGAACTCCGCGAGGTCGCGGAGGTACTCGTAGGCCTGTTCGTCGGCGACCTCGATCCGCGAGAGCGCCTCGAGTGCGGCCTCGGACTGGTCGTGGGCACGCTCGTTGGCCTCCTCGGGGTCGAGGTCCGTGACCCGCAGCAGCGAGGGGCGATCCATCTCGTCGTCCTGGCCCGTAGGCTTGCCCAGCTCCTCGGGGTCGGCCGTCTCGTCGAGCACGTCGTCGCGGATCTGGAAGGCGACCCCCACGCGCTCGGCGTACTCGCCGACGGCCTCGACGGTCACGCCGTCGGCGCCGGCGCCGATCGCGCCCAGCTCGGCGGCCGCCCGGAACAGCGCGCCGGTCTTCCGCCGGGCGAGCTCCATGTACTCCTCCTCGCTCCCCGGTCGGTCGGCGAGCTCGGTCGCCTCGCCCTCGCCGAGCTCGACCATCGCCTCGGTGACCGCCTGCATCGCGCGCGGATCGGCCGAGAACAGCGCGAACGCCTCGCCCAGCTGGGCGTCGCTGCCGATGATCGCCGGGCCGTAGCCGTACTTCGCCCAGGCGCTCTCGACGCCCCGTCGAACGTCCGACCGGTCGATGATGTCGTCGATCACCAGCGAGGCGTTGTGCACCAGCTCGACGCCCACCCCGAAGTCGACGGCGTCGCTCGGCTCGCCGCCGACCGCCTCGCAGACGAGGACGGTGACCGTCGGGCGGACCCGCTTGCCGCCCGACAGGGCCGTATGGCCCACCTCGTCGGCCAGCCCGTCGGGCTCGACCCCGCCGACGACGGCCTCCAGGCGCTCGTCGACGAGCGCCCGCCGACGTTCGAGATACTCCATTACCGGGTCTTCAGGGGGCTCGAGGCAAGTAGATGACGGATCGGGGACGCCGACACCGGAGTTAACCGAGCCGCTTCCGTAGGGGGCGTATGGAGTTCTCGATCCCCCTCGCCTTCGAGTGGCGCCACCTGCTGTTCGCCAACTGGCCGATCGACCCCGACCGGCTCGACGCCCACCTCCCCGACGCGCTGTCGGTCCAGACCTACGACGGGGCGGGCTGGCTGACGGTCGTCCCGTTCGTCAACGTCGACACCCGCCCCCGGGGGCTTCCCGAACGGGTCGGGATCGACCTCCCCGAGCTCAACCTGCGGACCTACGTCACCCACGAGGGCGAGCCGGGGGTCTACTTCTTCAGCCTCGACGCGCCGAGCGTCGCGGCCGTCCTCGGTGCGCGCCTGCTGCATCGCCTCCCCTACTACTACGCTCGGATGAACTGTCGGTGGACGGGCGACGAAATGGCCTTCTCGAACCGGCGACTGCATCCCGGCGACCGCCCGGCCCACTTCGAGGCGAGCTACGGCCCCGACGGCGAGCCCTTCACGCCCGAACCCGGGGGCCGCGCCGCGTTCCTGACCGAACGCCGCCGGCTCTACACGGAGGGGATGGACGGCGCGGTTCGCCATACGGACGTCGCCCACGAACCGTGGACGCTCTATCCGGCGACGATGGGGGTCGCGGAGAACACGCTGTTCGAGGCCAACGGGTTCGACCACCCCGAGGCCGATCCGGTCTGTTACTACAGCCCCGGCGTCGACGTCGTGACGACCCGGAGCAAACGACGGGACCGAAACGGCGGCCTCACGGACCGGCTGGCCGCGGTCCGCGACCGGTTCGACGGCTGAGGGGATCTGGATCCCCCGTTCCAACCCCGTCACCCGTGCCCGTCTCGTCGTCCTGACCCGTCGTTCCGCCCTCCCCCTCAGTCCGTTTCCACGGTCGTCAGCACCTTATCGCCGTATTCCGCGGCGCTGATCTCGCCCGTGGTATACTCTTCGGCCCACGTCCCCTCGATCTCGTAGGAGCCGAACGGTACGTCGGCCGGGTCGAGGATGTTCGCTTCCAGCAGCTCCGAGTCGTGGCTCGCCTCGAGGAGCGCGGCGTACGCCCCCGCGACGATCCCGATCGTCTGTACCGTTCCCTCTTCGACCTGCTCCTCGATGACGTACTCGAGCTCGACGATCGGCACCTCGACGGGCCCTTCCTCGACGTCCCCCTCGTCGATGACCTCCTCCTCGGGCTCCTCGTCGACCTCCTCGAGTGGCGCCTCGATGATGCTTTCCGTTTCAAGCACCTCCTCGACGAGAAGCCCCTGATCCACCAGATACCTCTCGAACGACTTGACGTCCTCGATCTCGGCGTCCGCCGCCTCGATACCCTCCACGATGATAGCATGCGTCCGGTCGACCGGGAGATCGGCCTCTTCCGGGCTGAGCGGGGAGTCCTCGATGAACGGCGGTTCGGCCTCTGCGTCCTCGAGCGCCTCCTCGGTACAGCCGCTTAGCGCGAGGAGTCCTCCGAGGGCGAGACCCGCCTGTTTCAACGCGTCGCGTCGATCCATACCCGATATTGGGCCCTTCTTTGGGAAAGGTGAGAGCCTTCATGCGCAAGCTATGGACACTAAACGGTCCGTCCAAAACTGCTCGCATGGTTCTGGAAATCTTCGAACTATACGATCTCGTTCTGCTACTCGTGGGTCTCGCGCTGCTCGGCGTCGCGCTCCTGCCGCGAGTCATTTCCGAGCGGCCGATCTCGGCGCCGGTTCTCTTCCTCCTCTTCGGCCTCGTCGTCTTCTCACTTCCGCTCGGTCTGCCTGAGCTCCATCCGATCGAACAGGGCCACTTCGTCGAACGACTTACCGAGCTCGGCGTGATCATCGCGCTGATGACCGCGGGGCTGAAGATCGACCGTCCGCCGAGTCTGCGCGGTTGGATGTCGACCTGGCGGCTGCTCGCCATCACGATGCCGGTGACGATCGGGCTCGTGGCGCTGGTCGGCTGGTGGGGGATCGGTCTCGCCATCCCGACGGCGATGCTGCTCGGGGCAGTGATGGCGCCGACCGATCCCGTCCTCGCCAGCGAGGTACAGGTCGAAGGGCCCGAGGGGAGTACCGAGGAGGAAGGAAAAGAGGACGCCGCCGGCGGCGAGGACGAGGTTCGATTCGCGCTCACCTCCGAGGCGGGACTCAACGACGGTTTCGCGTTTCCCTTCACGAACCTGGCGATTCTGATGGCGCTCGTCGGGGCTGCCCCCGGAAACTGGATCGGCGAATGGCTGCTGGTCGACGTGCTGTTTCGGGTGGGCATCGCGATCGTCGGCGCGATCGGCCTCGGCTGGCTGCTCGCCAGACTCGTCTTCGCGCTGCCGGTCGACGCGCCCATGGCGAAGTCGATGCTTGGGCTTGAGTCACTGGCGGTCATGTTCATCGTCTACGGCGCCATCGAGTTCGCCGGCGGCTACGGCTTCATCGGGGTGTTCATCGCCGCGGTGACTTTCCGGGACTACGAACGCCGCCATGAATTCCACGAACCGCTCCACGACATCGCAGAACAGAGCGAGCAGCTGCTGATGGCGACGATCATGATCCTTTTCGGGGGATTGATCGCGAGCGGCCTGTTCGCACCTCTCACATGGCAGGCCATCGTCGTCGCCGTCGTGATCGTGTTCGTCATCAGGCCGGTCGCCGGGATCGTCGCGTTGCTCGGGTTTGAGCGAAAGTGGACCGATCGATTGGCGATCTCTTTCTTCGGCGTTCGGGGGATCGGCACGTTCTACTACCTCGCACACGGGCTGAACTCGGCGCCCTTCAACGAGCCGTATCTCATCTGGGCGATCGCCGGCTTGGCCATCCTCGTCTCGGTCGTGGTTCATGGGCTGAGTGCGACCCCGATCGTCGAACATCGGCTAGGCGAGGGGAGTCCCAGCTAGAACCGCCCCGCCATCCTTCGGGGTGTGCCGATCGCTGAAGTCGTGTCCGTTCAGTCGATTCGGTACGGCGTCACCTACTTCTATACCGCCTCCCGGTCTACGTCGGAGGCGATGACACGCGAACGCATCGAGAACCCGGTGACGGGCGAGCGGATCGAGTTCCGTCGGGGGACCGACGCGAACGACTCGCCGATTCGGTTCGACTACTACCTCGAACCCGGCGGGTTCGCGACGGGCCGGATCGACCACGTCCACCCCCGCCAGGAGGAACGCTTCGAGGTCCGGTCGGGGCGCCTCGGCGTCCGCATCGCGGGCGACGAGTGGACGGCGACGCCGGGAACGCGGTTCTCGGTCCTCCCCGAGACCCCTCACACCGTCTGGAACGACGGCGACGACGAGGTGCATGCCGTGATCGAGATCCGCCCGGGATCCGACATCGGGGCGTTCTTCGAGACCGTCTTCGCGCTCGCGCGGGAGGGGAAGACGAACCGGTGGGGGATTCCGGGGCCGCTCGGACTGGCGGTGCTCGTCGACGAGTTCCACGAGGACATCTACTTCGACGCCGTCCCGTTTCCGATCCAGCGGGCGTTCGCGGGCGTCGTCGCCCCGGTCGGCCGGCTCGCCGGCTACCGGGCGAGCGATCCTCGCCGTAGCGAACCGGAACCGTAGGCACGGGCTCCGATGGGGGAGGAATCGACCGATCGGGACCGTCCCGGTGCGTCAGCGGCCCCCTCCGTGACCGTCTTCTCTACCGATCGGACGACCACGTCGATCCGCCCTTCATCCCCTGAGAAACGTTAGCATCCGATTCTCGAAGCTCGGCTTGTGGGTGTAGAAGACGCCGTGTTTCGCGCCCTCGATCACCGCCAGTTCGGCGCCGGGGATCGCCTCGGCGGTCTCCTCGAGGATCGCGGGCGGGAAGAAGCGATCCCGCTCGCCGCCGATCACCAGGGTTCGCGCGTCGATCCTCCCGATGCTCCTTCGTCCATCGTAGTCCAGCACCGCCTCGGTGGAGATCCAGGCGTCCGACGGGACCGCCGGCTTCGGGAGCGTGAACCGCCCGACCGACGCGGTCAGCGGCGGGTAGACGTACCGCCGCCAGTCGGGGAACATCTCCGAGGCGACCATCGCGCGGATCGACTGCCAGTCGTGGTCGTAGGCCCGCCGGCGCATCCGGTCGGTGAGCTCGCGGCCCTCCGCCGAGAGCCGGGTACCCGTGACCGAGAGGACGAGCTCCTCGACGCACTCTGGGTGTTCGACCGCGAGCTGCTGGGCGATGCAGCCCCCCATCGAGAGCCCCCAGACGGTCGCAGAGCCGAACTCCTCGCCGATCGCTCGGGCATAGTCGTCGGCCATGTCGCGGATCGTCTTGCCCGCCTCGAGCCCGCGCGGGCGGCTGATCACGTAGACGGTGTACTCGTCGGCGAACCGGTGGTAGTACCGACGGAAGAGATGGGCGGCGATCCGTGGGTAGTTCCCGTCGAACAACGGGTCGGTCACGCCCGGAACGAACACGAGGGTCCGCGGGCCGTCGCCCACCCGGACGTACGGGAACTCCTCGAGAAGCTGTCCTGTCTCTCCAGGAATCATTATGCGTACCGAGACGGGTGATCGACAAAAACCTACCGTCGAACCGACCCCGTCCCGGGGATCCCCGGCTTCCAAAACGGGCTCGGGCCGGGACCGTCGCCACCTCCTCGATCGTCGCGTTCGCACCCAGTAGCCCGCGCCCGAGCAGGACCCCGGCGACACAGGGCGGGCTTATTCGAACTCGGCGATCAGCGCCGGCACCACGTCGAAGAGGTCGTCGACGATCCCGTAGTCCGCGATGTCGAAGATCGGCGCGTTCGGGTCGGTGTTGATCGCGACGATCGTCTCCGAGCCCTTCATCCCGGCGACGTGCTGGACGGCGCCCGAGATCCCGATCGCGATGTAGACCTCGGGGGTGACGGTCTTGCCCGACTGGCCGACCTGCCTGTTGGGGGGGAGCCACTCGTTGTCGACGATCGGTCGGGAGGCCGACAGCGTCGCGTCGAGCGCGTCCGCGAGCTCCTCGATCAGCTCGATGTTCTCCTCCTCCTCGATGCCCCGGCCGACCGAGACGAGCACCTCGGCGTCCGCGATGTCGACGTCGCCGCCGGCGACCTCCTCGAAGCCCGCGACCGACGTCCGGACGGCCGACTCGTCGACCTCGAACTCGAACTCCCGGATCTCGGCGTCGCCGTTGCCGCTCGCTCCGGGCCACTCGCCGCCGCGGATCATGGCCGCTACCCGGTCGCCGCCGACCTCGACGGTCGTCTCGACCTTCGAACCGTACATCTCGCGGGTCGCGACGAGCCCGTCGTCGAAGGAGGCGTCGACCACGTCGGTCACCAGCGGCCGCCCCAGCCTGTTCGCGACCGCGGGCCCGTAGTCGAGCCCGTTGACCGAGTTGGGCATCAGCAGCACCGTCGGGTCGAGCTCCTCGATGAGCGCCTCAACGGCCTGTACGTAGACGCCGTGGTTGAACTCCTCGCCGTCGGACACCGTGTGGACGACGTCGACGCCCTCCCGGTCGAGCCGGCGGGCGAACTCCTCGACCTGCCCGCTGACGACCGCGACGTGGAGCTCGCCGCCGAGGTCGTCGGCGAGCCCGCGGCCGGCGCTGATCAGCTCGTAGCTCACGTCCCGGAGCTCGCCGCGACGGTGCTCGGCGATCGCGAGGACGTCCGTCATCGGCTCTCACCGTCCGTGAGAATGATGCAGTCGGTGCGCGCCGGGCGTGCACCGTCGGTCATTGTGCGCCCACCCCCTTTTCGCGCAGCACGCTCGCGAGCTGGACGGCGGTGTCCCCGGCGTCGCCCTCGAAGATCGTCGCGTCGCTCTCGACCTCGGGCTCGTACATCCCGGTCACCGTGAGGTCGCTCGCCACCGCCTCGATCCCCAGCTCCGCGAGCCCCTTCACGGCGATCTCCTTGCTCTGGGCCTGGCGGATCCCCCGCAGGCTCGCGTAGCGGGGCTCGTTGATCCCGGTCTGGATGGTGAGGACCGCGGGCGTCTCGACGTCGGTCAGCTCCTCGACGCCGCCCTCGAGCTCGCGGTGGACGTGTGCGGTCCCGTCCTCGAGCTCCAGATCGTTGACCACGGCGGCCCACGGGTAGTCGATCGCAGCGGCCAGCGAGACGCCCGTCGCGCCGAACATGGCGTCGCCGGTCTGGACGCCCGAGAGGATCAGATCGGGCTCCTCCTCCTCGACGACCGCCCGCAGGATCCCCGTCTTCGCGGCCACGTCGAGCAGCCCGTCGATCGAGTCGTCCCAGACACGGATCGCGCGGTCGGCCCCCTTCGCCAGCGCCATCCGGATCGTCTCCTCGCTTCGCTCGGGCCCGATCGTCACCGCGACGACCTCGTCGGCGAGCCCCTCCTCGCTCAGCTGGACGGCCTCCTCGATCGCGTAGTCGTCCCACTCGTTCAGATCGTATTCGAGGTATCGCTCGTCGATGGCCGTACCGTCGATCTCGAAGTCGTCCCCGACGGTCGCCACCTCCGCGACGGTCACGAGAACCTTCATGGTCGATGGTTCCGACCCCGAACTCCTAAACGTTTCCTAGCCCTCCCGGTCGGCGAGAGTAATGAGGTTCTCCCGGCCGATCCGCAGCTTCTCGATCTCGCCCTCCTCCTCCATCGCCGAGAGCAATTGGGAGACCTTCGCGTTCGACCAGTCGGTCTCGACGACGATCGACGCCTGCTTCATCCGGCCGTCGTTGGCCGCGAGCAGCCGGAGGACCCGCTCCTCGTCCGAGAGGAGGTCCTCGTCGACGTCGGCCAACGGGTCGGGATCGGGCTCAGGCTCGATCGCCGGCTCCCGATCGGGGTCGGGTTCGGGATCGTGCGTCGCCGAGCCATCGTCCGTCCGGGCAGCGGGGGTGAGCAGCGCCATCCACCCGCGGCCCCCGCCGGTCGGCGCCGGCACGAACGACTCGTCGCCCTCGCGCCGCGAGAGCACGTAGACCAACAGGACGATCGTCGCGACCAGCCCGAGCCCGAGCCCGACGGTCAGCAGCGAGAACCCGTCCTCCGACGGTTCGCTCCGGACGAGCGTCGCCTCGAACTCGCCGGGATCGAAGCTCTGGGGGCCCTCCCAGACGAGCGTTCCGTCGTCGATCGACGCCTCGTCGGCGCTGTCGATGGCGTACCCCTCCGGCGTGTGGATGACGAGCCGCTGGTCGTCCGACAGCGCGGGTAGCCACGTCTCGCCGTCGATCACGAAGGCGTCGCCGACCTCGACCCGCTCGTCGGTGGCGTCGGCGAACCCGTTCCAGACGAAGTTCAGCCGGAGCGTCCCCGTGTTCGAGGTCGCCTCGGTCTCCCGCTCGACGTCCTCGATCGTCATCTCGCGGTCGGTCTCCTCGCTCGCCCCGGCCGCGACCCGCTCGTAGGTCTCCGCCGAGAGCTCGCCGTCGGCCTCGCCGTCCTCGAAGTCCTCGGCGAGGCGGTCGAACGCCTCCTCGTCCTCGGCGGTCTCCAGCCCGAACTGTTTGTAGACCGAAACGTCCGCGTGGCCGTCCTCGTCGAGCCAGATCTCGATCGTCTGGGAGCCGTTCTCGACCTCGGACTCGACGCCGTTCGACTGGCCCGCCGCCGACTCCGCACCGAACGCGAGGCCTCCGATGGCGACCACCAGACAGAGACCGAGGACGACGACGGCGGACATCCGCATGCAGTAGCCTGGTAGCCGGGGGGAGAAAATGCTTTCCATGCTAAATGAAACAGCGGACAAAGATCTAAGATAATTATTTTGACGGTTGTGGCATTGATACATGTCGAGTAGATTTTTGTAGTAGAAGGGGTATGGGGGCACATGACCCGGCTGCTCCCGTTTCTGCTCGCAGCCCTGCTGATCTGCTCACTGCCGGCCATCGCGGTTCCGGGGTCGGTCGGGCCCCAGGCGGGCATCGACGGGGCCGGCGGCGAGTACGCCGCCGTCGACGCCGGATCGATCGACTGGCTCGCCCTCTCCGAGGAGCCCGCGGTGAGCGGCGACGACCACGTCACCGTCGACGTGGGCGCGACCCTCGAGGGCGACTCGGACCGGCTCGAGGCCCGCTACGACGACCATCACGTCGATGTCCGGATCGAGAACGCCGACTCCGAGGCCGAGCAGCGCGCGATCGTTCGCGAGGAGGAAGGCCGCATCGCCGCGGAGATCTCGCAGCTCCGCGAGCACGAGCGGGCCGCCTACGTGGGCTACTACGGGGGCGACATCGACGAACACGAGCTGCTCGTCGAGCTCGCGGTGGTCCACACCAACGCCGCGATGCTCGAGGAGTCGGTCTCGCGCCTCGAGGAGAGCGCCGACGAGGTGCCGGAGGTCTCCCTCGGCTCGGAGATCGGGGAGCTCGAGGTCGAGACGCTCACCATGCAGGGGCCCGTCCGCGAGCGGGTCGCGGAGATGCTGCGCGGCGAGACCGACCCCGAACGGGTCCACGTCGAGAGCGACGGCAACGGCGTCGTCCTCGCGCTCGTCGACGGCGATCAGTTCCACCGGGAGGCCTACCGCGACGACAACCGGGAGCCCGATGCCGAGGCCCAGTATGCGAGCCTCGGCCAGTCCGAGGACCGGATCGCCGAGCTCTACCCCTCGATATTCCCCGAGGCCCGCTGGAGCTACAGCGAGGTCGGCGAGAACACTCACCGCGGGATCGGGAACCACGCACAGGGGAGTCTGACGACGTATCTCGACACCGGGACCGGCGAGGTCTACCGCGAGTCCCAGACGCTCCGGCTCGGCGGGATCGACGCCACGACCGTCGGCAGCGACACCGACGAGGGCGTCGAGCTGACCGTCAGCGGGACGCTGCCCGGCGGCCCGGCGCAGGCGACGCTGACCGACGCCGAGACCGGCGACCCCCTCTCGGGCGAGATCGAACTCGACGACCGCGCCGTCGGCGAGACCGACGACGGCACCCTCTGGTTCGTCGCCCCGCGGAGCTCGGTGACGGTCACCGCCACCGTCGGGGAGGCCGAAGTCACCGTCGAGATCACCGAGGGGGTCGTGAGCCAGAGCGACATCAGCGTCTCCGGCGACGAACGTTCATAAACGATGACGGGTCCATCGGGGGCGTGGCTCGAGCGATCTCCCCGGTCATCGGCGTCGTCCTGCTGATCGCCTGTACGATCGGCCTGAGTGCCGTCGTTGGCGTGATGGCCTTCGCCTACGAGCCCGCCCAACCGGCCTCGATCGTCGTCGTCGGCGGCGAGGCCGACGCCGCGGCCGACCGGATCACGCTCACCCTCGAGCGGGGCGGCCCGCTCGACATGCGCGAGCTGTCGCTCGCCGTCGCGATCGACGGCGACCCCCTCGAGACGCAGCCGAGCTACGGAAGTCAGCGCGGGCTGTCGGGCTACCCCAACGGGGCGCTCAACCCGGGGACCGATTCAGAGTGGAACCAGGGCGAATCGACCTCCTTCGTCATCGCCGGGACGACCAACGGTCCGCATCCCGAGCCCGGGAGCGCCGTCACGGTCCGGCTCCACGAGGACGGCCTGCCGATCGCGACCGTCGAGACCACCGCCCGGTGACCCGCGTCTCCCGGCCGCTCGCGCTCACTCGGTGATGCGTGCGACGGAGGTGATCGCGATGTCGGGGTCGTAGGAGGGGCCCATCAGTCGGTGTTCGACGTCCTCGTAGCCGGCCTCGGCGAACATCCGGTCGGCCTCCTCGGCGTCGTAAAAGAGCATGATCGAGTCGGCGACCGTCTGCATGATCCCCGTCTTCGGATAGTTCGGGCCGACGACGAGCACCTCGCCGCCGGGCTTGGTGACCCGCCGGATCTCCCGGAGCGCCTCGACGGGCTCGGGCCAGTACTCGATCGAGCCCGACGACCAGACGACGTCGAAGCTGTCGTCGGCGAAGGGGAGGCGTTCGGCGTCGCCCAGATAGAACTTCACGGGGTCGTGCTTGCCGAGCTTCGCCCACGCCTTCTCGAGCTGGTGGGGGCTCTGATCGAGGCCGTGGACGTCGCTCGTCTGTCCGAGCAGCCCCTCGGTGGCGAACCCGGTCCCACAGCCGACGTCGAGCACCCGGTCGCCCTCCTCGATGTCGAGCATCGAGAGGGCCTGCCCGCGCATCTGTTCGTTCCAGATGAAGGGGTTGACTCGATCGTAGACCTTCGAGAGGTACTTGTAGAACAGCCGCGCGCGCGCCTTGTCTTCGAGGACTCCCATTGTCGCCTCGTTTGACCCGTGTTCATATAATCCCTCACACTTCCGGCCCACCGAAATACACAGGGAGGGGGCCGTCGTGCGGGTATCCATGACACGCAACGAGATCGAAGCGCCGGAGCTCACCCGCGAGGAGGTCCTCCTCGTCCCCGACGACCGGTTCTCGCCCGATTCCGTCGCGATCGTCACCGGCGCGGGCTCGGGGATCGGCCGGGCGACCGCGCTCGCGCTCGCACACAACGGCCTGACCGTCTGTGCGACCGACATCGACGAGGAGGGGCTCACGGGTACCGCCGACCGCCACGCCGACCTCGGCCTCGACGGCCGGATCGAGACCACGACCGCGGACCTGACCGACGACAGTGCTTTGGAAGCGATCGTCGAGGCCGCGAGCGCGGAGGGCGAGATCAGGTATCTCGCGAACATCGCCGGGATCCAGCACGTCGCGCCCATGGAGGAGTTCCCGATGGAGAAGTACGACCTGATGCACCGGCTGATGCTGCGCGCGCCGCTCGTCCTCTCGAAGCTGTGTCTGCCACACATGCGCGAGGCCGGCGGCGGTGCGGTCGCGAACATGTGTTCGATCCACGGCCATTACGTGACCCGGGACAAGGTCGCCTACAACGTCGTGAAGTTCGGGCTTCGCGGGCTGACCCAGTCGATCGCCGCCGAGGGCGAGGGCGACGTGCGCGCGTTCTCGTTGAGCACGGCCTACGTGAAGACGCCGCTGGTGGTGAACCAGATCGCCGACACCGCCGAGAGCCGCGGGATCACCGAGCGCGAGGTCGTCGAGGACGTGATGCTCGGCGAGGCGCGGGTCACGGAGCTGATGGACCCCGTCGAGGTGGCGAACGTCTTCGCGTTCGGGCTCTCGAAACACGGGCGCTTTCTCGACGGCGGGGACCTGCTGTTCGACGGCGGCTACACGCTGACGTACTGATCAAGCGTTACGGTTTCGCAACTACCTTATAGCCCGTCATGCAACCTTCCGACTGATTACAGCATGCCGAGGCCAGAGGTTCTGGACAGTATCAAGGAGGCCGAAGCGGAGGCCGACGAGATCGTCGCCGAGGCCGAACGCGAGCGCGAGGAGCGCATCGCCGAGGCCCGCGCCCAAGCGGAGGACATCCGCGACGAGGCGCGCGAGGAGGCGAACGAGCTCGCCGAAACACGCCTCGCCGAGGCGCGCGAGGAGATAGACGCCGAACGCGAGGAGATCCTCGCCGCCGGCGAGGAGGAACGCGAAGCCCTCGAGTCGCGTTCGGAAGGCCGCGTCGACGAGGTCGTCGAGTTCGTCGTTTCCAGGTTCGAGGAGGCGGTGCATGCTCAGACCTGAGCGAATGAGCAAGGTCTCGGTGACCGGGTCCAAGCGCGTGATGGACGAGGTCATCGAGACGGTTCATGGGCTGAAGCTGCTCCACGTCGTCGATTACGACGGCTCCTGGGCGGGCTTCGAGCCCGGCGACCCCGGCGAGGAGGCCGAGTCGATCTCCGAGACGCTCGTGACGGTGCGCTCGATCGAGAGCATCCTCGACGTCGACGAGGAGGACGCCGGCCCGAGCCGGATCGTCTCCGACGAGGAGGTCGACGCCGAGATCGCCGACGTCCGCGCCCGCGTCAACGAGCTCGACGACCGACGAAGCGAGCTCCGCGAGGAGCGCCGCGAGGTCGACGAGCGGCTCTCGTCGATGCGCCCGTTCGCGAAGCTCGGGATCGACCTCGACCTGCTCTCGGGCTACGACTCGCTCGAGACCCGGGTCGTCGAGGGCCGCGAGGATCAGATCCGGGAGGCGCTCTCGGAGGCCGAGGGGATCGAGGAGTTCGAGACCTTCGCCGAGGCCAACGTGGTCGCGCTCTTCGTCTACCCCGAGGAGGGCCACGAGGCCGTCCTCGAGGACGCGCTCGTCGGCGTCGAGGCGGCGCCGCTGACCGTTCCCGACGCCGAGACGGGCCCCGACGAGTACGTCGCGACCCTCGAGGAGCGAAAGGCCGGGATCGACGCGAAGCTCGAGGAGGTCGACGACGAGCTTGAGGAGCTGAAGCTCGACGCCGCGGGCTTCCTGCTCGCGGTCGAGGAGCAGCTCTCGATCGACGTGCAGAAGGCCGAAGTGCCGCTGTCGTTCGCGACGACCGACCGCTCGTTCATCGCCGAGGGCTGGGTCCCGACGAGCCGCTACGACGAGCTCGAGGCCGCCCTCCACGAGGAGGTCGGCGAGCACGTCGAGTGCGAGGAGCTCGCGCGCGTCGACTACGACGAGGCGGCGGCGGGTCACGGCCACGGCACCCACGACGACGAGCCCGGCGACGCGGGCGACGCCGATCGCCAGCCCGCCGCGGCCGACGGCGAGGGCGAGCCCGCGGAGGTCCGTTCGGACGGTGGACAGACGCGGAGCATGCACGGCGACGAGCCGCCGGTCGTCCAGCAGAACTCGACGGTCGTCAAACCGTTCGAGATGCTGGTCCAGGCGGTCAACCGGCCCAAGTACTCGGAGCTCGACCCGACGATCATCCTCTTCCTGACGTTCCCGACGATGTTCGGGCTGATGATCGGTGACGTCGGCTACGGCTTCCTGTATATGGCGCTCGGTTACGGTCTCTATCGGTTCTTCGAGAGCCCCGGCATCAGGAGCCTCGGCGGCGTGGCGATCTGGTGTGGGGTCTTCACGACGATCTTCGGGTTCTTCTACGGCGAGCTGTTCGGCTTCCACACCCTCTCGTACGTGTTCTGGCAGGACATCGCGGGGCTGTCGTACGCCCCGTTGGAGAAGGGTCTGGACAGTAGCTTCGCGCTGCTGTGGCTCGTGGTGAGCCTGCTGATCGGCGTGGTCCACCTCTCGCTGGGCTTTCTCTTCGGCTTCGTCAACGACCTCGAGGCCGAGGGGATCGTCCCGGCGTACCTCGACAACGCCTCGTGGATCCTGATGATCGTCGGGGTCTGGACGTGGGTGTTCAGCCACTCCGCCAGCGCGTCGAAGCCCGACTTCCTGTTCACGGTGTTCAACGGGGACCCCGTCTCGCTCGGCTTCGGCGGCTTCTCGGCCACGGTCGGGCTCGCCGGCGTCGGGCTGTTCCTGGTCGGGATGGTCTCGATGATCGCCGGCGAGATCCGCCACGAGGGGCCGATGGTCGGCGGCCTCGCCGGACTGATCGAGAGCGTCAACGCGCTCGTCCACGTCGTCTCCTATGCCCGTGTCGCCGCGGTGTTGCTCGCGAAGGCCGGGATGGCCTTCGTGGTCAACCTGCTGGTGGTCGGCGCCTACCAGGACGACGCCGGACTGCATTTCCTCGACGCCTCCACCGCCACCGCCCCGCAGGGGGCCGAACTGATGTTCCCGGGGATCATCTCGACGGACGCCGGACTCGCGGTCGCGGCGGCGACGTTCGTCGCCGGCGCGCTCGTGTTCGTCGTCGGCCACATCCTCGTCCTGATACTTGGTATCACGAGTGCCGGTCTACAGGGCGTACGCCTCGAATACGTCGAGTTCTTTGGGAAGTTTTATGACGGCGGTGGGGAGAATTACGAACCGTTCGGATACGATCGAACTCACACGACGGAGTAACACGATAACCCAACCTAATCAATGTACGAAGCTACCAACGCACTGGCGGACACGATGATCGCACTACAAGCAGAGAACGGCGGCCCGGCCCTCGACGCCGAGGGTGCGGCGGCGCTGGCGGTCGGTCTCGCGGCGCTGGCCGCGGGCTACGCGGAGCGTGGCATCGGGAGCGCGGCGATGGGCGCGATTGCGGAGGATCGCAGCCTCTTCGGGCTGGGACTGGTCCTTACGGTCCTGCCGGAGACGCTCGTGATCCTCGCGCTGGTCGTCGTGTTCGTCGTCGGTTAAACCGCCCTTTCCCTTCATCAATGAGTTTAGAAACGGTCGTCGAGGACATTCGGGAGGAAGCCCGCGCGCGTGCCCGCGATATCGAGCAGGACGCCGACGAGCGCGTCGACGCGATCATCGCCGACGCCGAGGAGGAGGCCGAGGAGATCCGCCTCGAGCGCCAGCGTGAGGTCGAGCGCGAGATCGCCCAGGAGCGCGAGCAGCGCCTCTCGAGTGCGAACCTCGAGGCCAAACAGAAACGCCTCGAAGCCCGCCGGAACGTCCTCGAGGACGTCCGCGGACGGGTCGAGGAATCGATCGCGTCGATCGACGGCGAGCGCCGCGAGGAGCTCACCGACGAACTGATCGCAGCGACCGCGGCGGAGTTCGACGAGGGGGCGTCGGTCGAGGTCTACGGACGGACCGACGACGAGGCGCTCATTGCCGCGCTGCTCGAATCCTACGACGGCTACACGTACGCCGGCGAGTACGACTGTCTGGGCGGCGTCGTCGCCGAGAGCGAGGGATCGCGGATCCGCGTGAACAACACGTTCGATTCGGTGCTCGAGACGGTCTGGGAGGACAACCTCAAAGAGGCTAGCGACCGTCTGTTCGAGCAATGAGCCCCAGAACGCGAACGATCGGGAGTTCGAACCCGGAGTACGTGAACGCCCGCGTTCGGGCTCGCCGCGCCGCGCTGTTCGACGACGAGGAGTATCGCAAGCTGGTCCGGATGGGCCCCAGCGAGATCGCACGGTTCATGGAGGAGACGGAGTACGACGAGGAGATCAACGCGCTCGGCGCGCGCCACAGCGGCGTCGACCTGATTGAGTACGCGCTGCATACGAACCTCGCGAAACACTTCGACGACCTGCTTCGCTGGGCCGAGGGACGGCTCTACGAGTTCATCGCGAACTACCTGCGGAAGTTCGACGCCTGGAACGTCAAGACGATCATCCGCGGGATCTACGCCGACGCCGACCACGAGGAGATCGAGTCCGACCTGATCCGCGCGGGCGAGTTCTCCGATCGGGAGCTCGACCGGCTGCTCGAGGCGAACTCGATCGAACAGGTCGTCGAGGGGCTCCACGGAACGATCTTCGAGGAACCCCTCCAGAGGGCCTACGAGGACTACGAGGAGACCGACACCCTCGTGCCCCTCGAGAACGCCACCGATCGGACCTACTATGAGCACATCCTCGACAACGTCGGTCGGGTGAGCCACGAGCCCGACGACCCGGTCGCCCAGTACGTCGAGTTCCTGCAGGCCGAGATCGACTTCCGGAACGCCCGCAACGCGCTGCGGCTCGCGCGGACGGGCGCGGACATCGATCCCGGCGAGTACTTCATCGAGGGCGGGACGCTGTTCGAGCAACGGGAGATGTCCGGGCTCGTGGCGAACCGCGACGAGCTGCTCGGGCGCATCGAGGAGAGCAAGTACGGGAGCCGGCTGGCCGACCCGCTGACGCAGCTGCGCGAGGCGGAAAGCCTGATCGCATTCGAGCACGCGCTCGATACGGCGCTGTCGGCGTACGCCGACCGGCTCGCCAACCGGTACCCGATGACGGTCGCCTCGGTGCTGTCGTACATCCTCGCCAAGGAGCGCGAGGTCGACAACATCCGGGCGATCGCCCGCGGACGGGAGGCCGGACTGAGCGAGGAGGAGATCACGGAGGAGCTGGTGATCCTATGAGTCAGGAGATCGCAGTCATCGGCAGTCCCGAGTTCACGACCGGCTTCCGACTGGCCGGGGTGCGCGTCTTCGAGAACGTCCCCGACGAGCGGAAGGACGAGGAGCTCGACGAGGCCGTCTCGAACGTGCTTCGAAACGACGACGTCGGCATCGCGATCATGCACGAGGACGACCTCGACCACCTGCCCCGGAAGCTCCGACAGAACGTCGAGACGAGCGTCGAACCGACGTTCGTCATGCTCGGCGGCGGCGCGGGCAGCGGCGGGCTGCGCGAGAAGATCAAGCGCGCGATCGGTATCGACCTGATGGACGAAGACAACTGAACTACGATATATGAGCCAAGCAACACAGACCGACATCGACGTCGTCAGCGAGGGTCGGATCGAGAGCGTGAGCGGTCCCGTCGTGACCGCGATCGACCTCGACGCCCGAATGAACGACGTCGTCTACGTCGGCGCGGAAGGGCTGATGGGCGAGGTCATCGAGATCGAGGGCAACATCACGACGATCCAGGTCTACGAGGAGACCTCGGGCATCAGCCCCGGCGGCCCAGTACAGAACACCGGCGAACCACTGAGCGTCGACCTCGGACCGGGGATGCTCGACACCATCTACGACGGCGTTCAGCGCCCGCTGGACGTCCTCGAGTCGCGGATGGGCGCCTTCCTCGACCGCGGGGTCGACGCGCCGGGCATCGACCTCGAGGAGACCTGGGAGTTCACGCCCGAAGTGGACGTGGGCGACGACGTCGAGGCCGGCGACATCATCGGCACCGTCCCCGAGACCCCGAGCGTCGACCACAAGGTGATGGTGCCGCCCGACTCGGAGGGCGGCGAGGTCACCGCGATCGAGGCCGGCGAGTTCGACGTCACCGAGACGGTCGCCGAGCTCGACACCGGTGAAGAGATCGCCATGCGCCAGGAGTGGCCGGTCCGAGAGGCCCGTCCCTCCGCCAACAAGCGCTCGCCCGACCGCCCGCTGGTGACCGGCCAGCGCGTCCAGGACGGGCTGTTCCCGCTCGCGAAGGGCGGGACGGCGGCGATCCCGGGTCCCTTCGGCTCCGGAAAGACCGTCACCCAGCAGTCGCTCGCGAAGTTCTCGGACGCGGACATCGTCGTCTACATCGGCTGTGGCGAGCGGGGCAACGAGATGACGGAGGTCATCGACGACTTCCCGGACCTGCCGGACCCCCAGACGGGCAACGCGCTGATGGCCCGGACCTGCCTCATCGCGAACACCTCGAACATGCCCGTCGCGGCCCGCGAGTCCTGCGTCTATACGGGGATCACGATCGCGGAGTTCTACCGCGACATGGGCTACGACGTCGCGCTGATGGCCGACTCGACCTCGCGGTGGGCAGAGGCCATGCGCGAGATTTCCTCGCGACTGGAGGAGATGCCCGGCGAGGAGGGCTATCCGGCCTACCTCGCCGCGCGCCTCTCGCAGTTCTACGAGCGTGCGGGGCTGTTCGACAACATCAACGGCACCCAGGGCTCGATCTCGGCGGTCGGCGCCGTCTCGCCGCCGGGCGGGGACTTCTCCGAGCCCGTCACGCAGAACACGCTGCGCATCGTCAAGACGTTCTGGGCGCTCGACGCGGACCTGGCCGAACGCCGGCACTTCCCGTCGATCAACTGGAACGAGTCCTACTCGCTGTACAAGGACCAGCTCGACGACTGGTTCATCGAGAACGTCGCGGGCGACTGGCCCGAGACCCGCCAGTGGGCGGTCGACGTCCTCGACGAGGAGAGCGAGCTCCAGGAGATCGTCCAGCTCGTCGGTAAGGACGCCCTGCCGGAGGACCAGCAGCTCACCCTCGAGGTGGCGCGCTACCTCCGCGAGGGCTTCCTCCAGCAGAACGCGTTCCACGACGTCGACCAGTTCTCGCCGCCGGAGAAGAGCTACCTGATCTGGAAGGCGATCAAGACCTTCAACGACGAGGCGTTCGCGGCCCTCGAGGCCGGCGTGCCCGTCGAGGAGATCACCGCCATCGACGCCGCCCCGCGGCTCAACCGGATCGGGACCCAGGAGGACTACGAGGCGTACATCGAGGAGCTCCAGGAAGACATCGAAGCGGAACTCAGGGAGAAATACTGATGAAAGAATACCAGACTATCACCGAGATCAGCGGCCCGCTCGTCTTCGCGGAGATCGACGAGCCCGTCGGCTACGACGAGATCGTCGAGATCGAGACGCCCGGCGGCGAGGTAAAGCGCGGCCAGGTGCTCGAATCCGAGAGCGACATCGTCGCGATCCAGGTGTTCGAGGGCACAACCGGGATCGACCGGAAAGCTTCAGTTAGATTCCTCGGCGAGACGATGAAGATGCCCGTCACCGAGGACCTCCTCGGGCGGGTGCTCGACGGCTCGGGCAACCCGATCGACGGCGGCCCCGAGATCGTTCCCGAGGAGCGCCAGGACATCGTCGGTGCGGCGATCAACCCCTATGCCCGGGAGTATCCCGAGGAGTTCATCCAGACCGGGGTTTCGGCGATCGACGGCATGAACACGCTCGTCCGGGGCCAGAAGCTGCCGATCTTCTCGGCGTCCGGACTGCCGCACAACGATCTCGCGCTGCAGATCGCGCGGCAGGCGACCGTGCCGGAGGAGTCGGCCGAGGACGAGGCGACCGACGAGCCCGGCAGCGAGGAGGGCGGCGAGCTCGGCGAGGGCGAGGAGGACGAGGGCAGCGAGTTCGCGGTGATCTTCGGCGCGATGGGGATCACCGCCGAGGAGGCGAACGAGTTCATCGATGACTTCGAGCGCACGGGCGCGCTGGAGCGCTCGGTCGTCTTCATGAACCTCGCGGACGACCCCGCAGTCGAGCGCCAGGTCACCCCGCGACTCGCGCTCACCACGGCAGAATACCTCGCCTTCGAGAAGGGCTATCACGTGCTCGTGATCCTCACGGACATGACCAACTACTGTGAGGCGCTCCGGGAGATCGGCGCGGCTCGCGAGGAGGTCCCGGGTCGACGTGGCTACCCCGGCTACATGTACACCGACCTCGCCCAGCTCTACGAGCGGGCGGGCCGGATCAAAGGCCGTGAGGGCTCGGTCACGCAGATCCCGATCCTGACGATGCCCGGCGACGACGACACCCACCCGATCCCGGACCTGACGGGCTACATCACCGAGGGCCAGATCGTGATGGATCGAGACCTGAACAGCCAGGGGATCGAGCCGCCGGTGAACGTGCTTCCCAGCCTCTCGCGGCTGATGGACGACGGGATCGGCGAGGGCCTCACCCGCGAGGACCACGGCGACGTTTCCGACCAGATGTACGCCGCCTACGCGGAGGGCGAGGACTTGCGCGACCTGGTGAACATCGTCGGCCGCGAGGCCCTCTCCGAGCGGGACAACAAGTTCCTCGACTTCGCGGACCGTTTCGAGGAGGAGTTCGTCCAGCAGGGCTACGAGACCAACCGCGACATCGACGAGACGCTCGATCTGGGCTGGGAGCTGCTGGGCATGCTGCCCAAGACCGAGCTCAACCGGATCGACGAGGAGCTCATCGAGCAGTACTACCCCGAGGACGCGACGGAGGACGAGGACCCCGAAGCGGTCGGCGTCGAAGCCGACGACTAGTCGTCGGCGTTCAGGTCGCCTCCGGCTCTCCGCTCCCTTCTGTTTTCCCCATTTTCTGTTTCGACTCTCGAGCGTCGCTACTCGGCGTCGCCCGGCTCGTCGTCGGGCAGCCCGCGCTGGAGGACGAACGGGCCGAAGTCCGCGGCGGTTCGGCGCGCGACGGTTGCGATCCTGAGCACGTAGACGATCAGCACGGCGAAGGGGCTGAACAGCGCCGTGATCGTCGCGCTCACGACGACCGCGTAGACGTACGGGTGGAACTCGAGCGCGAGCAGGTTGCCGTAGGCGAGGACGACGAACCCGCCGCCCAGAAGCGTCGGGAAACCGACGTAGAGCAGCACCTTCGAGAGGTCCGCGAGCTCCTGTTGCATGTGGACCGTCTTGAAGTACTGGCGTGCGACGTGGACGTCCTGGAGCAGCTCCTCGAGGCGGTCGAGCTGGCGGTCGGCGGCCTCCGAGAGCTCGTCGACGTAGTTCTCCTGGATCCTGCGTATCACCTGGAGCTGCCAGGGATCGTCGTAGTCGATGATGACCCCGATGACTTCGAACGTCCCGAACGTCGCGTCCTCTAGGGTCTTCACGGCGGCCTCGTCCCTGGGCTCCGTGGTCTCGACGTAGTCGTCGATCTCGTCTTGGAGCTCGGGCGAGGCGTCGGCACACACCTCTCGGAGGCCGAGTGCCGTCTGTCGTTTCTTCGCGATCAGGACCTGGAGGAACTCCGAGGGCTCGGCCGGAGTCGGACGGACCCCGGTGTGGTTTTCGATGCCGCGTCGGTACTCGCGCGTCTCCTCGAGGCGCTCGAAGAACGTCCCCGTCGTCCCGAACTCCTCGGAGAGGATCAGCTGGTTGATCGCGAGCACCACCGTGATGAAGGGGAGCATCCCGCCGATCAGCGCGCCGGCGAGTTCGGTGACGTCGCCCGCCTCGGAAGGGGTGATGAGTCCGCTCCGGATGAGCAACAGCGACACGACGAACACGACGACGAGCAGCCCGCCCGAGAGCAGCCCGCGGTGGCCGTCGAGGTAGATCCACCGCGTGAGCCCCTCGACGTTCAGCCGCTCACCGAGGCCCGGATCCGGCTGGGACTCCGGCGGATCGTCCCCGTCCCGGGTCTCGCTCGTCTCGCCCATACCCCGATACCGATCCCCGAACGGAAAGGACCCCGGGTCGGTCGTCGGCACGCGTCCGTTCGCGGGCGACCTCAGTCCTGGTCGTTCCAGGCGTGGCCGCGGAGCTTCGATGGCTCCGACGGGCGCGGGTCGTCGGTACCCGTCCCGAGGCGGGCCGCTAGCCCGCTCGCGAGCTGCTCGTAGTTGATGATCGCGAAGCCCGCGAACACCACGAGGAAGCCGGCGGCGGTCGTCGCGGTGATCGCCTCGCCCAGCACCGCCCAGCCGCCGATCGCGGCGACGACCGGGACGAGGTAGAACGCGAGGTTCGCCCTGGTCGCACCGATGTCGTCGATGAGCCCGAAGTAGACGACGTACGCGAGCACGCCCGAGAAGACGGCCACGTAGCCGAGCGCGATCAGCGCGCCGGGGGTCCACTGGATGGCCGAGAGCTGCTCGCCGCGCAGCCCGGCCAGCAGGTGACAGAGCGCCGCGCCGAGCGGCAGCCCCCAGGCGATCCGAACGGTGCTCGGCATCGTCGAGTCGACCCGCCGGATGAGCACGCCGCCCAGCGCGACCGCGACCGCGCCGACCAGCAGTACGAGATGGCCGATCCCGGCGCTCGCGAGCAGGCCCGCGGGGTTCAGCTCCATGACGACCGCCACGCCGACGAGCGCGACGACCATCCCGACGGCCTCGACCGGCGCGAGGCGTTCGTCCGAGAGCAGGACCGCCGCGAACACCGGCGTCAGGATCGGGCTGAGGCTGAAGATGACGGAGGCGACGGCGCTGGTGACGTACTGCTGGCCCATGAAGATCATCGCGTTGGCGAGCCCGACCGTCAGCAGGCCGGCGGCGGCGATTCCCGCGAGATCGGCGCGCGACTCAGGCAGCCACTGCTCGCGGGGCAGCGCCAGCACGACGTAGCCGAGCAGCAGTATCGCCGCGATGTCGAACCGGATCGCGACGAACAGCAGCGGGGGCATGTACTCGAGGCCCGCCTTCGCGGCAACGAACGTCCCTCCGAAGAACACCGCCGTCGCGAGGAAGGCGACGACGCTGCGGGTCGTCGAGTCTATCGCCCCCACCTCCCTTTGCCGACGAAACGAATCATTCTCGACTCGAAGTAGGCCTCTCATACGTTTATATGTGTCCAGAAATAACTTCATTAAGTGAACGTAAGTACACGGCACGACGGAATATCGGACGGTGAAACGGTTTCACGGTACGAAACCGTTTTGTGGAGCTGTCGTCCAGGTCGTGTATGAAGTCGGCGCTCGCGGAGATCGAGTTCCTCGCCCTGTCGTCGAACCGCGTCGCTGTGCTGGAGGCGCTTGCCGATGGGCTCCACACGCGAAGCGAGCTCGCCGACGCCACGGGCGCCTCCCAGCCGACGCTCGGGCGGATCCTGCGGGATCTCGAGGAGCGCCGGTGGATCGCGCGGGCCGACGGCGGGTACGAGGCGACGGCGACGGGGAGGATGGTCGCCGAGGGGATGACGGACCTGCTCGCCATCGTCGAGACCGAGGCGAAGCTGCGGCCGGTGATGGAGTGGCTCCCGACCGAGTCGATGACGTTCGACCTCGGGCGGCTTCGCGACGCGACGATCACCGTCCCGAGCAGGACGCGACCGAGCGCGCCGGTGAAACGCGTGAACGAGGCGCTCGGGCGCGCCGAGGACGTGCAGGTCTGCTCGCACGCGTTCAACGAGGGGACCTTGGAGACCGTCCGCGAGCGGGTCGTCGACGGCCGGCAGCGCTTCGACGGGGTGCTCTCGCGGGCCGCGATCGACGCGCTCGCGGAGGACGACTCGCTGCGGGCCGGCCTGCGCGAGCTCGTCGCCGCCGAGGGCGCGACGATCCGCCGCCACCCCGAGGAGATCCCGATCGCGATCACGATCGCCGACGGTCGGGTCCTCCTCCTCGTGCGCGACGACGACGGCGTGTTGCAGGCGTCGATCGACACCGACGATCCGGAGGTGGTGTCGTGGGCGCGATCGGTCTACGAGGAACACTGGGAGGCGGCGACGCCCGTCGAGGCCGACGAGCTCTAGGCCGATCGACTGAAAAGGATTAACAGCGTTCGCGTACAATCCCCGCCTAATGGCCAAGGACGTCAAACCGACTCGGAAGAACCTGATGGCGATCGAGGATCGCATCGACCTCTCCGAGCGCGGCCACGACACCTTAGAGAAGAAGCGCGACGGGCTGATCATGGAGTTCATGGACATCCTCGATCAGGCCCAGGACGTCCGTTCGGACCTCGATCAGGACTACGAGCGCGCCCAGCGCACCCTCGACATGGCCCGCGCGATGGAGGGCGACGTCGCGATCCGCGGCGCGGCCGAAGCGCTCAAGGAACACCCCGAGATCACGCTCCAGTCGAAGAACATCATGGGCGTGGTCGTTCCACAGATCGAGTCCACGCGAGTCAAGAAGGGCCTCGACCAGCGGGGCTACGGCGTGCTCGGCTCCTCGGCGCGAATCGACGAGGCCGCCGACGCCTACGAGGAGCTGCTCGAGACGATCATCCTCGTCGCGGAGGTCGAGACGGCGATGAAGAAGATGCTCGACGAGATCGAGACGACCAAACGCCGCGTCAACGCCCTGGAGTTCACCCTGCTGCCCACGCTCTACGATAACCAGGAGTTCATCGAGCAGAAGCTCGAGGAGCAGGAGCGCGAGGAGATCTTCCGCATGAAGAAGATCAAGGACAAGAAGGAACGCGAGGAAGAGGAGGAGGACGAGCCCGACGTCACCGAGGGCGCGCCGATCCCCGCCGACGACTGATCCGCTCGCCGACTGACCCCTTTCTGAGTCCCTCTCTCACATGTCCTGTCCGACCTGCGGCGGCGAGCCCCTGTTCGTTCCGGCCCCGGAGCTCGGCGCGTATCTCCCCGGCGAGCCCCGGGTCGTCGCCGTCTGTCGGACCTGTCTCACCGTTACGCCGACCGAAGCCGACGCGACCGACGACCCCGAATCGGTCGCGGAGCTCTCGAACGCGCTTCCCGACGACCCCGACGCCGCGCTCGCGATGGCGCTCGTGGTGACGCTCTGTGAGTCGCTCGCGCTCTACCGGGCCGAGCTCGAGGAGCTCGTGACCCGCGTCGAGCGCGCGGGGACCGACCCGCTTCTGGCGCTCGACTACCTAGCCGACGATCCCGATCTGGCGATCGCGCTCGACGTCGAGCGCCGCCGGCCGCAGCTGGTCCAGCTGCTCGAATAGGCTCGAATAGGCGGCGACAGGAAGAACGTGGCCGGTCAGACGCCGGTCTCGTAGCGCAGGATGCCCGCGATCCCGCCGAAGGCGTCGTGGAGCTGCTCGCCCTTCTCGAAGTCCGTCGAGATGAACTTGGGCTCGGTCCCGCGCTGTTCGGCGATCGCGATCAGGTGCTCGATCACGTCCTCGCGCTCTACGACCTCCGCCTCGGAACCGTCCTCGCAGGTGTGTTCGGGCGTCGAGTTGCGCTGGTCGACGACCTCGTACTCCTCGACGTCGCCACAGTCGTAGACGACGACGTCCTTGCGGAGGTCCTCGCTGATCAGCAGCCGGTCGACCGACCCCATCACGAGGTTCCGGCGGGTGGGCTCGAAGCCGTAGGTCGCGAGCCCGCCGTCGTGGAGCTGTTTGAAGAACTCCTCCATCTGGTTCTTGTCCTTCATCACCTCGGCGTCCGCCAGCGCCTCCTCGGCGGCGTCGACCAGGTCGTAGAGCCCCGACTCGTCGGTGTAGGAGACGTCGAACTTGCCCAGCACCTGGTCCTGGAGCTCGTGGTGGAGGTAGTCGCCGTCGAGGAACTCGTCCTTCGTCGGCGAGGGGCCGCCGACGAGGATACCCTCGAGGTCGTGGCGCTCGGGGACGAACAGGTCGTTGGCCATCCCCGCGACCTCCTGGTAGAAGTTGTCGATGGCCTCGAGGCGGAGCCGGGCGAAGCGCTGTGCGGACTGGCCACCCTTTCGCTGCTTGCCGGGTACGAGCGAGGAGGCGCTCTTGACGGGTTCGACGCGCTTGCCCCGGAGCCAGCCGACGTTGGCCTCCCGGCGGTCGAGGACGACCAGGCCGTACAGGCCCTGGTCGGCGAGCATGTGTTCGAGGGGTTCGGTCAGGAAGTCCGAATCGCAGTGATAGCGGAAGGACTCGACGGGCTGGGGCGGGCTCTCGAGCACCCGGGTGATCATCTCGGTCTGGCCGCCGCCCGAGTCGACCGCGCCCGAGAACAGCACCATCCCGTTCTCCGGCGGGAAGTTGCCGTAGTACTTCAGGCGGTCCTTGATGCTCGTCAGGGCGTCCTGGACGTTCGTTCGGGTCTGCTTTGACTTGATGTTCGACGCCTCGCTGTGCTCCTGGGTGACGTGGGCGGCCACGTCGGAGATCTGTCTGTCCTCGGGAACGTAGATCGTCACCAGCTGGGTGCCCGACCCCTCGAAGTCGTTGAGCTCCTCGATGACCCGCCTGAACTCGTATTTCTTCCTGTCGGACTCCTCGATGTCCTGACCACTCATTACCGTTTCTAGCCCCGCCAACCGGTAAGTACCCTTTGACCGGCCGTGTCCGCCCTCAGCCCGCGAGCAGCTCGCGATACGCCTCCGTGAGGAAGATCTCCTCACAGCTGTACCGAAACGTCCCGACGGACCGGGGCGGGCTCTCGAGGGTCGCCTCGATCCACTCGTCGTCGACCCGCCCGCAGAACAGCGCCATCCCGTTCTCGGGCGGCGTGTCGTACTCCGTGAGGCGGTCCTGCAGCCGGACGAGCGCCCCCTCGACGTGCTGGCGACGTTCCTCCGACAGCTCCCCGGCCTCGGCGTGCTCGTCGCCCAGGAAGACGATCACCTCGTCGACGAGCCGCTCCGGGGGGACGTAGACCGACACCAGCCGCGGGTCGTCGGTCGAACACCGCCCGAGCCGGTCGAGGACGGCGTCCGGATCGTCGGGGTTCATCGGACGTGATACGTGAACAGCCGTCAAGGGTCTTGTGGCCTCACATCGACTCGGGTGCCTCGACCCCGAGCACCCACAGCGCGTTCGCGATCGTGTGGCGGGCGGCCGCCACGAGCGCGAGGCGAGCCTCGGTCAACGCCTCGTCGTCGGTGAGCACCTGGCACTCCCGGTAGAAGGCGTTGAACGTCTCGGCGAACTCGCGGGTGTAGGTGGCGACCTGGTGGGGCTGGCGGTCGCCGGCGGCGGACTCGACCACGGCAGGGAACCGGGCGATCACCTCGATCAGGTCGCGTTCCTCCTCGCTCTCGAGCAGCGCGGGATCGACCGCACCGGGCTCGCGATCGGCCTCGCTGAGGATCCCACACGTGCGTGCGTGGACGTACTGGACGTAGGGCGCCGACTGGGCCTCGAAGTTCAGCGCGCGATCCCACTCGAAGGTGATCGCCTTCGAGGGCTGTTTCGAGACGATGTCGTAGCGGACGGCGCCGATCCCGACCTGGCGGGCGATCCGCTCGACGTCGTCCTCGTCCAGGTCGTCGTCGCGGATCCGGTCGTCCATGCGGGTCTCGACCTCCTCTCGTGCGCGCGCGACCGCCTCGTCGAGCAGGTCGTCGAGGTCGATCCCCGTCCCCGCGCGCGTGCTCATCTTCCCTTCGGGGAGGTTGACGTAGGAGTAAAAGACCGAATCCAGCCGGTCGGTGTCGTTGCCCAGCAGGTCGAGCGCCGCCGCGAGCTGCTGGGCCTGGAGCTTGTGGTCCTCGCCGAGGACGGTGACGGCGCGGTCGTAGTTATCGAACTTCCACTCGTGGTGGGCCAGGTCGCGGGTCGTGTAGAGCGAGGTGCCGTCCGAGCGCAGGAAGACGAGGTTCTTCTCGAAGTCGGGCAGGTCGAGCTGCCAGGCCTCCTCCTCGTAGACGGCTTCGTCGAGGGCCTTGAGCCGCTCGACCAGGTCGTCGGTGCTGCCGTCCCGGATGAAGCGGGTCTCCTTGACGAACTCGTCGAACTCGGCTGGCAGGCGAGCGAGGGACTCGCGCATCCCGCCCAGCACCCTATCGACGACGCTGCCGACGCGCTCGTAGGCCTCCTCGTCGCCCTCCTCGAGGCCCTGCATGATCGACTGGATCTCGGCCTCCGCGGCCTCGACCTCCTCCTCCGATCCTTCCTCCAGCACCCGGTTGCCCTTCCGGTAGTAGCGCACCAGCTCGTAGTCGCTCTTCTCGCGTTCGGGCTCGGGCAGGTCGTCCTCGTCGAACGTCTCGTAGGCCCAGGTGAACACCGCCATCTGCCGGCCGGCGTCGTTGACGTAGTAGTGGCGGTCGACGTCGTTGCCCGCGAAGTCGAGCAGGCGGGCGATCGCGTCGCCGATGATCGGGTTTCGCGCCCGGCCGACGTGGACCGGCCCCGTCGGATTGGCGCTGGTGTGCTCGACGACGACCTCCCGCCCGGTGGGTTCAAGCCGGCCATAACCGTCCTCGCGGGCGGCCTCGAGGGTCCCCCCGTAGTAGGCGTCGCTCGCGTGGAAGTTGACGTACGGGCCCTGCTGGGTCGCGCCGGCGAGCAGCTCGTAGCCCTCGACCTCGATCGCGTCGACGAGGTCGGCGGCGACCGCCCCAGGGGCCTTTTCGGCCTCGCCAGCCAGCCGGAAGGCGACGCTCGAGGCCAGCACCGCCTCGACGTCTTCGGGGGGCTCTTCGATCGCGAGCTCGGCCGTCGGAAGCGAGAGCGCCGAGAGCGCCTCCGAAAGCGCGTCTTCGGCGTCCGCACGAAGCGCGAGGAACATACCCGCCGTTCAGGATCGGCGGATAAAGCCGTTTTCAATCGTCGAGGTCCGCGAGGTCGCCGTCGGTCTCGAGGGCCGTCAGACAGTCCCAGACGCTGTAGGCGTCCTCCTCGTCCCGGCAGGGGAACACTCGCCGGAGCTCCTCTTCGACGTGGACGGCGATACAGATGACCGGGAAGACGATCTCGCGGATCTCGCCCCGCTCGTGCTCCTGGAAGAACGGTTCGATGGAGTGTCCCATCTCCCCGGCCCGTTCTTTGAGTGCCTCGAAGGTGGCCACCGCCTCGGCGTCGTCGCCGTTCCGGACGGCGACCCGGGCCTCCCAGTGTCGAACGCGCAGGTCGGCGATCAGCTCGTCGTCGGCCAGGCGCTCGGCCCGTTCGATCACCTCCTCCTGGCGCTCGCGGGCCGGAAACGGCGTCGACGACCGGAGGTAGACGGTCAGCTCGGGTCGCGTATTCGGTTGGCTCATGTCTGCCCCACCCACGGTACGTGGTCACGATACTGTTGGACAGCCAACTACAAAACTGCGGGGGCTACTCGGGCATCTCGTCGATGAGGACGACCGCCTCGCCGTCGATCAGCTCGTTGCCGTCGGCGTCGGTCACCCGCGCGGTCAGGCGGTACTTCTCGTCCCCGAGGTCCTCGACGATCTCACAGCGCGCGGTCAGCACGGCGCCGATCCGTGCGGGCCCCTTGAACTCCATGTTCTCCGAGAGGTAGATCGTCAGTCCCGGGAGGCGCGCGAGGGCGGCGCTGATCAGCCCGGCGACCAGGGTTCCGTGGACGATCCGCCCGCCGAAGCGCGACTCGCTGGCGAACCCCTCGTCGAGATGCAGCCGGTTGGTGTCGCCGCTCGCTTGCGCGAAGGCGTGGACGTCCGCGTCGGTCACCGGCTTGGTGAACTCGACGTACTCGCCGACACCGAGCTCCTCGCGGGTCTCGACCGAGCGCTCCATCGTCCAGTCGGGAAGGCCGTGCGCCAGCGAGGGGATCGGCGCCGGATCTCGCTCGCTTCCGGCCGGCGAGGAGAGCCCCATTCCGGCGAGGAACGCCCGGTTAGCCTCGACGTAGCTGTTGACGGCGTGCTTCGAGGCGTCAGACCAGGAGTCGACGAACTCCGTCACGGGGGTCTCCCCCTCGTCGGAGCTCCCGCTCATCGTCCCTCCCCTACACTGCGGTCGGGAATCGGGCGACACACGGACTTCGAGGTATGATCCATGGTCACAAATAGTCCACGAGCACCTTAAGTACATTGAACCTAAGCGCGGGGCTTTTCACCCCGCCCGTCCAACGACGGTTCCATGAGCGGGCCCAAGCAGGTGTCCTCGCCGGACTACCACAGCGAGAACCACACCGCCGCCCAGACCTGCGGGTGGACCGCGAACGCGCTGCGGGGCGAGGGCAAGTGCTACAAGTACGCCTTCTACGGGATCGAGTCCCACCGCTGCATCCAGATGACGCCCGTCGTCAAATGCAACGAGCGCTGTGTCTTCTGCTGGCGCGATCACCGGGGCCACGCCTACGAACTGGGCGACGTGGAGTGGGACGATCCCGAGGCCGTCGTCGACGCGAGCCTCCGCCTCCAGAAGAAGCTGCTCTCGGGGTTCGGCGGCAACGACGAGGTCCCGCGCGAGGTCTTCGAGGAGGCGATGGAACCGCGCCACGTCGCGATCAGCCTCGACGGCGAGCCCACCCTCTACCCCTATCTCCCCGAACTCATCGACGCCTTCAGTGATCGAGGAATCACCACCTTCCTCGTTTCCAACGGAACGGATCCCGAGATGCTCTCGCGGTGTGACCCCACGCAGCTCTACGTCAGCGTCGACGCCGCCGAGCGCGCGACTTTCGACGACGTCGTGCGCGCGGTCGAGGACGACGCCTGGGAACGCCTGATCGACACGCTCGACGTACTGGCGGAGAAGGACGAGACACGAACCGTGCTTCGCACCACGCTCGTCGGCGGCGAGAACATGCGCGACCCCGACTGGTACGCCGCCCTCTACGACCGCGCGGACCCCGATTTCGTCGAGCTCAAGGCCTACATGCACGTCGGCCACTCACAGGGCCGTCTCGACCGAAGCGCGATGCCCGACCACGAGGACGTCGTTGCGTTCGCCGAAGACGTGAGAGAACATATGCCCGAACACGACTACATCAACGACGTGCCGGCCTCGCGGGTCGCGCTCCTCTCGCGCGACGAGGACACCTGGGTGCCGAAGCTCAGGAAGGACAGCGAGTTCTGGGAGGACGATCCGCTCGCGGCCGACTAGCATCCCAGATACGTTACGCATCCCACATCCGATACGCTTATACGGGCAACTCCCGGAGTGGTGGGTATGTCACGGACCGTGACCCGAGACGTGGGTCAGGACGAGCTCGCCGCCCTCCGACAGTTGGGACTCGACGGCGCGCTCTCGGGGGAAACGAAGATCTCGTGTTCCGCGCTCGCGGACCGGCTCGAGACCTCGAGCCAGACCGCCTCGCGGCGCCTGCAGGCGCTCGAGGCGGCCGACCTGATTGCCCGCGAGACTGTCACGGACGGCCAGTGGATCGCCGTCACCGGCGAGGGCGAGCGCGCGCTGCGCGCGGAGTACGACGCCTACCGGCGGCTGTTCGAGGAGCGATCGAGCGTCGACCTCGAGGGGTTCGTCACCGGGGGGATGGGCGAGGGCAAACACTACATCTCGCTGCCGGGTTACATGGCCCAGTTCGAGGAAAAACTGGGCTACGAGCCGTTCCCCGGCACCCTGAACGTGGACCTGACCGAAGAGAGCGTGCGCCGGCGTGCCGCCCTGGAGGCGCTCGAGCCGGTCCACATCGACGGCTGGGAGGACGAGGATCGGACCTACGGCCCATGTGTCTGCTATCCGGCGACGATACTCGCCGACGGCGAGTACGACGGGGCCCACGTCATCGCGCCCGAACGGACCCACCACGACGAGGACCAACTGGAGGTGATCGCGCCCGCCAAACTACGCGATGAGCTCGGGCTGGACGACGACGACCGGATCACCGTCCGCGTGGAGGAGAAATGACCCAGCGACAGACGCGTTCGGCCCAGCGGGCCATCGAGGCGTTCCGCGAGGGCTCCCCGGTGTTGATCCACGACGCCGACGACCGCGAGGGCGAGACCGACCTGATCTACCCCGCCGGCGGGGTCGATCCCGAGGACGTCGCGCGGATGCGAAACGACGCCGGCGGGCTGGTCTGTGTCGCGCTTTCGTCGAACGTGGCCGACGCCCTTTCGCTCCCGTTCGTCCAGGACGTCCTCGACCACCCGGCGGCGAACGACCACGAGCTGGCCTACGACGACCGCTCGTCGTTCTCGTTGACCGTCAACCATCGCGATACCCGAACGGGGATCACCGACGCCGACCGCGCGCTGACGATCACCGCGCTCGCGGAGGCCGCCGCGGACCCCGATCCCGAGGCGTTCGCCGAGACCTTTCGGGCGCCGGGCCACGTCCACCTGCTTCGGGCCGCCGAGGGCCTCCTCGAGGAGCGCGAGGGCCACACGGAGTTCGGCGTCGCGCTCGCCGACGCGGCGGACCTGCCGCCCGCGGTCGTGGTCTGCGAGATGCTCGACGACCACACGGGAGAGGCGCTCTCGCCGGACGACGCGCGGGCCTACGCCGAGCGCCACGACCTCCCCTATCTCGAGGGTCGGGAGCTGTTCGCCGGCCTCGACCGATAGCGACCCCCGGAAACCGCACACTCATTACGGAGGGATTCGACGGGTCGGATATGGGATTCGACGACATGGACGTCGATACGATCTGGATGGACGGCGAGTTCGTCGACTGGGAGGACGCACAGATCCACGTCCTCAGCCACGGGCTGCACTACGGCACCGGCGTCTTCGAGGGGATCCGCTGTTACGACACCGAGGAGGGCCCCGCGATCTTCCGCTGGGACGAACACGCCGAACGCCTCTACGACTCGGGCCAGCCCTACGGCCTCGAGATCGACCACGAGCCCGAGGAACTCGAGGAGGCGACCAAGGAGCTGATCCGCCGCCAGGAGATGGAGTCGTGTTACATCCGCCCGATCGCCTTCTACGGCTACGACAGCCTGGGCGTGAGCCCCGGGGACTGCCCGACCCGGGTGGCGATCGCCGCCTGGCCCTGGGGCGCGTATCTCGGCGAGGACGCTCTCGAAAAGGGCGTCGACGTGAAGGTCTCCTCGTGGCGCAAACACGCCTCCAGCCAGATCCCGACGAACGCGAAGACGACGGGCCTGTACGTCAACAGCCTGCTCGCGGGCGAGGAGGCCCGGAGCCACGGTTACGTCGAGGCACTCGTGTTGAACAAGGAGGGAAACGTCGCCGAAGGCCCCGGCGAGAACCTCTTTCTGGTCCGCGACGGCGAGCTCTACACCCCCGGGCTCTCGGAGGGTATTCTGGACGGCATCACCAGAAACAGCGTGATCACCATCGCCCGCGATCTGGGCTATACGGTCCACGACCAGGCGTCGATCAGCCGCGGGGAGCTGCACACCGCCGACGAGCTGTTCTTCACCGGCACCGCCGCGGAGGTCACCCCGATCAAGAAGGTCGACAACGTCACCGTCGGCGAGCGGGGTCCCGTCACCGAGGAGATCCAGACCCGCTTTTTCGACGTGATCGAGCGGCGCACCGACAACTACGACGACTGGTTCAGCTACGTCTGAAACCCCCTTCCGTCGTGGGATCATAACCCCGGATATGGTTCTCTCGGATCGGGAGCGGGCGTACGTCGAACGCGCGCGGGTGGCCCGCCTGGCGACCGCCGACGACCGCGGTCGTCCACAGGTCGTCCCCGTCTGTTTCGCGCTGGTCGACGGGGCCGTCGTCTCGGCGGTCGACGAGAAGCCCGCGGAGGCGGGCGAGCAGCTCAGACGGGTACGGGACGTCGAATCCAACCCCTTCGTCTCGCTGGTGGTCGATCACTACCGCGAGGACTGGGACCGCCTCGGCTGGGTCCAGCTCCGCGGGTGGGCGACGGTCCTGAAGCCCGGCGCCGACGGTCGGGAGGCGGCGATCGGGGCGCTGCGCGGGAAGTACGAGCAGTACGAGGACCACGCGCTGGAGGAGCGGCCGCTGGTGTGGATCGAACCGGGTCACGCGGTCTCGTGGGGCGACCTCCGGTAGCTACCGGCCGACCCACTTCAGGACCAGCAGGGTCCCCTCGAAGAGGCCGGCCATCGTCAGCGCGATGATGATCGGCGCCATGCCGGTCGGGTCGGGACTGGAGATGAACGCGAGCCCGAGGAACGCGCCCCAGAAGTAGAGCCTCTTGTCGGCGAGCCAGTCCCGCGTCGTGATCCCCATCATGATCGCGAGCATGATGATCAGCGGGATCTGGAAGACGATCGCGAGATACGCGATCAGGATCAGCATCAGCCCGAACGTATCGCCCAGCCCGAAGGCGATCGCGCCGGCGTCCTGCGAGTAGGTCAGGAAGTAGGTGAAGATCGCGGGCAGCACGACGAAGTACGCGAACAGCACGCCGACCACTGCGAGGACGAGGCTGGTCGGCACGGCCGCGAGGTAGTACTTCCGTTCGTTGCGGTAGAGGCCGGGGCGCATGAACCGGTAGGTCTGATAGACCATCACGGGTAAGGCGACGATCAACCCCGCGAGACTGGCGACCTTGATGCGCGCGAAGATGAACTCGAGGGGACCGTAGACGCGAGGTTGGGCGATCTCGCCCTCCGGCAGCACGGAGTACCAGAGGAAGGTGATCGCCTGATCGGCAAGCGGGAAGACGACGATGCTGACCGAGCCGGCGATGACGATGACGATCGCCAGCCGTTTTATCATCTCCTCGATGTGATCGGCGAGGGGCATCTCCTGATCCTCGGTGGGCGCGGAGATGCCGCCGACGTCGGTTTCGGCATCGTCGGCCGTGGCAGCCGCCGTGGACGTTCCGCCGTCCGTGGCGACCCGCTCGTCGCTCGCGCGATGCTCGCCCATTCACCAGAGTGTACGTGTCCCCGCGGTTATAGGCTTTCTTGAACGCCCTCGCGCACGCCGAGAGGGAAGATTGATAACGACCTATCGGTTATCGTCGATGAATGTCGAGTTCGATCGTCGACGAGGACACCGCCCAGACGCTCGACAGTGGGCGGCAGACGGTCGGGGCGATGCTGTCGACGATCCAGACGCATCTCCAGAAGGTCTTCATCATCTTCGTGGTCGGCTTCCTCGGGACGTTCTACGCGCTGCGAGCGGTCATCTGGGACTGGCTGCGGGCGGTCACCGAATCCGAGATGCCGGCACAGGTCGCAGAACAGCACGAGATCATCGTCACGACGCCTTTCGAGGTGATCCTGCTGCAGGCGAAGATCGGGATCGTCGGTGGGATCCTCATCGCCATCCCGCCACTGCTGTATTTCTCGCGCCACGAGCTCCGGGCGCGGGGCTACTGGCCCCAGACGCCGATCGCGCGCTGGAAGCTCGTCGGCATGGGGCTGATGTCGTTCCTCCTGTTCGTCGGCGGCGTCTCCTACGCCTACGGTCTGTTCTTCCCGCTGATCCTCGGCTTCCTCGCCGAGTTCGCGTTCAACGTCGGGATCGATCCCACGTGGTCGATCGTCATGTGGACGGAGTTCCTCGTCCTGCTGACGATCTCCTTCGGGCTCGCGGCCCAGCTCCCGTTGATGATGAGCTCGCTGGCCTACGCCGAGATCGTCCCCTACGAGACCTTCCGGGACAAGTGGAAGTACGCGATCATGGGGATCTTCGTCTTCGGGGCGATGTTCTCGCCGCCGGACCCCATCTCCCAGGTCATGTGGGCGCTGCCGCTGATCGTCCTCTACGCCTTCAGCCTCGGGCTGACGCGCTTCATCGTCAACCTCAAACGCGGCGGCCGGGCGAACATCGTCGGGACGGCCAAGCGGAACCTCGGGAAGCTCCTCGGGATCCCGCTGTTGCTCGCGGCCGGCGCCTACGCCGCGCTCGTCTCCGGGCTGGGCGAGTACGTCAACGAGGAGTTCCTCGCCCCGCGCGACGTCGTGCTGCCCGAGGCGCTCTGGCTCCAGGAGCTGCTGGGTGTCCCCCAGGAGGTCGCGCTGGCGGTCGGGGCGGGGGCGGCCCTGTTCGTCCTCTCGTTCCTGCTCATCGGGTTCTTCCTGCTGGTCTCCTCGGTCGAGGAGCCTCCCTCGCAGTCGGGCGGCCGGATGGGCGACCCCGAGTCGATCGACCTCGAGGGGCTCGACGCCAACGGGGTCCACGCCGCTCCGCAGGCGGCCTTCGAGGAGCTCTCCGAGGAGGAGGCGCTTTCGGTCGCCCGCGGGGCGATGGAGGACGACGACCCCGAGAAGGCCCAGGCGGTCCTCGACCGGTACGACGCGGTCCACGAGGAGGAGGCCGAGACCGACGAGGACGAGGGGACAGCCGACGCCGCCACCGGGAGCTCCTCCGAGGGGCAAACGGCGGGCGCGGACGCTGACCCCGAGACCGACGAGGAGGACGTCGGCGGGATCCTGACCGGGACGGCCTCGGGGGTGTTCGCCTCCTTCTCCGAGGAGAAGGACGAGGACGACATCGGCGGCTACCTCTACGACATGAAGTACATCGCCGACAGCCTCCGTTCCCGGATGCTGTTGATCTTCGCGGTGTTCGGGCTCGTGCTCGTCGGCGTCTTCACCTTCTTCTACATGGGTGGGGTCCGGGTCATTACCCAGGACTTCGTCTCGCGAATGCCCGCGGCGGTGGTCGACATCGACGACATCCGGATCATCGACCTCCACCCGGTCGAGACGCTGATCTTCATCATCAAGGTGAGCACGATCGCCGGCCTGCTCTCGATCCTGCCGATGGTGCTGTACTACGCCTGGCCGGCGATGAAGGAACGCGGGCTGACGACGGGCCAGCGCTCGGTCGTCTACGAGTGGACGATCGCGTTCACGCTCGCGCTCGCCGGCGGCACCTTCCTCGGCTACTACTACATCGCCCCCAGCCTGATCGGCTTTCTCGTCTACGACGCCGTCCAGGGCGGGATGGTCATCTCCTATCGGATCAGCAGCTTCTCCTGGCTGATCATCTACACCACCGTCGGGGTCGGTCTGCTCGCCTGCGTTCCGGTGACGATGTGGATGCTGTTCCGGGGTCGACTCGCCTCCTACGGCGCGATGCGCAACCGCTGGCGCGAGTTCACGATCGCCGTCTTCGCGGTCGCCGGGGTGTTCACGCCCGCCGGCGTCCTGACGATGTTCCTGGTCGCCGTCCCGACGATGCTGGTCTACTGGGTCGGGCTCGGGGGGCTTCACGCCGCCACGCTGGGCGGCCGGCGGGACTTCGGCGACCAGCCCGTGGCCGAGACGAACAGCGGCAACTCGAAGTGGCTCGTGGGGATCCTCGCGGTGCTGGTCACCGTCGGCGTCGCCGTCTCGATGACCGGCGGGCTCGGGACCGTCCTCTCCGACGACAGCGAGATCCCGGAGGAGGAGGGCCCGGACGCGGGTGTAGAGCCCGGCGACGAGGACGATGAGGACGACGTCGGCGCCGACGACGGGAGCGAGGAGGCTTCCGACGGCGCCGAAGGCGGTGAGGACACCGACGGCCCGGACGACCCGGACGGAACTGATACGGCCGACGATACCGACGACGCCGGCGATCAGGGAACGGACGAGACTGACGACGAGAACGACGCGTTCGACGAGGGCGACGCCGCCGAGGAGGACGATAACGAGGCCGACGACCAGGACGCTCCGGCGGCCGACGATGCCGACACCGAGGATGCGGACGAGGCTGACGAACAGGACGATGACGACGGCGACGTCGACGAGACGGAAGACGACGAAGCGGAAGCGGACGGTGACGACGACGACGGGATCGAGATCATCGACCCGGAGGGCTGACGCCGTCGCTTCACGGTCCTTCGGAACGCTCGGCTCTTCTTACCGATACGCAGAAAGCAGGAGTAGCGAGTCGCGGGCTCAGCGCTCGCCCGGCGTGGCGTCCTCGCTGAGCGCCAGCGAGAAGGAGAACTCCTCGGGCGCGTCATCGGGGGCTCCCTCCGGGTCGCGATAACCGACGGCGAACGCGGAGTAGACGCTGCCGGCCGCGGGTTCGAGCGCGAACCGGGCGAGGCTCTCCCCGTCGGCGCCGATCGAGACGATCGACTCGCCGGCGGGCAGTTCCGCCGTCGCCGCCTCGCCGAACCCGAGGCCCTCGGCGATCACCATCCCGTCCTCGGTCTCGACGTCGACCGCCGGGACGTCCGGCGCGGCGTGGACGACCCGGAACCGCGCGTGGTCCTCCTCGGTCGGTTCGAAGTCGTCCTTCAGCGCGACCAGGTCGAGCGGGTTGCCGCTCAGATTGCAGACCTCGCCGACCACGCCGAGGGTACAGGGCCCCGGCTCGACCTCGCAGTCGGTCTCGACGAGCGCGTCCTCGAGCTCCCCGCCGGCCGGCACCGCTGCCACCTCGTAGACCCCCGGCTCCGAGGGCATGTAGTGGTCCTGAACGGTCAGCGACTCGACGGTCTCGAACCACAGCTCGCCCTCGACGTAGATGTCGAGCGCCGGCGCATCCGGCGAGAGGTGGACGACCCGGGCACCGTCGTCGCCCGTCTCGGGGTCGTCCCCGTGTTCGTCCGCACCCGCGACGCTGCTTCCGGCCGCGAGGGCTATCCCTGTTCCGGCCGCCGCGAGGACGGACCGTCTGGTGTGATCGATCATCGTTTCGACCCTCGGTGCCGCTGAACAATAAAAGCCGCCGGATCGAGCCGGCGGGCTTATGGCGCCGTCCGATATTCTTCGAGTATGCCCAAGATAAGCGTCGAAGTGCCCCGGGAGCTGCTCGAGGACCTCGACTCGCACGTCGGCGAGGACGGGAAGTTCGTCAACCGCAGCGAGGCGATCCGCGCGTCGGTCAGGAAGACCCTCGACCTGCTCGACGAGATCGACGACCGACAGGGACGGCACGATGGCCCGCAGTGATCACGCGCCGCGGCTGGTGCTCGCGGCGCTGTTCGTCACCGCGCTGGTCGTCGCCCAGCTGCTCGCGGTGAAGATCCTCGCGCTCCCGTTGCCCGCCGCGCTGCCGGCCGTCGGCGGCGAGATCATCGTCCCCGCGGGCGTGCTGGCCTATGCGATCACCTTCGTCGCCACCGACTGCTACGCCGAGCTCTACGGCAAACGGCCCGCCCAGCTGCTGGTCAACGTCGGCTTCGGGATGATCTTCGTCATGCTCGGGCTGCTCTGGCTCGCGATCCTTGCGCCGGGCTCGCCCGCCGGCGTCGATCCCGACCTGTTCGCGCAGGTGCTGGCCCCGAGTACCAACGTCGTTCTCGGCGGTCTCCTGGCGTATCTCGTCAGCCAGAACTGGGACGTGCTCGCCTTCCACCGGATCCGCGAGCGGACGGGCGGGAGGCTGCTCTGGGCGCGCAACCTCGGCTCGACGGCGACCAGCCAGGCGCTCGATACGGTCGTCTTCATCCTGGTGGCGTTCTCGCTTGCCCCGTCGCTGCTCGGGATCGGGATGGCGCTCCCGGGAAGCGAGCTGGCGGCGCTGATCGTCGGCCAGTACCTGATCAAGCTGCTGATCGCGCTCGCCGACACGCCCGTCGTCTACGCGGTCGTCGGGTTAGTCCGATCGCGAGAGGGCGATCCGGCGGCGACGCCCGCAGACTGACCCGATCAGTCGGCGCGCTTCGCGAACGCGAAGTTCGGCTTGACGTCCTCGATCTCGACCTCGACGCGCTCGCCCTCCTCCGCGTCGGGCACGAACACGGTAAAGCCCTCGACCTTGGCGACCCCGTCGCCCTCGCTGCCGCGTCCCTCGACCTCGACCGTCAGCCGGTCGCCGGCCTCGACGGGCGCGGTCAGGAACCCCTTCGCGATCATGTAGATCTCCGAAGACTCGTCGCGGGAGGCCTTCGGGCTCGTCGTCCGGACGTACTCGAACTCCGCCTCCATGTCCTCGCGGAGCGCATCGACGTCCCGGCCCTCGAACACCTTGGTGACGAAGTCCCCGCCGGGCGCGAGCAGCTCGAGGGCGGTCTCGAACGCCTGGCGCGCGAGATGGAGCGATCGCGCCTGATCCAGCGAGTACTCGCCGGTCATGTTCGGCGCCATGTCCGAGAGCACCACGTCCGCCTCGCCGACCCGCTTGATGACCCGCTCGCGGGTCCGTTCGTTCGTCATGTCGCCCTTGATCGTCTCGACGCCGTCGAGATCGTCGATGCGCTGGAGGTCGACGCCGACCACCGTGCCGGTGCCGACGCGCTCGCTCGCGACCTGGAGCCAGCCGCCCGGGGCGGCCCCGAGGTCGACGACGCTGTCGCCGTGCGAGAAGAGGTCCTCCATCTCGTCGAGCTGCTGGAGCTTGTAGGCCGCCCGGGAGCGATACCCCTGCTGTTTCGCCTTGTTGTAGTATTCGTCCTTTCCGGCCATCTGAATGGCGGCTATAGACGGCCGAGGGGCTTACGGGCTTCGCTGTCCGTCCGAGAAAACCGCGTGGTCAGGAGGCTATCCTTCGATCGAGATCGAGATGTCGAAGAGGCTGGCGATCAGTTCCAGCAGCGGGCCGAATTCGTCGGCCTGCAGGAGGAGGTCCGTCGATCCCTGTGCGGCCGCCGTTCCGGCCAGGCTGGCGAGCATCCCCACCGCGAACACGACCGCGAGCGCGGTCATAATGGTTCGTCTCATGGTGTTCACACTGTTGTTCTCTCCATAACAACTTAAGCTCTCGCAGACCTCTGAATTGCTAGGGTTGTTCGATATGGTTTCAGACTGGAGAGAACAGAATTAACGGGTCGAGGGCTACGCCCCCTGCTCGGCGGGCGTCGCGGCGTCCCAGAGCGCCTCGAACGTCTCCGCCAGCTCCCGGGCGGGCTGGTTGTTCCGGAAGTCGACGACGGCGAGCAGCCGATCGGGCGAGACCGGGCGGACGACCTCGATGCAGGCCTCGGCGCCGTCGATCACGGCGAAGCGGTGCTCGGGTTGCCGGTCGGGGTCGACGACCCGGACGTCGAACCCCTCCCCGTTCAGCTCGCTGCCCCGCTCGGCGGCATCCACGAGGAGCAGCCGGATCTCGATCCCCTCGTCGACCCGCCGGCGAAGCAGCTCGTCCAGCTCCTCGTCGCCCTCGGTTCGGGCGGTCGCCTCGTCGACCACGATCCGGATCGATTCCTCGGCGGCCTCGAAGCGATCGAGCAGCAGCTCGCGCGCCTCGTCGTGGTGGAAGGCGCTCGTCGAGAAGCCGGCGTCGCTCTCGTCCGTTTCGAGCGACGACAGCGAGCGCCGCAGGCGCTCGGCCGTCCGCTCGTAGTCCACGCGCTGCTCGTCGAGCTCGTCGAGGCGCGTCTCGAGGAGGCGGTCGACCGCCCGCGCCGCGCCGACCACGGTGTAGGTCTTGGGTCGCTCGTCGTCCGAGCGGACGAGCGAGCGCTCGGTCAGCGCGTTCAGGACGTCGTATATCCGCCCCTTCGGAACCTCGGCGGCCGTCGCCACCCCCTCCGCGGTCTCGGGCTCCTGCTGGAACAGGGAGACGTAGGCCCGAGCCTCGTATCGCGACAGGCCGAGGTCGACGAGTCCCTCGACGATCCGTTCGTCCATACCCGTTGGTCCCGGTCGAGAAACAACGCTGTTGTGGTTTCGATAAGGGAAGATTGATGTGAGTTCTTCCCGACTATCGGCCATATGGGGAAACGGGGAGTTGTACTCGGGATACTTATCCTATCCGTGATGATTTCCGGAATCGCGTTCGCACAGGCAGAGGGCAGCCCCGCGTTCGAGGCGTATGCGCCCGACAACACCGTCGCGCCCGGCGAGGAGACGAGCCTCACGGTGACCTTCGAGAACCAGGGCGAGATCACCACCGAGGGCGAGGAGATCGAGGAGGCGACGGTGACCGAGGCCCGCGGCGTCACCGCCGAGCTCGACTCCGGCGGCGCGCCGATCTCGGTCCAGACGGATACCGCCCCGATCGGCACGGTACAGGAGGGGGCGACGGGGACCCAGAGCTTCGACATCACCGTCAACGGCGACGCGAACCCCGGCACCTACGAGGTCCCGATCGAGCTCGAGTACAGCTACACCCCCGAGGCCGACGAGGACGGCGACGACGCCGACGAGGTGACGACGACCGAGACCGTCACGGTCGATCTCGTGGTCGACGAGGGCTCGCAGTTCGAGATCGAGGGCGCGACCTCCGACGTCGTCGTCGGCGACAGCGGCGACTCGACGATCGACATCACCAACACCGGGCCCGGCGACGCCAGCCAGGCGGTCGTCACGCTCGACGCGCCCGACACGAACGTCGACGTCACCTCCCAGAGCCAGCAGATCTACGTCGGCGACTGGGCCGCCGGCGAGACCCAGGCGATAAACTTCGTCACCGAGCTCTCGGACGACGCACTCCCCCAGGACACGACGCTCAACGCGACCGTCGAGTATCTCGACGAGAGCGACAACGAACGGAGCTCCCGCGAGCTCCGGACCGCGATCGCGACCGGCGACCAGCAGGCGTTCTCGGTCGACGACGTCGAGAGCGAACTCTACGTCGGCGAGAACGGCCAGGTGACCGGCCAGGTCACCAACGATGGGCCCAACGCGGCCGAGAACGTCGTCCTCCTGCTGGGCGACGGCGGCGGCGACGGCGAGGCGCTCGACATCCTCGGCGACGTCGGCGGCGGGCCGGGCGTCGGGCTCGGCGAGAACGTCGACGCCCGCGAGTCGCAGTTCTCGGTCGGCTCGCTCGACCCCGGCGAGAGCGCCGAGTTCGAGTTCCCGATGGCGGTGAGCAGCGAGGCCGAGCCCGGTCCGCGCGAGGTCGAGGTGACGACCCGCTATCGGAACGTTGCGGGCGACGTCCAGACGACCGATCCGATCGACATGAGCGTCGAGATCGACGACGAACGCGAGGTGTTCACCGTTGAACGCCACGTGGCCGAGACCGACGAGGACGCCGAGACCGAGACGGAGACGGAGACGGACGACGAGACGGCGGAGGACACTTTCGAGCCCGGGGCGACCGACACCCTCGAGATCGCGGTGACCAACGACTACGACCAGACGCTCACCAACCTCCGGGCGCAGGCGTTCACCAACGACCCGCTGTCGATCGACGACGACGAGGTCTTCATCGGCGAGATCGAGCCCGGCGAGACCGAGGTGCTCGAGTTCGATCTCGAGGTCGGCGAGGGCGCCGATCCCCAGACCTACCCCGTCGAGATGGACTTCCAGTACGACGACGAGGACGACTCCGACCAGCTCTCCGACACCTATCGGGTCCCGGTGACCGTCGCCGAGACCGAGGACGACGGGCTGGGTTGGCTGCTCGTGATCATCGCCGTGATCGCGCTGCTGGCCGCAATCGTCTGGTGGTTCCGCGACGACGTCCGTGAGTGGTACCACTCGCTCGATCGGCCATAATGTCGCGGTTCAGCCTCGAAGGGGCGATCGAGTGGACGAACTACTGGATCACCCAGCGATCGGGCGTTGTCATCGCGTTGTTCCTCGTGCTGACGCTCGTCTTCGCCGGCGGGCTGGGCGACATCGAGCTCGACGAGGGGACCGAGGGGTTCGCCGAGGACGTCCCCGCACAGCAGGCTCTCGAGGACGTCAACCAGCAGTTCGAGCCCCCCTTCGAGGACGACCAGCCGACGACCCAGCTGATCCAACGGGGTGACAACGTCGTCACACAGGAGGAGATGGTGCGGATGTTGACCCTCCAGCAACGCCTGGAGGACGACCCGACGGTCCGCGTCGAGGACTCCTCGAGCTTCGCGGAGACGATCGCGCTCTCGATCGACCCGACCGCAGAGACGCCCGGCGAACAGGCCGACGCGATCGAGGCCGCGACCCGCGGCGAGGTCCGCGAGACCGTCCGGACGACCATCGAGGAGCAGCCGGAGGTCGAGGGGCTGTTGAGCGACGACGTCAACGCCCAGGACCCCTCGGCATCGGCGACGATCGTCACCGTCACCCACACCGAGCGGGGCGATCCGGGCGGTGACTTGGACCGCATCGATCATATCGTCGACTCGGTCGGCGGGGACGTCATCGTCTTCGGCCAGGGCGTCTTCGAGAACGAGTTCGAGGCCGTGATCGGCGACTCGCTCGCGCTGGTGATCCCCGTGGTGGTCGTGCTGATCCTGGGCTTCCTGATCTTCGCGTTCCGGGACCCGTTCGACCTGCTTTTGGGCCTGGTCGCGCTCGCGATGACGATCGTCTGGACGTTCGGGTTCACGGGACTGGCTGGCATCCCCTTCTCGGAGATGCTCATCGCGGTGCCGCCCCTGTTGCTCGCGATCGGGGTGGACTTCGGAATCCACGCGGTCAACCGGTATCGCGAGGAACGGACCGGCGACCGGTCCCCGGGCGAGGCGATGTCGATCGCGACTCACCAGCTGCTAGTCGCGTTCTTCATCGTGACCGGTACGACCGTCATCGGCTTCGGCGCCAACATGGTGAGCGACCTCCCGCCGATCCAGGAGTTCGGGGTCGTCGCGAGCGTCGGCGTCGTGTTCACCTTCCTCATCTTCGGCGTGTTCATGCCCGCCGCGAAGGTCGCGATGGACCGCGCCCGCGAGGGCCGGCCGATCCCCGCGTTCGGCTCCTCGCCGCTCGGCTCCGAGGACTCGATCCTCGGGCGGGTCCTCCCGGCCGGGGCGATCGTCGGCCGGAAGGCGCCGATGGCGATCCTGGTGGTCGCGCTGCTGGTGACCGCGGGCGGCGGGCTCTCGGCGACGAACGTCGACACGACCTTCGACGACGAGGACTTCCTGCCCCCCGACGAAGAGCCCGGCTACCTCGAATATCTTCCCGAGAGCGTCCAGCCCCAGGAGTACACCATCACGGCGACGCTCAACTACCTGGAGGAGAACTTCGCGAGCGGCGACGACGACCAGGTGACGATCTACGTCGAGGGGCCCTTGCGCCACGACTACGCCTTGGAGTCCATCAACCGGGCCGGACAGGACCCGCCGCCGTCGATCGTGACCGAGGACGGCGAGGCCCAGAGCGAGAGCATCATCGACGTGATCGAGACGCAGGCCGAGAACGACCCCGAGTTCGCCGCGCTGGTCGAGCGAAACGACCTGAACGACAACGGCGTCCCCGACCGGAACCTAGAGGAGATCTACGACGCCTTGCTCGCCTCCGAGTCGGGCGATCAGGCGAGCCAGTACATCACCGACGACCGCCGAAGCACCCAGGTCATGTACTCCGTCGAGGCCGACGCCGACGACGAGCAGGTGACCGAGGACATCAACGAGCTGGCCGACGACTACCGGCTGGACGCGACGCCGACCGGCGAGATCGTCGTCTTCCAGGAGGTCTCGGACCTGATCCTCGACTCGGCCATCGAGTCGCTGATCCTCGCGCTGGTGTTCACGGCGGTGTTCCTGCTCGTCATCTACTACGTCCTCGAGGGCCACTTCGCCCTCGGGATCGCGAACCTCGTCCCGATCGTCGTGAGCGTCGCCCTGTTGGCGGGCTCAATGCCGATCCTGGGGATCCCGTTCAACGTGCTGACGGGGACGATCCTGCCGATCTCGATCGGCGTCGGGGTCGCCTACTCGGTGCACATCACCCACCGGTTCATCGACGAGTACAACGTCACGGCCGACGCCTACGAGTCGCTGCTGACCACCCTCCGGGGAACGGGCGGCGCGCTCACCGCGAGCATGCTGACGACGTTCGGCGGTGCGGGCTCGCTGATGCTCGCGCTGACGCCGATTCTCGGGCAGTTCGGCGTCCTGATGACGATCAGCGTCGTCTACTCCTATCTGATGGCGATCGTCGTCCTGCCGCCGACGCTGCTCGTCTGGGCGCGCTACTTCGGCTGAGCTTCAGAACGACCGGGGGAGGCCGAGCACGTTCTCGCCGACGTAGTTCAGCGCGAGCTCCTGTGTGATCGGCACGAGGCGGGTGAGCCTGGCCTCCCGGAAGTAGCGCTCGACGTCGTACTCTCGGGCGACGCCCCGACCGCCGTGGGTCTGGACCGCGGCATCCGCGGCCTCGAAGCACGCCTCGCTTGCGAGATACTTCGCGACGTTCGCCCAGGTCCCGATCGTCTTCGGATCGTCGTCGGTCCGGCCGGCGGCGGCGTACACCAGCTGGCGGGCCGCCTGTACGCGCGCGTAGGCCGCCGCCAGGGGGTGTTGGACCGCCTGGTTCGAACCAATGAAACGACCGAACACCTCCCGCTCGCCGGCGTAGGCCGCGCCACGTTCGATCGCGAGCTCGCCGAGCCCGGTACACTCGGCGGTGATCACCAGCCGCTCCTCGTTGAGCCCGTCGAGCACGTGGTAGAACCCCCGGTCCTCCTCGCCGATCAGGGCGTCGGCGGGTACGCGCAGCCCGTCGTACCTCACCCGAAAGGAGCTCACGACGTTGCTCGCGGTCTTCTCGATCTCCTCGAGGTGGATCGAACCCGCGTCGAACGCCCGTTCGAGATCGACCAGGAACAGCGAGATCCCCTCGGTCTTCCTCTCCACGTCCGATTTGGGCGTGGTCCGGGCGGCGACCACGGCGTAGTCTGAGACGTCGATTCGCGAGGTCCAGAGCTTCTCGCCGTCGATCACGTACTCCTCGCCCTCACGCCTCGCACGGGTCTCGATCGCGGTCGACTCCGAGCCGGCCTTCGGTTCCGTCAGCGAGAAACACTGGATCCAGGCGTCGCCGCTGGCCACCCGCGGAAGGAGCTCCTCCTTCATCGCGTCGTTGCCGTGGGCCACGAGCGGCGCGGAGTTGTAGACCGCCGCGTGGATCGTCTGGGCGCCGCTGAAGCCGGCGCCGCTCGCGGCGATCGTCTCCATCATGACTACCGCCTCCGCGGTGTCGAGACCCTTTCCGCCGTACTCCTCGGGCACGAGCACGCCGAGCCAGCCCTCCTCGGCCAGCGCCTCGACGAACGCGTGGGGGTACTCGCCGGCGGCGTCCCGCTCGCGCCAGTACTCGCGATCGAACTCCGCACAGATCTCTCCGACCGCCTCGTGGACCCGTCGCTGGCGATCGGTGAACTCGATCGCGCGCTCGGAAAACGGTAGCATACCTCTCGATGGCTCCCCTGCCGTGTTAAGGTTGTAGTTCACGGTGGTCCGTCACTCGCCGGTCGCAACGGCCACCAACTCCCCGACCGAACGATCCGGTAGCCTCTCGACTGCTCTCGCGAGCGCGTCGGGGTCGACTCCCGTTTCCGCCGTCTCGATGAGCCCCCGTGCCTTCTCGACGACCGCCTCCCAAGCCATCGGGTCAGAGGGCTCGCCGCGGGGAACATCGACGAACCGCTCGTACCGGTCGCCGGCCTCGACGACGACCCGGGCGCACCACCGCTCTGGGAACGCCGCCTGCACCTCGGGATCCGTCGTAACGTCCGTCGCGTCCATCAACCGGCGGAACCCGCGGTCCTCGAATCGCGGCGGGTCGTCGAGTCGCCCGGCCGCTCGCAGGAAGGGTTCGGCGCCGGCCGCGCCCTCTGAGAGCGCGAGCGCCGCCGCGAACGGCATGCTGAACTGACAGTCGACGAAGTTCTCCGGACGACGTTTCGACCCGATCGGATCGCCGGTTAGGCGCACGCCAGCCTCGGGCAACGCCACTTCGATCCCCGTCACCGCCTCGGGGCCGACCACGGGCGCGAGTTCGCGAAGCGCGTCGATCGCGGGATGCATGTACCGACAACAAGGGTAGGGCTTGAGCCCCGTCTCAGCGACCGCGTTCCGTCCCTCGAGTCGGTCGATCCTCTCGGGACGAGGCTCGTCCGTGTAGCCCGCGAGGAAACCGAACTCACCCTCGATGGGTTCGGCGGCGCCCTCGAAGCCCGCCGCCGCGAGTTCGACCGCCGTCACCGCCCGCCGCGCGGCGAGTCCCGGATGGAGGCGCTTGTTCCACGCACCGTTCGCGAGGAACTGCAACGAGCCGGCGGCCTGGCTCCCGTTGATCCCGAAGGCGTCGGCGAACTCCCGCTCGGTGAGCCCGTGGACGACGCCGGCGGCCGCGGTCGCGCCGAAGGTGCCGCAGGTCGCGGTGACGTGGAATCCTCGGGCGTAGTGGGCGTCGGGGTTGACCGCCTCCCCGACGGTGCAGGCGACGTCGTAGCCGACGGCGACCCCGGTGAGGAACCGTTCGGTGGGGGCGTCGGTCGCCTCGGCGGTCGCGAGCGCGGCCGCGATCGACGGCGCGCCGGGATGCAGCGAGGAACCGAGATGTGTGTCGTCGAAATCGAGGCTGTGGGCGAGCGTGCCGTTGACGAGCGCCGCGGCTCCGGGCGGGCGGCGGTTACCGGTCGGGATCACGGTGGCGGTGCCGCTTCCGGCGTCCCCCGTTCCTTCGAACAGGGCGGGCGTCGAGTCGGCATGGGCGGCGCCGCCGATCGCGACCCCGAACCAGTCGAGTACGTGCTTTCGAAGCGCCTCTCCAGGCGCGTCGACGGGCTCCCGGCTGGCGCAGTGCTCCGCAAGCCGATCGGTGAACGCGATCATCGATCGAGCCTACGGACCGCCGTGGTAAGTATCCGCACGCCTCGCTGCGCGCACGCGCGCGAACAGAAAGCTGCCTTTTTAAGCCGCGCTTCCGTAGCCGGAGACAAGATGTTCAATGCGATCGTGAGTGCCGACACCCTCGGGACGGCGCTCGATTCCGTGAGCGCGTTGGTGGACGAGTGTAAGATCCACCTCAACGAAGACGGGCTGGCGATCCGCGCCGTCGACCCCGCGAACGTCGGCATGGTCGATATGACGCTCGACGCCCAGGCCTTCGAGTCCTACGAGGCCGACGGCGGGCAGATCGGCGTCAACCTCTCGCGGCTCGAGGACACCGTCGGGATGGCCGACGCCGGCCAGCTCGTCCACCTCGAGCTCGACGAGGAGACCCGCAAGCTCCACATCCGGATCGACGGCCTCGAGTACACGCTTGCGCTGATCGATCCCGACTCCATCCGCCAGGAACCCGACATCCCCGACCTCGATCTCCCCGCGAACGTCGTCGTCGAGGGCCGCGACATCAATCGAGCCGTGAAGGCCGCCGACATGGTGAGCGATCACATCGCGCTGGGCGTCGACGAGACCGAGGACCTCTTCTACGTCGACGCGGAGGGCGACACCGACGACGTCCATCTCGAGCTCGACGAGAGCGACCTCATCGACCTGACGCCCGGGCCCGCCCACTCGCTCTTCAGCCTCGACTACCTCAAGGACATGAACAAGGCGATCCCGAGCGACGGCGAGGTCACCCTCGAGCTCGGCGAGGAGTTCCCCGTCAAGCTCCACTTCGAGGTCGCCGAAGGCCAGGGCCAGATCACCTATATGCTAGCGCCACGCATCCAGAGCGACTAGATCCCCTTCCCGTAGCGGTACTCCCGATACGATTCGCCCCCGACCTCCACTTCCCGTTCTCCCTCCCGTTCGAACCCCCGTTTCTCGTAGAATCCGATCCCGACCTCGTTCTCCGCGAGTACTGACAGCGTGAGTCGGTCGTAGTCGGCGAGTTCCCCTTCGACCGCCGCGAGCAGCCGGCTTCCGATCCCCTCTCCCCAGCGCTTGGGCCGGACGTAGAGTCGCAGGAGCTCCGCGACGTGCTCCTCGTTTGGGTTCGGCCCGATGTGTGCGAACCCCACTACGTCATCCGCGACGCGAACCACGTGCTCCGGGTGCTCGATCGACTCCCGGAGCCCGTCGAGCGCGTACCACTCCTCGACGAGCGCCTCGACCGTTTCCCCACCGAGCAGGTCGTCGTAGGCGGCGTGCCACGACGCGAGCGCCGTTTCGCGGATCGCTTCGGCGTCCTCGGGCCGTGCGGGACGGATCGCGACCATACCGTTCGATCCCGGCGGTCGTATATAACTGCGGGCGTTCGCACAGGTTTATCGGCCTCGCCGTCATAGCCGCTCGCGGATGAAGGCGCTTCACGCCCAGTACCCGTTTCTCTCTGGTGCCCGCGAGGCCGTCGAGGCCGCGGACGTCGATCTGGCCGAGCTGATCCGGGAGAACGATGCCGTCGTTTCGCGGGCGAGCGAGCGGGTCACGGGCGCGCTACAGGAGGGGTCGATCGGGAACGCCCACCGCAACACGCGCGTCGAGCTGCTCTCCTACCCGGTCGCGCGCGTGCTCGTCTCGCTGGTCGACGAGCGGGTCTGTACCCGCAAGTACGCCCGCGCGGAGGCCGAACGCGCCATCTCGCAGTTCGGCGCCGGTGAGACCAGCTCGCGGCTCAAGAGCGACCGAACCGAACGACTCGGGCTGTCGGAGCTGCTCGCGGAGTTCGACCTGGAGGAGGCGATCGTCGAGGCCGAAGACGGCTATCGCGTCGCCGTCGGCACCTACCTCCGCCTCGCCTCAGACGTCTGGGGCGACGAGTGGCGCCTGGTCAACCGCACGCTCGCAGACGGCGAGGTCCACGTCGCAAGCGAGGAGCTGGCCACGCTGCTGGAGGAGGCCATCGCCCAGCGGGTCGCCGACGGGCTGCCGCTATCGGTGCCCGACCCGATCGCCGAGCCGGTCGAGGCGGAGGTCGAGGCGATCCGTGAGACCCTCTCGGAGCTCGACCTGACCCGCGAGATCGACACCGTCGTCCCCGAACGGTTCCCGCCGTGTATGAAGGCGCTGCTCGACTCGATCCAGCAGGGCGAGCATCTGCCACATCACTCCCGGTTCGCGATCACCGCCTTCCTCACGAGCATCGGGATGGACACCGACGAGATCATCGAGCTCTACATGGTCAACTCCAGTTTCGGCGAGGAGATGACGCGCTACCAGACCGACCACATTCGGGGCGAGACCAGCCCGACGGAGTACACCCCGCCGAGCTGTGCGACCATGCAGTCATACGGCGACTGCGTGAACAAGGACGAGATCTGCGAGGAGGAGATCAACGAGTCCCACCCGCTGAACTACTACGAGTATCAGCTTGACGAGGCCGACGAGGACGAACTGGTCGACTGGCGCGAGGAGAACGACGAGGAAGCGGCGGTCGAAAGCGACTGAACGGTTCTACTCCTGGTTGAGGTAGTACGCGAGCCCGAGCCCGACGCACGACATGAGGACCACGAAGGCGGTGATCGCGCCGACCAGCACCAGGCCGCCGTCGGCCGAGAGCCCGCCGTCGTTGTAGGCGGAGCCGATACCGACCAGCACCCCGACGAACAGCCCCACCGCCCCCACGGAGACGACGACTTCGACGATCGTCTCCCGGTCTATGTCCATGGCGTGGCGTTTTCCGCCCCGAAGTAAAAGCACTTCGAAGCGAATCCTCCACACCCGTTTCCGGTGGAAGACTTAGGTTCCTCGGGCGCCTACCTATGACTGCAACGATTCGGGGGTTCCAGTGGAACCCTCGGTGATTCCATGACGCAAGCCAGACACACACCAGCGTCACTGCCGTCCAGTGAAAGCGAACTCGACCGGCGCTCGGTCCGCGCCAGAACCGAACGGATGACCACCACGGCCCTCGGCGACGCGCTCTACGAGGTCGCAACCGAGCGCGACGAGCGCTATCTCGTCGACCTCGACGCGCGGCGCTGTAGCTGCCCCGACCACGCCTTCCGGGACGTCCGCTGTAAACACCTCCGGCGGGTCGCCATCGAGATCACGGAGGGCCGCCTCGCGCCGCCGGGCCGGCTCCCGGCCGACTGTGCGGTCTGTGGCGAGGAGCTGTTCGTCCCCGAGGAGGCGGTCGACGAGCCCCACTACTGCGAGGACCACGCCCTCGAGCCGGGCGCGTTCGTCCGCGACCGGGAGACGGGCGACCGGCTGCTCGTCGTGCACGTCTCCGACCGGCGGGCCGACCACGTGGGGATCGGCAAATCGGCCTACAGCGTCGCGACCTACCCGACCAACCGCTCGTACGACCCGGCCGACCGGGTCGTCGGCGCGGTCTACCCGCAGTCCGTTTCGATGACCGACTCGGGGCCGGCACCCGACTCCCTCAGGGTCTACTCGTTCCCGCGCTCGCGGCTCGAACGCCTCTCCGAGCCCGCCTAATCGAACATCCCCGCGGCCTCCTCGGCCGAGAGCGTCCCCTGCTCGACGGCCGTGAGAACTCGCTCGACGTCCGCATCGCTCCCGCTCGTTTCGGCGAGCTCGGCGAGGGTCTCGCCCTCCTCGAGCGCCGTCTCCTTTTTGACCCTGTAATTGCCGCCGTCGGTCCGATAGACGTCGCCGGGGTGGAAGAAGTACCAGTCCTCGCGGTCGAAGCGCACCCCGATCTTGGGGCGGGCGCCGAAGTTCCGCGAGAAGTAGACCAGCGCCTCGACCTCCTCGCCGGTGAGGTAGATCGGCTTGCCCGAGCTGGATTTGGCCTCGATCGCGTAGAACGCCTCGCCGTTGCCCGCGAGCACGTCGGGCAGCTCGCGCTGGGTCGCCCCGCCGCTCGCGGGCGCGCGCATGACCGCGAAGCCGGCCTCGTCGAGCCGGTTGACCAGCTCGCGTTCCCGGCGATCGCCCTTCCGATTCGCCATCTACGTTCCGTGTTCCCAGCTGCCCATGTACTCGCGCTGCTCCTCGGAGAGGCTGTCGAACTCGACGCCCTCGGCGGCGAGCTTGATCTCCGCGATCTCCTCGTCGAGTTCGTCGGGCACGTCGTGGACGCCCGCGCCGTAGCTCTCGCCGTTCTCGACGAGCTCGCGGACGCAGGCGGCCTGCACGCCGAAGCTCTGGTCCATGACCTCGACCGGGTGGCCGAGCGCGACCGGCGCCGCGAGGTTCACCAGCCGCCCCTCGGCGACCACGTTCAGACGGCGGCCGTCGTCCATCTCGTAGGCCTCGACGCCGTCGCGGGCCTCGTAGCGATCGGCCGCGAGGTCGTCGAGCGCGTCGAGGTCGATCTCGATGTCGAAATGGCCCGCGTTCGCGAGCAGGACGCCGTCCTGCATGGCCTCGAAATGCTCGCGAACGATCACGTCGCGGTTGCCGGTCGTCGTGAGGAAGACGTCGCCGACCTCGGCGGCCTCGCTCATCGGCATTACGTCGTAGCCCTCCATGTGGGCCTCCAGGGCTCGGCGGGGCTCGACCTCGGTGACGATGACGTTGGCGTTCTGGCCCGAGGCCTTCTGTGCGACGCCCTTCCCACAGTAGCCGTAGCCCGCGACGACGACGTCCTTGCCGGCCCACGAGAGGTTCGTGGTCATGGCGATGCTCGCGAGCGAGCTCTCGCCCGTGCCGTGGACGTTGTCGAACAGGCGCTTCATCGGCGTGTCGTTGACCGCGAAGACGGCGTAGTTCAGCGCGCCGTCCTCGTCCATCGCTCGAAGCCGGTGGACGCCCGTCGTCGTTTCCTCGCAGCCTCCGACGATCGAGTCGATCAGCTCGGGGTAGTCGTCGTGGATCGCCGCGACCATGTCCATCCCGTCGTCGACCGTAATGGAGGGTTCGTGGTCGATGACGGCCTCGATGGCGGCGTAGTACTCCTCGTCGTCGACGCCCCGCACGGCGTAGGAGGTAATGTTTTCATGACTGTCTAGCGCCGCGCTGACGTCGTCGTGGGTCGAGAGGGGGTTACAGCCCGTGATGGCGACCTCGGCGCCGCCGTCGGCGAGCACCTCCACGAGGTTCGCCGTCTTGGCCTCGACGTGCATCGCCATCCCGATTGTCTGGCCCGAGAGGGGCTTTTCGGCCTCGAAATCCTCCTGAAGCTCCGTGAGGATCGGCATGTGTTGGAACGCCCAGTCCATCTTGCGTCGGCCCTCCTCGCGGGCGCCCTCGACGTCGTCGAGGTGCTCGCTGATCGGGGGATACGCGGTCTGACTCATGAAACGAGATGGGAAGCGCGCGCCCAAAACCCTACCGAAGGTCGCGCCGGGCGCGGTAGTATCGCCCCATCGCGTCGACGAACAGGAGCTTGAGGGCGAACGTGACGAGGAAGCCGACGAGGGTCCGAACCGGGTACTGGCGATACGCCGAACAGAGGGTGTACAGGTACAGCGGGACGTTCAGCACGTTGATTACCTCCGGATACCCCATCCCGAACATCGGGTTGCCGTCGGCGATCCAGGCCTCCTCGCCGAGGACGCCCTCGCTCAGCCAGTTGTCCGTGTCCTCAGGTTCGGGAAACAGGACCGGGTTGAGGACGAGGAAGGCGACCGTCGTCGCGAGTCCTTTCCAGGCGTGGCGATAGAGCGTGAGGAGCAGTGCCGCGCCCCCGAGCATTCGCGTCGCCCCGCTCCAGGGGTTTGTATGTCGGCTCCAAGCCCCCTCGGGCATCGGGCTCGGGACTGCCATACGCCGTGGACGATCGCTGCCGGCAAAACGATTCGTACTCAAGCCGCAGACCTTTGTATCGCGCGGCCGACCCACCTCTATGAGCTACAACGACTCGGGCTACCGGACCACGATCGGTTGGTCGCTGCTCTCGTCGGGTATCGTCACGCTGATCCTCAAGATCATGCCGTTCGACTCGCTGTGGTGGGGGCTGTTACTGATCGCGGCCGGCATCGCCGTCATGGTCTACCGTTAGACGCGTTCGATCAGCTCCGTCGCCCGCTTCTCGGCGGTCTCGCGCACCTCCTTCTCGTCGAGCGTCAGGACCTCCCGGTCACACATCAGCACCTCGCCGCCACAGACCGTGTGGCGCACGTCGCTCCCGCGGACCGCGTAGGCGAGGTGGCTCACGGGGTCGTGAGCGGGCGTGAGATGGGGCTTCCCGAAGTCGATCACGGCGAGGTCCGCGTTCGCGCCCGCCTCGATCCGCCCCGAGTCGATCCCGATCGCCTCGGCGCTTCCCGCGGTCGCCATCCGCACCACTTCCTCGGCGGGGACGGCGGCCGCCGAATCGGCCGCGAGCTTCCCGATCATCGCCGCGTCGCGCATCTCGTCGAAGAGGTCCAGGTCGTTGTTCGAGGCCGCGCCGTCGGTACCGACTCCGACGGAGACGCCCGCATCGAGCATCGCCTGGACGGGCGCCATCCCGCTCGCGAGCTTCATGTTCGAGGCCGGACAGTGGACGACCCCCATTCCGGTTTCGGCGAGCAGTTCGATCCCCCGTTCGTCCGTGTGAACGCCGTGGGCGAGGAAGTTCTTCTCGTCCAGTAGCCCGAGCTCGTCGGCGTATTCGAGGGGGCGGATCCCGCGCTCCTCGACGATCGGCTCGACCTCGTCGCGGGTCTCGTTTATGTGGATGTGGACCGGGACGCCGATCTCACGAGCGCCCTTGACGGCCATCGAGAGACACTCCTCGGAGACGGTGGTCAGGCTGTGGGGCATCACCGCCGTCGAAACCCGTCCGTCCCCCGTGCCGTCGAATTCGCGGGCGATCGCGATGCTCTCCTCGACGTCCTCGCGGGCCTCCTCGTCGTCCTTGCCGACGGTAACGATCCCGTGGCCGATCCGTGCGCGCATGCCCGACTCCCGGACGGCGGCGGCGATCTCGTCCACCTCGAAGTACATGTCGGCGAACGCCGTCGTACCCGATTTGATCATCTCGACGATCCCGAGTTCGGCACCGGCACGCACGTCCTCCGGGGTGAGCTCGGCTTCGGCGGGCCAGATGTCCTCCTGGAGCCACGCGTCGAGGGGTTTGTCGTCGGCGTACCCCCGCAGGAGCGTCATCGCGGCGTGGCCATGGGCGTTCACGAGCCCGGGAATCACCAGACTGCCCTCGGCGTCGAGTCGCTCGTCGCCGCGCTCGGTCTCGCCGACGGCGAGGATCTCGCCCGCCTCCCGATCCACGAGTACGTCGGCGCTCTCGACGGTCATGTCGGGCAGGAGCACCTGCCCGCCCGTTATCTGCAGCGTCGTCATGACAGCCCGTTTCGTCGGCGGCCGTGTCAATCTACCGAGTGCGGGGGACGACGTGGGTCCGACACGACTCCACGTGATTCCATCCAACCGGTCGTTGCCCGTCGCCCGTCGGTTCTTATAGGATGACGGTCCAGGAGAGCGGGATGGAACGGATGGATCACACCGACTGGTTTCTCGGCATGCTCGTCTTCCTGCTTGCGGCGCTCGTCCACGAGGTCGGCTCGGGAAACACGCCGATGCTGATCGTGGTTCCGCTCCTGGCGATCCTCTACGGGCTCCCGGTCTACTTCGGACTCTACACGCTCTCGATTCTGACGACGGACGCCTGAGATCCTCTCCCCCCGCCGAGACACCGCAAGGCAGTTGCCGCCTCCATCGAATGAGGAGGTATGCAGATCGCCGTTCCGAACAAGGGCCGGTTGCACGAGCCGACGATCGAGCTGCTCGAACGCGCGGGGCTCCACGTCGAGAACGGCGCCGACCGGAAGCTCTACGCCGACACCGTCGACCCCGACGTGTCGCTGTTGTTCGCCCGCGCGGCCGACATCCCCGGCTACGTCGCCGACGGCGCGGCCGATCTCGGGATCACTGGGCTGGATCAGATGCGAGAAAGCGGCCACGAGGGCATCGAGGACCTGCTCGATCTGGAGTTCGGGAGCTGCCGGCTCGTCCTCGCGGCGCCCGAGGACGGCGACGTCTCGGCGGTCGAGGACCTCGCGGGCGGCTCGGTTGCCACTGAATTCCCCCGGATCACCCGGCGCTACTTCGAGGAGAGGGGCGTCGACGTCTCGGTCGTCGAGGTCACGGGCGCGACCGAGCTCACGCCTCACGTCGACATGGCCGACGCGATCGTCGACATCACCTCGACGGGGACGACCCTGCGGATGAATCGGTTGGGCGTCGTCGACGACGTCCTCAAAAGCTCCGTCCGGCTGTTCGCCCGCGAGGACGTCCTCGACGATCCGAAGGTCGAGCAGCTCCGCACCGCGCTCGAGTCCGTTCTGACGGCAAACGGCAAGCGCTACCTGATGCTCAACGCGCCCGAGGACCGGGTAGAGGAGATCCGCGAGGCCCTGCCCGGGCTGGGCGGCCCGACGGTGATGGACATCGCAGGCGAGGGGATGGTCGCAGTCCACGTCGTCGTCGACGAGCGCGACGTCTTCGAGACTATCACGCGGGTAAAGGAGCTGGGCGCGAGCGGCATCCTCGTCACCGAGATCGAGCGCCTCGTCGAGTGAGTCATCGAAAGTCGGGGATCGCCACGCGCTCGTCGAGCTCGGCGTCCCCGTAGCGCCACCGAACCCACGCGACGGTCAGCAGGCAGCCCGCGACCATCGCTGCGAACCCGAGCAGGCCGGCCTCCGGGCCGAAGGAGCCGCCGGTCGCCATCTCGGGGCCGCCCTGCTCGATATCGACGATGCTCGCGCCGAAGTCGAGGCCGCTGACCGGGAAGCCGTAGACGGTGCCCTGAAAGAGGTTCCAGGTGATGTGCAGCCCGATCGGGATCGCGAGCTCGCCCGTCAGCAGGTAGCCAAGCGCGAGCATCACGCCCGCAAAGGAGATCGCAAGCGTGCTCACGGTGGTCGCGTTGGGGTTGCTCGCGTGCAGCGCGCCGAAGGCGACCGAGGAGGCGACGGTTGCGAAGGCGATCGCGCCCGCGATTCCGAGGGTGCCCCGGGCACCCTCCGCGAGGTTCGTCAGCAGGTAGCCCCGCAGCAACAGCTCCTCGTAGACGCCGACGATCACGAACAGCAACAGACTCCCGACGACCACCCACAGCAGGGCCTCGCCGGCGAAGACGGCCGTCACTTCGATCCAGCCCGCCGTGAGCTGGACGAGGAAGACGCCGGTCATCAGCAGGCCGCCAAGCGCCAGCCCGAACCCGCAGTCGATCCACCACTCGCGGTCGATCCGCATCCCGAAGTCGGCGAAACGTCGCCGGTCGATATACCGGCCGGCGAGCCAAATCCCCACGACAGCGCCGATCCCGCTGAGTCCTGTCGAGAACAGCATCGAGCCGACGCCGGCGCCCGCGAGCAGCGCGGCGTCGAACAGCGAGAGGACGAGCAGCGGCGGGATCGTCAGCACGGCGGTCGCGAGCACGAGGACCACGACGCCGAGGACCATCCTGATCGGCGTCCGGGGTCTCCCTTCCTCGGCGTTCCAGACGGTCGATTTGAGGTTCATGTCGGTGCGGTTCCGAGCAGCGCGAGCAGGTTCTGCAGGGCGAACCCGAGCAGGAAGCTCACGGTGAAGTGAACGAGGGTGATCAACCCCGCGCGGCGATACGAAACCTCGTAGACCGACTGGACGACGAGCACGTCGGCGACGATCGCGAGGACGGCCGCGGTGATCGGCTGGCCGGCGAGCGTCAGCGAGAGGACGACCGCTGCCGGGGCGAACCCGGCGAGCGCGTTGCCCATCGGGACGTCGCCCAGCACGTACCGTGCGGCGATATGAAGGGTGAGACAGAAGCCGAGCCCGACCACCAGAAAGCTCGCGGCGAGGGTGAGAAGGGCGTCGAGAACCATCCGGCTACTCGAGCAGGCCGAGCTCTTCGAGCCGGGAGACGATCTTGTCGACGGCGTGTTCCGCGTCGACGGGCTGCTTGCCGCCCGTGATCACGAGCTTGCCCGAGCCAAAGAGCAGGGCGACGACCTTCGGCTCGTCGAGTCGGTAGACCAGCCCGGGGAACTGCTCGGGCTCGTACTCGATGTTCTCCAGGCCCAGCCCGATCGCGATCGCGTTCAGGTTGAGGTTGCGCCCGAGGTCCGCGCTCGTGACGATGTTCTGGACGACGATCTCGGGGTCCTCCTGTACCTGGATCTCGAGGTCGCGAAGCTTGTCGAAGACGATCTGGAGGCTCTCGTGGACGTCGTCGGTCGATTTCGCGCCCGTACAGACGATCTTACCCGAACGGAAGATCAGCGCGGCCGACTTCGGGTTCTGGGTTCGGTAGACGAGGCCGGGGAACTGCTCGGGGTCGTAATCGGCGCCCTCGAGGTCCATCGCGACGCTCTGGAGGTCGAGTTCCTGCCCGATACCCGTCGACGCGACCACGTTCTCGATGTTAATAGTCTCCTTTGGGTCCATCGTTCTCTTTATAAGACGTATTTAAGGTTTATAAAGGTTGGTGGCTACCTCCGCGCGAGGTAGGTTGGACTCTCCGCTTCGATCCTCCTGGTATTTCCGATCTACAGAGAGATGGATCTCGGATAGAGGTTGATGACGATGCCACATCAATGTTGTGTGTCCGGCTGATCCGCGGAGGCGACCGGGTTCGTTTCGATCCCGCGTTCACTGATCACACACGGTATGGAGCGATGAAAACCGCCGACATCGGGAATGAACCCACGGAGGGCGGCAGGGGATCGGCCATGAATAGGAACACGGATAGGGGTCGGGACGCCAGAGCTGTCATGGGCGCGATCATCAACGTGCGGCTCCCCGCGGCGGAGGTCGAGTTAGGTGAGCGGGTCGCTTCGCTACCGGAGGTCGTGATCGACGTAGAACAGCTCGCATCCCGGACGAGCGACGACGTCCTCCCGCTTCTCTGGATCCGTGCGGACGATTTCGCGGCCGTCGACGAGGCCCTCGAGGCCGACCCGACCGTCGAGGGATTCGACGTCATCGGGTCGTTCGACCGGCGGCGGCTCTACCGAATGGAGTGGGCCGATGAGGCTGCGTCGACGATCCGGATCCTCGGGACGGCCGGCGGGTACGTCCGGAACGCGAGAGTGGTCGACGGGAAGTGGTCGATCGAGGTCCTGTTCCCCGACCGGGACGACCTCTCCCGGATGTACGACGTCGCGAACGAGGCGGATATCCCGCTGACGGTCGATTCGATCTACGAGCTCAGCGACGAGGATGGCCGGCCCAACGGGCTGACGACCGAACAGCAGGAAACGCTCGTCGCCGCGTTCGAACACGGCTACTACGACGTCCCACGCGAAGTCTCGCTCGTCGACCTGGCCGAGAAGCTCGACATCTCCCATCAGGCCCTCTCCGAACGCCTGCGCAGGGCCCATGAGACGCTCGTCGATGCGTCCGTCAACGGGCACGTCATGGACGGCGCGACCGAGGCGCCGCGGCCGACCGATCAGTAGTTCCCCCGATCCCTTCATTCCATGTGTGTCCCGTTCCCCTTCGGTCATGGTCGCCCGATTATCGTCTAGGAACCTCGCGGGCAGTACTGATAGCTCGTGCCGCCGAGCGCCTTTCAAGGCTACCTGCGACGTTCTCAGTATCGATACTGGCCTACGGCGTTCGGCCGGCCCGAACGCAATGATTTACATATGTATTTGTGTAATTCCCTGCCGCCACCGGCCAGTTCGGATGTCGACGCCGTTCTGGTTGCCCCGTCGAGCTACTAGCTACCCGCCAGTTCGCTATTGCCGGACGAAGCGGATCAATAGAGTCCTCTAATAGCGCTCTCGACCAGTCCTGTTCGGTGTCGGCGAAAACGTGATCCGCGAACGACGGACGTTCACGACTGTTTATTATGCCGGGGGCCCGACCGTGGGTATGACAGGAGCACGGGATCGGCGGGTCAAGTCGGCCGGGACGCTCTTCGACGTGCTGGACGCGGTCCACGCGCTCGAGGGCGCGGGCGTGACGGAGGCGGCGGACCACGTCGGGATCGCCAAGAGCACCGCCCACGACCACCTGAGCACGCTCGTCGAACACGAGTTCCTCGTCAAGGACGGCACGGAGTACCGCGTCGGGCTCAAGCCCCTCCACTACGGGATGGGCGCGAAGAACCGGATCGAGCTCGTCGACGCCGCGGGGCCGTCGCTCGAACACGTCGTCGAGGAGACCGACGAGATCGCCTGGCTCGTCGTCGAGGAGTACGGGCTGGCCGTCTACGTCGAGAAGGCCGTCGGCGAGCGGGCGGTCCAGCCCTACGGCGCGATCGGCAAGCGGGTGCCGTTGCACAACATCGCCGCGGGCAAGGCCATCCTCGCACACCTCCCCGAGGAACGGGTTCGCGCGATCGTCGACCAGCGGGGCCTGCCCGCCCAGACCGAGCGGACGATCACCGACCTCGACGAGCTGCTCGCCGAGCTGGAGACGATCCGCGAACGGGGGTACGCGCGAAACGACGGCGAGACGTTCGAGGGCTTTCGCGCCGTCGCGAGCCCGATCCTCCACGAGGGCGAGCTGCTCGGCTCGATCGTCGTCTCCGGGCCCGAGAACCGACTGCGCGGCGAGCGCTTCGAGACCGAGCTCCCCGATCTGATCACCGGGGCGGCCAACGCGATCGAGCTGAGCCTCGCCAGCCAGTAGCCCGCGTTCCTGGAGCGTCGGGCGCCCTGTGGATGAATGCACCATATTTATTAGGAACATACGAATCGTACAGTGTGGTGGCCATGAACGTACTGGAGGTACTAGCGGTGACGACGATACTGTACTTCGTCGTGGTGGCGGTGTGGGTATGGAAGATCGAAGACATCCTCGAGGCACGCGGCGACGAGCGCCGGGGTGAGGCCTAATGGCCGCGACCGGCGCGGTCGTCACCTACGGCTGGGCCTTCCTCGTCGCCTACGTCGTCTTGATCCTCGGGCTCGGCTACTGGGGCTGGAAGCAGACCAATAGCCAGGACGACTACGCGACCGCACGCGGGGGCTTTGGCTTCCTCGTGCTCGCCCTGGCGTACGCGACGACCGTCGCGAGCGGTTCGACGTTCCTGGGGATTCCCGGGATGGCCTACGACATGGGGTTCAAGGCCGGCTACTACGCGCTGATCTACCCGATCGGTATCTACCTGGGGATGATGGTCGTCGCGCGGATCACCAAGAAGGTCGGCGACCGCTTCAACTCCCAGTCGGTGCCCGACTTCCTCGGCGACCGGTATCAGAGCCCGCTGCTCAGGCTGCTGGCCGCGCTCATCGCGCTGTTCCTGCTGTTCTACATCATGGCCCAGATCGTCTCGGCGGGCTGGATGTTCGACGCGATCCTCGGGGTCCCCTACGAGGTCGGGATCTGGCTGGCCGGCGGGCTCCTGTTGCTCTATCTGGTCGCCGGCGGAAGCCACGCCGACATCATCACCGACGCCGTCCAGGGCGCGATCATGCTCGCGATCACGGCCCTGATCGTGGTCATGTTCGTCACCGGCTACGGGCTCGACGCGGGCGGGATGGGCGCGGTCAACGCCCAACTCGACGCCAACCAGTCGTGGGACACCCACACCAACTACGAGAACCCGATCTTCGCGAACTGGTGGGTGATCTTCCTGTTGTTCGTCGGCCACATCGGCTTCACCGCCCAGCCGCACCTGGGTAACAAGTTCTTCGCGATCAAGGGCACCCAGTACATCAAGAAGTTCATGATCATCGCGGCGATCGTCGGGATGGCGATGCCGCTGATGTTCCTCGGGGGCGTGCTGGGCGCGGCCGAGGGGATCGACATCGCCGACCCCGACGCGATCATCCCCGTGCTGTTCATCGAGACGATGCCCGCGATCGTCGCCGCGTTCCTCGGCGTCGCGATCCTGAGCGCGATCATCTCGACGGCCGACGGGATCATCATCTCGGTCGCTCAGATCTTCGCCAATGACCTCTATCGCAAGACGTACGTCCCCTGGAAGGGCGGCGACCCCGACAGCCCAGAGGTCGGCCAACGCGCGCTGTGGATCTCGCGGGTCGCGACGGTCGTCGTCACGATCGCCGCGGTCGCGGCGGTGACGGTGCCGCCACAGTACCTCTCGGTGTTCATGTGGATCGGCATCGGGGGGATCATCTCCGCCTACAGCGGCCCGTACTTCATCGGCAGCATCGAGGAGTCCACCTCCGCGAAGGCCGCGCTGGTCGGCTTCGTCGCCGGCTTCTCGGTCTACGCCATCATCCATCTCGGCCCGCAGGCAGGGCTGTACGACTCGCTGCTGGGCTTCAGCCTCTACCCCTACAGCGAGAACCCCTACGCCTCGACCGGGATCGGCTTCATCGTGAGCTGTCTGGGGACGTTCGGCGCCAACCGCTTCACCGAGCCGCTGCCGGCCGCGCAGGTCCAGGAGGTCTTCGGGCGCCAGGAAGCGAGCACCGACGGGGGTCGCGAGGAGACCGAATAAGGGATACGGCCCGCCGCGCATCTACCCGCAAATGGAGATCAGGTCGTTCGAACCACGCCTCGACGAGGCCGCCGCCGTCGGTCGCACCGAGCGCCTGACCGTCCCGACCTACCTGCGCTCGAAGCTCCGCGGGCTGCTCGGGCGCTCGCCCGAGCCCGAGTCGATCACGCGGCTGTATTACCCCGACTACATCGCGTATACGACCGTCGAGTTCGACCGGCTCGCACGGGGCGAGAAGACGGTGAAGTTCCTCGCGGCCGTCGACGCGGTCACCGGCCGGGTCGGCGAGGTCGATCTGGAGCTTCCCGAGCGCGAGACGCTCGAGGTTCCCGACGGGCGCGTCCTCCCGATCGAGGTCCCGGAGGAGGGAGCGACCGAGGCGTGGCGTGAGTGGCTCTTTCCCTACCTCGACCGGTCCTACCGTCCGGTCAGGCGTCCCGAGTCCACCCTCGACCGCCTTGAACTCGTTTATACCCCCTTCCTGATCGTCGACTACGGCGAGGAGGGCGAGCGTTATGCCGTCAGCACCCTCACCAAACAGGTCGAGCTGCTCGAGGACGTCGAGGCCCTCGAGGCCGGCTACGACCCCGCCTAGTACCAGGCGGTGCCGCCGTCGACGTTCAGGTCCTGGGCGGTGATGTGGCGGGCGTTCGGGCTCAGCAGGAACGACACCAGCCCCGCGACGTCCTCCGGTTCGACCAGCTCGCCCAGAGCAGCGTCGTCGGTGAACACCTGTCGCTTGGCTTCCTCGTAGCCCACGCCCCGCTCCTCGGCCTGGCGTTCGATCACACGCTCGATCCTCGGGCCCTTCGTCGCGCCCGGGCAGACGGCGTTGACCGTCACGTCGTCCTCGCCGAGTTCGAAGGCGAGCGTCCGGGTGAGCCCGATCACCGCCGTCTTCGAGGCCGTATACGGGGTCCGCCCCTCGAGGGGGCGCTTGCCGCTGATCGAGGAGACGTTCACGACGCTCGCCCGGTCGCTCTCCCGGAGATGGGGCGCGGCGTGTTTCGCCATGAGGAACTGGCCGGTGGCGTTCACCGACATGGTCCGGTCCCACTCCTCGCGCTCGACCTCCTCGATCGGCGCGGTCGGCCCGGCGATCCCGGCGTTGTTCACCAGCGCGTCGATCCCCTCGAACGCCTCGACCGCCTCGTCGATCGTTCCCTCGACCGACGCCTCGTCCGTCACGTCGGTCTCGACCGGCAGTGCGCGCTCGCCCGCGTCCGATTCCTCGGCCGTTTCGTGGATCCCGTCGCTCCGAGCCGCGAGGACGACGTTCGCGCCCTCATCGAGGAGTCGAAGCGATATCTCCCGCCCGATCCCGCCGCTCGCGCCCGTCACGACTACGGTTCGATCCGTGTGCATGCTCCTTTCTACTGGGGCCGGGAGCTAACCGTTATCGGCCTGCCGGGCGCTACCGTACCCACAGCTTTAAGCGGAACCCTCACGATTTTCCGCCCGACAGCATGTGCGCTAACGTCGAGTATCTCAAGGAGGCGGGGAGTGCGTCGATCGAGATCGATCAAGAGGTCGTCGAGTCGGTCCAGGACATCCTGGGGGAGGTCCGCGAGCGCGGCGACGAGGCCGTCCACGAGTTCACCGAGAAGTTCGACGGCGTCGAGCGCGAGCAGTTCCGCGTGAGCGACGAGGAGATCGAGGCCGCCGGCGAGGAGCTCTCGGAGGAAGACCGCGAGGCCATCGACAACACGATCGCGAACGTCCGCGAGTTCCACGAGGAGCAGCGCGAACACGTCGAGGGCTTCGAGCGCGAGTTCGAGGAGGGGGTTACGCTCGGCCAGCGGGTCGTCCCCGTCGAATCCGCGGGCACGTACGTCCCCGGCGGGCGCCATCCCCTGGTGGCCGCGCCCGCGATGTCGATCGTCCCCGCGAAGGTCGCGGGCGTCGAACGTGTGATCACCTGCGCGCCACCCCAGGAGAACGGCACGATCCAGCCCGCCCAGCTCTACGCGATGGATCGAGCGGGCGCCGACGAGATCTACTGCATCGGCGGCGCCCAAGCAGTCGGCGCGATGGCCTACGGCACCGACTCCGTACCGGGGGTCTCGAAGGTCACCGGTCCGGGTAACGTCTTCGTCACCGAGGCCCAGCGCCAGGTCTTCGGTCACGTCGGCGTCGACTTCCTCGCCGGTCCCTCGGAGGTCCTGTTGTTCGTCGACGAGACCGCCGACCCCGAGCTCGTCGCGACCGACCTGCTCGCACAGGCGGAACACGACCCCAACTCCCGGCCGATCCTCGTCTCGACCGACCAGGAGACCGCCGAAGCCTCCGTCGAGGCGTTCCACGACGGGCTCTCGGAGATCCGCACCGCCGACGTCGCCGAGGAGTGCTGGGAGAACAACGGCGAGGTCGTCATCGCCGAGACGATGGACGACGCGCTCGAGGTCGTCAACGACTACGCGATCGAGCACCTCCAGGTGATGATCGACGAACCCCGCTCGGTCATGGACGACCTCCACAACTACGGCTCGCTGTTCCTGGGCGATCACTCGCCGGTCGTCTTCGGCGACAAAGCAGTAGGAACGAACCACTCGCTTCCGACCCTGGAGGTCGCGAAGTACAGCGGCGGCATCACGGTCAACACCTACCTCAAGGTGCTCACCCACCAGGAGGCGACCGAGGAGGGTGCCGCCCGGATCGCGCCGTGGGCCGCGAAGATCTGCGAGCTCGAGGGCACCCACGCCCACCAGCTCTCCGCGGAGGCCCGCCTGCGCGACGACATCAGCCCCGACTACGGCCCCGGGAACTGAGACGGCAGGCAGCTCCGCTCGATACGTTTATGTGACCGCGAGGAAAATCAGCTGTTATACTGGCTAGACTATTCTCAGAGTCGTGTTCGGGATCGGCACGCTGATTACGCGTTCCCGGCGAGAACGGACGTGTATCTGCTGGAGCTCGCCGGCGAGGACGATGCGTTCGCGCGCCGCGAGGCCCGAAGCGCCGCCACCGACGTCTCCCACCTCGCGACCGGGCTGGCGACCGCCCGCGGGATCGACGCCGAGGGGGTTCGGGGGCTCGCTTACACCCACCGTGCGAGCGAGCTGCTCGGGACCTGTGGGGCCGAGATCGACTCCGCACGCCTCCTGGTCGAGCTCGCGGGGATCGATCGCGAGGGCTCCGTGCGCGTGCGCGCCCGCCGAGTACGCGAGACGGACGTCGACACCCAGCGGGCCGAACGCGAACTGGGGTCGGTCCTCGTCGAACGCGGGTTCTCGGTGGATCTCGAGGAGCCGGATCACGAGCTGCGGGCGGTCTTCTCCGAGGACACCTGCGCGCTCGGCTGGCTCGCGGCCGCGAGCCGGCGCGACTTCGCCGAACGCGCGCCGACCGAGAAGCCGTTCTTCCAGCCCGGCAGCATGGACCCGCTGCTCGCGCGCGCGATCGCGAACGTCGCGGGCGCCGCTCCCGGGAAGTCGATCCTCGACCCGATGTGCGGGACGGGCGGCGGGCTCGTCGAGGCCGGGCTGGTCGGCGCGCGCGTCGTCGGCGCGGACGCCCAGTGGAAGATGGTCCGGGGCGCCGAGGAGAACCTCGCCCACTACGGCGTCGAGTTCGACGTGTTCCGCGGCGATGCCACCCGGATCCCGCTTCGCGACGGGACGGTCGACGGCGTCGTCTTCGACGCGCCCTACGGGCGCCAGTCGAAGATCGAAGGGGAGCTACGGGAGATCGTCGAGGGGGCGCTCGCCGAGGCCCGCCGGCTCGCTCCTCGTGCCGTGGTCGTCGCGGACCGACCCTGGGAGGCGGTCATCGAATCGGCCGGCTGGGAGGTCGAGGATCGGTTCGAGCGCCGCGTCCACGGGTCGCTGACGCGGTACGTCTCGGTGCTCGTCTAGCCCGTCAGTCCTCGGCCTCGCGGGCCGCCTCGCGTAGTCGCCGTTCCTCGTCACTTTCTGCCGTCAGATCGGGCACCGGCGTGGGCGAGCCGTCCTCGCCGATCGCGACGAACGTGAACGCCGCCTCGGTGGTGCGGTCGGACTCGCCCGACCGGGGGTCCTCGCGCCACGCGCGGATCCGGACGCGGACGCTCGTGCGCCCGGCGTCGTAGACGTACGCCTCAATGCGCGCGACCTCGCCGATCGGGACGGGCTGTTGGAAGTCGAGCTCGGTCACGGCGGCCGTGACGCAGGACTCGCCCGCGAGGCGCATCGCGCTCATCGCGCCGACCTCGTCCATCCACTTCATCAGGTTGCCGCCGTGGAGCGACTCGTAGTTGTTCGCGTGGTTGGGCTGTACTCGATACCGGTTCTCGATGTGCGTCTCGCTGAGCGTCACCATGGGCTCCTTCGAGTTCGTGCCCGAGGGTAAAGAGCGGCGAGTTCAGTTCGCGCCGAGCTCCGCGAGCAGCTGGCCGAGCTGGATCCGGTCGCTGGTCCCCTCGGTCAGGTCCAGGTCGATCTCGCCGGCCCGTTCGTGGATCGCCGCCAGCTCCTCGCCGCCGTAGCGCGAGCGCGAAACGGTCAGGACGTCCGCGAGCACCTCGCCGCCGTCGTAGCCCTCGTCGATCAGCAGCTCGTCGAGGAGCTTCCGGGCGTCGGTGAACTCGCCGTTCTCGGCGTTGACGAGCATGTCCTCGATCCGGTCGTCGATCCCCACGTCGCCGAGCGCCTCGTAGGCGGCGTCCATCGTGATCCCGCCCTCGGCCTCGGCGGTCGTCTGTGCGCCGAGCACGGCCTTCCTGAGGTCGCCGTCGGCGTAGCTCGCGACGTACTCGATCCCCTCGGAGTCGTACTCCACGCCCTCCTTCTCGACGATCCCCTCGAGCACCGAGACGGTCTCGGCGGTCGTCGGCGCGCGCACGGGCACGGGAAAACACCGCGAGACGATCGGCGCGATCAGCGCCGAGGGCTGGCGGGTCGTGATGACGAACTGGGCGGCCTCGTGATGGCGTTCCATCACCCTCCGAAGGGCTTGCTGGAAGTCCTCGCGGATCGCCTCGGCGTTGTCGAGCAGGATCGTCTTGTAGTCGCCCGAGACGGGCGGATAGCTCGCCGACTCCTTGAGAACGTGGTTGATCAGTCCGGCCTTCGAGGTCTCGCGGCGGCGTTTGGGCGTGATGAACGAGGCAAATCGGGGGTCCTCCGAGAGCTCCTTTTTCGTCATGCCGAAGAAGTCGGCGACGTTGATCTCGACGAGGTCGTTCTCGGAGTCGTGGGCCTCGCGCGCGAGCGCCCGGACGGCGGCGGTCTTGCCCGCGCCCTTCGGGCCGTAGAGCGCGAGATTGATCGGCTCGTCGGCCGCCCGCGCGAGGTACTCCCGGACCCCGTCCTGTGGGAGCTGCGCGATCGTCGGGGCGTGGCTCTCGGTCCACAGCGGCGCGTCCATTAGCGACCCTTCTCGCGGAGCGGATACAAAGGCGTCGCTACGCGCTCGCCTCAGAACGAGAGGGGCTCGGCGTCCTCCCAGCGGGGGGCGAACTCCTCGTGGATCTCGGCGGCGAACGCGGGGTCCTTCAGGTCGATCACGGCGAAGACCTCCCCGGAGCGAAGCGGGTTCGACACCTGCAGGACGACTTCGACGCCGTCGACGAGGTTGAACGTCCCGTCGAGCTCCTCAATCGTCCGGACCGAAAAGGAGGGGTGATCCGAGAGGCGGGTGCGATAGCGCTCGCCGACGCTCTCGGGGAGGCTCGCGACGACCTCGGGGGTCATCAGCACCGAGACCTCGACGCCCCGCTCGACCGCCGCCTCGAGGCGCTCGGTCACGACGTCGCCGATCCGGTCGAAGTCGAACTGGGGCGAGCGGTTCGCGACGACCATGACGATGCTGTCGTCGGCCGCCGCGAGCCGTTCGAGCAGGAGATCGACCGTCTCCTCGTCGCCGACGGCGGCCGTCCAGAACTGCTCCTCGACGGGCTCGGCGGATTCGAGCTCCTCGCCCAGATCGTCGACGATCTCCTCGTACCGGTTGACCGTCTCCTCGGCCTCGCGGCGCTTGTCCTCGAGCAAGCGTTCGAGCGCCGTCTCGGGCTCGACGGCGACGTACTTCTTGGGCCGGCTCGCGGTCTGGCTGCGCACGAGGTTGTGACCCTCGATGCTGTTGAGGACGTCGTAGATCCGTCCCATCGGCACCTCGCTTGCGCGGGACAACTCCTTGGCGGTTGTCGGTCCCGTGTGCAACAGGGACCGATAGACCCGGCTCTCGTACTCCGAAAGACCCAGATCCCTCAGACTGGCCATGTTCCGTTCTACGAACGGAGCCGTATAAACACACCGACCGTTGTCACTCGGCCGCGCCCGCTCCGACGAGCGCGCTCACCGCCCGCTCGAGATCGACCGGACTCGGGGCCGGCTCGGCCGTCCGCTTGCCGGCGCTCGCGACCGCACCCTCGCAGTCCGCGCCGGGGACGATCACGGCCTCGTGGTCCGCGATCCGCAGCGCGGCCCGGTGGAGGTCCGAGCCGGCCGGCTCGCCCACCCGGATCACCAGCGGCTCGCCGACCAGCCGCGAGACCGCGGTGCCGTAGCCCGCGAGCTGGGGCCCCATCCGGTCGCCCGCGCCCGCGAACGCCGAGAGCGCCCCGCGGGCGGCCTCGCGGTACTCCTCGTCGTCGGCCAGAACGGCCAGATCGAGCAGGCCGTCGGCGAGCTCGGCGGCCGTGTCGATCGGGTACAGCGGGTAGGAGAGCAGCCCCTCGCCCGCCGCGGGTCCGTCGCGGAACGCGCCGTTGTCGTCCTGAAGGGTTTCGATCGTGTAGTCGGCGACCTCTTGGGCGGTTTCGAGGGCCGCCTCGCTTCCCAGCACCTCGCGGGCCGTCGTCAGCGCGCGGAGCGTCCGGGCCTGGTCGGCGAGGGCGTCCCGGTCGCCGCCGGAGTGGTGGGCGACGCTTCCACCGTCGATCAGCTCCTCGAGGGCTCCGAGGGCGCGCTCGGCGAACCGCTTCGCCTCCGCGTCGTCGGTGTAGGCGTGGTAGGTCAGAAGCGCCTCGATCGCCAGCGCGTTCCGGCCCGCATACACCGTTTCGTCGACCGGCGGGCCGGTCCGGTCCTCGGGCGCGCCGTAGGAGTCGTCGGGGCCGGGTGCCTGGCTCCCGGCGAACGCCTCGCCCGTCCAGAGCGTCGTCGTCAGGTATTTCGCCGTGCGCCCGGCGGTCTCCCGGTAGGCCTCCTCGCCGGTCGCGAGATAGGCGTTCGCGAACGCCCTGCACAGCGCCGCGTTCTCGTCGGTCAGCTTCTCGTGGGAGATCTCGCTCCAGTCGCGATTCTCGGCGTACCGGAAGAAGCCACCCTCGTAGTCGTCGTGGAGGTGCGTACGGACCGCCTCCAGGGTCCGGCGGGCCGCCGCGCGGTCGCGCTTGAGCGCGAACTCGATGGTCCGGGGCATTGGGAACTTCGGCGCGTCGCCCCAGCCGCCGTACTCGTCGTCGAAGGCGGCCTCGAGGCGACCGAGCAGACTCCCCTCGATCCCCGCTTCGAGCGTGCCCGCCGGCGGCTCGCTGTCGCGAAGCGCCCGGGGGATCCGCCCGGCCTCGCTCCCGCGGTCGCTCCATACCCCCCGGACGCGCTCGAGGACGCTCCGCAGCCCCTCGATCCCCAGTTGGGTCGCGCCGGTGAGGATCTCCCCGTCGGGCGTACAGAAGACGACCGAGGGGAATCCGCCCATGTTGTAGCGGTCGCGCACGCGCGGGCGGCGGTCCGCGTCGACCTTGACCGGGACGAACTCCTCGAGGTTGGCGCGGATCTGGGGGTTCCCGAACGTCTTCTCCTCCATCTCCGCGCAGTCCGCACACCAGGTCGCCGAGAGGAAGAGCACGACCGGGACGTCCCGTTCGCGGGCCGCCGCGAACCCCTCCTCCCACGAGTGCCACTCGATCGCGCTCCGCGCATCGTCCATGGCGCCGGTACGGCCGGGACGTGTTAAGGCCCTCCGGTCCGGACACCGTCCCGTCGCCCGGGTCTGTTATCAGACCCCATATTGTCCTTTACTGACCGATCGGCATGTTAATAATCATGGATGCACATGCACCTGCAAGGCATACATGTACGTCTACAGCGTCACGCGACGGGGCGATTCGCTCTCGTCGATCACCATCGCCGACCCCGACGGCCGGACCGCCTCCTTCGCCGTCGAGCGGGGCAAGCCGGGCCCCGTGCTCGCACACACGCCGGAGCTGCCCGAATCGTGGCGCCGGGAGGCCGAAGCGTACGCGAACATCATGCTAGCGACCGAGATCGCTGCCTCCCCACGGACGGCGACCGCCTAAGTCGGGGGGTTCGTGCAATGTAAAGCGTTTTGGGCCCGCACCCGGTACTGCGGGGTATGTGGAAGCGCCTGCTGGCCGTGCTGATGATCGTTCCCCTCGTCGACGCGATCTTCCTGATCGTCGTCGCTGACTGGCTGTCCTGGCCAGTGACGGTGGCGCTGGTCGTCCTGACGGCGCTGCTGGGGACGCTGTTCGTCCGCGCGGAGGGCCGCCACACGATCCAGCGCTTCCAGCGCGCGCTCACCGAGGGACGGGCCCCGACCGACGAGCTGCTCGACGGCGGCTTTCTGATCGCCGCGGGCGCGCTGTTGCTCACCCCCGGGCTGGTCACCGACGCGATCGGCTTCCTGTTCGTCCTGCCGCCGAGCCGCTACGCCCTGCGAGGGCTGTTGAAGCGGTTCGTCGTCCGGCCGTACGTCGAGAAGAAGACCGGCGGCTTCGTCAGCGGGGACGTCTACACCTACGGCTTCCCGAACGCCAATGAGGGCGGAACCGGAAACGGGGGGACTGGCGGCGGGGAGACCGTCGACCTCGGCTCCGAGAACTACGACGTCGACGACGGCGAGGGGTCGTAACGAAGAGAAACCCTTAAACGGCGGACCGAAATAGGAATAGGTGCGCTCGCCTGGGCCGATAGCTCAGTTAGGTTGAGCGCTCGGCTGATAACCGGGAGGTCCGCGGTTCAAATCCGTGTCGGCCCACTCCAAGCGCGGGTCGGAACTCCCCAGCCAACCAATCCTCGCGGCGCTACTCCCTCCGAGACCCGTCTCTATGGAGTTCCTCCGGATACGATACTGTCGAAGTTCTCGGCGACACGTACCGACGGAACGTATCGAAAGGGATGGTCACCCGCCGGCAGGTGCGCCCCCATTGAGGTGCCTCTGACAGTTGCCGGCATTCTCTGTACCCCGCCCGGTATTATAGCCTTTTTTCTGACGTTCGGCTGACTAGTTGGTTGAGATTGAAATACTTCAAGCTAACATTAACCCGACCGACGATAGGCTCGGAAACGGGGTACGGCCCTCACGACCCGTCAGGAGGACCGTCATACTCCGGGGTCGACTCGGCCGAGGATACGGCTTGCTATCGACCGGGAGTAAACGGGGGCCGTCGGAGCGGCCGCTGGAAGGACGCGATCAGAGCAGTAACGAGACGATCGCGAGGATGACGAAGACGATGATGAAGATGCGGGCGATCTCCATGGAGATCCCCGCGACGCCGCGTGCGCCGACCGCGGCAGCGATGATCGCGAGGACGAAGAAGACGATCGCGTACTGGAGGAACTCGCCGGAGAACTGCAGCGGTACGAGCGCGTCCATCACGGTGCTGAGTTGAACCATGTCCTCCCGTTTCTCGGCCCCCTTCATATAGGTGGTGTGGGTTCGATCCGAGGGACACCGATCACGTACTTCAAGGCGCCCTCAGCGCAAGGGTCGGTATGGAGCTCGCAGCCCAGACGTGGCCGGACCTCGGCTCGTACTTCGAGACGGAGTCGCTCGCGCTGGTCCCCGTCGGCTCGACCGAACAGCACGGCCCCCACCTCCCCGAGGGAACCGATCACATCATCGCCGAGTCGCTCGCGCGCGCCGCGGCCACCCAATCGGGATTCCTCTGTACGCCCACCGTCAACGTCGGCGTCAGCCCGCACCACCGCCAGTTCCACGGGACGATGTGGGTCGACGCGCCCGTCTTTCGCGACTACATGGAGAGCCTCGTCTCGAACCTCACCTACCACGGGATCGACCGGGTCGTCTTCGTCAACGCCCACGGCGGCAACGTCCCCCACCTCCGGGAGGTGGGCCGTCGCCTGCACGACAGCGGGGAGGCATACGCGATCGAGTGGATGTGGGACGAGAGCATCCCGACCCTCGTCTCCGAACTGTTCGAGCAGAACGGCCCCCACGGCGGCCCCAAGGAGACGGCGATGATCCAGCACCTCGCGGGCGAGCTCGTCCGTGAGGACCGCTTCGAGGAGGCCTACGAGGGCGGCACCCGGTTCCCGAGCGACGACACCCACCAGAACGGCGCGCGGACCTTCTACGACTGCGTCGACAACTCCGAGAACGGCGTCTTCGGCGACCAGCGCGACGCGACCGCCGAGAAGGGCGAGCAGCTGTTCGAGGCGGCTTCCGAGCAGCTCTGTGAGCTCTGCCGATGGCTCAACGAGCAGCGGTTCGAGGACCTCGTCGCCAAACCCCACGTCTAAGGCGCCGAAACCGATACTTCTCCCATGGCGCCCGCCGACCTACGTCGGCACGGAGGTGTTCCTGCCGACGCACACGTTATAGTAACAAAACTTATATATTTGAAATTATAACATTGTTCGTACATGAGTGCGGAAGAGAACATCGCCGACTGCTACACCCATTCCCGGGAGTTCACCCACGAGGGCCACGCGTTTCGGGTCCGGATCAACGACGACCTGATGTCCTACACGGCGACCGTCTCGCGCGACGGCGAGGTCGTCACTGCCGTGACGGACCTCGGCCCGGAGGCGGCCGAGTGGTCACATTCGACGCTCGCCGACCTGGTCCTCGAGTGATCCACGAACCGTTCGGATCCATCTGAAAAACCGGTGAGGGCCGAGTCGCCGTCGCTTTAGGCGTCGGCCCCCTCGGGAGAGAGGTGAACCCGGACGAGATCCACCAGGAGTGGGCCGAGCGGTCGGGCGAGTACTCCCCGACCTACTACGCCTACCGCGGCCCCGACGAGGCGAGCGAACTGATCCGCGACGCGCTCGACTCACGTGCAGGGCCGGAGCCCTCGGTCCTCGAGCTCGGCTGTAGCTCGGGCCGCCACCTCTCCTTTCTGTACGAGCACGGCTATACGGATCTCGCCGGGATCGAGGTCAACGGGGAGGCGCTCTCGGTGATGGGGGAGAACTACCCCGAACTGGCCGCCGCGGGGACGTTCCACCTCGATACGATCGAGAACGCGATCCGGGAGTTCGAGGACGACGCGTTCGACGCGGTCTTCTCGGTCGAGACCCTCCAGCACATCCACCCGGACAACGAGTGGGTGTTCGACGAGATCGCCCGGATCACTTCGGGGCCCCTCGTCACCGTCGAGAACGAGGGTGAGGACGGCGACGACGTGAACTACGTCAACGACGAGTTCCCCCTCTACTACCGCGACTGGCGGCGGGTGTTCGCCGAGCGAGGATTCCGAGAGGCCGACTCGAAACGACTGAAACGCGATACGTTCCGCCTGTTTCGCCCCGAGTAGCCGTCGCGAACACCCCTCCTCGCTTTACCCTTCCTTCCGCCCCGAAGACGTCAACGTACAATTATTATCAACTAAATACATAGTAATTATTAAGTTCGTCAGACGTATAGCAGACGGTGGTGCGACACTAATGGCAACACACCCCGAAGGTCACTGTCGAAGCTGCGGCGAGCCCCTCCGGTTCCGACCGTGTCTCAACTGTCAGTGCGAGCCCATCCCCGTGATCGGCTCCGCTGTTCCTCCCTCCTGAGTCGCGCTTTACTCGAACGTCCAGTTCGTCTCCATTCGTGGCGAGTTCGCGAGCGTCTGATACACTACGCAGTACTTCTCGGTCGCGCGCTGGAGCGACGCCGCGGTCTCGGCGTCGACGTCGCCGTCGACCGTGACGTCCATCCGGATCTCCTCGAACCCGACCGGGACCTCCTCGTCGATCCCCAGCGTCCCCCGCAGGTCGAGGTCGCCGCTGACGTCGGTCTCGATCGAGGCGTCGAGGCCGAAGGCGTCGGCGACCGCCTGGGCGGTGAGCTGTGAACACGCCGCCAGCGCGCCCAGAAGGAGATCGCCCGAGCACGCGCCGGTCCCCGGCCCCGCCGCGCCCTCGTGGAGTTCGGCCTCGTAGACCGCCCGCCCGATGTCGACGTCACAGGAGCGTACGTCCGCCTGTTCGCTCCCCGTCGCCGACAGCGTGACCCTCGCCTCCTCGGGGTCCTCCGCGTATCGTTCCTTCAGCGGCGCCTGCTCCTCCTGTAAGCTGTTCTCTGCCATGTCTTCGGTATATAATCGTGATACTACTTAGGTGCTGGCGGTCGGGCGGAACCGGTGGGCGTCACCCCCTTCCCAACGCTTACGACCGCGAGGGAGGTCCTACCGAGCGTGAACGCCCTCTCGGATCCGACGAAGCGACGGTGGCTCGCCTGGGGCGCGCTGGCCACGGTCTTCCTCCTGGTCAACATCCACCGGCTCTCGACGGCGGTCCTCTCGGAGCGCCTGAGTGCGGGCTTCGGCATGACGGCCGCCCAGCTCGGCACGCTCCACGCCTCCTTTTTCCTGGTGTATGCCGCCATCCAGGTCCCGACGGGCGTGCTCGCGGATCGGGTCGGTCCCCGTCACGTCGGCTCGGCGGGCGCCGTCGTCCTCAGCCTCGGCGCGGTCGGGTTCGCGCTGGGCGACGGCTATCTCGTCGCCTTCCTCTCGCGGGGGCTCGTCGGCCTCGGCAGCGGCGTTATCTTCGTCTCGATCCTGCGGTTCTGTGCGAACTGGTACCGGGCCGACGAGTTCGGCACGATGACCGGGCTGACCGCCGGCATCGCCGGTCTCGGCGCGATCCTCGCGACGACGCCGCTTGCGGTCGGCGCCGAGGCGTTCGGCTGGCGGCGAACCATGTTGGGACTGGCCGCCGCCGGCCTCCTCGCGGGCGCCGCCGTCTACGTCCTCGCGCGGAGCTCCCCGGCCGATGCCGGGCTCGAACCCATCGAGGGCGTCCCCGAGCAGCCGAGCGTCTCGCTTTCGGAGACGGGCGCCCACCTCAGGACCCTCGGCGCCGACCGCGACCAGTGGCTCCTCTCGGCGGTGTTCTTCGCCGGCATGGGGACGGTGCTGACGCTCATCGGCCTCTGGGGCGTGCCGTATCTCGTCGCCATCTACGGGCTCGACGTGACGACCGCCTCCTACTACACCCTGCTGGGCTCGGTCGGCATGCTGGTCGGCCCGCCGACGATCGGCTGGTTCTCCGATCGGATCGGGCGCCGGCTCCCCCCGATGGTCGTCGGGCTCGGTTTCTTCGCCCTCGTCCTCGGAATCATCCCCGCCCTCGGCCGGCCGCCGCTTCCCGCCATCGCGGCGATCTACTTCCTCTGTGGCTTCCTCGTCGGCGCGGCGGTGCTCGCGCTCTCGGTCGTCAAGGACCGCTACCCGCCGGAGGCGAGCGGCGTCGCCACCGCGACCGTCAACACCGCCGGCTTCGTCGGCGCGACCGTCTTCCCGACGATCATGGGGGTGGCGCTCGACGCCTACCGGACGGGCGACGTCGTCGGCGGCACGGTCGTCTACACGGAGTTCGGCTACCGGGTGGCGTTCGCCGTCCTCGCCGGCGCGGTCGCGCTCGCCTTCCTGTGTTCGCTGTGGCTGCTGGTCCGCGAGCGCTGACCCCATCGACCCGCGCACCCGCCGCTGCAACCCCTACATATATGTTAGCAACACCCATGACATCGGACGGTGGAGGGTGCCATGGAGCCGACCGAGTTCGTCCGCCGGACGCGAAGCGGGGAGGCCGTCGACGAGTTCGACCGTCGGGTCGAGGTTCAGGCGGAGGCGGTCCGCGAGGCGTTCGAGGAGGGTGCGTTCGACCCCGACTTCCGCCTCGGGCTCGAGCTCGAGGGCTATGCCGTCGACGGCGACGGCCGGCTCACACACGTCCCCGAGTCCGCCTTCGGGACGGTCTGTGAGCGCGAGCTCGGCTGGCACAACGCGGAGCTGAACACCCCGCCGACGGCCTTCGACGCCGACGGGATCGACGCCCAGCGGACCGAGCTCGGCGGGCGACTCCGTGGACTCCGCCTGCTGCTCGCCGAGTCGGGTATCGGGTTCGTCACCGACGGGATGTGGGTGGTCGAGCCGCCCGGTGGGGCGTTCGCGTACCTGACCGACCGCCGCGAGGAGGACGGGCTCGCGCTCTCGACGAACATGTCGCCCGCGGCGCGCTACTACGCGCTCGACGCCGACATCACCGCGGGGGGAGCGGTCGAACTGGACGTCCCCGGCTGCAGTCGGCGCTTCCCGACGATCCTCGTCGAGTCGCTCACGGCCTCGATGCAGGTCCACCTGCAGGTCCCGTCCTCGGAGCTCGCTCGTTACCACAACGCGGCGCTTCGGACCGCCGGGCCGGTGCTGGCGCTGGCGGCGAACGCCCCGTTCCTGCCGGCCGGCCTCTACGACGACCCCGATCCCGCGATCGTCCTCGACGGCCCCGCCGAGCTTCGGGTTCCCGTCTTCGAGGCGATGAACGTCCGCGAGCCGGGGAAGGTCAGGTTCCCCCGCGACGTCGACTCGCCGACCGACGTGCTCGATCGCCTGCTCGCCGATCGGCGCTGTGTCCCCTGTCTCTCCGAGTGGTTCGACGGGGACGAGGGCGAGAATGAAGGCGGAGACAGGGATGGGGACGGCGGGTTCGGCGCCGAGTACTGGGAGCTGCTGCACAGACAGGGCACCTACTGGCGGTGGATCCGGCCGGTTCTGGGCCCGGAGGGGTTCCGGATCGAGTACCGGCTGCTGGCCGCCCAACCGACGGTCGCGGACACGATCGGGTTCCAGGCGCTCGTTGTCGGTCTCCTCCACGGGATCGTCACGAGTGATCATCCGCTGGCGGCGCTCCCCTGGTCCGACGCGCGCGAGTCGTTCTACGCGGCCGTCGACGATGGGCTCGACGCCCGGCTCTCCTGGATCGACCGGACCGGCGAGCGGACGACCGACCCCGAACGGATCTACGACGACCTGTTCACGACTGCCCGCGAGGGGCTCCGCGATCGCGGCTTCCCACCCGACCGGATCGACGGGTTGCTGGCCCCGATCGAGGGGCGCTGGACCGAGCGGACGTCGCCGAGCGACTGGAAGCGCGCCCGCGTCCGCGCCCGCCTTGAGGACGGGATGGGTCTCGAGCGGGCGATCGAGGACACGGGACGCGAGTACGTGCGCCGGGCGACGACGGGTGAGCCGTTCGTCGAATGGCTCCGGTAGCCCGGGCGTGAGGGAGGTATTATGTGGCCGCCTCCGGATGGCCCTGCATGGAAGACGCGATGGGATCGCTGCTCGCGCCCAACTCGATCGCCGTCGTCGGCGCGAGCCCCGACTCGTGGTACGCCTCGAACCTGATCGACAACCTCCTCGAGTACGGCTTCGAGGGCGAGGTCCACTACGTCAACCCGAGCCGCGAGGAGGTCTGGGGCGAGCCGTGTCATGACTCGATCGGCGAGGTCCCGACCGTCGTCGACCTCGCGGTCGTGAGCGTCCCCCGCGAGTACGTCCTCGGGGTCGTCGAGAGCGCCGGCGAGATGGGGGTGCCGAGCGCGATCGTCATCACCGCCGGCTTCGGCGAGGCCGACGAGGAAGGCCGGGAGCTTGAGGACCGGCTGGGCGAGCTCGGCGAGAAGTACGGGATGGCGATCTGCGGGCCCAACACGATCGGGCTCGCGAACACCCACGACGAGACGGTCGTCACCTCGACCTGCTCGCGAAAGCCCGGCAAGGGCTCGATCGGGCTGGTGAGCCAGTCGGGCGCGCTCGCGTTCACCACCTTCTACGAGCGCGCGGCCGACGAGGAGATCGACTTCGCCTACGTCGTCGCGACGGGCAACGAGGCGGCCCTCTCGATCACGGAGTACGTCGAGTTCATGGCCGGATCGGATCGCGTCGACGCGATCTGTGCCTACATCGAGGGGATCGACGACCCTCGCCGGTTCGTCGAGAGCGCGGACGAGGCGGTCCGGGAGGGAACCCCGGTCCTCGCGACGAAGGTCGGCCGTTCGGACGTGGCCGAGCAGGCGTCGCTCTCGCATACGGGCTCGGTGACCGGCGACGCCGCCGCCTGGGACGCAGCCTTCGAACGCGCGGGGGTCGAACGGGTCCCCGACATCCCCGACCTGCTGGGTCGCTCGCGCGCCCACACGGCGTTCGACCCGCCCGAGAGCCCGAACGTCTGTCTGGCCTCGACCAGCGGCGGGCTCGCGAGCCTGCTCGCCGACCTGGCCGCCGAACGCGGCCTCTCCTTACCTCCACTCGAAGGCGAAACCGAGCAAGCATTACTGGAGATGGAGGACCTCCTCACCTTCGGCGCGATGCACAACCCCGCCGACATCCGGGGGTACGGCGCGGACGTCCTCCCCGAGATCGCCGAAGCCCTGTTCGCCGACGACGCGTTCGACGCCTACGTCTTCGCCGTCGGGCTGCCGGCGGTCGGCGAGCGCGCCGAGGACATCGCCGACGCGATGCTCGAAGTGCGCGCGATGGCCGACGGCCCCGTGCTCTTCCTCTGGACCGGACGCAAGGGAAGCGACGGGAGCGAGCCGCCGCTGCCCTACGAGCGGGTGCGCCGGGAAACGCCGCTGTACTACGACCCCGGTCGGTGTCTCGACGCGCTCTCCTCGCTGGTCGGCTTCGGCGAGCGAACGGAACGGAAGCCGGCGCGGTCGCTGGCCGATCTCCCGCGAACCGAGACGCCGTCGTTTCCGGTCGAGAGCGTGCTGACCTGGGAGGAGGGCTCGCGGCTGCTCGAGGCGGGCGGCGTCGACCCCGCCGAGACCCGCCTCGCGACGAGCCCCGAGGAGGCGGCCGAACACGTCGAGGGGATCGACCGGCCGGCCGTCCTGAAGGTCGATTCACGGGAGCTTCCCCACCGCAGCGACGCGGGCGCGGTCGCCGTCGGCGTGACGGCAGGGGAGGCGTCCGAGCGCTACGAGGAGGTTGTGGAGAACGCCCGCGAGTACCTGGACGATGAGTCGGCGATCGAGGGCGTCCTCGTCCAGGAGCAGGCCGACCTCGCCTCGGCCACCGAGGTCCTGGTCGGCGTCTCGACCGACGAGAGCTTCGGGCCCGTCATCACCGTTGCCCCGGGCGGCGAGCTCGTCGAGCTGTTCGGCCCCGATGCCGGCGTGACGCTGCTACCGCCGGTCGGCGAGGAGGACGTCCGCGAGGCCATCGCCGACACCCGGCTTGACGAGCTCCTCTCGGGCTATCGCGGCCGACCGCCGGGCGACGTCGACGCGCTCGCGGAGCTGGTCGCCCGGGTCGGTGACCTCGCCGTCGGCGCGAGCGATCCCGCGATCGACGAGCTCGATCTCAACCCCGTGCTCGTCGGTCCCGATGGGGAGGGCGTCTCGATCGTCGATATCCTCGTCCGAACGGGTCGGTAACATCCCATTCCGCCCCCCACGATCGGTAGTTCTACTACCGTTCCGGGCCACGCAGCATCATGATCGAGGAAGGCGATCCAGCGCCCGATTTCACCGTCCCGGTCGCCGGCGGGGAGGCGTACAACGACGTCGGCGAGTTCACACTTTCGGAACACGTAGGAAACGGCCCCGTCGTTCTGGCCTTCTTCCCCGCCGCGTTCACGAGCGGCTGTACCGAGGAGCTCTGTACGTTTCGCGACTCGCTGGGTGCCTTCGAGGCGGTCGACGCGAGCGTCTACGGGATCAGCACCGACCTGCCCTTTGCCCAGAACGAGTTCATCCGCCAGGAGGGGCTGACGTTCCCGCTGCTGAGCGACTACGATCACGAGGCCATCGAGGCCTACGACGTCGTCCTCGAGGGGTTCTACGACGTCATGTCGGTCGCCGAGCGGGCCGTGTTCGTGATCGACGACGACGGGACGGTCGCCTATCGATGGGTTCGGGACGGCGAGAACCCCGACTTCGAGCAGCTCGTAAGCGAGGTCCGGGACGCGGTCGAGTCGGCGGCTCGACCGTCGTGATCGGGGTGGGTGAACTTCACACAGGTAGAGGGGGATATTGCCGCTATATGCGCTCTCAGGCCCGACCGTTCTCGCGCCCTCCACCCGTGAAGGAGCGCCTGGGGTCGGCAACACCACCGTAGTGGAGCGGTCGGGGTAGCTACCGCCCGTCGGGTTTCGAGACCACGATGGCTCGCGGCGAACGGGATGAGGATAATATTGCCGATTTTCGGCGGAACCACCAAATGTTGTGTACGGCGCGCTTCTCGTATAGCCACATCACCTACGGGGAGTCTAGTGGCATTTCGCTCACCCAGTAGCTGCTCGCGTCGGTCCGCGCTTCGAGCCGTCGGCCTCGCCTCCGCGGTGGGGCTCGCCGGCTGTTCGGCGTTCGCGGACTCGAACGACGGGCCGTCGATCCGCGTCTCGGGCGGGGTCGGCCCGCTGCCGATGATGCAGGTCTGGGCCGACGAGTACGAGGAGGCGAACGTGCAGGTTGCCGGTGGCGGGACGGGGAGGGGCGTCTCGGACGTGCTCAACGACCAGGTCGACATCGCGATGATGGGCCGCGAGCCCGACGAGGAGGAGGTCGAACAGGGGCTGTTCGCCGTCGCGATGCTCATGGACACCGTCGTCGGGACGATCAACGAGGAGAATCCGGTCCTCGACGCGATCAACGAGCAGGGGCTCTCACAGGAGGACCTCGCGGCGATCTTCACGCGCGAGGTCACCCATTGGAGCGAGGTCGTCGACGCCGACGCGGAGGACGACGAGATCGTCGTCTTCGGGCGGTCCGATTCCTCGGCGGCCTACCAGAAGTGGGGCGAGTTCCTCGGCGGGCTCTCGGAGAACGAACTCGAGAGCCACGCCGACGCGAACGTCAACGGTGACCAGGACATCGCCAGACAGGTACGCGCGGGCGTCAACGCGATCGGCTTCAACAACGTCAACTACATCTGGGACGCAAACACCGGCGAGATCGAGGGTGAGGTCCGGCCGATCCCGCTGGACCTCGACGGCGACGGCACGCTCAGCGACGAGGAGGCGTTCTACGAGACCCGCGAGGAGTTCCTCATCGCCGTCGAGGAGGGTATCTACCCCGAGCCGCCGGCCCGCCAGATGTTCCTGGCGGCAAACGACGAGTTCACCGAGGAGGCCGAGGCGTTCGTCGAGTGGATCCTCTCGGAGGGCCAGCAGTACGTCCGTGACAACGGTTACGTCCCGCTCACCGATGACGTCCTCGAAGAACAGCGCCGAACGCTGGCGGAGGGGCGCTGAATGGCGTCCGAAACGGGCACCGAATCGGCCGGGCGTTCCTCGACCGTCCGGCGTCGGCTGCTCGCGGAGCGTCTGAGCAGCGCCGGGCTCGCCTTGGCGGCGCTCTTCGCCATCGGCCTGTTCGCGCTGGTCGTCGCCATCCTCGTCTGGGAGTCGGCCCCGATCCTCGCCGAACAGCCCCTTTCGGAGCTCCTGCTCTCCTCGAACTGGAACCCCGCACAGGGCGAGTTCGGCTTCCTGCCCGCGATCGTCGGCACGCTCTACGTGACCGGCATCTCGATGGCGATCGGGATTCCTCTAGCCCTCCTCTCGGCGATCTACCTCGCCGAGTACGCCGACGGGCGAACCCAGACGCTTCTGGCCTCATTCATCGACGTGCTCGCGGCGGTCCCGGGGGTCGTCTTCGGGCTGATCGGCCTGATCGTCGTCGTTCCCTTCGTCGGGGACTACCTCGCGCCGGCGCTGGGCGTCCAGAGCACTGGATTGGGAATCCTGACGGCGAGCCTGGTCCTCTCGATCATCGTCGTCCCCTACATGGTCTCGCTCACCGTCGAGTCCCTCGAAGCCCTGCCCGACGAGCTGCGCGAATCGGCGCTCGCGCTCGGGATGACCAAATGGGGGATGATCAGGGGCGTCCTGCTCCGTGCGGCGGGACCGGGGATCCTCTCGGCGATCCTGCTCGGCTTCGGCCGGGCGTTCGGCGCGACGATGGCGGTCGTGATGGTGATCGGCGGGATGACCGCGCTGCCCGACTCGGTGTTCGAGCCGGGCCAGACCCTCTCGACGCTCATCGTCAACGACTTCGGCGAGCTGATGTCCGTGCCGACCACCCAGTCGGCGCTGATCTTCGTCGGGCTGATGCTGCTGGTGATCGTCTGGACGTTCAACCTCGGTGCGATGCTGCTTCGCCGCCGGCTCGAACGGAGGTGGCAGTACTGATGGATCGATACACCGAACAGAAGCTCTTCGGCGTCCTGATGCGTGCGAGCGTTGCAGTCGTCATCGGGGCGCTGGCGATCATCGTCGGCGTGACGCTGGTCCGTGGCGGGGCGGTCCTCGCCTCGGACCCGACGCTCGCGATCACGCCGCCGGGCCCGACCTACCTGATCGACGGCGGCGGGGGCTTCCTGCACGCGATGGTCGGCAGCCTCTTCATCGTCGTCCCGGCGACGGTCGCCTCGACGGCGGTCGCGCTCTCGACGGCGATCTACCTCCAGAGCGACTACTCGAGCGAGCGCTTCGCCGAGTGGGTGAACCTCTTTCTGAACGTGCTCTGGGGGACCCCGCCGATCGTCTACGGCGTCTTCGTGCTCACCCTGCTGATCTTCGCGGGGGCGCGTGCCAGCCTCGTCGCCGGGATCGTTTCGATCGCGATCTTCCAGTACCCGATCATCACACGGTACGCGGACGAGGCGCTTCGCTCCGTCTCCACCGAGCTCAAGGAGACGACCTACGCGCTCGGCTCGACCCGCTTCGAAACCGCCCGGATCACGCTTCGGGCGGCGTTTCCGGGCATCGTCGCCGGCGTCATCATGGGCTTCGCCCGCGGCATCGGCGACGCCGCGACGGTGCTCTTCACCGCCGGCGGCGCGACCGACATGCCCACCGGCCCCTTCGAGCCGGCGACGACGCTCCCGATCCTCATCTTCGAGCAGGCGACCTCGTTCAACGCCGAGGTGCGCTCGCACGCCTACGCCGCGGCGTTCGTCCTCATGGTCGTCGTGCTCGTTTTGATCCTCGTCTCGAAGCTGCTCGCGGGCCGCTTTGCCCGATTCGTCCCCGGAAGTGATACCCAATGAGTCACCACCCAGCGATCCGTACGGAAGGCCTCTCGCCCACCTACACTGGCGAGCGCGAGGTCGAGGCACTGAAAGACGTCACCATCGACTTCGACCGCAACCGCCTGACGGCCATCATCGGCCCCTCGGGCTGTGGCAAGTCCACGCTGTTGAAGTCGCTGAACCGGCTGCACGAGATCCAGTCGAACGTCGAGATCGAGGGCGAGGTCTACGTCGGCGACGAACCGCTCTACAGCACCGACCGACCGCTGCCCGAGATCCGAAAGCACATCGGCTACGTTCCACAGAAGCCGACGCCGCTTCCCCTCTCGGTCTACGAGAACGTCGCCTACGGCCCGAAGATCCACGGCGACCACACCGACGAGGAGCTCGACGCGATCGTCGAGAACTGCCTGCGGAAGGTGAACCTCTGGGAGGAGGTCGAGGACAGGTTGGACGCCTCGGGCGCACAGCTCTCGATGGGGCAGATCCAGCGGCTCTGTCTCGCCCGCGCGCTCGCGGTCGATCCGGACGTGCTGCTCTGTGACGAGGTGACCTCGGCGCTCGACCCCGTCTCCGCGGAGACGGTCGAGGAGACGCTCGCCTCGCTCAAGGAGGAGTACACGATCGTCATGGTGACTCACAGCATGGAACAGGCCAAACGCCTTGCCGACGAGGTAGTGTTCCTCTATCTCGGCGAGCTCGTCGAGGCCAACGACACGCGCTCGTTCTTCGAGGACCCCTCGGACGAGCGCACCAGGGAGTTCGTCTCGGGCCACGACACCGTCGAGTTCGACGCCGGGGAACGGCGCCGGGACGAGGCCGAGCCCACGACGAGCGACGACTGAGCGCGAAGCGGTCCCCTCTACCCGCCCTCGAGCAGCGCCCCGTCACCGTGTTCCTCGCGGAGCCGATCGAGATACTCCCGTTGTTCTTCGAGCCGTGGCGTCGGCTCCTTGAAGGCGTGCTCGAACATCCCGGCCGGATCGGCCTCGTACCCCTCGGCCCGGTCGACGAGCTCCGTGATCGACTCCTCGATCCCCTCGTCGATTTCCTCGATCCCCTCGTCGTCGAGCACTCCCTCGTTTCGGAGGTACACCTCGAAGCGGTCGATGGGATCCTTCTCCCGCCACTCCTCGACCTCCTCGTCCTCGCGGTAGTTCGATGGGTCGTCGGCGGTGGTATGGGCGCCGTAGTGGTACTGGATCGCCTCGATCAGGGTCGGGCGGGCCTCGCTCTCGTCGGGATCGAGCGCCTTCTCGCGTGCGGCGTGTGTCACGACGTAGGTCGCGAGCGGGTCCATGCCGTCGACCTGAACGCCCTCGAAGCCGTAGGCGGTCGCCTTTTGTGCGAGCGTCTCGCTTGCGGTCTGGCGTTCTCTGGGCACCGAGATCGCCCACTGGTTGTTGTTGCAAAAGAAGACGTTGGGGGTGTCGAACACGCCGGCGAAGTTCAGCGCTTCATGGAAGTCGCCCTCGCTGGTGGCGCCGTCCCCGAAGTGTGCGACGCTCACCCGCTCGTCGCCCGCCAGTTTCGCGGCCCACGCCCAGCCGACGGCATGGGGAAGGTGGTCGGCGATGGTGATGTTCAGGGGAAACACCTCGAGGTCGGCGAGGGCAGCGTTGCCCGCCTCGTGGCCCATCCAGTAGAGTAGGTACTCCCAGGGCATTCCGCGTGCGACGAGCGCGCCGTGCTCGCGGTACTGATAGGAGAGCATGTCGTCGTCGGCCAGCGCGTAGGTGCTGCCGATCTGCGAGCCCTCCTGGCCCGCGAGCGAGGAGTACGTCCCCATCCGGCCCTGGCGCTGGAGGCTGATCATGCGCTCGTCGAAGCGCCGACAGAACCGCATGTCCCGGTACATCGCCGCCAGCCGTTCGGGCCCGAGATCCGGAACGAGCTCGGGCGCGACGACGCTCCCGTCGGGGGCGAGCACCTCCACCCGGTCGTCCGGCGCCCGATCCAGTACGGCTCGTGTCATACTCCCGATAGCGTCGACGAGACTCATAAAGCCGTACGCTCCTCCGCCGGCCCGATAGCGCGATCGCTCGTCGCCCGAGCGGACATCTCGCTCACCTGGCAGAAAGCTTTATTATGATGCGTGCTATCTTGTCACATACGCCCGTCACCCAGTCGGCATCCGGCGGGCATCACGAACGACCGCATCGCACGACGAACACCCTGCACGAAATCAACACATCGAGAACGAACGACACTGCGACACCACGACACGACGCATCCGCACCGTACGACGATCAGGTCTCGCCCGTCAACCACCGTATCGCCCGCTAACCAGGCATCGCGCGGAAATCACGCATCGCCCGCTAACCAGGTATCGCACGGAGACCACGCATCGCCCGCTAACTAGGTATCGCGCGGAAACCACGTATCGCTCGTCCACCCGGCATCGTCCGCCGACCAGTGCAAGAGGCGGTCCGACGTCCGGCCCCCATCGGCCCGTCGGTCCCGCCGACCCCGTGTTACTTCCTGGTGTCGCCCGTTCCGTACCCCATTGAAACGCCCGTAGGCGCGTCGTCATCCCCCGAGAGCGACTGCATCGCGTTTCGATCCATTCGGACTCGGCCCCGGTACGGGCGAAGCGAAACGTGCCCGGATGGGGGCGTCGGCTATCGCCGGCCGTCGCGGCCCTCGGTTCGGTAGGCCATGTCGGTCCCGTAGCTGAACCCCTCCGACGAGGGCGCCCCGGTCTCGGCGCTGGTCTCCGCCATCGAGTCCGAGGGCGATTCGACGCCGGCGAGGCTCGCGATCACGTAGCCCAGCGCGAGCGCGCCCAGCACCGAACCGGGCCCGAACTGGAAGAGCGTGTAGCCCTCGAACAGCTGGTGGACCGCGAAGCCGGTGGCGAGTGCCACCATCCCGCTGTCGACGCGTTCGAACTGGACGAGGCTTTGGACGAGCGGTCCGAGGACGAGCACTGCGTACGCGAGCCCGCCGAGGATCCCGGCGCGGATGAACACCGAGAGGTAGGAGTTGTGCGACGTGAACGCCCCGATGTCCTCCGTGATATACGGCTCGATCGCCTCGCGCGTGCTGATGATCCCGTCGCCGAGCAGCGAGCCCTCGGCGCGGACGGCCTCGACGCTCGCCCGCCAGAGTTCGAACCGGTTCGCCGGGTCGATCGGGAGTATCGACAGGTAGACCAGCGTGAGGCCGATCGGAACGCCGAGCGCGACCCCGGCCAGCGCGACCGGCAGCAGGCGTCTGTCGGCCGCCGCGAGCGTGTAGACGGCGATCGCGACCGCCGCCCCGAGCATGCTCGCGCGGCTGTTCGAGAAGTAGAGCGCGAGCGCGAGCACCAGGAAGGCGAGGACCGGAACCGCCGCGAACACGTGGCGCGAGCGGATCGTCCGGTGGGAGAGGACGTAGGCGGCCACCGTTCCGGGGAACAGGAGGACCCCGAAGGTGTTGGGGTTCCCGAAGATCGAGCGGATGACCGGGAACTCCCGGTCGGAGAGGGGCAGCGACGTGCTGGCGGTCCAGGTCCGAACCTCGAACAGCCAGAAGCTGTACTCGCCGATCCACAGCGCGGCCAGCCCCAGAAGGGCCGTGGCGCTCGCCAGTAGCGTGGTCGACCAGTAGACGGCATCCACGGAGACGTATCGCGGGATGGCGAACAGGTTCAGCGCGAGGACGATCCCCGCGAGCACGGGGAACAGCCCCGTTCCGGAGCCGGCTCCGAACTCGCGGGAGTGATGGAGGAAGACGAGGAAGACGACGGCGAAGGCGGCGAGATAGGGCGCCATCGTGGGGAGGACACGGGGGAGGTCGTCGCGTGCGAGGACGAACGCGAGGAGGATGACGAAGACCGCGACGACCTCGAGCGTTCGGAAGCCGAGCCCGCCGACCACGAGGACGATCAGGATGGTGCCGAGGGCGAAGGTCAGCCCGACCTGCAGCGAGAGCATCGGCGATATCCCCGTGTTCCTGCGGTAGTCGTACTGGTTGAACGCGATGGCGATGAGAAAGAGGAAGGCGAGGGTGAGATGGACGGACGTAAACGGGTCGGTGGCGACGGTGAGGATGACGAGGAGAAGGGCGAATCCGAAGAGGAGATCGATGAGCTTGTCCATGGCTGAGATGCGGGTACGTTCAGTTAGTCCTCCCTTGGGTATGAGGGATCAAATAACTATATATGAGGACAGTTTCCCTCAGCGGGGACCATTGCCGGAGCGGTAGGGGTCACAGACCCGCTCGATCCCCTCCTCGAGGTCGACCCGCGGCCGCCAGCCGGTCGCTTCCGTGATCCGCGAGTGGTCGGCGCAGGTGTCGTGGACGTACGCCGATTCCGGGATCGGGTTGGGGACGTGTTCGGGCTCGATCTCCGTCCCGAGTTCCTCGTTGAGCAGCGCCACGACCGTCTCGAAGTCGTGGGACTCGCCGGTCCCGACGTTGTAGACTCCCGAGAGCTCGTGCTCGGCGGCGAGCTCGAACCCGCGAACGGCGTCCTCGACGTGGAGGAAGTCCCGGGTCTGCGTGCCGTCGCCGTAGATTTTGGGCGCGTCGCCGTTCGCGAGGTCGTCGGCGAACTGGGCGATCACGTTCGCGTAGCCGCCCTTGTGGGCCTCGGCCCCGCCGTAGCCCTGGTAGATCGAGAACAGCCGCAGGCCCGCGAGCGCCGTCCCGTTTCCGGCGTCGAAACACTCGGCGTAGCGCTCGCGGGCGAGCTTCGAGGCCTCGTAGGCCGTCCGCGCCTCGACGGACGCGTCCTCGGGAGTCGGGCTGGTCCGGTCGCCGTAGATCGAGGAGGTCGAGGCATAGACGACTGCCCCACAGCCGTCCGCGCGGGCCTGCTCGACGACGTTGACGAATCCCTCGACGTTGACGCGAGCCCCCTGTTGGGGGTCGTCCTCGTGCATCCCGTACGAGGAGAGGGCCGCGAGGTGGAACACCGCGTCGACGTCGGTGGGGAGCCCGTCCTCGAGGACGCTCCGGTCCCTGAACTCGACGCCGGGTTCGAGGTTCGCCGGCGTTCCTAGGGAGCCGTCGTCGATGGCGATGACCTCGTTGCGCTCGGCGAGACGGTTCGCCAGGTTCGCCCCGATGAACCCCGCACCCCCTGTCACCAGCACCCGCTGCTCCTCCATACGTCCGTTTCGGCGCGCTACCCTGTAAGTCCGACCCGTCACCCGTGAGGTAGTCGCCGTCAGTCGTCCTGTTCCATCGCGCCGACCGGCGAGCCCGGGGCCGGTGGCTCCGTAGCACGCTCCCGTTCGTCGGGTCGGCGGGCGTCGGCGGGCGTTCCGACGGCGCGGACGTCGTCGGCGAGGCTCGTGATCACGTATCCGAGAGCCAGCGCGCCGATGATCGAGCCGTGGCCCAGCTGGAAGAGCGTGTAGCCCTCGAACAGCTGGTGGACCGCGAAGCCGATGGCGAGCGCGAGCATACCGACGCTCACGGTATCGATCCGCCTCGCGGCGTGGGCCAGCGGGCCGAGTACCAACAAGCCGTATGCGACCCCGCCGACGACCCCCGTCCTGATCGCGATCGAGAGATAGGAGTTGTGGACGGTCTCCCCGCGCGTCGAGTACGGCTCGAGCGCCTCCCGGGTACCGACGATCCCCTGGCCGAGCAGCCCCGAGTCGTGGCGTACCGCCTGGAGGCCCGCCTCCCAGAGGGCAAAGCGGTTCGCGGGGTCGATCGGGAGCACCGAGAGGTACATCGCCAGCAGGAGCCCGGGGATCGCGACGGCGGTCGCCACGATCGCACCCGGGAGGACCTGCCGTCCTTTGAGGACGAACGACCCGTAGATCGCCAGCGCAACGCCGGCCGCGAACACGCTCGCGCGGCTGTTCGAGAGGACCAGCCCGAGCGCGGACGTCCCGAAGGCGATCGTGGCGAGCCCTGCCCGCCCGAGCGCCCCCGATCCCAGCGAACGGTGGACGAGCAGCGCACTGGCGACGACGCCGGGGAACGCCAGCAGCCCGAAGGTGTTCGGGTTCGCGAACACCGACCGGACCACCGGCAGCTCGCGGCCCAGGTACGTGACCTCACCCCAGGTCCGCGCCTCGAAACGCCAGACCGAGAACTCGCCCGAGACGACCGTCGCGAGCGCGAGCGCCGAGGCGATCCCCGAGAGCAGGGCGACGGACCAGTAGACGGCGTCCTCCGAGAGGTATCGCGGGAGGACGAAGCAGTTGAACGCGAGGACGATCCCCGCGAGCACGGGGAACAGCCCCATTCCGGAGCCCGCGCCGAAGCTGCCGCCGTGATAGAGGAAGAGCCCGAACAGGACGAGGAAGGCCCCGATATACGGGACCGTGGTCGGCAGCGTCCGGCCGATCTCGCCGTCCGCGAGGACGAACAGGGCGACCAGCAGGAGCACCGCGGTGAGTTCGAGGCCCCGAAGGCCGAACCCGCCGACCACGAGGGTGATCAGCACGACCCCGATCGCGAACACGAGCGCGATCTGCAGCGAGAACAGCGGCGATATCCCCCCACCCCTCGCCCTGTCGTGGCCGTCGAGCGCGAGAACGGCGAAGAAGAGGTAGGCGAGGACGAGATGGATCGCCCCGAAGTAGCCGGTCGCGACCGCTACCACCGCTATCACGAGGAGGGCTGCGAAGGCCGGGGCGAGCAGCCGATGCATTGCCCGGCCTTCTCTCCATTCGCCATTAGTTATCTAGTTACAAATATATCGACGGTCCGGAAGGGAGTACGCGGAACGGCGCAGTTAGCACGGCTCTATTACCGGTGGTCCGCTTCCAGCGGGCTTCACCGCCGGTGGACGGTCATGGGGATCTCGTGTTTCGGGCGGGCGGTCACCGTCGCCATCAGGTCGAGCTCCGGGCCCTGCGTGAGCTCGAGGTGGTATCGCTGGTAGATGGTCGCGAGCAGGAGCCGCGCCTCGAGGGTGGCGAAGCGATCGCCGATACACCGCCGCGGCCCGGCGGCGAAGGGGAAGTACGCGAGCTTCGGCAGCGACTGCTTCATCCCGTCGGTCCAACGTTCGGGTCGGAACGCGAGCGGGTCGTCGTACCAGCGCGGATCGCGGTGGACGACCCACTGGTGCATGCGGATCGTCGCCCCCGGCGGGATCTCGTAGCCGCCGATGATGTCGGGTTTGACCGGCTCTCGGACGATCCCCGGGACCGGCGGGTACAGCCGCATCGATTCCTCGACGATCTGCTCGGTGTAGGAGAGCTCCGGGAGGTCGGCCATCGTCGGCGTCTCCCCGCCGAGGATCTCCTCGAGCTCCGCGACGAGCCGCTCCTCGACCGCCGGATGGCGCGCGAGCGCGTGGGCGGTGAAGGTCAGCGCCAGCGCGGTTGTCTCGTGGCCGGCCAGGAGCAGCGTCACCGCCTCGTCGCGTACCTGTTCGGTCGAGAGGCGGTTGCCCTCGTCGTCGGTGGCCTCGAGCAGCATCGAGATGACGTCGTCCTCCCCGGGGTTCTCGCGGCGCCGTTCGATCAGCTCGTAGACGACGCTGTCGAGGCGCTCGCGGGCCCGCTCGATCCGTCTCCGCGAGGGGGTAGGGATCGACTGGGGCAGGAGGTAGTTCGACAGGTTCTCCGAGGCCGTCATGAACTCCTCGAGGGCCGTCCCGATCTCCTCGACGTGCTCGTCGATGTCGACGCCGAACAGCGCCCGGGCGACGATCCGTAACGTCACCGTCATCATGTCGCCGTGGATCGGCCGCACCTCGCCGTCCTCCCAGGTCGCGAGCAGCTCCTCGGTGGCGTCGGTCATCAGCCGTGCGTACTCCTGGATGCGCTCGGGATGGAACGCCGGCTGGATGAGGTGGCGGTTGCGACGCCAGACGGCGCCCTCGCTGTTCAGGATGCCGTTGCCCGTGATCGGCCGAAGGGTCCGCTGGAAGCTCTCGCCCTTGACGTAGTTCTCGTTGTTCCCGACGAGGACGTGTTCGATGTGGTCGGGGTGGTTCAGCTGGTAGACCGGGCCGTCGATCTCCTCCCAGGCGGCGATGTCGCCGTACTCCCGCGCGGTGGTCGTCATGAACTCGAAGGGGTCACGGAGGAACGCCAGATAGTTGCCCACGACCGGAAGCCCGTCGGGCCCGGGTGGCATCTCCTCGGTCAACGGTGGCGTCTCGCTGCTCATCACCCCTCTCTTCGATGTCGATCCAGTTACGCCGTTCGCTTCCTCGACTCCTCGTCCGTTCGCTTAGTGTGTCTATAACTAACATACAATGGCGCGTCGGTCGAACTACCCCGTCGTGATGCCCGTCACGAGGGGTCGATCGGTTGGTACAGTCCCATGGTCCCGGCCGGTCCGGTCGGCTCCCGCCCCCGGATCGGCCTTCGCTCCGTCGGTAGTACAGTTCAGTTACCATCAGTGGTTGTCGGCGGCATGGTGTGCCGTCATTCCTTTCCCGGTCGACCGAGTCACGGCCGGACATGTGGCACGGCGAGGGTTACTGGCTCGTTCGATTCCTCTTCCAGCGAGCGCTCGCGCTGATCTACCTGCTCGCCTTCCTCGTCGCGGCCACCCAGTTCCGCCCGCTCGCCGGCGAGGACGGCCTGCTGCCGATCGACCGATACGTCGAACACGCCACCTTCCGCGAGCGCCCGAGCCTCTTCTATCTCGTTCCGAGCGACCGCGCGATCGGCCTCGCGGCCTGGAGCGGGGTCGCCCTCTCCCTGCTGGCGCTGGTCGGCGCGCCCTACTGGCTCCCCGACCCCTACGCGACTCCCGCCTCGATGGCGCTGTGGGCGAGCATGTGGCTGCTCTATCTCTCCTTCGTCAACGCCGGTCAGGTCTTCTACGGCTACGGCTGGGAGTCGATGCTGCTCGAGACGGGATTTCTCGCGGTCTTCCTCGGTGCCGGCGGCGTTTCCCCGCCGTTCGTCGTCCTCCTATTGCTGCAGTGGGTGCTCTTTCGCAACATGTTCGGCGCGGGGCTGATCAAGCTGCGCGGCGACGAGTGCTGGCGTGACCTGAGCTGTATGGAGTATCACTACGAGACCCAGCCCATCCCCAACCCAGTGAGCTGGTTCGCCCACCACCGCTCGAAGGCCTTTCACCGCCTCGAGACCCTCGGCAACCACGTCGTCGAGCTCGCGGTCCCGTTCCTCTACTTCGCGCCCCAACCTGCCGCGGCGCTCGCGGGTGCCGCGACGATCGGCTTCCAGGGCTGGCTGATGGTCACCGGCAACTTCGCGTGGCTGAACGCGCTGACGATCGTGCTCGCGATCGCCACCTTCAGCGACGGCGTTCTGACCGCGTTCCTCCCGATCACGGCCCCGGCGGCCGCCCCGACGCCGCTGTACCTCGAGGTCCTCGCGATCGCCGTTGCCCTCCTCGTCGTCGGGCTGAGCGTCTACCCGGTCAAGAACATGCTCTCGGAACGCCAGGCGATGAACTCGGCGTTCGACCCGCTCCACCTCGTCAACACCTACGGCGCGTTCGGCTCGATCACTCGGGACCGCTACGAGCTCGTCATCGAGGGCACCACGGAGGAGGAACTCACCGACGACACCGAGTGGCGAGCCTACGAGTTCAAGGGCAAGCCGACGGATCCCGAACAACGGCCGCGCCAGGTCGCGCCGTATCACCTCCGGCTCGACTGGCAGCTGTGGTTCGCGGCGATGTCGCCGTCGCCCTATCGCAGCCCGTGGTTCCCGCGACTGTTAGCAAAGCTGCTCGAGGGCGACGATGGGGTCCTGGGACTGCTCGCGGAGAACCCCTTCGACGAGCCGCCGGAACACGTCCGCGCGACCCGCTATCGCTACCGGTACACGACCCCCGAGGAGCGCGCCGAGACGGGCCGGTGGTGGGAGCGAGAACGGGTCGGCAGCTACGTGCAGCCGATGTCGCTCGATGAGTTCGAGGATCGGGGTCCCCAGCGCCGTCGGCTGCGGTGATCCGACCCGGCCCGCGTCCGATCCTCAGCGCTCCTCGTCCGGCTCCCGTCGAACGGGCGGCGTCTTCGAGAGCAGCCGGCCCCAGAGGCTCCGGTTGTCCGCGACGCGCCGGTAGGAGCGCTCGCGCAGGCGCTCGTAGTCCTCGAAGTTCCGGAGGAACTCCGCGAGCGGACGGGCGCCCTCGCCGATCCCGGTGCGGACGAACGCCTCCTCGATCGACGCGCCACACGAATAGACGCCGTCCTCGGTGACGAAATGCGAGCAGTTCTCGTACTCCTCGGGGAGGCGCTCGCGGAGCTCGGGAGTCAGCTCCGCGAACCCGACCACCCTGACGTCGGACCGGTCGGCGAAGAAATCGGCCCACCACGTACAGAAGCCACAGTCGTCGTCGTAGACGAGCGTCGCGTCGGTCATGGGTCGACGTACGGGTTCGACCCCACTAACGCTTTCCTCGACGGGCCGAGCCAAGCCGCTTTCCGTCGCCATCCGCAAGGGGGCCGTATGGAACGGTTCGTCGGGCTGATCGTCGCCGGCGGCCTCGCCCTCGTCGGCGGCCTCTGGGCCGTCGCGTTCGCCGCCGCCTGGACGGGCGTCTGGCTCGCGGGGGTCGTACTCGCCGGGCTCGGTATCGTCGGCCTCTCGGCCGGCATCGCGAGCGAGGTCGAGTTCTGAGGGTGGAGACGTCGGTCGTCCTTCGCTATCGGGCGTCACTCGTCGTCGAACCTGCCCGGTCGGGGTCCGTGTTCCCGGTGTCCCGACCCAGGCTGACGATGAGGTAGCCGGCCGCGAGCGCCCCGAGGACCGCCCCGAAGTCGTACTGGTAGATCGTATACCCCTCGAAGAACTGGTGGATGACGAACGCACCCGCGAGCGCCAGCGCGCCGGGGCTGACCGTCCGCCGGCGGATCGCCCCGTGGATCGTCGGGGCGACGACGACCAGCAGGTAGCCGACGATCCCGACGAGCCCGGTCCGCAACAGCACCGAGAGATAGGAGTTGTGGACGGTCGAGCCGGGATTCTCCAGATACGGCGCGATCAGATCGCCCGTCCCGACGAGCCCCTCGCCGAGGGCCGTCGGCGACGCGAGGTACGCCTCGAGGCCGGCGCTCCACAGTGCGCCCCGCTGGCCGTCGGTGCCCGGGAGCAGGACGAACACCGCTGTCAGCGCCGCCAGCGCGCCGCCGTACCCGAGCGCGACGCCGGCCGGAACGGCCCGTCGTCCGGCGAGGGCGTAGACGCCGTAGATCGCGATCCCCGTCGCCGCCGCGAGCATGCTCCCCCGGCTGTTGGTCAAATAAAGCGCTACCCCCAGAAGCACAACCAGAGGGACGAACACGACTCCCCAGTCGGACCGGCGCTCGACGGCCACCCGGTGGAACTCGACGACGGCCGCGACCAGCCCGGGGAACACCGCGAGCCCGAGCGTGTTGGGGTTCCCGAACACCGACTGGATGATCGGCACCTCCCGATCGACGAACGGCAGCGACCGTTCGCCCCAGAGCGCGACCTCGAACCCGCCGACCGTGTACTCGCCGAGGAACGCGGCGCTCAGGCCGACGACCGCGAAGACCGTGGCGATGGCGACGAGCGACCGGTGGAAGACCGGCTCGGCGGCGTAGCGCGGGATCACGAACAGACAGAGGCCGAGGGTAACGGCGGCGAAGACGGGAAAGAGCGCGAGCCCCGACGTCGGCGCGACGTCGAGGACGTGTTGGAGGAACACGCCGGCGAGGAGGACGTAGCCGAGGAGGTAGGGAACGATCGACCGCAGGGCTCCCCGTTCGCCGGCGTGGGCGAGCGCGAGCCCGATCATCGCCAGGTAGACCACGGCCAGTCCTTCGAACCCGAGCCCCTCGACCCGGGCGTGCCAGACGACTGCGGCACCGGCGAGGACCGCCAGCGCGATCTGGAGCCCGGCGACCGCCACGGCGCGCCGGTCGTCGGCGCGTACGCCGTTCGTGATCGACGCGACGACCGCGATCAGGAGGCCGAACGACACCAGATGGAGCGCGACCAACAGCCCCGAGTCGACCCCTACCCCCACTTCCCGCAGTACGACCACGAGCAAGAAGACGACGAACAGCCCCCCTATCGATCGGTCCATTGGTTACTTGCTTGAGACGTGTTGTCCGACACTACTGACGGTTTCGATGGGCGATCCGTGACTCGTCGGACCACCGCCGGCCGCGGCCCGCCGGGAGCGGACGGTTCATCGAGCGGATGTAGGATTCGGGGTGGCCGCCTCCGGGTCGAACCGATCGCAGACGGCTTCACAGCGACGGGCGGTCGCCGGCTGGAGGAACCGCTCGCGGACGGCCGCTCGCTCGTCTGCGAACTCGTCGTCGTCGAGCACGCCGTCGAGCACGTCCAGCAGCCCCTCGAAGTCGGTCGCGACCGGGCCGGGGGTGACCTCGTCGTACTCGAGGTAGAACCCCCTCGTCGAGCGGTACGCCTCGAGGTCGAACGGGTAGAAGGCGACCGGCCTATCGAGCAGGAGGTAATCGAAGTACAGCGACGAGTAATCGGTGAGCAACACGTCGGCGTGTTCGAGCAGCGGGTAGACGTCGAGCCCCCCTGGGACCTCGACGATCCGGGAAAACCCTCCGCCGAGATCGATCGGCTCGGCCGGATGGGGCTTCAACAGGAGGTGGGCCTCGTGCTCGGCCAGCCACTCGTCGAGCTCGGCCAATCGGAGGTGGTCGGCCGCCCGGCGGCCGGTCTCGGGGTGTTTCGTCGGGGCGTAGAGGATCGTCGTCTCCTCCTCGCGGAGCTCGCGGAACTCCCCGTACTCGTCGTCCGAATCCGCCTCCGATCCGACCTCGGCCGGCAGCGCCCCGGTCAGGGCGTCGTTTCGCGGGTAGCCGAGCGAGAGGATCCGCTCGGGGGGCATGTGAAAGGCCGAGGAAAAGGGCTCGACCATCGCCTCGCTCGGGACGATCAGCCAGTCGTACCGGTCGAACAGTTTCTCCTTGAGCAACCCCTTGAGCTTCTCGTCGAGGCGCCGTCGCTTGTAGCCGTCCCAGCCGATCCGCTTGAGGGCGACCCCGTGCCAGAGGACGACCGTCCTCGCGCCCCCCGAACACCAGCGGTTCACGTCGGGCATCCCGTGGCTCACGAACGCCGTGCCCGCCCGGAGGCTGATCCATCTGCCGCGAAACGACTCCGTACGGTGTGCCTCGTAGCCCGCCTCCCCCAGCTCCGCGACGACCACCTCGGAGCGTGAGAGCCACACCGCCCGGACGTGCTCGCGTTCGGCGGCCGTGTACTGGAAGAGGTACTTCGAGTTGTCCGAGAACGCCTCGCCGCCGTTCGAGCCGAAGACCCAGAGGGACTCATCGCGCGGCGTCAGAAACGAGAGGGCGAACAGACAGAGCCGGGCGAGCGCCCCGAGGGCGGCCCGGACGAGGGACTGCACCCGCTTCTGCCCGGCGCTCAGTCCCATTCCTCGCGGGCGCCCTCCAGGTCGTCGGGGGTGTCGATCTCGGCCCAGGGCTCGTCGACCCGGACGTAGCCGATCTCCCGCTCCTCGAACAGCTCGTCGAACGCCGCCTCGTACCACTCGCCGACCTCGTCGCGCTCGATGAACTCCTCGATGTGCTCGAACAGCCGCTCGGCGTCGTCGGCCGTGAACTTCGAGACGCCGATGTACTCGCCGTCGCCGTCGTCGAGGTAGACGCCGGTGTCGCCCCCGTCGAGGGCCTTGCCGATCGTCTCGATGTGCTCGGAGCCGAAGGCCACCTGCATCTCCTCGTCGTCGAGCCTTTCGTCGGTCTCGACGAGCAGCCGGCTCCCGTCTGCGTCCTGCAGCTCGCCGAGGCTCGTGGCCGAGAAGAGGGTATCCGAGTTGACGAGCGTGAAGCCGTCGGTGGCGTACTCGCGTGCCAGCCACAGCGAGTAGATGTTGTTCGTCGTGTCGTAGTCCTCGTTGTGGACGTACTCGATCTCCAGGCCCTCCCGGGACGCACAGTGGTCCTCGATCTGTTCGTGCTCGAACCCGGTAACGACGGCGACCTGCTCGTAGCCGTTGGCTTCGAGGGCGTCGAGGATGTGATCGAGAACGGGCTGGCTGCCGACCTCCAGCAGCGTCTTCGGCGTGTCGTCGGTGAGCGGCTCCAGTCGCTTCCCCTGACCGGCGGCGAGGACGATCGCTCGTCGTTCTGCGTTCATTGTCTGTATCTATCGAGCGCTACGGATACATATATCGCAGTATCTCGCTGGCCGTTGCGACTGGCTGACAGCCGCCGTGCCAGGGCCCGACACTCCCCTTCGGACCGGGCTGCACGCGCTACGAGAGTCGATCGACCAGCGCGCGCTTCCGACGCCGCAGGGTGGGGTAGACCCGCTTGCCGCCCAGCGCCCCGAGCAGGTACGGGTAGACCTTCGGCCTGAGCGGGTAGCGCGCCACCGATCGGAGGAGGTAGCGCCGGGCGTCGGCGTACTCGCCGTTCGCGAGCGCGGCGTAGCCGAGCTGCTGGTCGAGCGCGGCCAGCGCCTTTCGCCTCACGAGCCGTCCCTTCGGGGCCGCGATCCGCTCGATCGTCCCCCGGAGGTGTGGATAGGCCGTCTCGCGCTTCTCGACGAACGACCGGCTGATCTGGCCCGTCGACGCGTTGTGGCGGATCACGAGCGGCTCCGGAATCGCGACGAACTCGTGGTCCTCGGAGAGCCGGAGGTAGTACTCCCAGTCCTGCCAGCAGGGGAGACGTTCGTCCGGGAACCCGATCCGCCGGATGGCGTCGGCGCTCACCATCACACAGGAGAACGTCCCGACGAAGTTGCCGTACAGCAGCCGTTCGGAGACGTCCCCTTCGACCCGACGGGTCCGCAGGCTGAGGGTCCGCCTCTCGCTATCGACGTTCCGAACCCCGGTGTAGGCGACCGCGGCGGCCGAGGAACGCAGGGCTTGAACCTGCCGTTCGACCTTCTCCGGTGCCCACTCGTCGTCGTCGTCGAGAAAGGCGACGTACTCGCCGGTCGCGGCCTCGATCCCGGTGACGCGCGCGGCGTTCCCGCCGCGGTTTTCCTCGTGGCGGATGCACTCGAAGCGTTCGACGCCGTCGCGGCGTCCGAGGCGGTCGGCGGCCGGCGTCTGGGAGCAGTCGTCCACGACGATCAGCTCGATCGGCTCGTACGTCTGACGGCGAACGCTGTCGACCGCGCGGACCACCTCCGTGCGGTCGTACGTCGGGATTACGACGCTCACAAGCGGGTTCGAGCCGCTCATCGCCCTCCTCCGTTCGTGCTCGAAGCGACCTCGCTATCGGTTCCCCGTCGTTCCATCGTCTCACCATTCCCGTACCGGCGGCTTGACTGTTCGGCCCGCTACCGTCGCCGGTCGATTCGCTCGGCGATCGCCCCGGCGGTCCGCGCGAGCTTGCTCAGGTAGTCGACGCCGTAGAGCGCCATGGCCCGTCGAGGGGTCGGATCCGTCGCCTCGGCGAGCCGGCGGTAGAATTGGCCCGGCCGGGGCGGGAGGAGCCGTCGGATCGTGAACGGCGAGTCGTCATCGGAGAGTTCGGGATGGAATCTCCGGTGCTGGGCCGCCCCGCGGCCGATCCGGACCTGCTTTTTCAGCCAGGCGCGCAGGTCCGCCCGCGTCGGGTGGTACGCCGTGATTCCTGGCTCGAAGCGCTGGTCGAAGCCCGCCTCGCGGACGCGTTTCCCGAACTCGCCGTCGCCCTGCGAGACGTACCGCTCGTCGAACGGCCCGACCGCCTCGAGGAGCTCCCGCGTGACGACGAGCGACGCGGTGACGGTGAATCCCTTCTCACGCATGTAGCGCTCGACCGGGAATCCCCCGAGGAGACGGTCGTAAACCGCCCCGAGCGTCTCCCGTCCCTTGATATACGACTCGATCGGATAGCCCATGTAGTCCCAGCCGTGTTCGTCGTAGGAGGCGACGATCGACTCGGCCCAGTCGTCCTCGACGGTCATGTCCGCGTCGACGAAGGAGACGAGCTCGCCGCGGGCCTGCCGGATCCCCTCGTTGCGGGCGGCATAGGACCCCTGGACGTCGTCCTCGACGAGCAGGTGGACGTTCCCGTAGAAGGAGGCGAAGGCCCGGATCACCTCGCGGGTCCCGTCCGTCGAACCGTTGTCGACGGCAAGGACCTCGTACTCCCCTGTGGGATACGTCTGCTCGGCGACCGATTCGAGGGTCTCCCTGATCCCCCGGGGGTCGTTGTACACCGGGATCACGACCGACAGCCTCGGCTCGGCCCCCGACTCTTCTGCGTGATTCACGTCTCCCCGGAACGGTGCCGATGTTCTAAAGCCGTCGATCGACCGTGTACGGACGCATGCGGGGACCTATCGCTCTTCCATACATTGATGGTCGCTCGTGCGAATCCTGGCATATGAGCAGCCTGTTGAACTCCATTAGGCGCGGCGACGCGGGCGACGAGCCCGAGTTCCCCTCGACCTCGATCGTCATCGAGTGGGAGAACGTCATCCACGCCAAGGAGAGCCGTTCGGAGGCGATGCTTCGGGGGCTGAACGCCCAACTGAACGAGCTCGAGGATCGCTTTCCCGAGACGCCCGAGATCATCTTCGTCTACAACCCCGACGACGTCGAGGAGAGCCAGATCAGACATTTCGCCTCGCTCGCGCTCGATGACCGATACGACCCGCAGTTCGTCGCCTCGCCGGGCTCGCACTTCTACGAGCTGAAGAACGTCGGCGCCCAGCGGGCCACCGGCGACGTGCTCGTCTACGTCGACAGCGACGTCATCCCCCAGGAGGGCTGGCTCGACGCGATCGTCTCGCCGTTCCTCGAGGAAGGCACCGACATGGTGCTCGGTCACCCGTTCGTCGAGACCGACACCCGGTACAAGTCGGCCGTCGCGATGTTCTGGTTCTTCCCGGCCGAACACGAGGAGTACGAGGGCTACATGGCCTGTAACGTCGCGTTCGACCGCGAGTCGTTCCTCGAGCACGAGTTCCCCGAGGAGGACTCCTACCGGGGCCAGTGCGTCGAGCTGAAGGACCGTCTGGAAGACTCCGAGAAGGGGCTGCAGAACGCACCGAACGCGAAGGTCTCCCATCCCGCGATGAACGGGTTCGACCACTTCCTCAACCGCGCGGTCTGTAGCGGCTACGACTCCGACTACTGGTACCGTTACGGCGAGGACCCGAGCCGGAAGGAGCGCGCGAAGGCGGCCGTCTCCAAGCTCGAACACCGTGCCCGCCAGGTGGGATACAACGTCCTCTCGCGGCGCGACTCGATCTCGGACGACCCGGCGACGATCGCCCTGGCGCTCCTGCTCGGGGCCTCCTACTACTCCCTCGAGTTCCTCGCCCGACTCGTCACCATCGTCAGGCCCGAGCTGATCGAGCGGAACTTCCAGATCTGATGGCGCCGGAGCGTCGAGCGGCGTCGCCCGAGTACCAGCGACCCCCTCGGGCGTCCGGGGCGTCCCGAAGCCGGTCCCGATGAGCTCGCCGACGGAGCTGCCCGGTCGGGTCGCGGAGATCTATCGGGAACACGGCCCGGAGGTGCTGGCCCGGAAGGCGCTCGGGTTCCCCAAGTCGGTCGTGTTGCATCGTGGCTTGGAGTTCGTCACCCGCGACGAGCTGAAGCGCCATGTCGCCGACCAGGGACTCCTCTGGCAGGAGATCACCGAATCGCCGTGTACGATCCCTGCCGGCGACGTTCCCGAAGAGCTCGGACAGTTCGCCGGGGAGTACCGACCCGACCCCCGCTTCCTCTGCGAGCTACCCGACTGTCGGCTGATCGGTCCCGGCGCGGTCGGCCTGCTCGACGGCCGGCGGATCCTCCTCGACACGGCGGGCTCGCACCGCGAGAACTTCTTCGCGGACTACGAGGAGTTCCTGGGCTCGAAGACGCCCGAACTGCTGCTCAGGCGATTCACCGATCCCGACCCCGTCCCGACGATGGATCGCTCGCCAGTCCTCCCGTTGGTTCCGTTCTACAATAACTACTACTACCCCTGGTTCGTCGAATACCTCCCCAAGCTCCGGGCCCTGGAGCGCTACGAGGCCGAGACGGGCCGCGAGCCGGCGATCCTGATCGAGCGGGACGCCCCCTCGTTCGTCGGCGAGTCCCTGGAGCTACTCGGCTACGGGGACCGGGTCGTCGAGTCGGACGGATCCGAACGACGGGTCGAGGAGCTGCTGGTCACGAACCACCGGCTGACCACGTCGTGGGCGGGGCCGAGATACGGCTTCGACCTCTCGATCGAGGACTCTCGATGGGTCCGTGAGTCGATCCGGTCGGCCGTCGGCGTGTCGTCTGCGGAGCCGACCGAGGGCAAGCGGCTGTACGTCTCCCGACAGGCGACCGATCGAGGGCGGCGCGTCGCGAACTACGACGAGCTGGAGCCGGTGCTCGACTCCTTCGGGTTCGAGCCGTACGTCTTCGAGGAGCTGCCCTTCCCCGAGCAGGTCCGGCTGGTCTCGGACGCCGAGGCGATCCTCGCTCCCCACGGCGCCGGCCTCGCGAACGCCCTCTTCGCCGACGACCCGACGGTCGTCGAGCTGTTCCCCGAGACCCACGTCCGGCCCTCCTACTACCTCCTCTCCCGGCTGCTCGGCTTCGAGTACGAACCCGTGGTCGTCGAGGCCAGCGAACACGACCCGCACGACGACCTGCTCGTCGATCCTGAGGGACTCTCGTCCCGGTTGGATGCGATCCTCGACTCCCCCGAGTAGACCTCCCTGCCGGCGCTACGACCCCCACAATAGCTTATATGTATGCCTCAGTAGGTCTCGGTAATGACTGTCGTGGGAACCCTCCGAAAGGCGGTCGCGCGGTGGCGGGACGAGGGCCTCGTGACCCTGATCCGCGCCGCTCTATCACGCTCCCGTGATCGGGTGAAGCGACGGCGGCTCCGGCGGAAATACCGGTACGTATCGGACGACGGGATGATCTCGGTGGATCCCGAACGCATAACCCACTTCCTGGTCGAGGGTCGCCATCCGGCGACACGGTACCGGGTGGAGAAGGGGCTGGTGACGAAGCACGAGCTGATAAAGGCGTACTTCCCGGTCGGGTTCTTCAGGGGGGCGGTCCTCCCGGGCGAGTGGGACCGACACGGGAAGGCCTATCACTTCGACAGGGTCTACAGGGGGATCAGGAACCACTACGTGGAGGGGGTGGAGTGGGAACGGACAGAGTACGGCCACCAGATGCTGCTGCTGGACGACCTTTATGACTACTCCTACTTCGATCGGCGGATCAGCCAGTGTGAGTCCCTGTACCGATCGCTGAACCGGGATGGCTACGAACCCGCACCACGACCGGAACGAAACGTCGGGGTGAACGTCGGCCGGGACGGAACGCTGATCTTCAACAACAAGGACGGTCACAACCGGCTGGCGCTCGCCAGAGTCCTCGGAATCGATCGGATACCGGTGGTCGTCGTCGTTCGCCACGCCCGGTGGCAGGCGCTGCGCGAGGAGATCGCGGCGGCCGAGACGATCGACGAACTCGGCGACCGGGCCCGCCGCCATCTCGACCATCCCGACGTGAGATCGCTCCACGAGTTCAACCGGGCGGATCGGTCGGCCGACTCGGCTCTCGACCGTCTCGAACGTTTCGTCGACCGATCGATTGCTCGGTAGCGGTCAGTTCGGGCGGAACCGGCCGTTGTCCACCATGGCCGTCAGCGGGTTGTCCTCGATCTCAAGCGAGAGCTCGACGCGCTCCTGCTGGCGCGCGGACTCCCAGCACCCGAAGATGAGCTCGGTCGATTCGAGGGCATTCCCCGCCGCCAATGGCGACTCGCGGTCCTCGATCGTCGCGTCGACGACTTCTTGGAGCGCCCGCCGGACGTAGGGCTTGAGGAAGGGGTCCTCGTCGGCCATGAACACGCGATCCGCCAGCGGCCTGAAGACTTGCGGGCCGGGGGTCGCGTCGTCGAGCTTCCGGAGGACCTTCACCGGGAGGCCGGGATCGACCGCGACGTGCGAGACCCGCTCGCCGCCGGTATCGATCCGCGTCCACTCGGATTCGTCGGCGGCTTTCGTCCTGAGCGACGCGCCGTTCGAGTGCCCGATCTCGATCGTACCCTCATCGCCTTCGAGGCGCATCAGGCAGTCCCGGTCGGCGCTCCCGGTCTCGGCGAACCCCTCGACGCCGTTCTCGTACTCCCACTCGGCCATCGCCCGGTTCTCGTTGTGGACGCCGTAGCGGACGTTCTCCTCGTCGTAGACCAGCAGCGACCGGACCCACTCGGGGCTCGCCCCGTCGGTGACGTAGTGGCACATGTCGAACATGTGAGTGCCGAAGTCGTAGAGGTTCTTCCCGCCGATCTTGACCCGTTCGAGCTCGCCGATGGCGCCGTCGTCGAGCAGGAGTTTCGCCTGCCGGAACGGGCCGGCGAACCGCCGCTGGTGGTTGATCGTCAGCCTGACGCCCGCTTCCTCACAGGTCTCGACCATCCGCTTGCAGTCCGCCCAGGTGTGGGCCATCGGCTTCTCGCAGTGGATCGCCTCGACGCCGGCGGCGGCACAGTCGGCGACGATGTCGGCGTGGGTCGTCACCGGCGTACAGACGCTGACCAGGTCCGGCTCGGCCCCCGCGAGCATCGACTCGTGGTCCTCGTAGACCCGCCGGTCGTCGATGTCGTAGTGCTCGGCGAACGCCTCGGCGTTGGCCCGCTCGATGTCGACACAGGCGACCAGTTCACAGCCGTCGATCGCCCGATAGGCCGAGGCGTGGCGATACCCCATCGCGTAGCCGACCCCACCCGCCCGTTCGGGCTCTGGCCCCGTCCCGATGACCGCGACGTCGAGTGTCATTCTACCCGACGGTTCTCGATTCAGGTATATACGACCTCGCTTCTCCCGTTCGATCCGCAGGCTCTCATTCCTTGTAGCCCAACGCCTCCAACTGTTCGGTCACGAGGTCCTCGTCCACCTCGTCCTCCCCGATCGGCTCCTCCGCAGTCGTCTCCGGGCGGTCCTCCGCGTCGATCACCAGCCACGGTACCCGGCGAAGCCCCTCGTTGTAGGCGTTCTCGCCGTGTCCGTACTGCATCGGCGAGAACAGCTCCTCCGCCTCGCCGAGCAGCTCCCCGTGATCCGACGTGATCACGGTCTTCCCGTCCAGATGCTCGAGCAACGCCTCCACGTACTCCATCACCGCCTCGAAGTTGCCCACGTAGGCCCGCCGGAGCTGCTCGTCCGAGATGTGTCCCTCGACGGCCGCGTTCCCCAGCGCGTCGAACATCGTCTCGGCGTCCCCGTAGTCCTCGGCATGCGTCCACTCGCGAAACCCGATCCGCCGCTCCTCGTACAGCGTCCTCCGGAGCGCCTTCGCGTACGTCCCGTAGTAGGGGGTGTGTGGCTGCATGAAGTGCACGATGGTCCGTTTGTCGTCGTAGTTCCCGTACTCGTCGACGGCGTACTCGTAGACGTGCTCCGGGCTGCGTTTCTCGTAGCGGCTGTTGTCGGACGGATACGTCTCGCCGTACGTCTTCGCGACCCGGTAGAACACGCCCTCATCGAGCGTACTGTCGGCGTGGGGGTTCGCGGTTATGTACACCGTGTCGTGGAGCTCGCGTCCGTTGAAGTTCCGCTTGATGAACTCCGAGCTCGTGCTTCCCCGCGAGATCACCTCCTCCAGGTCCCCTTCGATCCGGTTGTGGCTCTCGAAGACGTCGTACCGGCAGGCGTCGAGGACGATCAGGTTGTCCCAGTCCTCCGCCATCACGTCGATGCCGTCCTCGTATCGCCGGGCGTACAGTTTCTCGTGGGGAACCCTCCGTAGCTCGTCGGTAAACATCGAGGGCTCCCGTATCGCTTCCTTTAGCTTGCTCAGGTTGTATCTCTCCGCAAGCACGATCGCCATCCGTACCGGTGGTGCTTGAAGCATGCGAAAGCCTCCCGTTTCAGGACTGACGTCGATCGGGGGAGAGGGCCGAGCCCAGCACCGAAACTCGATACGGGCCAGTGTGATCCGAGGGATCGGTTGTGAGCCGCTCCTCTCGGGGATGGGTCGTCACTGCAGATCCCGGAGGTCGGGATGGTTCGGGACCGTGCCGTTCTCGTAGAGCCGGTCACGGTACTCCATCCAGCCGGCGTGCCGGACGAGAAACGCCACCGGGACCTCGTCGAGGTCGAGGAGCTTCGCCATTGAGAGACGGTGGTCGCCCGCGACGTGCAGCAGCTCGCCCGTCCGGCCGACGTCGACGAGCACCTCCTGGCCCATGCGATCGAGGAATCCCTCGTAGCGCTGTCGATCCCGTTCGTGGAGCTCCCGTTGACTGCTGAACCCGTCGGTCCGGAACTCCTCGTAGAGCTCGTCGAGGAACCGACACTGCTCGCGGATCTCCTCGGGCGAGGAACAGCCCTGCCAGGACTCGATCCCCTCGCTGGCCTCCTCCAGCCGTTGCTGAATGAGGTCGATCTCCTCCCAGTCGGCGCCGTGGACGAACCGCTGTTCGAACATCCGATAGGTCCCCTTGTTCTCGAACAGCATGTCCTCCCCCCAGGAAGGGTTCGGGGCCGCTTCGATCCCCCGATGGTCGGGCCGGGGTCGATCCCAGTCGCCGTCCTCGACCGCGCCGAACAGCCGTACCTTTCCCTCCCAGGCGTGGTACTCGCGAACCGACGACCGCGTGATCCGGGCGGGATCGACCCGCTCGATCTTGAAGGGGTCGGGCGACGCGTCGTACGCGTCGACGTCCCTCGTGTAGACGTGTCGGTGGAACGCCGGCGCGATCCGCCAGTAGAGCTCGGGGTTCGCGTCCCGGAGCCGCTGTAAGGCCCCCTTCTCGATCGCTCGCTTCGCCGTCCGCTCGATACCCTCCTCGCGGTAGGCGCGGGCGAGCCGTTCCACCGTCGTCTCGGACCCGTCCCCCTCCCATTTCGCCCCCTCCGCCTCGTCGCTGCGCCCGACGAGGCGTTCCAACGCGCTCATGTCCGTACTACTATAGAGGGGTATTAATTTCCGTCCGTTTCCCGATACCGTGCCCACCTGAACCAGTACTAGTAGTATACTGAACAGTCGTATCGACGGTACTGGTCCAGGTTCCGCACCATTTTATCTACGAATAGTAAACTTTAGAGCAGTATCGGCCCTGTATTGGACACTGTGGTTTCGACGAGTCCCCAGATCACGGTCCGAGACGTCTCCGTCGTGGACGGTAATGAGGTCCGCTATGACCTCTCGTACTCCCGCTCTCTCCGCCGGTTTTTGACCGATGTCGACCCGTACGTTCGCTACTCCCAGGACGTCTCGGAGGTCCCCGAGGGCGTCCTCGCCGTCCCGTTGCTCTCGACGCTCTGTCCCGTCGCGTGGATCACCGGCTCCGACCTCTACATCGAGGAGGTCGACGCGACGTTTCTTCGAGCGTTGCCGGGGCTCCAGCGGGCGTTCGCGGAGCTGTACCCCGACGCGCCGTTCGCCGGCTCCCCGACGATCCATTACAAGGACGGAGTGGACAACGAGTCCCGGGACGACGTCCCCGGCGACGGGGAGGCCGGCGTGTTGTTCACCGGCGGGGTCGACTCGACGACGACCTATCTCCAGCACCGCGAGAAACGCCCCCATCTCATCTCGGTCCGAAAGGAGAGCGAGACGCGGGCGAACACCTGGAAACTGCGCCGGCCGATGATCGAGGCGTTCGCCGAGGAGAACGACCTTCGGAGCCACTTCGTCGAGACGAACCTCAAGCTGCTGTTCGATAAGTTCATGCTGAACCTCTACTACCGCCACCTCCTCAACGACTCCTGGGATCGGACCATGTACTTCGGGCTCGGCTACCCCGGTTTCACCGCCCCGATCACCTATCTCGAGGGGATCACGGAACTCCACCAGTCCGTCGACTACCTGCCCCACGATCGCTTTCCCAACTCCGCCCGCCCGCGACTGGTGGAGAACCTCCGCTGGGCGGACACCGTCGTCGAGTCCGGCAGCGTCGGGCTGACGCGCCAGGACAAGATCGAACGCATCGGCGACTATTTCGCCGGCAAGGACACCGCCTGGCGGATCAGCAGCTGCGACGAGGGCGGCGAGTCCTCGCTGTGCTGCAACGAGTGTGGCACCTGCCTCCATACGATCATCGGGTTCATCGTCGCCGGCTACGACCCGGCGGACTACGGCTTCGACGTCGACGAGGGGACGTTCGACCGGGTCAAAGCCCACCTGAACGAGCAGGAGTTCCACGCCGACAGCGTCAAGGCCCGGTTCTGGCTCGAGCTCCAGGACCGTGCCGACCCCGATCGGGTCGACCACTCGCCGGCGGCGGTCGAGTTCGTCGAGTGGTTCGCGGACGCCCCGATCGCCCCGTCGATCGACCGGCCGCTCCCGCCCCACGAACCGAACTACGAGGCCAGCCTGAAGCGCCGTCTCTGCATCACGCTTCCCTACCCGCTCGACGCGGCCATCATCGACCGCTACTTCGAGGACCCGTCGTACTGAGGCCGCGTGGTGGGGACGGCCCTACCTGTCATGGCGCTCATTGTCACGGAGAGCCGTTCTTTCCATCGATTGGTTGAAGTGCGCCACGACGAAACGATAGGACTAGAATGGATGGGGACCGAACGGCGGAAGATCTCTCTTGGCGCGAGAAGGCGCACGCGTTCTGGCGGGTCGCGTTGTTTAAACCGGTGCTTACGGCGGGAATCATCGTCTTCAGCGTCTTCGTCGCACTGATGGAGGGGGTCGGCCTGAGCTTCCTCGTCCCGATCATCGACGTCGTCCAGGGCACCGACCCGACGGAGGCCGACGGCGTCACCCAGGCGTTCTTCACCGCCTACAGCTTCGTCGGGATCCCCTTCTCGCTTGGCACGATCATCCTCGGCGTCTCAACCGTCATGACCGTGCGATATCTCTCGAGCTTCGTGGTCGACTGGTTCCGGGTCGCCCTCGAGAAGCAGTACGTCCGCGAGCTCCAGCGCGAGTCGTTCGACCACGCCCTCGACGCCCGCGTCGCGTACTTCGACGAGCACGGCTCGGACGACATCCTCAACGCGATCGTCACGCAGGCCGAGTACGCCGGCAAGGTGATCCGCGACTTCATCTTCGTCTTCAATCACGTCCTCCTCGCGTTGATGTATCTCGGCATCGCCTTCTTCATCTCGCCGCTGCTCACGATCGCCGCCGTCGTCATCCTCGGCGGGCTCACGTTCCTGATCCGTCGGGTCCTCGAGCCGGGCTACACGGTCGGGGATCGCGTCGCCGAGGCCAACGAGCAGATCCAGCAGTCCGCCCAGGCCGGCACCCAGGGGATCCGTGACATCAAGCTCTACACCAAGACCGAGGACGTCTTCGACCGGTTCGCGGGCGCCGTCGAGCGCTTCACCGACTCGAGCATCACGCTCGCGCGCAACGAGGCCGCGATCGAGAACTTCTACAACCTCACCGCGGCGGTCACGGTGTTCGTGCTGATCTACGTCGCGCTGACGTTCACCGAGCTCTCGCTCGGCGCACTCGGTGTGTTCCTCTTCGCGCTCTTCCAGCTCGCCCCGGAGGTCAGCCGGGCGAACAACCGCTTCTACAAGATGGAGGGCCGCCTGCCCCACCTGATCCGGACCCAGGAGTTCGTCCGGAACCTCGAGGAGAGCAGCGAGATCGACTCGGGCGAGGAGCCCGTCCCCGAGCCCCCGACGCCCGTGCGCTTCGAGGACGTCTCGTTCGCGTACAACCCCGAGGAGGAGCAGGTCCTGAAGGACATCTCCTTCAGCGTCGACAAGGGCGAGTTCATCGCGTTCGTCGGCCAGTCGGGCGCCGGTAAGTCGACGATCATCTCGCTGCTCGCCCGGATGTACGAGCACGACGAGGGCGAGATCAGCGCCAACGGCGTCCCCGTCGAACGGATCGACCTCACCGAGTGGCGCGAGCGCGTCGCGGTCGTGCGCCAGGACCCGTTCATCTTCAACGACACGGTGCGGGCGAACGTCACGATCGGCAACGAGGACGCCACCGAGGCGGAGATCGAACGGGCCTGCGAGATCGCCCACGTCACCGAGTACCTCGACGACCTTCCGGGCGGCTACGACACGATCCTCGGGGACAACGGGGTCCGGCTCTCGGGCGGCCAGCGCCAGCGCATCTCGCTTGCGCGGGCGCTGTTGAAGGACGCGGACATCCTGGTGCTCGACGAGGCGACGTCGGACCTGGACACGAACATCGAGGAGAGCGTCCAGACGGAAATCGAGTCGATGGATCGGGACTACGCGATCATCGCGATCGCCCACCGACTCTCGACGGTGATCAACGCCGATCAGATCTACACGCTGCAGGACGGGGAGATCGTTGAGCAGGGCGAGCACGAGGAGCTGGTCGGCGGCGAGGGCAAGTACGCCCAGCTCTACTCGACGCAATAGTCGGTGCCGATACGACTGTACCGGGATTTATGCCCGTCCGGCGTCGACTCCGGACGATGCGAATAGCCGTTCTCTTGACGCATATCGGCCACACGACGATCTCCTACGAGCTCGCCGAGCGGACGGGTCGGGACACCGACGCCGACGTCACCGTGATCTGCTACGAGATCGGGTCGCTCGAGGAGGTCGAGGTGTCGGTCGATACCGACGCGGTCGATATCGTGACCCTCGGCGCCGAGGGCCGGTTCGACCCGGGGGCGATCCGCCGGCTGCGTAGCCTGCTCGCGAGCGGCGAGTTCGACCTGCTTCACACCCACCACAACTTCGTCGGGTCGCTCGGGCGCGCGCTCGCGCCCCGCGACCTCCCGATCGTCGACACCGAGCACGCCGACCACCGGCTGCACTACTCCCCCCTCCAGAACGCGGTGAACGACGCGACCCTCCGGCGGGCCGACCGCGTCGTCGCGAACTCGCAGGCGACGCTCGATTCCTTCTACCCCCACGAACGGCTGCTGGTGCCCGCCTGGAAGCGCCGCGTGATCTACAACGGCGTCGATCTCGAGGCGATCGACGACGCACGCGCAGGTGAGAAGAACGGGGATGAGAGCGGGGACGGGTTCGAAGGTGGGACCGACTGGGAGACCGACAGGCCGCGGGTCGTCACCGTCGGCCGGCTGATCGGGGCGAAGAACCATTCCACCCTCATCGAGGCCTTCGACGACGTGCGCGACTCGGTTCCCGACGCCGAGCTGCTGATCGTCGGCGACGGGCCTCAGCGCGAATCGCTCGAACGGCTCGTCGCCGCTCGCCGGCTGGGCGAGCACGTCCGGTTTACGGGAACGGTCTCCCGCAAGGAGGTCTATCGGATCCTCGATTCGAGCGACGCCTTCGCGCTTCCTTCCCGGTCGGAGGGGTTCTGCGTCGCGCTCGTCGAGGCGATGGCCTGCGGGCTCGCGCCGGTCGTAAGCGACATCCCCGTGCTCCACGAGGTCGCCGGCGAGGCAGCGGCCTTCGCCGACCCCGAACGGCCGGTGGGGTTCGCGATGCAGCTCCGCCGGCTGCTCTCCGATTCGAAGGCTCGGGAAACGCTCGGCGAGGCCGCGGAGGAGCGCGCCCGAACCGAATTCCCGCTTGACCGGGCCGTCGAGCGCTACGCCGAGCTCTACGAAACGCTCGTCCAGGCCCGGGCCTGAACGCCGCTACGGATAGAAGTCGAGACCGCGTCGTCCGATGCATATGGAATTGACGTTCGTCCACCATTTCGTTTTAACAAATCCTCACTGGAAATCCGACATAGAGAAAGTGCGGACCTACCGTTGTTATTGCCATCTGACGCTTTCTCTCGGAACATACGATGGTTAGCAACTAACGACTTGCTGCCCACATCCGAATCAGGTTTGGAGTTATGGCCACCCTCGCCGGAAACTTCACACCTATTCTTGGCAACTGAGAACGTTCCTACGAACCCTCAGCCAAATCGAGCTCGAGTGAGTCTCGTGGTGAGTATCCGATGACACGTCACAATAGTCAATCCGACAAGAACCGATTCGCAACCATCGCAGTCGGCGCAGCTGAAACCGAAACGCATCCTCACAGAGATGGGACGAACGATGTCGTCCCGCCGATCCACCTTTCGACGACGTTCGAGTGGGCCAGCGGGGAGGACGCCACTGAACACGAGTATTCGCGCGAAAGCAATCCGACGCGGGCAGCCCTTGAAGAGCGGTTAACCCGCCTCGAAGGCGGCGAGCATGGGTTGGCGTTCGCCTCCGGAATGGCCGCCACATCGACGACGATGCTATCGCTGGTCCCCCCAGGAGGTCACGTCGTCTCCTCGGACACCATCTATAGCGGAACCGAAAAACTGCTCACGGGACACATGGCCGGACATCTCGGCGTTGACATCGACTTCGTCGACGTCCGTGACCCCGACAACGTCGCCGACGCAGTCAACGCTGACACTGACCTGATCTGGGCAGAGACACCGTCGAACCCCTTGATCAGGTTGTGCGATATCCAAGCGATAGCCGACGTCGCCGACGACCACGATACCCTGTTCGGCGTGGACAGTACCTTTGCGAGTCCGTACTACCAATCCCCACTCGAACTGGGTGCCGACGTCGTCGTTCACAGCACTACCAAGTATCTCAACGGGCACTCCGACTCGATCGGCGGTGCCGTTATCACCGACAGCGGTGGGGTTTTCGAGCAATTAGCGTTCGCGCAGCGGGTCGGGCTTGGGAACATGCTTTCGCCGTTCGACTGCTACCTCGTTGCGCGAGGCATCAAGACGCTGCCCGCACGGATGGAACATCACGAGCGGAACGCGATGGCGGTTGCCCGATTCCTCGAAAGCCACGACCGGGTCGCTCGTGTCTACTATCCAGGTCTTGAAAGCCACCCACAACACGACCTTGCGAGCGAGCAGATGTCGGGGTACAGCGGAATGCTGTCCTTCGAGTTTGACGGCACACTCATCGAGCTTGAGGCGTTCATCGAGGGACTCGAGGTCTTCACGCCGGGAGCCAGTCTCGGTGGGGCCGAGAGCCTCGTCGAGGTACCGTCACTGATGATCCCCGACGAGTTCAGTCGTAGTGAGGATTCAGCGGAGGTTCCCGAGACGTTGGTCCGGGTATCCGTCGGCCTCGAAGACGCCGGTGATCTCTGCGAGGACCTCCGGACGGCGCTACCGTAGGCACACGTTCCCCTTTCGTCCCGACCGTCCCGATCCGCAAGCGGGTCGATTTTCACCAGATGTGACAGCCGCAAGCGGGAATACGAACTGTTTCTAAACGAGAGAGTGCAGATTATTCGAGCGGTTCGATTACATCTCCGGAGCGAATCATCCCATCTTCGAGAATGTCCACTCGGAGCCCGCCTCGGTGAGTGAGTGCCTGCAATACGCCGTCCTGAGTGACGCGCTGAAGATGATTACACGGTTCACACAGTCGATCCCCTCGACAGATGGCGTTACCGACTCGGAATCGTTGTCCAACGAGGTGATTGAGTGCGACATCACGGGTTTCGATGTTTCGTCGGTGTTCTCCCGGTGCGAGTTCGATTCCCGCTTCACGTTCGATTGCTGTTACAGCCTCTTGCTCGATCAACGTGAGATCATATCCATCGCGGCGTTCCTCATCTGGTTCCCACTCGACGAAGGTTCCCGCCTCGATCTCGCTAAAGTAGCGATCACCTCGGAGTCCCTTTCCGGCAACTGCTTCAACGTCGGTCCGTTTTTCCATCTCCGCTTCGGCTTCAGGTGCGATGAAAACCCGTTCGACAGTGCCACTTCCGGTCATGTGTGCTATGCGAGTTTAGCACAGTATACAATCACTCTACCGCACGAAAGAGCTGTTTCTGAGTGGCAACACTGGAGGGGATGTCGGAAAATCGCCGAGCCTACTCCTTGAGTAACAGGAAGTAGCGGCTGAGGGGATCTAAAAGATCGCCGATAGTCTGATTTGACCGAATTCACCCACAACAAGCTGCTAAACGGCCTGTAGTCTCATCTTCTGCTACGGACCAACGCGGGCCCACAGCCGCAGTGAGAAACACCTATTCGCGCCCGGACACGTTCTCTACACGAATGACCGACCCGAACGTCCTCGTCCTGGTGATGGACACCGCCAGGTTCGGGGACATCCGCGAGACCCCGACGGAGGCGATCGACTCCGTCGCCGAGGAGGGAACCGACTTCACGAACGCCTCGGCGAACGCCCCCTGGTCGCTGCCCTCCCACGCCTCGATGTTCACCGGCCAGTATTCCTCGAGACACGGTGCCCACGCGACCCACAAGCAGCTCGACGAAAGCAAGGCGACGCTGGCGGAGCTGTTTTCCGAGAACGGCTACGAGACGGTCGGCGTCTCGAACAACACCTGGATCAGCGGGGAGTTCGGCTTCGCACGCGGCTTCGAGACGTTCTACAAGACCTGGCAGTACGTCCAGTCTGACACCGACCTCGGGGGGATCGCCCGAACCACTGAAGGAATCGACCAGCTCCGATCGCTCGCGGGCCGGCTCACCGACGGCAACCCCGTCACGAACCTGATCAACACCGTGTATGGAAAGTTTCTGCGGCGCCACAGCGACGACGGCGCGCGCCAGACCACCGAGTGGCTCGCCGACTGGCTCGACGAGCGCGAGGACTCGCGGTCCTTCTTCTGTTTCGTGAACTACCTCGAACCGCACCTCGAGTACCGCCCGCCCGAGGAGTTCGCCGAGCGCTTCCTCCCCGAGGGCGTCTCCTACGAGGAGGCGATGGAGGTCCCCCAGGACGCCTGGGGCTACATCGCTGGCGAGGTCGAGATGGGCGAGCGCGACTTCGAGGTCCTCCGGGCGCTGTACCGGGCCGAGATCGCCTACCTCGACGAGCGGATCGGCGAGCTCCGGGAGGCCCTGGAGGAGAGCGGCGAGTGGGAGGACACGGTGGTCGTCATCACGGGCGACCACGGCGAGAACATCGGCGACCACGGGCTGATGGACCACCAGTACTGCCTCTACGAGACCCTGTTGCACGTCCCGATGGTCGTCTCGGGGGGCGCGTTCGACGGGGGCGGCGAGGACGACCGGCTGGTCCAGCTGACCGACCTCGCGCCGACGCTGCTCGACGCGGCGGGCATCGAGGCCCCGGAGGCTCGCGAGCGGTTCCAGGGGGTTTCGTTCCATCCCGACAGTGACGAGACCCGCGAGCACGCCATCGCGGAGTATATGGGCCCCCAGCCTTCGATGGAGGCCCTCGAGAAACGGGTCGGGACGGTCCCCGACTCCGTCCGGGAGTTCGACCGGTCGCTGCGATCGATCCGGGACTCGGAGCACAAGCTCGTCCGGGGTTCCGACGGCCTGCGCGAGCTCTATCACCTCGGGGACGACCCCGACGAGGAGCGCGATCTCGCCGACGAACGGCCCGACGTCGCCTCCGAGCTGGGTGCCGAGCTCGACGACTGGCTCGACTCCTTCGAACGCCACGACGCGTCGGGTTCGGTCTCGATGTCGCAGTCGACCCAGGACCGCCTCGAGGACCTCGGCTATCTCCAGTGACCCGAACGTGTCTGTCGTGCGATGGTTGGACAGCTACATGTAGCTGGCCGACCGATATACGGGTCGATGATAGACAGCCGGAGTCGTGCTTGCGCGTCCGAATCTCCCAGTTCGACCGGCAACAACCCCGGGCGTAGATAGCTCCCCGATGTCGTACGTCAGATCACAGCTCCCCGATAGGATCCCGTGGGTCGACGCGTGGCTCCCGTTTCTCTGCATCGTCGCCGCGCTCGCGACCAACACGTGGCTCGTCTCGCCGACGGTCGGCTACGTCGTCTCCGTGTCCGTACTGGCGGCTACCGGCGCCTACGTCGTCTTCGTCTCGGACGTCGAGATTCGCATCGATGTACTGTTCGCGGTGCTGTTCGGTGGGTACTGGCTCCTTCTGGCCGCCGGCTGGCTGGTCGACGGATCATCCGCCCGCCTGCTGTACGTCGCAATCACGCCCCTCAGCGTGGTCGTGGCCGTCTTCCTCCTCCCCGCGGTCGTCGATCGATACCGTGGCGAGTTCATCGCGGGGCTGACCGCCCTGGGCGTCGCCATCGCCACCATCGGGTTCGGGATGCTGCTCGCCGAGCGGATCCTGGAGATGTCGATCCACTGGTGGACGGGCGGGTTCGTCTACGGCGTGCCCGGCTATCGGACGAACTCGGTGTTCGCGAACCCGAACACCTACGGCTTCCTGATGATGGTCTGTACGATCTCGGCCGTCGCCCACGTCGCGAACCGCGGGCCCGGCCTTGCGGGAATCGGGGCGATCGCCCTCTGTGGCGCGGCGGTGGTCACGAGCGACTCGACGGCGGCGCTCATGGGGACCGGGTTCGGACTGGCGGTGTTCGTGGCAGCGATCCGGCGACGGCTCGCGATCGCGCTGTTCGTCGTGGGTGCGCTCGCCGTCGTCGGGCTGATCGCCGGCGTCTATACGGGCCTGCTGTCCGACCTCCCGTTTCTGGGCCGCATCGAGGCGCTTGTGGGCTCGTTGCTCGCGGTCCGGGTCGTCCTCTGGCAGGCGTCGATCGAGCGCCTGCTCGTGAATCCGCTCGTTGGCATCGGCTTCGCCGACACCGCGGCCGAGATCCGGCCGTACGTCCCCGATGACGGGCCCGTCGGCTTCGGGACGCACAACTCCTACATCCACATCCTCCTTCAGACCGGCCTGGTGGCCGGCTCGCTCTATCTGCTCGCCGTGTTCTACGCGGGCGCGAAGGCGACCTACAGCGCCCTCCTGGCCGACTATCGCCCCGCCCCAGCCACGGGCGGTATCGGCCGGTGGTGGCCGATCTACGTCCTGGCCACGCTCGCCGCGATCCTCGTGGCGCTGGTCTTCGAGTCGATGACGATCGGCGGGCTCTCGCTCGATTCGGTCCTCGTCGGGCTCTATCTCGGGTTGGCGCTCTCGCTCAGCGGCTCGTGGCTCGTCAGGCTCCGGGCGGACCACGCCGCTCGCTCGATCCGGTGACGGGAATCGAGGACAACAGGGTAGGACTGTGGCTACTCGCTCTCGACGAGGCGTTCCAGCGCGCTCGTCGTCTCATCGACCGTCCGTGTCCAGGAGTGTCGGCGTTGGATCCCGTCGTCGGCTGCGGGCCCGCCCGACTCGAGGGTCGCCCTGATCCCCTCGGCGAACCCCTCGACGTCGCCCGGGTCCGCGGTGTGGCCGTAGCCCTCGACCAGCGGCGCGACCTGTTCGAGGTCGGAGGTGACGACGCCGGACCCGGCGGCCATCGCCTCGAGTACCGTCCGCGGGACCCCCTCGGCCCGACTGGGGAGGACGAGCACGTCCGCGCTCCTGTAGACCGGCGGCATCTCGTCGTACTCGAGGTGGCCGAGGAACTCGACGGAGTTGCCCGTTCGCTCGGCGAGCTCCTCCTGAAGCGGCCCCTCGCCACAGACGTACAGCTTCAGCTCCGGGTGGGTCTCGCGGACCCGCTCGACGGCCGCGATCGCGTCCGAGGGCCGTTTGCCCTCGACCAGCCGGCCGACGAACAGCGCTGTCGGCCCGTCGTGGTCGATCAGGTCGCTTCCCGGCCCGTCGGGGGTGAACCGTTCGAGGTCGACCCCGTTGGGGACGATCTCGATCTCGCTGTCGACGCCGAGCGCCCGGATGCGGCGCTCGTCCTCCTCCGTATAGCAGAACACGACGTCGGCCCGATCGAACGTCCAGCGCCCGACGCTCCCGAGATACAGGTCGAACACCCATTCGGGCGCGGTCTGTGAGTAGAGGCCGTGGTTCGTGATCGCCAGCGGGATCTCCCCACAGGCCCGTTTGAGCGCCGCGAGGTTCGTCGAGAAGTAGAGATGCGAGTGTGCGTGAACGACGTCGAAGGACTCGGCGGCCGCGAGATACCGGGCGACGCCGGTCGAGATATCGTTGCCGAGCAGGCTTCCCTCCGAGCCGTACCGGATCACGGTGTAGCCGTCGCGCTCTTCGAGATGGGGCTTGTCACCCCCGCCGACCGTCAGCACCGTCACGTCGTGGCCCATCGCGGCCTGATCGCGGCTCATCGCGTGAACGTGGTACGGCCCCCCGCCCTTCACGTCCGGGTACGTCTTCTGTGCGACGCGTAAAATCCGCATATAGGTGGTGCCCGCTCGCCCGGAATCAATCTACCTACTTCCGAACACGGGCCAGAACGGCCTCACTGCTCCGGCGACTCGTCGTCGGGGTTCGGGTCGCCGCCCCGAAGCAGGACTAGAACGTCCGTGAACGCGTTCCAGATCTGTCGGATCACGATCTTCAGGTCGAACCAGAACGACTGACGCCGGATGTACTCGAGGTCGTACTGGAGCTTCGTCTCGGGGTCCGTACTCGAGACGTCGTTGACCTGTGCGAGCCCGGTCAGCCCCGGCTTGACGAACCAGCGCTTTCGCCACCCGCCCGCCTGGGCCTCGAGCAGGGACTCCTCGTCGGTCCAGACCGCCCGCGGACCGACGACGCTCATATCGCCGATCAGGATCGACCAGAGCTGGGGTAGCTCGTCGAGATGCGACTCCCGGAGCAGCCGGCCGACCGGCGTGATGCGGTCGTTCTGTTCGTCGTCGACGGGCTCGGCCGACTCGCTGTCGACGTACATCGTCCGGAACTTCAGCACCGTGAACGTGCTACCGAGGTCAGCCGTGCGGTCCTGCCCGTAGAACACCGGTCCCGAGCTGTCGAGCTTGATCGCGACGGCGATGAGCGCGAGGAACGGGGCGAACACCACGAGCCCGACGGTCGCGAAGACGATGTCGAACCCGCGCTTGACCAGCCGTTCCTGCCAGTCCCACGGCTCGAGGTCGATCGTCAGCAGCTCGCCGACACCCCCGTCGGTGATCGACAGCAGCACGCTGTCGGCGTGCTCGCGAAGCACCTTCGCCCCGATCCCGTGGGTGTGACACGTCTCGAGGACGCCGAAGAACTCCCCCCGATCGGGGTTCTCGAACGCGAGCAACACGGTATCGACGTCGCGGTTCACGAGCACCTGTTCGAGGCGCGAGAGCCCGCCGAGCGAGGTGAGTCCCTCCGCCTGGAGATCGATCGCCCCGCCGTCGGCCCGCGCAGCGGGCGCTTCCCGCTCGCGCGTCCCGGTGATGATCGGCGGCGAGAGATAGCCGAGCACGGTCCCCTCGACGGCGTCCGCGGCCCGTCGGATCTGGTCGGGGTCGTCGCCGACGATGACGATCCGCTCGTGGCCCTCCGCCGGCCGGCGCCGGATCAGCACGAACCACGCCGGGAGCGCGACGAGCAGTATCGCCGCCGTCACGCCGAGGGTCGCCCGCGGGAGGCGATAGGTCCAGTTGAAGTAGCCGACCGTCGCGATCGCGAACACCGCCGTCAGGACACGTTTCTGCGCCAAAAAGATCGTATCGAGGATCCGCTGTGGCCGCGGTTTGTACAGCGGGAAGAGCGAGCCGACGACGATCGCCGTACTCAGTACGATCGCTACGACGAGCTCCTGTCCCCCAAGTACGGTCCCCGGAAGCCGATTGACCAGCGGAACGTACGTCGTTGCGAACCCCTGGACGAGGCTGGTGTTGGCGATCACCACTGCGGCTGCAGTGACGACCACCACCCCCAGAACAGCCCCGATACGATACTCCCACTTCGATCTCATCTACGTCTCTTTTGGGATGGAATTCATATATATTGTCCGCCTTCTGCTGTGATTTGGGGCGGAACCGACCACATCGTTCAGTACGCTGAACGTTGGTCGTCTCGGAGCACCGATGGTGTTTTTATCCGTTCGTATCCCATGGGCGATCAATGGATGTCCTCGTCACCGGCGGCGCCGGCTTCATCGGCGGACATATCGCCGAACGGATGACGCGACTCGGACACGACGTCACCGCCCTCGACAACTTCGAGCCGTTCTACAACGTCGGGATCAAGGAACACACCGTCGAGCAGTGTCGCGAACTCGCCGCCGAAGGCAACGGAAGCTACGAGCTCGTCAACGACGATCTGCGGGACGCGGAGCTGGTCAATGAGCTCGTTGCCGACGCCGACTACGTCTACCATCAGGCGGCCCAGGCCGGCGTCCGCGCGAGCGTGAAGAACCCCCGGAAGGTCAACGAGATCAACATCGACGGGACGATCAACCTGCTGGAGGCCGCGCGAAACTCCGACACCGAGCGGGTGGTCGTCGCGAGCTCCTCCTCCGTTTACGGGAAGCCACAGTACCTCCCCTACGACGAGGACCACCCCACGACGCCGGTCAGTCCCTACGGCGTCTCGAAGCTCGCGACCGAGCAGTACGCCCGCGTCTACAGCGAGGTCTACGGTCTTCCCACAGTCTCGCTCCGTTACTTCACCGTCTACGGCCCGCGGATGCGCCCGAACATGGCGATCTCGAACTTCGTCTCGCGCTGTCTTCACGGCGAGCCGCCGGTGATCTACGGCGACGGCTCCCAGACGCGCGACTTCACCTTCGTCGACGACATCCTCTGGGTGAACGAGAAGCTTCTCGAAAGCGACGCCGCCGACGGCGAGATCATGAACGTCGGCAGCACGGACAACATCGCGATCAAGACCCTCGCCAAGGAGGTCCGCGACCAGCTCGCCCCCGAGCTCGAGCTCGAGTACGGCGAGCGAAACGACGCCGACGCCGAGCACACCCACGCCGACATCTCGAAGGTCAACGAGCTGCTGGGCTACGAGCCGGCGACCGACATTCGCGAGGGCGTCGGCGAGTTCATCGACTGGTACCGGGCCAACGAGGAGTGGTACGACCCGCTGGTCCGGGACTCATAGGCGTAGACCGCTTCTTACTCCTTTACGCTGCAACCGGCCCGTTGAAACCCTCATTACAAGAATAGAGTAAAACAGAGATGTATCTCATAGATAGTTATATTCGACGGCATATAACGTTTCATGCTCGGGAATACCCGATAATCTCCATAGTGAATTACAGATGTACCTTTGTAATTACATGGTATATTTGAGATTGAGTTCGATCTCATTGGTCGCCCCCAGGAGAAGGTCCGGGATCTCCTCTCCGAGCTTTTCGCCCTTGAACCGCTGTGCGGGACCGGAGATACTGATCGCGCCGAGGACGTGTCCGTCGGGACAGTGGACGGCCGTCCCGGCTGCGTTCAGCCCTATCACCGACTCCTGTTCGTTGAACGCTACGCCCCTGGTCGAGATCGCCTCGAGCTCCTCGAAGAGGGTCTCGCGGTCGGTGATCGTGTTTGGCGTCACCTGCGGGAGGCCCCGTTCGTCGATGATCGCCTCGACGCGTGATTTCGGTAGCGCTGCCAGGATGGCCTTGCCGGCCGCGCTACAGTGTAGCGGGCCGCGCTTTCCGATGTGGGCGTCGGTCTGCACCGCGTCCTCGCCCACCGATGCGTGAATGTACACCCGCTGTCCGTGTTCCTCCGTGATGAACTGAACCCGCTCTCCGGTCGTCAGCGCGAGCTGTTGGACCTTGTCCTTCGCGAGCTGGTAGCCCCGTTCGTTGTGCTGGATGTAGCCGCCGATCGTGAGGAACTGGAGGCCGAGCCGGTAGACATCGCCCTCCTTCGTGACGTAATCGTGGGCCCGTAGCGTCGTGAGATGGCGGTGAACCGTGCTCGGTGCAGCGCCGAGATGGTCCGCGATCTCGTCGATCCGGCCACCGCCGAGCTCGTAGAGCGCGTCAACCACTTCGAGGGAGGTCTCGGTCGTTTTGAGTCGTGATGGTCCCGGTTCGCTTGTCATGATCGCCCGTTAGGGACCCCCATATATAAAATCCCGCGCAGCGGGATAGAGATTGTTTGATACGATAATTCCATCTATATTTCGTGAACGTTACTTCCAAATGGCGAGGCCATTCCGGAGAGTGGAATGGAGAATAATAACAACCCATGCGGTATAATCATAGCAATCGCTTTCCGTTCGAACCAGCAGCGAAACGAGCTCACCGCTTTTCGGCCGATTACTCCAACAGATCCCGTCGGAGAGTCCCGTCGTCGACAACCGTCGTTCCGTCGAGCTCCACGGTCGGGGATCGAATCACGCCGTCTAGATGGATGTCGCTCTTCAGCGTGCCGCCGAGCGATTCGTTGTCCCCGACGGCGAAGTGGATCGTCCCCTCGCGTTTCTTGTCTTCGGCAGTGTTCCCGATCAACTTCGCCTTCGGGTTCGTCCCGATCGCGAACTCTGCGAGGTTTCGGGCGTTCTCGTCGGCGTCGTCAAAGATCGCCTCGAGCTCCTCGGCCTGGTTACCACCGTTGACGTCGGTGACGAACCCGTCCTCGAGCGTCAGCTCGATCGGCTCCTCGAGCTGACCGAGGTTGTCCATCGCGACGTCGATGGCGATCGTCCCGTTGGCCGTCCCTTCCGCAGGATGGGTCGGCGCTTCGCCCGGCGGAAGCGTCGCGAAGCCGTACTCCTCGTGGAAGTAGCCGTCGAGCGAGAACGACTGACAGCCCTCTATGCTGAACTCCACGTCGGTCCCTCGATCGCTGGTGACGACGGCGGTCTCGGCGTCGGTGATGATCTCGGCCATCGCCTCGGTTCGGCGACGGAGCGCCTCGAAGTCGACGGTCATCGCGCCGTCGACCATCATGTCCTCGGTAACCCCCCGAAGCACCCCGATCCGCGTCCCCTCCTCGGCCGCCCGGAGCCGGGCGCGTGTATGGGTGATCGCGTGGGTCGTACAGGTGAACGCGACGTCGGCGGTCGCCATCGCGTCCGCGACGGTATCGAGCGGCTCGTTGCCGTGACTATCGAGCAGCGGCATGACCGACGTAACCACCTCAGCGCCGATGCCGTTCGCTGCCGTTGCGATGCTCTTTCCGACGCCGAACGTCCTCGGGTCGGTGAGAACCAGCACTTCTTCGTTGGGCTGGACATCGAGACACTCTTCGACGATCGAACACGAGGCTGACGCCATCTCCAGGTCGAGCATGTTCTGTGCCATTATGCCACAATACCGCCGATATGCTATATATCTTCGTTTATCGGTTAGAACCCGCCCGACGCACCGCCTATTCGGCGAAAAGTATCGAGTGGCGGTTACTCGCCGTAGAAGCCGGTTCCTTCCATCAGACGTCGCTGGGTCCGATACACTGTGACGCTCTCGACTCGCTCGGCGTTCGTATCCACTTCGGCGGTCGCCGACATCGTCCCCTTCGGATGGCCGAGCGTCACTGTCTCGCCGTCGAGCTCCGCTACCTCGTTCGGGATCGTCCCCGGGAGGAGCGCCGCCGCGGCGGTGCAGGAGACGCCGGTGACGGCGTAGACGGGGTGGAGCTTCTGCATGCTCATGTAGCGCGCGACGAGGTTCACCTCGTCGGCCTGCACGGAACCGCCCTCGGGGGTATCGTAGTCCGTCGGTTCGGCCACGAACACGAGCTTCGGGTACCCCGGCGATTCCACCGAGGCGTGCTCGGGGTCGTCGACGAGTTCGAGTTCTGCACAGATCGTCCCTCGAATCCGTTCGAGACGCTCGAGCAGCTCGGGGTTGCTGTCGATCTCCTCGCGGCCCTCGGTCGCCGTGAGTCCGACGTCGGCCGCGCGCACGAACGCGATCGGGGTCGTCACGTCGACGACGCTGAGCTCGAGCGACTCGCCGTCGATCTCCCGCTCGATCGTTGGCCCGCCGAGCGGGAACAGCCCGTCGGTGACGGCACCGGCCGGTTCGAGGAAGGACGTATCGATCCGAGCCCCGGTCCCCGGGACGCCGTGGATCTTGAACTCGCCGCGCGAGGCCGCCCGCCCATCGTCGGTTAGTGGGACGTGCTGGTCGATGTACGAGTCGGTGTTGGTGTTATAGAGGCGCAGGTCCGCCTCGTCGGCCTCGGGGTCGACGTCGACGAGCCCCTCGTCGATCGCGAACGAACCGATGGCACAGGTGAGGTTCCCACAGTTGCCGCCGTAGTCGATCACCGGCTCGTCGACGGCCACCTGCCCGAACGTATATGAGACGTCCGCACCCTCGTCGTCGGATGCCTCGACGAGCATCAGTTTCGAGGTCGTCGACGTCGCCCCGCCCAACCCGTCGATCTGTCGGTCGTCAGGACTGCCGAACAGCGAGAGGATAGCCTCGTCACGGTTCTCCTCGGGCACCTCGTCGCCTCGGATGAAGACGCCCTTGCTCGTCCCGCCGCGGACGATCGCACAGTCGAGTGTCTGCTGATCTCCGATCATCGTCCTTCCTCCACGTACTCCGCGCTCTCCTCGGCGGCGATCCGCCCGAACACGGCGCCGTTCGCGAGCCCCGTCCCGCCAGGGTAGTTGTCGAAGAAGAGCCCGCCGGTCGTATTGCCCGCGACGTAGAGCCCGGGGATGGGGCGGCCGATCGTATCGAGCGCGCGTGCCCGCTCGTCGGTCGCCGCACCGCCGAAGCCGAAGGTGATGCCGCCGGTGACGCGATAGCCGTGATACGGCGGCTCCTCGAGGGGAAGCGCCCAGTTGGTCTTCTCGAGCTCGAGTCCCTCGGTCCGGTTGCCGTCGAGCGAGTCGGGATCGAACTCGCCGGGGTCGGTCGCCGCGTTGAACTCCTCGACAGTCTCGGCGCCCTCGGCAGGCGACTCACAGCCGAGCTCCTCGAGTACGCCCTCGACGGTGTCGCCGGTGACCCAGTCGCCGGGGCCCGTCGCGCGCATGTGCTCGGTGAGCGAGTCGTCGATGAGGATGTACGCTTCGTGGCCGGGCTCCTCGAAGATGAGCCGGCCGAGCTTGGCGTAGGTGTGCGCACGGGCGTCCTCGCCCTCGTCGAAGAACCGCTCGCCGTCGTTGTTGATCAGCAGGCCGTACTGGTAGCCGTCGACGCGGTTCGCGCCGCCCTCGTAGTCGGGCGCCTCGCTGTCGATCAGCGCCATGTGCGCGCCGCCCCACTGCCCGGTCGCGCGGCCGCCCGCGTCGAGCACCATCTCGATCCCCTCCCCGGTGTTGTACCGGCTGCCGCGGACCTTCATCGCGTCGTAGTCGGAGCCGTAGTAGCGGGTGCGCTTCTCCTCGCTCGACTCGTAACCGCCGGCGGCGACGATGACGGCGTCGGCCTTGAACTCGACCTCGCCGTCGTCGTTTCGGGCGCGGACCCCCGCGACCTCGCCGTCCTCGAAGACGAGTTCGCGCGCTTCGGTCCGGTATTCGAAGGTCGCGCCCTCCTCTTCGGCTGCCTCGACGAGCGCGCTGACGAGCTGCTCGCCGTCGAAGAACGTCCGCGCGACCGTGTAACCGGAGTTGAGCGGCTCCATGTCCCACTCGACGCCGCGTTCGGTGAGCCACTCGACGGTCGGTCCGATCTCGTCGACGATCGTCCGGGCCAGGTCGTCGTCGGCCCGTCCGTTCGTCTGCTTCATGATGTCGGCGTAGAAGTCGTCCGGCGAGTAGTCGTTGATGTCGAACTCGTAGCCGTACTGTTCGAGGTCGGCCTCGGTCGACGCGACGCGGAACGACTCGCTGTGCCACGTGTGCCCACCGCGTTTCTCCTTGGGGGATTTCTCGAGAACGGTGACGTCCATCCCGAGTTCGGCCGCCCGATTGGCCGCGCTCAGTCCCGCGATACCACACCCTACGACTACGAGTCGCTGATCGTTGACTGCGTCCATCCCTACCAAGAACGTAAAAGGGAACCACCATAGACGTTTCGTCACACGGCCCATCCACTCCGGCCGTCCGAGGATATTTCTACCAGCCGGTGGACGGGGCGGTATGGACGCGATCGTCGTCGGGGAGTTCGGATCGTCGAGCGTCGTGGACGTAGAGCGCCCCGAACCGGGGAACGGCGAGGCGCTGATCGACGTCTCGCGAGTACAGCTGAGCGTAACCGAGTGTCTCCTCTATCGGGGTCGGGAGGTCGCCCACTACGACGCCGTCGAGCAGGCAATCCACGGAGGGGAGGTTGGAGCCCGGCTGTTCGGCCACGAGTTCTGTGGCGAGGTCGTCGAGTGCGGCCCGGACGTCGAGGCGTTCGCCGTCGGCGATCGCGTGTACGCGCCGGGAAAGATCCACTGTGGCTCGTGTCCGTACTGCCGTTCGGGGTATGCCAACTACTGCCTTGACACGACTGCCATCGGCTACGACAGACCGGGGGCGCTCGCCGAGTACGTCCGACTCCCGACCGGTCCGCTCCGGGCGCTTCCCGACGGCGTCTCCGATGCGGCAGGCGCGGCCCTCCAGCCGCTCGCGAGTTCGGTCCTCTGTACGATCGATGCGGGAATCGAGCCTGGCGACGACGTCCTCGTCGTCGGGGCGGGTGTGATGGGCTTCCACTGTGCGATGCTCGCACGGCGGTTCGGCGCGGGTGAGGTCTACGCCGTCGACGTCAGGGAACGCCCCCTCTCGATCGCGGCCGACTGCGGCATCACGCCGATCGACGCGACGGAGACCGATCCCGTCGCGGAGATCCGGGCCGCGACGGGCGGGCTGGGCGCCGACGTCGCGTTCGCCGCGGTCGGCGGCGAGCAGTCACACGCCACCGACGGCGACGCCCCTCTCGCACAGGCATTCCGCGCGCTCCGTCGGGGCGGGACGCTCCTCCAGGTCGGCCACATCGAGGGGGAGATCGAAATGACGCCTCGTGTCGCCAGATCGAAGGCGGTCCGTTGGGAGAACCCGCGAAAGGGCGTCGCGAACGTCAGCCCGGGAACGGACACCGGCGAGCTCGCTGCCGAGTTGGTCGCGTCCGATACGATCTCCGTCGAGGAGTACGTCACTCACGAACTCGATGGCCTCGAATCCTTCGAGGAGGCGGTTGAGATCACGCTCGACAAGCAGACACACGATGCACTCGGGCCGGCACAAATCGTGCTTGACAACTAGTTCGGCATCCCCCTGGTAACGAGACGGACGCCCTGATGCCGAACGAAGCTGCCGATCGCGAACGCCTAATATCCCCGGCCGTGAGGCCCGACATATGTCGGACCCAGAGTCGACGCTACAACGGGGCATCGACGGCCACCTCATTCGGGGCGGAACCAGCAAGGGGTTCTTCGCGGATCCAGCGGCGTTCCCGGCCGATCCGGCCGAACGCAACGAGCTCGTTCTCGAGCTGTTCGGGTCGCCGGACCCGTTGCAGGTCGACGGCCTCGGCGGCTCGCACACGCACACGAGCAAGCTGATGCTGGTCGGCGAGAGCGATCGCGAGGACGCCGACCTCGCCTACCGGTACGCGCAGGTCGGCATCGACGAGGCGACGGTCGACTGGGACGGCAACTGCGGCAATCTCGCGAGCGCCGTCGGCGTCTACGGGGTTCTCGAGGGACTCGTCGCGTCCTCCGAGCCGACGACGACGGTCCAGATCCACAGCGAGAACACCGACTCCCTGCTCGAACAGAAAGTCCCGGTCACGAACGGGAAGCCCGACCCCTATGGGGACGCCCGGATCGACGGCGTCCCCGGCTCCGGCGCGCGCGTCCCGACCCGGTATCTCGATCCCTGTGGCGGGATGCTCGGTGCAGCGCTTCCCACCGGAAACGCGACCGACGAGCTCGTGGTCGACGGCGAGTCCCACACGGTTTCGATCGTCGACGCGACCAACGTCACGGTCTTCCTCCGCGCGGGCGCACTGGGACTCGAGGGAACCGAGTCGCCATCGGAGATCGAGGAAGACGACGGGCTTCTCGAGCGGCTCGAACGGATCCGGGCGGCGGCCTGCGTCGAACTCGGGCTCATCGACGACCCCGATCGCGCCCCGATCGAGCGCCCGACCATGCCGTTCGTCGCCGTCGTCGCCCCGCCGCGGGACTACGCGACGACCGTCGGCTGCGACGTCGCTGCCGATAACGTCGACGTCACCGCCCGAATGGTCTCGACGGGCCGACCGCATCACGCCTACGCGACGACCGGGGCGATGTGTCTCGCGGCGGCGACGCGGCTCCCGGGGACGATCCCGAACGAGGTCGCCCGTGGGGTCGGCGAGGCGGTGCGGATTGGCCACCCGAAGGGGGTGATACGGATCGGCGTCGACGCGGACGCCGCGGCGGGGTCAATCCGGAGCGTCTCCATCGACCGGACGGCCCGACTCCTGATGAGCGGGACGGCGTTCGCCCGCGATCTCGACCGGGCGTAAGTGGGAGCTGAGACGTGGTCCGACGACCCGTGTCGGGCGCATCAGGAACGTATTAGTAGCCGCCTGTGTGATGACGAGTCATGGACTCAGTCCAGGAGATGAAAGGTGCGAGCATCGTCGTTGAGACCTGCGCCGCGATCGAACCCGATGAGGACGTCCTCGTGGTCTCGGACTGGCAGGTCGCAGACGTCGCCGAGCGGGTCGCTGCTGCGGCCAACGAACGCGACGCCAACGTCACGATGACGCTCATGGAACCGCGCGAGTACGACGGCAACGAACCCGAGGAGGTCGTCGCCGCGGCGATGATGGAGGCGGACGTGATCATCACGCCCGTCCACCGCTCGATCACCCATTCGTCGGCGGCGGCCGAGGCCAAGGAGAACGGCGCCCGCATCATCAGCATGGTCAAGTTCACCGACGAGCAGCTCGTCCGCGGCGGCCTCTACGCCGACTACGAGGGAATGCGTCCCCACTGCGAGGAGATGGCCCGCCGGTTCTCCGAGGCCAGCGAGGCGCGCGTCACCTCGCCCCAGGGGACCGACGTCACCGTCGACCTTGAGGGACGCGAGGGCAACGCCCACCCCGGTATCGCCGACGAGCCCGGCGAGTTCACCGCGCTGGTCCACATCGAGTCGAACATCGCTCCGGTCGAGGGCGGCACCGACGGCACCGTCGTCTTCGACGGTGCGATCCCGAACCTCGACATCGGCGTCCTCGAGGATCCGGTCACGATGGAGATCGAGGACGGTGCCGTCACCTCGGTCGAGGGCGGCAAGGAGGCCGAGAAGATCCAACGCGTCTGGGAAGAACACGACGATCCGGCCGTCTACAACATCGCACAGCTCGCCGTCGGAATGAACCCGGAGTGTCCGGAGTTCAACGGCTGGTTCTCGAACGACCACGGTCGCTACGGCAACGTCCACTTCGGAATCGGCACTAGCAGCAACCTCGGCGGGACGACGCGTGCCCCGGTCCACTTCGACGCGATGATGGCCGAGCCGACCCTCGAGTTCGACGGCGAGACCGTCGTCGAGAACGGCGAGTTCACGTTCTTCGACCGATAGAAAGAATCGTGACCGGTGACCGGCGATTCTGCCGGCTGCCGGCTACCGACTATCGAGATAGCTTTTGATCTTCGGCGAGATGAACGGCCCCAGCAGGATCACCAGGGTCATGATGACCAGGAGGACCGAGATCGGCCTTGTCACGAAGATCGCATACGACCCCTCGGAGAGCTGGAGCGACCGCAAGAGGTTCTCCTCGGCAATCTCGCCGAGGATCACCCCGAGCAACAGCGCAATGATCGAATAGTCGTGTTGGACCATGAAGTACCCGATCACCCCCAGCAACAGCACGACCCAGACGTCGAACCAGTTAGTTTCCAAGGCGTATCCACCCATGATCGAGAGCACCACGACGACCGGGATGATGACGTGGGTGTTGATCTGCGTGAGGACTCCCAACCGCGTCACCAGGAAGATTCCGCCAAGCAGGATCAACACGTTACCGATCAGCAGTGCAAGCAGGAACGTGTAGGTGGTGGCGAGCTCGGCGTCGAACAGGTCGGGACCGGGGTTGATCCCGTGCATCAACAGCGCGCCAAGCAGTACGGCGGAAGCGCCGCTACCGGGGATCCCAAACGAGAGTGTCGGAATGAGCGATCCACCGATCGTCCCGTTGTTCGACGCCTCGGTCGCGAGGACACCAAGTGGGTTTCCGGCGCCGAACGACTCTTGGTCCTTTGAGGATCGGACTGCCTCCCCGTAGGCGAAGAAGTTCGCTACTGTGGCCCCTGCCCCGGGAATCGATCCAATGAACATTCCCATATACCCGTATTTGACCGTAGCAACTGGATGATTGAGGACTGTTTTTACCCCGGAGAGGAGATCTCCAGTCATGTCGATCGATTTGTCGGCTATTCCGCCTTCCTGAGCGGCCAGCTTGATCATCTCGGCGATAGCGAAGACGCCGATGAGCGCCGCGATGAAGTCGATCCCGTCGTAGAGCGCCAGACTCCCGAATGTGTATCTCTCCTCGGGGCTGTTTGGGGCAATACCGATCGCGGTGATCATCAGCCCGAAGGCGCCGGCCGTGAGTCCCTTAATCAAGGATCCCCGGACGACGACGGTGATCATCGCGATCCCGAGGATCGCCATGAGGAAGTACTCGGGCGAGCCGAACGCGAGCACGACCTCAATGATGATCGGCGACAGCAACAGCAGGGTCGCGACCGAAAAGAATCCGGCGATGGCCGACGCCGTCGCGGCCAACGAGAGGGCCTCTACCGCTTCGCCCTTCTGTGACATCGGATAGCCGTCGAGCGTCGTCGCCGCAGATCCGCCTGTTCCGGGCACGTTCACGAGGATCGCGGGAATGGACCCACCGTACATCGACCCGCTGTACATCCCGACCAAGAGAACGAGGGCGTTCGTCGGCGAGAGCGGGAGCGTGAGGGGGAGAACGATCGCCATTCCCAGTGCGGACCCGATGCCGGGAAGCGCCCCCGCGACGATCCCGAGCAGGAGCCCGAGGATGACCCAGCCCATCGTCGGCCAGCTGAACAGTACCGACGCTGCCTCGGAAACCGATTCGACGACCATCTCAGAGCCCACCTCTGTTGACGATCTCCCCACTGTCCACGGGGATGTTCACGAACTCCATGAAGCCAAACCCGATCATGAATGAGAGGGGGACGATGACGGCGAGGACACGCCATGACAGCTTAAACCAGAGCCCGTAGATGAGGACGAACACTGGGGTTACCCACATCAGCCCGGCGACGTATCCGGCTAGTGCGTAGCCGATCGCTGCGGCGGCGGCAAACACCGAGTCGGGGATCGGCCGCCCGACCGAGGAGAAGGTGCTTTCTACCTCGCCATCGAGCTCGTCGTCTATCTCCTTGTCCTCCTCCACGTCGATCAACTGTGACTCGTTGGTGACGATCGAATAGATCGGTTCGGGAAGCACCGGACGCAGGAGGAGTAGCACCGATCCGAATATCACGAATCCTGCCATGATCCGGGGGAAGATCGTGGCGGAGGTCGCTTGGAAGTCATAGGACTGAATAAACATGTATACCGCCGGAATGAGCATCGTAAACAGAATTACGTACTCCGTGTTTATCCTCTCCGTCGCTTTGCGGAAAACCGATTCAAGAGTCATAATCAACTGATGTGCGTTTTCGATTAATGGGTGTCTGGGACATTGTGTCGTTCGATAGTGGGATACCGACCGCTGTGATTTCCGCGCTTCTCCTCCCGTTGTGACCTATCGATCAGCCCTCCTGTTCGGCTTCGCGCACCTCTTCGAGGTCGATGGCATCCGGGATCTCATCGTAGGCCTCCTGGACGACCTCTTCGGCTTCCTCGCCGGTTCCGAAGAGGACCTCGTTTCCGGTTTCCTCGGACCACTCCTCCATCTCGTCGGACGTCATGACCGTCTCGAGGGCGTCCTCCCATGCCTCGACGACCTCGTCGGGTGTGTCCGGCGGGGCGTACATGCCGCGCGAGAGCTCGACGATGTAGTCGATCTCCTCGTATCCCTGGTCGGTGATCGACTCCTCGTCCGGAAACACCGAGGATCCGTCCTCGGCGAGCACGGTGACGAGGTCGACACCCCCGTCCTCGACCGCCGAAAGGGCGGCCGAGTCCGTACTGACCGCCGCGGGGACCTCGCCCGAGAGCGTGGCCTCCACTGCGGGGCCAGAGCCGTCGTACCCGACATACTGATCCCAGTTGAGACCGTGGGAGTTGCGCATGATCGTCGCCATGACGTGGTCGACGCCACCGCGCTCTTTCCCGCTGAAGTTCGTCAGCTCCCCGTCGTCGTACCGATCAATCAGGTCGCCGTAGTCCTCGATCTCGTGTTCGGGGTTGGCGACGACGACGAACGGGGTCGAGGCGAACAGACCGAGGCCGGTCGCGTTCTCAAGTTCGTAGTCCTGTGGGGTGACCATTTCGGAGACCGGCGTGGACGGTGGGTTGTACGCGGCCACTGTGTAGCCGTCCGGCTCCGACTGCATCATCTCCCCGGTTCCCCGAAGCGATGCAGCGCCGGAGATGTTCTCGATCGCGATGTTTACACCCAGCTCCTCGCTGAGGTGTGGTGACATCTCGCGGGCGTAAACGTCTGTCCCGCCACCCTGACTGAAGGGAATGATCCAGGTGATGTCCTGCTCCGGGTAATCTCCACCGTCCCCCTCGTCCTCGCCAAGACAGCCCGCTAGACCGGTCAATGAAACCGCCGAAACGACTCCCGCTCGCTTCGCGAACGAACGCCTGCTCATGTCGCATTTACTGATATCTCTTGCCATTGCATACCACACTCTCTTAGACGCAGTCATATAGTTAACGGTTCACAATTATATAAGGGCCACACGTTATATCGAAAATATGCCTGGGCTACTAGGTGTCCCAACCCTCGATTCGTAACAGGCGTTCATCGGATCAGGGGCCAGTAGAGGACCCACGAGAGGATGATGATCAGGGTCGAGTATAGCATCGTCACGAGACTAAACGCGAACACATCACGCGACGTCAGCGGCCCTCGGTCGAACGATAGCAACACTGCCGTCGTGTTGAAGGGGAGGAAGGTGGTCGAGCCGATGATCATGAGGACAGAAAAAGCCAGGAAAAGCTGATCGAGACCGAGCACCTCACCGAATTCGAGGATGATCGGTAGAACAACGACGATCGCGGCGGAGGCCGTTGAAAAGAAGACACGTAAAACTACGGCCAGAGCGAGGAGGGCCCCGACCGATTGCCACGTGTTGAAAGCGCTGAATGGGATGAGGCCGAGCAGCGAATTGACGACGACGTCGAGGGCGCCGGTCGACTGCATCACCTCGAGGATGGAGAACATAGCCCCGATCAGGAACAGTATTCCCCAGCTCACTTCGGCGATATCGTCCTTCGTGATGACTCCTATTCCGGGCAACGAGAGAACGGTCACGGCCGCGATCGCGGGAAGGATCGTCGGTATTCCAGTAAACGATCCAACGATCCAGGCGAGGACCGCCCCGAGCATGACCCAGCCGACGATCCGCTCGTCGCGCGTGAGCGGGTCCGTCTGCTCATCGCCGTTCATCACCGCCTCCACGAGTTCCTCGTCCTCACCGTTCGAGTCCGGTGAGATGGTCTGTGAGTCATCGACGGAGTAGATCTTTTCGGCGGTAACCGCCGAGAGGGCGTAGAGCGCGACCGTCGGTGGGATCATGAATATCCCCCACTCAACCCAGGTGATTGGCCGCACGGACGACTGGATCAGTTCGGAGGTGATGATCGCCATCCCTCCACCCGTCATGAGCGCCATCGAGGCGATCGGGTTAATGTGGCCCAGGATGAAAAAAGAGGTCCGCTCGAAGTTACTGTTGGAGCCGAGCTGATAGACATCCGTTATCTGCCGGACGACGGGGATGAACGTCACCGTCCGGGCGACGGCGGAGGGCATGAGAAAGGACAGCCCGAGCAGGTTGATTGATAGCGACCGAACGGACTCGCGTGGTGTGCTCGTTGCCGAGAGCATCCGTTGTGCGACCCGCTCGTCCAGACCGACTTTTGAGATGGAGTGGCCGAGCAGTAACAGCAACAGGAGGAAGAAGACGAGCGTTTCGGCGTAGCCGGTGACGGCCTCCTCGAAGGAGTCGGTGACACCGAAAGCGAACAGGAGGGTGACGCTAAGTACGCTCGAAACGACGTACGGAACCGGCTTCGCGATCCATAGAACGATCGTCGCGGCGAAGACCGCCAGTGTTCGCTGGATCTCGATCGTTATGCCCTCAGGTGGAGGAACGACGAGGCCGACGAGGAGGATTCCAACAGTGCAGACCACTCCGGCCAGCTGAGGGACTGATAAGGAGCTAGGGGGATCACTATCCGCTGAACCTGCCATATAACAGCTCATCCAACTGCTCACTAAAACACGATCAATGAGGCAAGAAATGTGACGACGCCGATTAAGTATATATATCTGAACTAGTAATGCAGATCTAGTATGCCAGTTATTGCCGCCGTCGACCGAGGCGAGCCGACGGACCGCATCGTGACCGAAGGACGAGCGCTCGCAGACGCGTTCGATACCGATCTCCACGTTGTCCACGTCCTCAGCCGTTCGGAATTCGTCGAGCTTGAGCGGACGAGCGTCGAGAAGTCCGGCGAGACTGTCGATATGGACCGTATCCGTGATTACGCCACGAAAGTCGCCAAAGAGGCCGCTCAAGACGGGGACACCTGCGTCGGATTGGTGGGTGATGCGGCCGATCAGCTCGCCGAGTACGCCGAGGACCACGACGCGTCGTACCTCGTCGTCGGCGGTCGACGGCGGTCGCCGGTGGGGAAAGCCCTCTTCGGCAGCGTCACCCAGGAGGTCCTCCTCAGCGCACCGGTCCCAGTCGTCACCGTCCTCGACGAGGAGGACTGAGATGGTCTGGTGTGCCGTCGACGACGACATCCAACCGGCGTCGTATCTCGAATCCTGTGTTGACGACGACGTCGAGCTCTCGTTCGGTATCGGTGACGGCGAAGACGCTGCGATCGAGGCCCTTTCCGGGGCGGATGGACTGTTCACGACATCGCGAGTCCCGGTTACAGAGACCGTCCTCGAAGACGTTCCCGACCTCGACTTGGTCGCGAAGATCGGGACGGGCCTCGACAGCATCGACCTCGATGCTGCGCACCAGGAGGGCGTTACCGTCGTCTATACGCCCGGTCTCAACGCCCGATCGGTCGCCGAACACGCCGTGTCGCTCCTGCTCGCCGTCAACCGGAACGTACTGCTTGGCCATCGTCGCCTCGAGGAGGGAGGCTGGCGCGACACGATGCCGACCAGCAAATCCGTTACGGACACTACGATCGGGATCGTCGGCTTCGGTAACGTCGGCCAGCGCATTGCGGGCCTGTTATCGGGCTTTCAGGCCGACGTCCTTGCGCACGATCCGTACGTTCATCCGATCGATACGGATCTCACGGGAGCGACGCTGGTCGGACTCTCCGAGCTGCTCGAGTCCGCGGACGCCGTGATCATCTCCGCCGAGCGCACTCCCGAAACCGAGAAGCTCATCGATGCTCAGGCACTCGAGACGATGAAAGACGATGCCACCCTCGTCAACAGCGCACGCGGACCTATCGTCGATCAGGACGCGCTCATTGATGCGCTCGAACGTGACGCGATCGGTGGGGCCGGCCTCGACGTGTTCGAGACCGAGCCACTCCCGCCCGATTCGCCGCTCCATGAGTTCGACAACGTCGTCCTCACTCCACATATGGGTGCCTCCTCGCTCCGTGCTCGCAAAGCTGCGATCAAGACCCTGGCGGAAACCGCGTGTGACTTCTTCGCTGGAGAGGAACTCAACGACCGATTCGTCGCCGTTCGTGGCGACGGACTTCGGTAGATTTCCTAGCCGACTTCGGATGTCGACCGGTGAACCACACGATTTTTGTAATACTGACGAATCTGTGAAACCGCTATGAGCTACGAGAAAGTCGAGGTGCCCGAGAAGGGCGAAGCCATCGAGTTCGACGGCGAGGAGATCTCGGTCCCCGAAAACCCCGTCATTCCCATCATCTACGGCGACGGCATCGGCGTTGACGTCGCACCCGCCGCACAGACGGTATTGGAGGCCGCCGCCAACGCCACCGGACGCGACATCGCCTGGATGCGCGTCTACGCCGGCGAACACGCAAACGAACAGTACGGTGAGGGCGAGCACCTCCCCGACGAGACCGTTCAAGCCTTCGAGCAGTTTCACGTCGGCATCAAAGGACCGCTGACCACGCCCGTCGGCGCCGGCTTCCGATCGCTGAACGTCGCCCTGCGCAAGAAGCTCGACCTGTACGCGAACGTCCGCCCGACCTACCACCTCGACGGCGTCCCGTCCCCGGTCAAGGACCCCGATGCGATGGACATGGTGTTCTTCCGGGAGAACACCGAGGACGTGTATGCCGGTATCGAGTGGGAGGCCGGCACCGACGAAGTCCAGCAGGTCCGGGAGTTCGTCGAGGACGAAATGGGCTTCGAGGACGTGATGCACGAGAACCCGCTGGGCATCGGCATCAAACCCATCTCGGAGTTCGGGACCAAACGCCTCGTTCGACGTGCAATTGACTACGCGCTGGAGAACGACCGCGACTCGGTGACGCTGGTCCACAAGGGCAACATCATGAAGTTCACCGAGGGTGCGTTCCGCGACTGGGGCTATGAGGTCGCAAAGGAGGAGTACGGTGAGGACGTCATCACCGAGGACACCCTCTGGGACCAGTACGAGGGCGAACAGCCCGCGGGGAGCCTCGTGGTGAAGGATCGCATCGCGGACAACATGCTCCAGCAGATCCTCACCCGGACGAGCGACTACGACGTCATCGCGACGATGAACCTCAACGGCGACTACATCTCCGACGCCGCAGGTGCCCAGATCGGTGGCCTCGGCATCGCCCCCGGCGCCAATTTCGGTGACGGTCGTTGTCTCGCCGAACCGGTTCACGGGAGCGCACCGAAGTATGCAGGCCAGGACAAGGTAAACCCGACGGCGATGATCCTCTCGGGCCGTCTGATGTTCGAGTACATGGGCTGGGACGACGCGGGCCAGCTCATCGGCGACGCCGTCGAGGAGGCCATCTCCTCGAAACAGGTCACCTACGACCTCGAACGCCAGATCGAGGGCGGCGAGAAGCTGGCAACCAGCGAGTTCACTGACGTCGTTGTCGAGAATATCGAAGAGTTGTCGTAGACAACTGATCGGACTTTTGCGGCGTCACTATGGGAATATCGAGACTCTGTCATAGCTGCCTTCCGATACTCGTGTATTTTCGGAATATAAAACATCGAAAAATGAGGCCGATTTGCCTACCACTGTTTGAAACAGGAATAAGCGCCTATCAGAAGGCGTGTCTGTGCCATCCCCCGTCGACGGGGAGTACTGCCCCAGTCACGTAATCCGCAGCGGGTGATGCGAGAAAAGCAACGGTACGAGCGAACGATTCGGGTGTCCCGAGGTCCGGTACCGGAAGTTCCTCGACGCGCTGTTCGCGTGCCTCTGCTTCGGTGATGCCCTGCTGTTCGGCACGCTGGGAGAGCTTCTGATCTATCCGGTCGGACATGATCCCGCGTGGCGAGACGCAGTTGACTCTGACGTTGGACTCCCCGAACTCCTCGGAAAGGACCTTCGAGAGGCCGTAGATCCCGGGCCGAAAGACGTTTCCGAGCGCCCCGCTCGCCGACGGCTCCAGCGCGGAGGCAGCGACGAGGTTTGTGACCGAACCACCACCATTGGAGAGCGCCGGAAGGCACTCCTGACAGACCTGGAGTGTGCTTCGGAGGATTCCCTGATAGCCAGTATCGAACTCCCCGAGGGAGAGCTCCGAGAAAGGTTCGGTCGACGGGCCACCGTGGTTCGTCACGAGTGCGTCCAACCCACCTAGGTCGTCGATCGCACCCTTCGTTGCGTCGTGAATGCTATCGGGCTCCATCAAGTCACAGACCTTGTAATCAATTGCTTCCGTCCGACCGGTCTCCTCCGCGATAGAATCCGTGGCTGCTCGTAGGTTGTCCTCGTTGCAAGATGAGATGATGACGTCCGCCCCTTCGCGTACCAGTTCGGTCGCGACCGCTTTCCCCAAGCCGCCACTGGCTGCTGTGAGATACGCTCTCTTTCCGACCAGGTTGAGATCCATACACTGCTGTGACGTCCATGGTTAATATAGATACTGTCATGAACGTTCTCGCTCACGAGGACTGGATTCCGTTCGCTTGAGTGGCTATACCGCCGAGTGAGGTCCGTGAAGCTACATTTATTAGCTCCGTTTTCCTTAGTGGGGAGCACTAGCATGGTCTCGGATCAGAAGACGGTTATTGCGGACCTGCCGCCGAGCTCGAAGTTAGTATACTACGTACTGAAAAACGAGGGCGAGATGACGAAACGGCAGATAATTGCCGAATCCCGCCTTTCCGAGCAGACGACTCGCCTCGGGTTGGAACGACTGGAGAGTTCGAACATAGTTGTGCGCGAGACGGCAAACACGTCCGAGAAGCCACGAGGGGTGTATTCTCTCGTTTAACCTGATGCGCCGACGTTTCAGGAGCTGCGGTGAGGAGTCCGTCCCAGCAGGCCTGACAGTATGCCACGTCACTCCGGCGGGATCACGTTCGGCGTCGGGTAGCTGCCGCCGTTCGCGTGAATCACCTGTCCCGTGATGAACGACGCCCGATCGGATGCCAAGAAGCAACAGACGTCCGCAATTTCCCGTTTTGTACCCATCCGTTGGAGTGGCGTGGCCTGAATAACCTGTTCGTGACCGGCGAACGTTTCCTCCCGGTCCGTATCGATAAGCCCCGGGGAGAGGCCGTTCACACGGATTCCTTTCGGCCCGAACTCGGACGCGAGCTGTCGAACGTAGCCCACGATCCCCATTTTGCTTCCATAGGAATGTGCCTTTCCGGTCCTGCCGAGAAACACCATGGCGCCGATCAGGTTGACGATCGACCCGTGGTCGACTTCCAGCATGTCCTCGATAACGTGCTGAGTGAGGAGGAACTGCCCCTTCAAGTTCACGTCCAGCACCTGGTCGAGCTCCGCGGGCTCTACCTCGAAAAACGGCGTCATCGGCCGGACGGTCGCGTTGTTGACGAGGATATCGATCGGTCCCAACTCGTCCCTAATTCCCTCTACGATCACTTCGACGTCGTCGGGTTTCCCCAAATCACCGAGCACGACGGCAGCCTCGCTCCCTGCGGCCTCGACTTCGCGTGCCGTCTCTTCACATCCGTCCTCGTTGCTGTGTGACGTGACCCCGACATCGGCCCCCGCTTCGGCCATCGTCGTCGCGATCGTCTGCCCGATGTTACGGCTCGATCCGGTGACTAATGCCGTCCGTCCTTCGAGATCCATCTCTACTCCCCCGTCTCTCCTCGCTGTAATGGATCTTACGACATCTGTTAGCATCAATCACACAGATCTTGTCTCCCGCGGGTATCCGCCCTTGGTCAAATGTCGACACATCATAGACCGGCCCAATAGAGCCGGTACCCAATCCTATTTGAGCGTACATGACCGTCTGAAGAGTATCATGGCCGGTCGGCTTCAGCGCGTTATGGCGGTCTCTCGGCCCCGAGTCGTCGGACCGGTTACCGTCGGGCACGGAATAAACGAGTTCTTCGCGATTGTCATCCCACCGATCATCCCGCTTCTGGTCTCCGATCTCGGTATAACCTACGGCCAGGCTGGGTTCCTGCTGACGATCTTCTTCATCATGTACTCTATCTTCCAGCTGCCTGCCGGAATCCTCGCCGATCGGATTGGGAAGATTCGACTGATGATCGTCGGTCTCGTCGGAATGTCCGGTGCGATCTTCTTCGCCAGCGTTGCTGATAGGTACGGGATGTTGCTGGTCGCACAGACCCTTGCCGGCATCGGCGGCAGTACGTTCCACCCGACCGGGATGTTGATCATCAGCGACGTCGAGACACACGAAACCGAGGGCAAGGCGATGGGGGTCTTCGGCTTCGGCGGTGCGCTCGGAACGATGTCCTCACCGCTCGTCGTCGGCGGGTTGGCGGCGATCGCGGGGTGGCGTATCGCCCTCCTCGGCGCAGCGCTTCTCGGTATCACGGTCACCGCGGTGAGTATCCTGTTCCTGATCGCTGCCACATCCGACGGTGAGGGAACGCTCCGCGCTGATGGCGGACGATCGATCCGAGTCCGCGATCTGTTCCGCCCCCGTCGGCGATCGATCGATATCCCGATCACCCGTGAGATCGTCTTGCTCTTTCTCATAACGCTGGTCCTTTTCCTGCAGCATCGGGCAATTCAGACGTTCACGACGTCGTATATCGCCGCCGAGACCGGCGCGTCGACCTTGGTCGGGAATCTCGCCTTCTTCACCCTCCTCGTCGGCGGGAGCTTCGCCTCATTATGGGCAGGGGACCTCGCCGATCGGTTCGACTGGGAACTTCTCGGCGCCGGTACAGCCGTCACTACGGCGATTTTCGTCAGTGCGACGCTGCTCGTTACCCGAGTGCTCGGTGGGATCCGGTTCGAGGTCCTGATCGCGATTCTGGCGCTCTGGTTCGCCATCATCGGCGTCATGATGTACGTGAGCTATCCGGTCAAGAACGCCCTGGTCTCGGAGCAGGCCAACACTGCTTCGAGTGGTACCTCTTCGGCGTCATCCAGACGGCGTCCGTGGCGGGTAGTGCGAGTGGTCCAGCTATCTTCGGCGCGCTCGCGACGGAATGGGGCGTCGTGGCCGCGTTTCCGGCGATCGCCTTTGTGAGCATTGTGCTGGCGGGGCTGTTCATGATACTACGACGGCTCGAAAAATAGCTATAGCTGACATTATTGTCTTCTGCTTCAACTAAAAAAGATATAGACACAGCTACTAGCTTATAGTATCTCAATTATAATAGCCTTTTCTCTATGTAACCGGTAATATTTTGAAGACCCCACAGGCTTATTACTAACTAATGGTGTAGGTACATTATCAGAAAGAAGTATACTATATTCGACCTATGGAAGATATCATACAAACCACACCAGCAGAAGTAATTTCAATCGATAACAGAAGCAGCTCTCAGACAGTTCCATTCCGGATTAGATCTGGGACAAAGGCAATCGTCTCTGCTTCAGATAAGGTCCTTCTCCTTAAGGAACAACATGCAAGCGGATCTACTTTCTGGACGTTGCCTGGTGGTGGCATAGAACCTAGTGAATCGTTACTTGAGGGCCTTACTCGAGAGTTATTTGAGGAATTGCGGTGTCAGTCTCTTATTAGAGAACCGGTCGGAACGGTCTGGTATGCCCATCTGAGTCGTCGAAATACATTCTCCACCTACGCGGTTTTCGAATGCTCCCTTCTATCAACTCCTCTTCCCAGCAAGCAAGAAGGTATCCTCGACCATCAATGGGTGTCTCCGGCAAATCTTCCTTCTTCTACCCTTCCACAGGTACGGTACTTACTTCGAAGCGAAGTGAATCACTGAAATTATGTTATTTCTTTCTCTTCACCACAGATTCCACAGACCCACCTTTCTGTTCTATCAATCCTTTCTCCGGTAGTATTTGCTCGACACCATTCACAAAAATGGTCTTCTATACTCGACATATTTATTATTTCTCCCAGTTTAGTCTTCGGTCGTTGTATTAGACTCGCAAACCGGTCTGATATCTTCGGATGCAAGTCTCCATTCTATGGTTCCATTATCAATCCCCTTACTAACGGACTCAACAGCCTCATCTAGAAATTCGTATGCCTCTGCTTGTTCATCGAGTTCGTCTCGTATATGGGCTATTTCCTCCTGATGGACCCGTAGTTGGTCAACCATATATTCATCTAACTGGGTCCTATTCGTATCATTATTCATTTATATATGCTTTTCCAAGACGATTATTTGACGCTCATTTTCGGGTTCTGGTGGGTAGTACGGGAACAATGTGCTCCGTGCCCGATCTCTGTCAAAGTGCTTCATTCGTTGTATTCAGATTTATCTGAAGACTATTAATATATTTGGTTGCAATAGAAAATTAAAATTACTACAGAACATTAAGAAGAAAGACAGCAGACATGACTAGCGAAGTTGCACTATAGATTTCTATTTCCTATTGCTATTGACGCCTGACTCGTACTAGTATGTTCCAGTCTAGTAGTATTCTTGGCTATTCTGTGCCTCATATAACGACTCTCTGTTTGCGATTCATAAGAGAAAATCGCCCAACAACCGTTAATGTCGATTGGTACAATACCGTACTGTTCCGATCTATTATGTTGTGTATATTGATAGTTGATGGGGTAATATCATACCAAAGAGATGGTGTCAACTGGCAAGCTCCGACTGATGGCTGAACTAGGAACGGATTCAATCGAGTGCTTTGCTCCAACTGTCAATGATAAAGGTCGTGTCAATTATCCAGAGGTTGCAAAGTTGCTCACAGAACGAGACAGTTCGAGTATTGAAGCCTTGAATTCGTTAGCTGAAAGAGGATTACTTAATAAAGAATACAAAACTAAAGTATATATATGTCCTTCATGTCAGATTGAAGGTCTCCAGTATATTACGGGATGCCCATCCTGTAAGAGTACACATACTATCCGCACTAGGTTTTTCGAACACAAACCATGTAGCTACTCAGCTCCATCTGATGCGTTTGAGACAGAGGACAATGGAGACCTGTATTATTGCCCGAATTGTGAAGACAAGGTAGAATTCTCAGAGTTCCATATACTACAAAAACACCTCTGTAATGAATGTGATGAGTCATTTGACAACCCAAACCACCAACTCTGGTGTTTAGAGTGTCTTCATATCTGTCCACCAGCGAACGCAACCGAACAAACTCTTTATGAATATCATCTAACTGAAAATGGTGATCGTTGGTATCGAACACAAACTGAGGCCAGAGAGCTACTAGCGGATGAGTTCGATACTCGCGGATTTGATGTATCCGTCGATACCGAACTACAAAACGACGAAGGCATCTTATATGACGTGCATATTCACGCCAGAGATGAGCTTCTCAACCAACGGATCATAGCAGATATCCACTCGACAGTTACTCCCGAGAATATCCAGTATCTCGGTAGAGTTGCAGAAGAACTGCAGGCTCAACCATACCTTCTTATCACAGAGGATTCTGCGCCTGAGACTACACTGCAGGCCGCATATCAGCATGGTGTGACACTGCTCTGGATTGACCAGAATGGTTCAATACAAAGATATGAATCATTAGAGGATGAACACCGCTCCCCTGGAACTATCATTGATCGATTGTCCTCGGCAGTCGGGTTTAAGTCTGCTGAGGAAAGCTAATATACTATCGTGTGCGCACAGATGGACCAGAACTTACGATTCTCTCGAAGGCATTTTGATGAATAGTAACGAAGCTAATATAGTCTGTTATGTAGTCAGGTATATCTATATGAAGAAGAGTGCTCGTCACTGGCAGTTGGCTGCAGTACAAGTTCAGGTGGATCGTGGTTGACATTCGATCAGACAGCGGGCGTCCCTGTGATGAGAGCCAGATCAATGATCGTGATCGGCTTGTTAAATATATTTGGGGCAAGCATGCTTCGGAAACACCGTCTGTACCACTTCATTATCCACTGCTTGCAGTCCTCGTGATCGCAGCGAGTATCGCACCAACGACATGGTTCCTTTCGAGAGATCTAGGATATCTAATCGTAGCTGGAGTGCTTTGTCTCATCATTGCCTATGGAGTTCTCTTTACGAGCGTTCGTCTGACAATCGATCCGGCGTTTCTTGTGCTTCTTGGTGGCTACTGGCTTGGGCTTGTTGCTCATTACTACTACTTCCCTCATTCAGAGCTTCTACAATACATTCTTGTTACACCGATTGCCGTCTTTGGGACCGTCGTTATTCTTCCCCAATTTGTCGAAGGGCGACGCCAGACGTTCACAATGGGACTAACTGTTCTCTCGGTCATTGTTGCACTTATTGGTGTATGGATACTTTGGCAGCCAGGAACAATCGACTCGGAGCTTCCGAACTCGATTGGAGGCGAAGTAATGGGTCTTTATGCAATTCGGAGCACTTCAGTTTTTCATAATCCCAACACTTATGGGTTTTTCATGATGGTTGGCTGTCTTGCAGCGCTCTATACTGTCGTAGTCCGAGGTGGGCTGGTTTGGATTGCTGCACTCGGAATATGCTTGCTTGGACTGTTTATGAGTGAAGGAGACGCTGCACTGATTGGTCTTGGTGTTGGTTCGATCGTCGTGTTAGCGGGTCGTAGTCAATGGCTCTCATTCTTCGGGATCGGCGCGGGAGTCGTTGGTCTTTATGGCCTGATTCAGGTCGGACACGTACCTGAGGTCATGGAAACCACATTGATGAGCCGTGTCGACCGTTGGGTACTCTCTCTCGAACGCCTCGCACTCGATCCACTGTGGGGAATCGGCTTTGTCGACCCTGGTCCAGAGATCAATGGTGCCCGCGGTCCCCATAACTCGTATATACATGTGCTACTTAATACAGGTGTGATCGCTGGCTCACTTTATCTCGGTGCACTCGCCTACGCGGTCGGTTCCGGCATCCGGCGGCGCTGGACTCCGTGGAGTGGATTCATTCTCGGAACTGGTGCAGGAACCTTCGCGTATATGGGCTTCGAATCGCTCTTCCTCGGTGGACTGACAACCTCGTCAATTGTACTGGGTTTGTTTATTGGGCTCATGCTTCTCACCGATCCATCCTCAGAGGAACGCGATTCGGAACCAGCTACGGCAAAGTATGCACTCGTGACCAGCCGTGCCGGTCGCGCCTTCGATAGTTTCCGATCAAGTTCGGACAACCGACAGGCTCCACCACAACCAAAAACGGAGGACTAATCAATGTCAACCCACCGCCGACAACGCTTTATCCATGCTCAAACGGCTTGGATGCTTGTGACGATCATCCTGCTTGCAGTACTGAACACACTCTCGATTGAGTTGTTCTTCGTCCTTTCCTTGATCGGATTCTTGGTCGTTACCGAACTCACTGCACCATTTAACGTCACGCCGGAGTGGCGGAGTCGATTGCGCTGGATTATTATTGCCGGTCTCGCTATCTTCGGGTACATCGTCGTTCACCGCCTCTTGGCGATCCTTCCTGAGGGGCTGATCTGATATGAGATGGTCACTCTCCAATCGATCCATGCCGGAGCTCATTGCGGGAGCGTACATCGCTGTCGTCATTATCGCGATCATCGTCGCCGCAAGTACTTCCGGTGCAGCGTTTGGCGCCTTCACATTCTCTTGGGAGGGTACCTCGGACCTCAGAGGAGAAGCTGAGTCGGCTGACGCCGATCTCCGCGTCATAACCGATACTGAACAGTATGACGAGCAGCCGGCAAACGAATCTGTCGCATTCGTTTTTTCCCCTGACGAACGTTATGATGGTGAGGATCGCGAACGGTTACAGGCATTCGTTGAGAACGGCGGCACACTTGTCGTCGCTGACGCGTTTGGGCCGCATGGCAATCCATTACTTGAGGATGTCGGTGCGAGTGCCCAATTCAATGGCGATCCACTGCGCGACGAATGGTATTACTACCGCTCACCCTCCCTTCCAGTTGCGAATAATATCGGCGACCATCCCTATGTTGCCCAGAGTGATGAGATAACGCTCAACCAGGGTACAGCAGTTGAACCCGGTAATGCAACAGTTCTCGCAGCAAGCTCGGAATACGGATATCTCGACCATAACCGTAATCAAGAGCTCGATGACGACGAAACGCTCAGTACCTATCCTGTCGTTACGGCTGAGAACGTTGGTGAGGGTGAAGTCGTTGCAGTAAGCGATCCAAGTATCTTTATCAACGTCATGCTTGAACGTCCCGGTAACCAGGCGTTCGCTCAGGGACTGTTTGCCCTCCATGATAACGTGCTGTTCGATACATCGCACAGTACGGACGTGCCTCCAACCGCCATGGCAGTCTTCTCACTGCGTGAGTCGGCTGCTCTGCAGATCCTCCTCGGTGGCGGACTACTACTGTCAATCGCTTTCATCCATCGGTGGCCCTCGCTGGGGCCACTTCGCCGGAGTCGATCAACGTCGGATGATGGCGATCAGATTGGGATGAGCGACGCCGAGTTACGTCGTGTACTCGACGATCACTACCCCGATCTGAGCGAGGAGCAGCGCGATAGTGCCATAACAACCATTACCTCTCGGAAAAAAGAGGTGAACGATGACTAATCCCGCAGAAACATACGAAGCGATTCAAGACGAGGTACAGACCGTGCTCATCGGCAACGAAGAGATCGTTGAGCGTCTCACGATCTCCCTGCTCACAGGCGGTCACGTTCTCCTTGAAGGCGTTCCAGGGATTGCAAAGACAACCGCCGCGACGCTGTTTGCTCGCGCGAGCGGGCTTGATGATGCTCGTATTCAGATGACGCCTGACCTATTGCCTGCCGACATTACTGGGACACACGTTTACCACGAATCAACAGGGGAGTTTGCACTTCAACGCGGTCCCGTATTCACGAACCTCGTCTTGGCTGACGAGATCAACCGATCAACGCCGAAGACCCAAAGCGCGCTGCTCGAAGCAATGCAAGAACGCCAGGTGACCATCGAAGGTGATACGCTCTCGCTTCCGTCGCCATTCATGGTAATTGCGACTCAGAACCCTATTGAGATGGAGGGGACCTTCGAGCTTCCTGAGGCCCAGCGTGATCGCTTCCAGATGAAGCTGCAGGTCGGACTGCCTAACAGAGAAAATGAACGTGAACTTCTCGACCGATTCAACGAAACGCCCGATCTCGGTGCAGACGCGATTGAACAAGTTGTTGATCCGTCGGATCTACTTGCAGCTCGTGAGGAGGTCGTTGATATCTATGTTGATGACGATATCAAGAACTATATCCTCGATCTAGTTGCTGCGACTCGTGACCATTCCGACACAACTAACGGCGCCTCCCCGCGTGCATCATTGGCATTCCTGCATACTTCTAAGGCCCGAGCAGCTATTCAAAGCCGTGAATACGTCATTCCTGACGACGTCAAGGCTCTCGCCAAGCCAATCCTTGTCCACCGACTACTCCTTTCAGCAGAGGCTGAACTCAGCGATATTACTGGTGCTGACATCGTTGAAGACGTCGTCTCCTCGGTCGAGCCCCCAGGCAGTCTCGTTCCTGAAGATGAACCTGCTTCCAGTGGCCCTGTTCCCTACAACAAATAGATTTTTGCGGTAGTAGTTTTGGTAGAGGCGATTCAGATCCTCACTCACCCTCTCTGGTTGCTACGTACTATACGATTTCAATCACCCTTCTGTGTATTGGACGAATATTTATTACATAATCCTATCTAGAAATGCATAGAAATAATATCCTATATGGAGTAATTAAGCCAAACCATATGAAGAGAAGACAGTTGCTACAGAGTCTTGTTCCGATTTCTGCCTGTTCTGCAGGGTGTGCCAATATTGCTATTGAATCAGACTCAGAGAATGAACCTGATGAGAGGGAGGAACTTATGTCAGTCGAATCAACTGCGGTCTCAATCGAATCTGCAATTGTCGAGCAAGCCGACTATGAACTCGAACGTGATACCACGTTCAAACTCACACAAACGATTACAGTAGGCGATGAATCTTACCTTATTCAAGCTGTGAACGATCTTACTGAATACAAGCGAACTGCTGAATTGCCACAGACTGGCTCCCAAGAGATAGTACGACTTACCGCTGTTTCAACACCTGAGGTTGAGGCCTTCTCCCAGGAGATCGACTTCATTGATCAGGTGACGGCTGAAGCACTGGGGAACGGTCTACAATCGACATATAAAGATGTCGAGGTTGACGATGAACCATCTGATACCCACCTAATTACCACATTTGGTCATGAAACGATGGTTGCGAAGCACGAAGGAACCGCTAAGGTTGAGGGTCATTCGATAGAGATTTATGTTCATATTGCGGAAACATTCACTGAATCGGATTATATCACTCTATTTGGGATTTATCCGCAGATACTCGTTGACAAGGAGCAAGGACGAGTTCTTGAGATGATGCAGGGAATCCAGATGGAGGAACCGCCATGAGCCATGTGTGTGATGATGTTTTATAATTGAACTGCTTTATCCTATTGTGGAATTACTCTTCTTCTATACTTTCAACATGACTACTACACCTATCTAGCTTAGGCGCTGTTGGCGCTATCTCAATAGATGTCTGAACAGTACTCTTATATCCTCTATTAGATCTTCTACTAGTGCTTGGTGCCGGTATGTACAATGTATATACATTCAAATACACTGATACATATTATTATGAAGTCTTTGTAATATATTCAATTCTGATACCTAGGCGGCTAAATATTGAGGTAGACCTAAGCCGGCGCTATCCATTATATACTACAATGGCTCAAAAACAGATCGGCTATTGTCCCAGATGCGATGCTGATCGGGAGATCAGAGTCACCGTCGCATGGCAGTCAGATTTCTGTACTGAATGTGGTGCAGAAATTGACGACTAAATTGGTTGGCAGGTAATAATATAGCTGCCTTCTTCTGTCTCAGTGACCTCCAGTTCGACTGTTGAGTCTTGTTCTGCGGCGACAGCAGCAGCGATCGTTGACGCGACAGGATGGTCAAACCGATCGACAGGTCCATAGGCGCTTCCGGTTACTTCAATTGAGAGCCGACCGGTTTCGGGATCGGTATTGGCCGTTGCGTTATCAACGAGTTCAAAGACTTCAACAAGTCCGTCTATAAGTTGATCGGCGAGGACGTTGAGATCGCTTCCAAGGTCAGCGCTCGTAGTAGACCGTAGTTCCTTAACGAGCGCGCCACCAGTTGGCTCGAACGCCACACCTCGACCACGGTTATCGGATGGTAAGACGAGGACTGAGTTGAGCTCCTCGTCCTCGGGTACAGTATATTCTACTTGTTGTGGAACAAACAATCGAACTGAGGGCTCGGTATCCGTTTCAATTGGGGTGTAGAGGCGTTTGTCACCGAGACCAAGTTCGTTGGTGAGCGTTTCATGGTCGGTTGCGAGTGCCTCATAGATCTGCCGACCGACTGTTGCAGAGACGAACCGTTCTGGTGTGAGATATCGGATCAGAACTGCAGTAAACAGTCCTGTTCCACCCAGTGCAAACAAGACGGTACTTGCGGCGGGAAATAGCAGAGCTCCAATGATTGCAATGACACCGATTCCAGCGGTACCAGTCGCAGCACGGCGGTAACGTGCTTGGCGTGCCTGAGTTAACTCACGACGGAGTCGATCGTTTTCGGCTTCTAGTAGCTCAACCTGAGCCGCAGCTACAGTGGGATCCTGGTTTTCGTTGTCAGAGTCAACAGCCTGACCGAGGCTCATACGGATCCCTCCACGAGACCAAGCGAGACAAGTTCATAGCGGTGCATTCCATACGAAGCAAGCGCTCCGACAATCAGCAAGGCAAGCGCACCGAGCCAGAGTGAGCTACTTGTCACATAAACGATTCCAAACGTAAATACGAATAGACCAAGCATAAACACTATCATAGAAACCACTGTTCTGCGTCCATAAAGGGCTGGTGTTGCCAGTAGTATCATCCCTCCCAACCCGAGTTCGACGGTAACAATAGCCCATGTAGTGAACCCGTCGACCGTGAGTGCCGCAACTAAAACGTGACCCAATGCGACTGTATATACCATTGGCAACGCGAACCAAGCCCCAACAATAAGGGTCGCACTTACTGTACCAAGTAGTCCAGGATCACTGAGAAATACAAATCCGACGGCTGCAAGGAGGACCGGAAGAAATTCTACCCAAGAATACTCGTCAAGCGAGCGGTCTTTTTCCCACATCATGTGGCAGCCCTCCGTTCTTGCCGACCGCTAGATTGAACGACTGAGAGCCGGTCGCTGGGCGCAACTTCAACTGCTGAAACACGCTCCAGACGATCGAGTGACCGCCGGAACGACTCAAATTCGCTGTATGCATCATAGGCTGCCGAGAGATCAGTGAACCCACCAGACTCAAACAGCACAGTTGGAGTCAGCATCACGAGAACGCGATCTCCTCGGTGACGTGCCAGCAATACTGCTTCGCGTACCTCTGCTCGGTGGGTGTCGTCAGTCATTAGTACAGTCCAAGTCCCGCTCCCGAGTCGTTGAATGTGCGTTCTGATTGTCGCCGTCAGTGGTTTATCTTCCACAGACTGGGTATCTGTTATCATCGAGTCAGCATATGGACAGAGCCGTGTAGCAAATGGTGATTCGTCGTCATCAAGTGTCGCTAAATCCCGTGTCCGAGCGGTTGACCACCGATCACGGTCCATTGACGTTGGCATGTCACCAGGCGTAACGGAGAGTTCGTGCAGTCGGGAACGAACGGCTGCATAATGCTGGTTTGAATTTCGTGGCGGAAGACGATCAGTCACTCCGCTTTCATCAACTGCATAGAGTCCAAGCGGGTCGGCACTCTCCTGGACCTGCTCAACGAGTGAGAGTGCTACATGGCGGGCATAATCGAACTTTGATTCTCCTTCGGGACCATCGTTCATTGTACTTCGTTGATCCATGAGTAGCACCGTCTTTCGATCAGTTTCCGATTCGAATTCTCGGACGTGGGGATAGCCCATTCTAGCTGTCGACTTCCAGTCAATAATGCGGGCGGCGTCACCAGGAACATATTTCCGGATCTCTTCGGGATCCATTCCAGATTCAAGTGGATCAGCTTGGTGTTCACCGAACGATCGACGGATTCGCTCGCCTCCCTTTCCAACGTGGACGTTTCGCGGCCCACGAGGCTCGACTGTCACTGATGGTGTCGTTCCATTTGAGAGAGTCTGTTCAAACAGTCCTATTGGATCTCGAGCATGGATTGATGCTGGATCGAACTCGAACGTTCCTGAGATTGGCCAGCTAACGTCGATAATACCCTGTACTTTGCGATTTGGGCCGAGTGAGAGATCGACGTCTCTTTCGGTTTGCGCGCCGATCGGAATTCCTGGTTCTACCGATAGATTCAATTGAGTCGGTCTTTCCAGGGTAGCACCAACCGACAGCGGAGTTGATCGGTCCGTGACGATCCGGTCTTGTGCGAGTTCCTGATTGATTGAGAGTGCTTTTGTTGTGTCGTTGAGCGCTAATGCGAAGACATACTGCTGAGCGACCAGCCACGCTCCAATCATTGCTGCGCCGACCACGAGCACTGGTCGAGCGAGGACAACACCTCCTACGAGAAGTGTCATCGCTATCGCAACGACCGCCCAGAACTGCCGGGTGGCATGCATACTTCCTTAAACTTTGGAGAGGTAATTGAAGCTATCGACGAGAGGTTTTTATCCCTTGGTGTCGGATATGTGAATACGTGCCCCGTAATCGACGTGTATTGACATTGGTCGTACTCGCCGTTTGCCTTTCTCTTCTTGCAGTCAGTGGCTTCGCTCCTATCGGCGAGGTTACAGCACAGGACGAAGAAGACAACGAGACAGACGCACCTCATACTAACCCTGATGAAGCAAGTGAGGAGGGGGACGGTGACCGCGTCTCAGACTGGCTCCAAGACCGTCTCTCTGACTCGCTTGGCGATAGCAACGAACAGGTTAGTGAAGGCCAGTATGATCAGGCACGTGAGATACTTGGGGATGATTACGACGATTATCTTGAACAGTACGGCGAAGTTTCCGATGAAGGTGGTGCTGATGAATACGAAGAATCTCGTGACAACCAGACAGAACTGATCGACGCTGCTGAGGAGTATGACGCAACCTACGAAGAGTACGAAGAAGCCCGCGAAGCAGGTAATGATCAGCGTGCTCGCGAACTTGCCCGCGAGTTAGATTCTCTCGCGGATGAGATAGATGAGGAAGGCCAAGCAGTCAATGAAAGTCAGGAGACCATAGAAGAAGAAACTGGAACTGATACTTCTGAAACACGCGAAGCCGTCGATGATATCCGCTCAGATACCCAAAGTACCCAACAAGAGATACGTGATGTAGAGTTTATTCCGACTGAGATAACGGTTGAGACGGATTCCGAAACGGCTTCATTCGATGATCCAATGACGATTGATGGCACGATTACGACAACTGATGGTGCCCCAGTCACAAACGAGCAGATCACTCTTGAGATCGGTGATCAGACGGTGCAGACGACGACTGATTTGACTGGTTCGTTCACAGTCGAATACCGCCCGACGATTGAGTCGCTCGAACAGACTGAGCTTGAGATAGACTACACTCCTGAAGCCCAATCCGAATATGGTGGGGACGGGACGACTATTCCCGTAACCATTGAGCAGTCTGAAGCCGATGTCGAGATAACCGAAACGACCGAGAGCGTAGCTTTCGGCGAAGAGCTGTCGATCAGTGGGACTGTTGGAGCTAACGGCGTTGGTGCCCAGAACGTTCCTGTCGCGATATTTGCCGATGGCGATCGACTAGGACAAGTCATAACCGATGAGGATGGAACCTTCGAGGGTACGACAGAGTTGCCCGCCAACATACGTGCAGGTGATATCGAACTACGGGCACTCGCTTCGCTCAACGAGCAGGCACTCACAGGATCCGAGACTACAACTTCTATTGAGGTCACTGAGACACCAAGCACGAGCGACGTAGCAGCCGAGCACACTGACGAATCGATCTACGTAGAAGGGTTGCTAGCAACTGAAGATGGCACGCCTATCGCCGGCGAACTCGTTACGCTTGAGTTTGGCGGAGAAAGTGTGACTGTAGAAACTGAGGAGGATGGGAGTTACGAAACACTCGTTGCTGTTCCTGATGGAGCAGGTCCGTTCGTCACCGTTGATGCGATCTATGCCGATGATGGAAGTAATATTGGCGATAGCTCAGCCTCAACAGAAGTTCAAGTAGGTGAGGAGACGCTCCTTATTCAAATCAGTGAATTCCTTGGAATTAGCTGGCTTGCTACAGCTCTTTCACCAATTAATGCGAACTACTGGCTTGCGCTTGCCGGTCTTCTCTTGCTCAGTGCCACAGGAGCGTACTTCCTCATTGGGCAGCGTGGAAACTCGACGGACAGTTCGGCGGCAGGACCGAGCGGTTCAAACAGTGGAGCTAGCAGTACATCCTCACAGGAATCGGTTGCCCTCCGCATGACACTACTCGAATCCGCTCGCGAGCTAGCACGGACTGGTGATACTGATCAGGCAGTCGAACGAGCATATATCGCCGTCCGTCAAGACGAATCCGGTGAGGGACGAGCTGACACACATTGGGAGTTCTATCGCAACCGCCAGGAGGGCGGTTTCGCGTCTGAACAGATCAACGCCCTCAGAGAACTCACCCAACGCTTTGAGCGCGCAGCGTTCTCTACATTCAATGTCTCCCAGAATGATGCGGAGGACGCAATTGAAGACGCTGAGACGCTTATTGATGACTCATAATAGGCTGGCATCTCCTACTGTTGGTAGGCAGCTACAAGATAGCTGGAACGATATATCACATATATAACATAATAACGACATCATATTTTGCGCACAGTTTCCCGATATCCATACGGCCACCCCATAAATACAAACTACTGTGCTAGTATCCCTACTCCATTCTTTTAGAACATTTCCCCATATACTGGCCAGAAAGCTAATATGAATAGACATGATATATACTGTAGATGAAAGATCCAGCTGCGTTCAACGAAGGGTATGAGAGAGACAGCGAACAGAGAACTACTATGAGTCGTCGTACGTATCTGCAGGGGCTTGGGGTCACCTCCATAATAGCGGGCCTCGCAGTTTCCGGAACTAGTCCAGCCGCAGCCTCAACGACCAGTCAGCTGGGATACGGTGAAGGGAGATACGGGGAGTTTGGATATGGTAGTATCAATAGCGATCAAGCAGGCCATGCAAAGCTGGTGATTTGCGTTGAGAATGCTGAAGGAGAACCCGTTGAAGATGCCGAACTAACGATCCATAGCGAGCCGATAAAAACAGCCCAGACGGATTCAGATGGGGAAGTACTTGTTGGACTTGAAAAAGGAAATCACAACGTAGAAGTATCAAAAGATGACTGTTATAGAAAGGCCGTCATAGATGTTGAAGCGGCTGGGGGTGGTCGAGTATACTCCCTCATTATTCTAGAAGTGTAATATGCGGTAGTACCGAGTGAGGTAGAAATTGTCACGCCCCTATCAATAACTGAAGGTGTAGCGACCACATGGCAGCGAGAATCTGATCTACAGGTGAATGCTTGCGATCGGACTGCCTGGCATTATGATTATCCAAATCATATTTATCATAGATAGTTACCAGCTGGGAGATGGCATGAAACCGATTCAACGATTACAGTAGACGTCTCGGTGAGAGTAAGCTTCAGACCACGCTTCAACGCAACTCTCTCGATAGGATGTCAGAAAAAATTCAGACTATTGGCTACAAATACGTAGTATGTCTCATAATACATGTATACATGTATAGCGTATTAGGACAGAAAAATATCAACTGAAACTGGCATGCAGTAATTATATATGCTGCCCTAGCGTCATAGAAGACGAGAAACGGGGGGATTAGATGATTTCAGGGCCTACTATACCTATAAAAATAGAAGCATCAGCGATACCGTACGCCTTCGTGGCCGAGACGATGGATTTCACCCGCAGTGGTGGGAGCGATCGGTAGTCCGTGTATCGGGACCAGACTGTCGGTGTCGTTATTCCTGCATACAACGAGGAAGGATTCATTGGGGGTGTACTCAGAGACATCCCCGAATACGTTGATCGGATCTACGTTATCGACGATTGTTCGACTGATAAAACATGGGATGAGATCATATCCACTGCTCAGGAGGTATTAGGTAGCAAAACTGCTTATGTAGAAGAGCAGATCAACACCGCGAACAAGCAGATTGCTACTGATGGTGGGACACTAGCTGGTCGCGCGTTTGTCCATGAACCAATCGGATGTGTCCTACCGATTGAACACCTCTCAAATTTCGGTGCAGGAGGCGCAATCAAAACAGGATACCTTGCGGCATTACAGGATAAGACTGATGTCGTAGTGACTATCGACGGCGATGGTCAGATGGATTTGGACTATCTTCCTCGACTACTTGACCCGATCGTCAATGGCAAGGCTGACTATGCTAAAGCCAACCGTCTTCTCTATCAAGAGTACCGGCAGGGTATGTCTGGGTGGCGATTTTTCGGGAATTCAATACTGACCTTCCTTACGAAGATCGCAAGTGGTTACTGGAAGATGATGGACCCTCAGAATGGGTACACAGCGGCTTCCCACCATGCATTGGACAATATCGGTGTCGAAGGGATGTATGAGTACTATGGCTACTGCAACGATATTTTGGTAAAGTTAAATGCCAAAGGGCTTCGCCTTGCCGACGTTGCTATCCCGGGCCAGTACGGGGATGAAGAAAGTAGCATCCGTTATCCTGAGTATATTCGGAAAGTCTCCTCAATGCTTCTTCGAAACTTCCTGTGGCGACTAAAGATCCGATATTTCGTGCTTGACTTTCATCCACTTGGACTGTTCTACCTGTTTGGCGCGATTACCGCAGTCTCCGGGTTCACCGGGATGAGTTGGTCGACACTAGGATACCTGCTCTTTGATCAAGACCTGTTCATCCGTATGGCGCTTAGTACTTTGTTGTTTTTGATGGGCAGTATGTTCCTCATGTTTGCGATGTTGTTCGACATGCAAGCTAACGAAAATCGAGAACTACAGGTCTATGAATAAGCACACCACTGGGGAGAAATTCCTCTGCCTGACGCTTGACCTTGAGAATGACTGGTACTTCGACGAACCGGGGTATGATCATCTCACGTTCGAATACATCGATACGTTCATCGACCTCATTAATGATCTAGATGTCCCTCTCAGCGTGTTCGTCGTTGGACAAACACTAGAACAATACCCTGAAGAGATCGATCGTCTCTCGAATCAACTTGAGTGTGAGTTTCACCTTCACTCATACCAACATGATACGAGTAAAAATTATGACTTCCGGGAAGAAGTCATCAACGGAAAAGAGGCCTACCGAAATCATTTCGGGAGGAACCCAACTGGGTATCGGGCACCACAGGGCAACATCGCAGAACACGAGCTGAGTCTCCTTGAGGAGCTGGGATTTGAGTTCGACTCCAGCATTTTCCCCTCATATCGGCCAGGTGTCTACAATAACCTATCTGCACCATTGACGCCGTACACTCCAGCAGGGGCAACCTCACTGCTAGAGATTCCTCCTGGAGCATTCTCAGGTATCCGGATCCCTACTTCCCATAGCTACTTCAAGCTCATTGGCCGGTCGCTGTCATCATACCTTTCGGTCTCGCCGCTTCCGGAGGTCCTCGTCTACAGTATCCATCTTCAGGACCTCTTTAAAACGGCGTCTCACGATCACTTGCCAGTCCCGAAACGGTGGATCATGAAGCGTAACCTCAATAACGCAGAGCGGATGCTTCGAAAGAACATTTCAACTCTCCTATCGCGGGGCTACCAGCCGAGAACGATGACTGATATATACAGTGCACATACTAGGGATGATAGCTACGAGTCCCAAACAAATGCCCCGAAAGATCATCTCGATCCGTCTCCTGTTTGGGCCTCGGCCGAGAACGACGACTGACCGTTACTATTTTCCTGGGCGACGACAGTTGCTGATTCAGCAGGGTTAAGTCTCTGACGCGCCATTCCACTATATGACCGATGTCGCTGTATTTTTAATCGAGAGCGACGGGTTAAAGGGTCGAACTGTCGTCGAACGGTTCATTTCCTCAGTTAATTACCCTGACATTGACATTCGTGTCGTCGTTGACGGTCCGGATGGGAAGGCGATCCAAACGTTAGATCGGCTTGAGATTCCTTACACAGTAGCCGCTGATCCAGCAGCACCGTCTGACGCGATTGAGCGTGTGACCTCTAATGATGATGGAATCCGATATCTGATCACCTGCGGCTGGGTCCACAAAATCCCAAATACGTCGATATCGATGGCGGATAACGCTATCAACTGTCATAGCTCATATCTCCCCGGTTACAAAGGCCGATGTACATATCGACCACAGTGGGCGCATGCCGAATCTAAAGGCGGTGCAACGATTCATTTCTTGACAGAGAAATTCGACGAAGGCGCGATAATCTGCCGAGAGGAATTTGTGATTTCCTCCTGGGACTCTCCTCTTGATATTGCCTACAAATATTCTGATATTACAACACCACTGCTTCGTGAAGCAATGCTTCTGTTAGATGAGGGATTCTCGGGAAAATCTCATGATGGCGGGCGATATTACCCTACTATCCCTTGGACGACTACTATTGCCCATGGTATCATTAACCACATCTCGCGAGGATTCGGATCAGATTGGCGCTGGGAGATTGAGCCTTCATAAAACAAATACGCTTAACCAGATCGACAACAGTTATCGGATGATGACTCAACATAGGATTGCACACGTAGTCCGGACAAGACCAGAACCGATTTTTCATCTCTAATATATGGGTGATGTACTCGTTACCGATGGACGGACACTCTCAGCACTTGCTGTCATTCGGTCGCTGGGAGAGAGTGGATTGGAAGTTCATACCGGCGACGCCTTCTCATCAACAATCACGTCCTATTCTAAATATACTGACTCAAATATCGTCTATCCATCAGCGGACAATTCTCCACACGGGTTTATTGACGAGATCGTCGCAAAGGCAAATGAGGAAGCATACGATCTCATCGTCCCGGTTCGAGACGAAACAACGTTATTACTCTCACAGTACCGATCAGAGCTACCCGCAAGTACAGATGTTTTCGTAGCGGATCATTCGATTATCGAACAGTTATTGGATAAAGGAGAGACGATGAAATTAGCCAGCCAGTATGGGGTTTCGATTCCTGTGACCTACTATCCCTCTGAGTCGGGTCTTAAAACCGTTCGAGATTCGGTTGAATATCCCGTTTTGATAAAACCTCGCCGTAGTTCGGGCTCTAGAGGCATTCAGTATGCTCATTCAGAGACCGAGTTACTGCAGCGATATGAGGCAGTAAGCAAGGAGTACGACAACCCAATCGTGCAGGAGTACGTTAGCCACGACGGTGGTCACTACAGCATTGGTACCTTATTCGATCAAGACTCGAAGCCTGTTGCACTACACGTCTATAAGGAAACAAAGCAGTATCCTCCATCAGGTGGGCCGGCGGCGACGGCTACGAGCGTCGCTCCAGATGAGTGGGTATGGGACATAATCGAGTTACTGAAGCAGGTTGATTGGATCGGCCCTGCCCATATGGACATACTGTTTGATCCCGAGACCTCGGAATACAAACTGCTTGAAATCAACCCTCGACTCTGGATGTCACTGAATTTGACGGTACAATCCGGTGTCGATGTTCCATACCTACTTTATAAACTATCAACAGAGGGTTCAGCTGATCCAGTTCGTAGCTATACGGCCGGAATCGATTACCGGTGGATCCTTCCGAACGAACTCCTCTGGGGGCTCGCACAGGACCAAAAGGTGAGTGCTGCTCGGGAACTTCTCCGGTATTCTGGTCGGCAAACCTGTTATGGAGTGTTATCACGAACGGATCCACTCCCTGTCATCGGCGTAGCTGCACAGAGTCTTCAGTTCCTCAAGGATCCTGAGAAACGGGCTTCTATTTTTGATCGCGGTTGGTAGTTTCAGAGTATGAATGTCAATTCTAGAAAGGTCCGAGTTTACATCTAGTATCAGCCCTATTGGGGCATCTCCGCATAAACTAGTCCGTACAAATACTCAAGTCTACTCGCATATCCTTTCGACGTAGTCCTCCCTCGGCCTCCCCTCGATTTGGCTGTCGGTCACTATGGGGTGTTATCCCAATCAGAGTTCACACTCGGTGCTGCTCGAGGCCATGGGCGACTACGCTGTCACTATAGTAGCCTCATTGAGTATTAGGTGCGGTACGATCGAACGCTTATTGATCCCTGACGGAGAAAACAACGCACCTGCTGACATGAACCCAACTCAGGACTTTGGTAGCCTCACTTGGCATACGGTGTCACTGCAAAATCAGCGAGATACTGTTGATCTCACTACACTGGGACCACGGTCCCTGCGTAATCCGGCACAAGGCACAGAACGGTCTGATAGGAAATAGACATCATGAGAATACTCGTCCAGGCCTCACATCCCGCCCACGTCCATTTCTTCAAACACTTCATCTGGGAGGCTAATAAAGATGGACACGACCTAAAAGTTATTTCGAATAAACGACCAATGGTCCGAGAACTGCTCGAGAGATACGACATCGACTACAAAGTCGTATCAGAACCAGCTGACTTCATTGTACTGAGTCAGTTGCGATTCACCCTAGGTACGTATCAGGTTGCAAAGGAGTTCGATCCAGATGTACTTCTCTCTGTTGGTGGTACATCAGTCGCGCACGCTTCTAAATTCATTCGTGGCCGATCGATCGTTTTCTATGATACGGAACATGCAACGGTCCAGAACTCGATAACGTACCCGTTCGCCGACCGTATCTATACACCTGACTGTTACCAAGGAGACATCGGAACAAACCAGATCCAGTATCCTGGTTATCAGGAACTCGCGTACTTGCACCCGAATCGATTTACACCGGATCCCACCATCAGGGATCTCGCAGGTCTTGGTGAGGACGAGCGGTTCGTTATCTTGCGCTTAGTGTCATGGGAGGCTATACACGACAGAGGAGATAGCGGATTCGATAATGTCAAAGACGTTGTCCGTGCGTTAGAGGAACGTGGGGTACGCGTTCTGATCACCTCGGAAGCAGAACTTCCCCCTGAACTCCAAGATCACCGTGTAGGTGTTCCTCCTGACCGAATTCATGATCTGATGTACTATGCCGATTTGTTCATCGGAGAAAGTGCTACGATGGCAACCGAAAGCGCAGTGCTCGGCACCCCTGCAGTGTTTGTCTCATCAAGCCGACGGGGGTATACGGACGAACTAGAAGAGAAGTACAGGCTGGTATTCAACTTCTCTGACGATGATCGGCAACATCACTCCCTTGATAAGGCGCTCTCCATCCTCGAAGGATACGATCCAGAAGTGTGGGACAGTCGCCAGGAACGCATGTTGAATGACAAACTCGATACGACGGAGATGATGCTCCAAGAGATTCTCGAAGCTAAGTAAGCTTGGACTCGTAAATCGTACACGAGCCGAATTCTTGTGTTTCTTTATTTTAAATACTGGAAACAATAGGTGTATTAGTAGACTCTCCGACCGATCTCGCTGTAAGCGTCGATAGTTGCCGTGTCTGGCATATAGGCCTCTTCTCAGTAGAACTGAAGTATATTTCTACCAAAAAGCCTATTACAATAAAGGTTAAAATAGAGAATGTATGAGATCAAACAACTCTGCTGCTGGAAGAGAGCATTACAACAATGAGTAGCGATAATAGGGGCTATAACCTCCCTGATCAGGGTGAAACAGACTGGGACGAGCTACTCAACGAAAACTTCGAGGATATCGACACGGATGTTCAAGAACTATTCGACATGAGTACTGGTGGCGAGATCAATGAAAACGTCACTACCTACGATCATGTTGGTCCACTTCATCAGGGCTCGTATCATACTACCTCAAGTCCTGATGGGGGCCTGGGTGTTGTCTTTACGGCAACTGACCTGTATATCGATAGTGTCGTTGTCGATTCCGATCTCTCGGACATCAGTGAAACGGATCTCACGATTGAGCTACGTGAGTACAACGGAGGTGCGGCTGATTCGCCAGTCGTCGATTCAACCACTGTAACCCTCTCGGGCGGCCCTGAGAGGATTGACCTTGGATTCCAGATACCGGAATCCGGTGATGGTGACTCTGATGATGAATATGTTCTCGGCCGTGGGCCGGTACCCGATGACGAGGAAGCGATCCCTCTACGCCGTATTAATCAGGATGATTGGGGCCAAGACGCCTATGCTACTCACACTTACGACGATATTGATTTTTTACGAGGAACGCATACGGGTGAATCTGATGACTGGGGTGCTGAAGACTACTGGTACTATACGTTTGATTGGCGGATCAGTGACGAAGGGGCGCGTCTGACTGCACCCTGGTCGACTGACATCGACGAGATCTATATGCGCCCTCGTGATCCTAAGGAAGAATTCGATGACGTGAGTCCTCGTTCAATCTGGTTCGACACGTCGTGATATCATGAATTGGAAATATCGCAGTAGCAGCGACTGGTCGACGCCGACGGTGAAGATAAAACGGGATGGACAGTGGATCGCGCTTAGTTCTGCTCAACCCGGAAACCCGACAGACGAGTTTGGCTGGAGTGACCCACCAACCCGGTCATCGACTGTGCTTCATTCGGACATTGGTGGGTCTATTCAGGATGCATTTGACTCTCTTTCTTCGGATACGGAGCTTGTCCTCGATGATGGGCCATACGAAGAGACCGCGACTCTTCCTACCACAAACCAAATCACTATCATGGGGGAATCCTCGGGGACAATATGGAATGCGCCAGGCCCAGTGCATCGGGTGCTTGATGCACCAGAATGGTCGCTAGAAACGACTAGTTGTGACGCTATCGACGAGGGTGAATCAACACTTTCAGTTGGGAACACCTCGGAGTTCGAATCTGGTGATGATCTCGAAATTCTCGATTCTTCAGATCTGTATTATGGTCTTGGAAGTGATGACCTCAATGATAACCATACTCAGTACAAAGGCGAGTTCGCGGTTGTTGAGTCAGTAGACACCGATAATGATACGATCACGATTGAAGACGAGGTACATCAGGAGTATGCTAATCCGAATGGCGACCTCCAGGTTTCATCGATCGATTGGGGGCTGACAGACATTCATATCACGAATCTTGACTTCTATGGTGGCGTCAGTCGTGACGAACTTGATCCATATGGTCCTCAACCTGCGAAGCCGATGCATCTCTCGCAACTGAAAGATGTCTGGATTACCGACTGCACGGCTGATGGCTGGCATCAAGATCTCGTTACTGTTGCACAGGGACGGAACTCCTATATTGCGGATTGTTACGTCCATGATATCGGCCGGTATGGGATTAGCCACACTGACGGATGGACACATAGTCGCGTGCAAGACTGCGCAGGCGGGTATATCGATCCCGATGAATCAGGCTACTTAGTCCAGGCCGGTGGTGGTTCGACGGATGAACCCGATCGGCCAGCACCGACCTATGACGTCCAGGCCCGCGATTGCACATGTGAGACGTCAGACTTCCTGTATGAAGCTCACTTCGCCGCTGAGAACGTTCGCTACTATGACGGCGACATTGACTCCGGGAACAGTCGCGTCTGTAAGATGCGTGGAATCGACCAACACCTCATTGGTGGAACGTATAGCCCTGCAACTGGATGGGCGTTCCAGAGTTCACAGGTCGCCCGTGAGTGTTCAATCGAAGACGCCTATATTAGCGATGCGAATCACGGCTGGGTGCTCTGGCCCAGAGAAGACCAGTGGTTCGGTAACTTACTCATGCGAGATGTTCAGTGGGAAGATATGGACGGCTCTCCTGTCTACTTCCGCGAGACCGACGACGGTCAAGCGCCGGATATTCGTGGTATTGAAATCATCAATTCCTCGTGGAACGGCGAATGGATCGATGATGCGGCAATCGAGTCATCTAATGGATTCGAGTCGAGCCGGGTTGACTATTCAACCGAATATCCGGACGACCAGACGCCTGCTGAATATTTCGACTGATATCTCCTCTCTTCTTAACGGTGCTACTTGATATAGACACGTCCTTCAGCGGGATCAAATATCTCTATATCTCAATCTACCAGTGAGGATAAGAAGGACAAATACATGTTGGGTTAACAAGTAGGCTACATCATGCCTCCCAATATACTTCTACTAGTCATTGATACAAGTCGAGCTGACATTTTCTATGAGTTAATGGACTCTGGCGAACTGACCGCCATACAGCGTATCGCTAGCGAGGGACGAGTCTACGAAAATGCGATAAGCAATAGCTGCTGGACATTACCTTCTCATGCTAGCATCTTTACTGGTCAGCGAGTGCATGATCATGAAACACATGCAGGGAACAAACGATTCGACGCAGCTCATCCCCTTCCAGATATGTTATCCAAGTCGGGCTATCGAACGCTCGGGATCTCAGGTAATGTCTGGATCAGTTCCGAGTTCGGTTTTGATACTGGATTTGATAATCTGACTCGAGATTTCGATCTATTCTGGTCTGGTGGAGATCTCTCAAAAGTATACAATGCTAATGGGCTCTTCGAGAGCGTATCCGCTTTCTTTGACCTTGTCGATTTCAAAACAGCATTACCAACACTTGGAAACGGAATTTACGCCAAACTCGGAAGGAGTGATAAAGGAGCCCATAATACCACCCGCCGAACGGTACGATGGTTACAGAACGACGCCGAACAGCAACAGCCATTCTTCTACTTTATCAATTATTTAGAGCCTCATCTACCGTACAAACCCCAGAAAGAATACGCCCAGCGATTCCTTCCGGATGATGTATCATACGAAGACGCAATCGGAATTGAACAAAACCCGTGGGAATACGTTACAGGCTATCAGGAGTATAATGAGAAGACGTTCGATATTTTCCGATCTCTGTACAAGGCAGAATTATCGTACGTAGACGATAATATCTCCAAGATAGTAACCGCTCTGAAAAACGAGGACCTCTATGAAGATACATCGATCCTCATCGTCGGTGATCACGGAGAAAACATCGGTGATCATGATCTGATGGATCACCAGTATTCGCTCTATCAATCACTAGTCAACGTCCCACTTATTATGAAAAGCGAAGAAATTGATCCTGGTTGGACTAAGGAACCCGTCGAAATCAGGGATCTCTATCCATCGGTGATGGATCTGGCTGGTATTCCCATTCGTCAAGACTCGTCAGTTTCACAGCGTAGCTTGATCAATGAGAATACAAGAACTTTCGCCGTTTCAGAGTATAAGGCTCCACAGCCTTCCATGGAATCACTCCATGACAAAGTAGGCGACGACATTCCGACACAGGAGAAACTTGATAGAACCTATAGAGCTATCCAAGGTAATGGATGGAAATTGATCGAAGGATCGGACGAGGTTACTGAACTCTACAACTTAAATTCTGACCCTCTAGAAACAAGTGACGTCTCGACTAGGAATCCAGAGAAGGTTGATGAGTTGAAAGCCGAACTCGATGATAGAGAAGTTCCAGTAGAATACCGTAACACGGATACCCATAACGCATCGAGCGTCACTGAACAACGACTTAAGGATCTTGGATATATATGAAAACATATATTGTCTTATCACCCGTGGCACAGATTAGATAACGGCTCGTCCAATCAGTCGAACCAGCATGCAACGAAACGTAGTATGGTAACTCAATGATCGTCATACAGGGGATGGGGAGGGATCCGCAGTTAGCTATATTTGAGTGCTTGCTAACAAAACGGATCCAGCAGCTATACCGGCGCCTTGTCGATGAGGTTACATTGTGAGTTCTATACGCGCTCCCAGAGGAACAAGTACTGTGGCTCAGGATCGGTTAGGAAAGGCTGCTGCAATATTTCTATTCGTCTCACTATCTCTTGCCACTATTATCGCCCATCAATCACCAGCCACCGGCTATGAGTTAACGATCTATACCGGAACGCCGGTTGGTTACTGGGTGTTCTTTGGTGCGGTTCTCCTAGTGGGAACCATCCTTGCGGTGTGGGATATTCAGCGCCGACTTGCACTTAGCGCTCTTGGAATTGCCATAACGACGTTTGTTCTTCTCCCCGTCATTCGTGGCTACTATATGCTCGGTCAGCGTGACTCGCTTACTCATTTAGGACGGGTTCGCGACACCCTTGCTGGTAGCCCGATCTCCGAAGGATTTCTCTATCCAAACTATCCGATCTTCAGCGCGGTATTTGTACGAGTAACGGGACTTCCCGAAAACCAGGTACTGTTACTCGCTACGGCCGCATTGATTCTTCCTAGTCTTGCGTTCATCCCACTACTTGTTCGTGAAATAGATCCCAGTCGAATGACGGTCGTTGCCAGTGCCGTCATTGCTGTCGGATTACTCCCGCTCAATCCGTTCAACGTATTCCTATGGCCACACCCTTCAGCGCAGATTGTCTTTTTTGCGGCGATTCCCCTCTATGCGTTTCTTCGTATCTTCCGAGGACAGGGTCGCCTGACGTATTCGGTCTTATTTGGTGTTTCCCTTCTATCAGTACTCTATTTCCACCCTCAGCAGGCACTTAACGTCTTCTTCGTAACGGGTGCTATGACTGTCGGGATATTTGCTGCTAAACGCCACAGTGTACTACCTGAGCTGTACAGAGCTCCTGTCTCCGTATTCGCTGCAGTCGGGGCATTCGTCTGGCTGCGGGTTACTTCGATTCCTCGTTTCGAAGATGTCTTTGCCAGCACGATCGTAACTATTCTGATCGCTGGCTCCAGTGACGGTCACCGCGAGTCCGGATCAATATTTGAGAGCCTTGAGGCACTCGGCGTTTCATTTGAATTGTTTGCGCTATCAATCGTTGGCAAGTATCTACCTCTTGTCGTCCCTGCAGCCGTTGCGATTTATATTGGATTTCGGACTCGGCGGCGTCCTGAACTAGCTCTACTCGCGGTTGGTGGGCTATTTGTCGTTCCGTTCGTAGCCTACTTTATGGTTGCTGGGAATGTCAATCAGTGGGGCCGTTATGTTGCCTTTCTGGCGCTGCTCTTCTGTGTATTCGCTGCTGTCGGTCTGGGAGCGATGTACCGTCATCTGGCCGCACGAAAAGGTATCCCTGTTGCAAATATTGCTATTGCTGTACTGCTATGTCTATCGCTTGCTGCGTCGGTTCCTGTCATGCAACCTTCGCCATTGACCCAACAAGGGAATACACAGGTCTCCAATGGGATGTACTCCGGGTATGAGTCCATGATCAATCATACTGATCGGGCAACGCCGATTTACGACACACGGTCGCCGCCTGATCGATATGTCCAAGCCATCGATGAAGTAAGCCAAGACCGCGTACGGTATGAGACTCCGGATCGATTTAATAATCATAACTTGCCAGGGTTCGTCGAGCGTGATTCGTATTTAGCGATAAATGAGGGAGACATTCGCCAAGACGTCGAACTCTACGATGGATTCAGGTACTCTGAGGCGGACTTCGAATACCTCTCACAAGACCCTGACATCCACAAGGTACAGGACGGTGATGTTGAGCTTTACCAGGTTGACTCTCGAGACGATTCGACTCCCACAGACGAACCATAGAGTAGTTCTCAAGACTGTTTAGACTCGGATCGGCTGGTCCAACCATCCACCGCATTTCCTGGCATAGGCCACTTCTTCTGGGGTCTATGTAACCGCACGAACGATCCTTTGGACATCTAGTAGACCAGCAAGTATGGAGAGCACTGCCCAGACAATTACACCAACCGCGACTACAAGCAGAAGGGTCACCCACCCCTGAACATATCCCAGTAGAAGGAAGACTACCGTGCTCATTACCCCTGTTATCACCACGATCGTGGCAGTGTTTTTCAGCAAATACGGAACTCGGAGATCAAACTCTTGATGGATGATATAGACACTTGCAATTGTATACAATGAGAAGGTGGTTATTGTTGCTATCGCTGCTCCGACTACGCCAATCGTCGGTATGAGCACTATGTTGAGACCAACGTTCAGGACCGCTGTTATGCCCCTTACGATAGCGCGAGCACGCGCCCGTCCAAGGAAGTCCAAGCCGTGACTTGTGATGTCCATTACGGCAATCAAAACTGCGTAGAGGCTAAGCACTTGGAGAACAGGAACTGCGTCGATATACTCGATGCCGAAGACCAATTCAATGAGTGGGTCCGCGACAAGGACGAGCCCGGCAGCTGCAGGCGTATACAGCAGCAACGAGTGAACAAGCGACGTTTCATAGAGCCGTGCCGCTCCATCAACGTTTCCGGCGGCTTTTTCGGCCCCGAACGTTGGGCTGATCGTGAATCCAAGTGCTGCTGCCGGCGTCTGTAGGAAATCAATGATCTGGTTTGAGACGGCATAGAAGCTCACGGCAGCGGGGTTGAGAAAGAATCCTACCAGAAGTGTGTCTACCCTACTATCCAATTGCTTCGCCGCCTGTGTTAGCATCAATGGTACCGAGTACTCCGCCATCCGACGTTTGAGACCGTGCTCCATCTCAGCGGCCGCTTCGAATGTCCGGTAGTACAATAGATAAATAACCACCAGACCGAACAGTGCGGCGAGAAATGATCTAAGGGCATAGCCGCCGAGTGCCCCTATTGCTCCAAACCCCGCGAGGACTAATCCGATTGCGAAGACGACCTTCCCGACACCTTGGATGATCTTGACAACAGATGCAAGCTGTATAGCCTCGAATGCTTGTAGTATGGAACGAGCGTAGCCAGTCAATACGTTGAAAATCAAGTAGACCACGCCCACCAGAAGGAAGGGTGCCAGCTCGGGTTCATCCAGTCGATTTGCTATCAGTTCATGTCCAACCGTCATGACGGTCGCCACGCTCGCAACGAGAACAAGAAGTAAAATAGACGATGTTCGCAGAATATGTGGTAGCTGTGTCGGGTTGTCTTCTTTATATTCGGCAATGTATCGAGCGGCTGACTCCGGGACGCCGAGCTTAGCAAACATTTTCGAGATCTCGACGACAGCTATCGCGAGGAAAAGCAACCCATATCCGTTCGGATCAAGGAGACGAGCGAGTATGACAACAGTCAATGCACTACAGACTGCATGGATTATTTGCGCCAGAAACTCCGCTCGGAATCGGTTTCCGATACTGGAGACCAAACTCACTTTTTAAAGACATCGTGACAGGAATACTTTTAGTTGCCGATTCGACTTCTCTCCGTCAGTCGATTGTCGATAGCAGGTAATGAGTGACCGCAGGTAATAATCTAATCATAAGCTATTTTACGACGAGTTGGTACAACGCTATGATCGCCTTCGCTATGTTCTCCCAGGAAACCTCCCGTACCTCCTCTCGACCATTGGTCCGCTCTCCAGACAGCAGCACTTGTTTTAGACCGGAGACTAACTCCGCCTCATTTCTACCAACATAGGAGTTTGTTACGTTCTTCAACCGAAGCTGTACGTCTCCAACATCGGTCGTCACAACGGGAACATTGCATGCCATCGCCTCCTTTACCGTGTTTGGCGATCCTTCTCGAGATGACGTTAGCAATATCGCATCTGAAGCGTTCATATACACTGGTACCTTCTCATGCTCGATATCGGAGATCGTCTGTAACTCAATATCCATTCCGAGCTCGTCGCTTACTTCATTCACTACGGCTTCAGCCAGCGGATAGTTCTTCCGCGTATACCCTGGAGAATACGGGAATAGCACTTGGAATGGCTCTTCTGCCCACCCTACTTCACGCCGTGCGTCTACTGTTGACATCGGCTGAAACAGATCCAAATCGACTCCACTCGGTACGATCTCCGCATTACAGGGTAACATCTCCGCCATCTCCTCGCTGCGAACCATGACGCCGTCACAGCGCTTAGCACATAGCTTCGTCACAGGACCGTATTTCCCCATGAGGTCCGTTCCCCAGAGAGTCATCACTACCGGTGTGCGGAACTGTGAAAGTGCTATTGGCGCTGTTAGACCGAAGTTCGAATGAATAACGTCATAATCAGAATGTGTGTAATCCTTATGAAATTCGATGAGAGTTTTTATATAATGGCTATAACTTCTCGTTTCCTCTGGCCCACCATCGACTACCTCTTTTCCAGATACCGTGAGCGTATCAATTTCGACTCCCTGTTTTCTCAGATGTTCCTCTTGTTGCCTATAAAATGATGTTTCCGAGGTGACGAGTGAAAGAACGGATAGCCTCGGATCGGAATTGCTCATATAGCGCACTGCTAGTTAAGAGATTGTAAGTTATGCTATTTCGATGGGGATTGTCTATCTGCGAATTCTGCTGCTATCCCCTCAAACCGGTTCAGGCCGGGAAACTCGTGTAAGCTTGATTCGTCCGTGATGGCTCAACGATGACCCCGTAGAATTGTTGTTTGATTTCGTCGGCTAGCGTTACCAGCTTACGGCTGAGTTATGGGGCGGGCACCCTTTCACCGTTGGTCATTATTGGTATCCAAACGCGAAACACGCTCACGAACACCATGATATCCTTCCTTGACGACTGGCATGCCGTCATATAGCCAGAGCAGGAAGGCAAAGCTGCCGAGTCCGAGTACAAACAAGAGATACCGGCTCGGCTCACCGGTGAGTAGTTGTCCTCCGATGGAACGAACATACGGTACGAAGTTGATAACGACTCCTTCAGAGATGCTGTCTTGCTGGGACCCATTCCCTCCAATCGGCCAAAGAATCCGCTCAAGTTGAAGCTCACCGCTTCCGATGTAAGTCGGAAGGACATCAAAAAGAGGATGAAGCAGATAACCGATTCCGAATGCCCAGCTGAATCGTGATTGCCCACGGTTGTAGGCTAGAATGGCCACAGCAGCGGAGAGCGGAACTGCAAAGAAAATCGAATGACCGAGTGCATATCCGCCTTCAAAGACACCGAATTGCCACGCGAGAGGCTTGTCTATGAGGTCGGGCAGTAGCGATGCGAATACAACGATAATCGTTTCGTGGCTTGTCGGAGAATCTTGATACACCGTGTGTACAAACAGTGAATACGCGACATAACCGATGATCGCATGCTCCCATGGCATCATGCTACTACTGCCTCATCTGGTGGAACTCGCGTTCTTTGATGTTCTCTCTCTGTTTCTCACGAACTGCTAACCCATCTACTATCATAGAGACAATATAATCGGATAAACATCTGCCGATTAGTGTTTCAGAGACGGCCGGGAGATATCTCCTACTCTCTCGATCAGGAACACTCTGCCTATCGATCCTTATCGGGTGGGACGTTTTTTCATGTCGTATCAGTTCACTACGCTCTGGCGATCTGGCCGTTCACTGTAGTGATCTCTGCTATGAGGGATGTGTATGCAGCTAGAAGTGGGTATTGCGTAGAGCAATCACGATACAAATACTCATGAAATGCATAGTTCTCACTACGTGGATGTTTTCGAGAAGTGGTCTGTATATGATGTTGGTGCTCCTCGATCCAACTGTTAGTACGTGTTTCGTACTCATGGAGTGTTTCGTATACTGGGTGCAGCTCATCAAACGACGGATCACGGTGCAGCAGCTGTTGAATTTCTCTTAGCCCCTGGCGGATTTCACGGATACTGACGGCTGCTTCTGTAAGTTGATCATGTTCTGTATTGAGGTCCTGAAGAAGTTGTTTGCGTGCATCCCATTCGCGCTTGCCTGCTTGGAGCACCGCTTGTTTCAGTTGTGGTGTGAGAGATTGACTGGTTGTAAGCGCTGTTCGTATCTCTTCACCTAACTCAGCACCCAGATGAATATCCAGTGGCTCGTCGTAGACTGCTTCATAACGGGGCACATTTACCACTGTCTCATCATAAATAGTGATTATCTTCTGGCAGGAATTATTCGCCGACTGACTCGAATTTACCGCAGAGGATTTTGGCTGGAAATAAATTTGTCCATTCTGGCCCGTATCTATCTCTATGATTTGATCGATGAACCGCTTGAAGGCTTTTTGCTCAACAGTGACTTGCTTCTGCTCTTCGCTCACAACCGCCACTGCATCCGAGAGTTGTTTAGTTCTCATTTTGGCCATTGATCGTCGATAGGGCTGTAGGTCAAGTCAGCACCTCAGTGAGACTACTTGTCGCCATCGGGGGTGGGAGTTCGGAGCAGTAGTGGACAGAGGGTGAATGAGCACAGCTTTGCTCACGAGCCCTCTACGGTCCATTCACATTCGGTGTTCAGAGATCCTCCTGGCTGTCCAGTAAGTCCGAGGGAGTGACAACTTGAACATCGCTCTCCTCGATGTAGTCAAGCAGCTCCTCAAGTTCTTCAGTGGTCATATCTGCCAGTGGGTCGTCTTCGATTTCGTTTTCCGGGACGATTCCATGTGCGAGTCCGATTGCAAGTTGGTTGTGCTCCTCAGCGATATCGATCATGGAGGTAAAGCCCTCAAGGTCATGCATGTCAACTCTCGAAAGATGCATTGGATCCGTGAACGGCACAGCGTTAGGTGTACCACCAAAATACGAACTCAGATCGTGATACTCACGGGTGATCTCGACGACCTCTTCGTTCGTATTATGATACGGGACGAACATCGACCGTGCCCCATCAGGGAAGCCACGTTCATCGAGATATTCATAGTCTGATTCGATAACTTGACGGATCGATTCGGGATCATTGAGCTCCATGAACGCCTCCCCTTCAGGATGCGAAGAGATGTCCCAGCCCGCATCGCGCATTTCGCGGAGATGATCGATCGTCATACGATCTTCGCGGTTGAGCGAATCAGGGACGACAGATGCAGTAGCTGACATACCGCGCTCTTCAAGAAGAGGGAGTGCGTTTTCGTACTGACTTTCGACCCCGTCGTCAAACGTCAGCATTACATAACCTTGATCGGCGGCGGGAGTCATCCGGAGATCATCGACCCAGAAGCGAATTTCCTCTTCATCTTGACTTTCGATAAGAATCTGGATCTCTTGAACATCATCGAGAAATGGTTCGCCTACTTGATTGGTATAGCCGACGTCCATTCGAAGCCAGCCTTCATATGTACCGACAATTGTTCGGGTACTTTCGAGCTGATCAGCTTCGCCGGGCGCAAGTATTCGGACAGTAATGCCAACAGGACGGGGGTTTTCAACTCGAACGGCAAGTGAAAGGTGGTGTCCTTCCATGTCCAGACCATCGGGATACGCGCGAAACATGCCTGCAACGTTGCCTGCATTTTCGATACGTGGCACTTGCGAGCCTGTAAGCGCTTCATCCTCATCAGGTGTGATATCACCTTCAAGAGCAGCCCACTCATCGAGATCTTCGAAGTCATCAACGACTTCACCGTGATCGATCGCGGGTGGTGTTGCGTCTTGCTCTTCATTGTCATCGACAGGTGCCGTGTCATCGCTGTCTTCTCCGTTATCGTCGCCTCCTGGTGTGGCGTCCGAAAACTGGTCAGTACATCCAGCTGTCAGAGCGAGTGAGCCGGCACCGAGCGCGGTTATGAACTGCCGTCGATCAGTTTGATCGTCCATCACCTCCTCCTTATTCTCAAATAGACTTCGTTCATTGCAGCCTAATTTTTACATTCATCTGAATTATGAATAAAGCAACTGTTTCGCGGAGACAAACAGTCTCTGCTAAAAAGTGTTAGAGTGGCACTCAAGTGGCCAGCAACGAATATTTGAGCCGTGAACGGAGTAATCTGGCTCAATTAGCTATATTATAAGGTTTGGTACTAGGCACTATACATCCCATTTCTTCCTACTGACGTCGTTCACTCCTTGAGGGTTAGCTTCCTGTTTTAACAGATATGCGCACGTATCCACTAGGAGCCCAGTCTCTGTAGGGTGGATTGGTGTGTTCCACCCCTCTCTGCTTGAAGTCCCGAGAACAAATGTTCCATGCTACATTGGCGCTGTTATCGGCCGTTAGACTGCAGGCGAGACTGAGTGTTTGCAGATCTACGGATCATTGACCAAAACGCCACCGCTGCGCATTTTTCTCCTACTGTTCTATCGGTTCAATAGTGATCCTGCATAGAAGTTGAGACATAGGATATAGTAGCTCCTACCAACGATCTCTCCTATTGGTTGTTATAGTCGTGCTACAAACTATCCTTCTGGATAAGATTTATCGATTAGAAACGATGTCCAAACATCACAGAGATCATCCGCACACTCCTGGCAAAGTCGAGCATGTTCAACGCTCTTCGCCCATTGTGTTAGGAGTCCATTCGAAATACCACCAACCCAAACTCCTTGCTCATTCAAGGAAAACCGATGAAGACGGCTTCCGTCCAAAAATTGTGTATGGCATCGATCACACTCTATGACCTTCTGAGTGGTTATTGCTAGGTTATTATGATTTTCAGACATTTGCTTATTGTTCCTATCTCTAATACTATGAATTTATCTATTACAAATATATAAATATTATTAATATAACATCTCTATACTTATACATCAACAGAATAACACGATAGAATTCCTGACTATATCACTAAATTTACTACTAATATTCATATACTTCATATCGAGAGTTACCATTTACTTCGAGATCATCAACTGTCACTGGACCTGCTCCCTGTGTCACTGCAATACCATCTCTGACCTGGTCGCTCAATTCCATCGTAACATCGGCGATTACTGCTGATTCGACATTCGGGAGTATCCGAAGTGCTTCTGTTACGGGTGCATCCATATCAATATCGCAATTACGTACTTCCATACCTACACCATTATCGAGGCGAATCGGACGTTGAGCACCGAACCCCTCAAATGGCTCGTCCACAATGAACTGGGCACCCTCAATAGTGCTGCCATCACCCTTTAATCGAACACCAGCAACATTCGCGTTTTCAAAAACACCGCCCTCAACATGAACACTACCATTTGCACCAGAGACGTATAATCCGTTATCAGGAAATGGTCCAACGTGTACGTCTCGAATTGTTATATTTCCTTGATGATAATCGCTCACTAGGAGGCCCGTCCCGCCGTTACCATTGTTTGTATCGACATCCCCATCTGAGATATCGATATTCTCAACAATACCCGTTCCACTATTAGTCTGTAGTCCTACAAGGAGGGATCCTTTGCTTGCTGTGTCATGCGTACCAACTATATTGATACCACGTGCTATAAGATTGTTACTTGCTTGAAGCTCCAAAGCTCGCCCTCCTTATTCTCTCTGGAAATATCAAACGTAAGACCGTCGATTTGAAGATCATTAATAGGGCTCTGATAGGTACCGAGTTTGAATACATATCCATTGGTCGGAGCAACACTAATCGTCGCATTTTCTCCGGTTATCCCGAACTTATCATAATTGGCAATACGGAACTGGCCATCCGTAAAATAAATACCTTCAGGAAAGTGAACAAGAGTACCGTCCTCGGCAACTTTATTGAGAATCGGAATAACTGAACTATCTCCACTATTATCGGCACCGGCCTCGACAATATCGACAACGTTTGAATAGCCCGAGGAATCTTCCGGTATTCCACCATTATTATTTTCTATGTTGCTGTTATCGGGTGGGCCCTCATCCGCATTTGCGGATGTAACAAGCGATGTTGTCAGGGCAAATCCAGCAACCGCTTTACAGTATAATCGTCGGCTTCTGTGTCTATGGTTATGCTCTTGCATGCGTAACTCCAGAAAAGTTGATAATACCAATAATTAAATAACTATCGATAAACATTTCAGAGCTCAATTCGAAACTGTATATGATGATTCGTTACTAATTATTAACTAGAAATACGATTATATGAACGAATAATATCCATAATTTCTATAACAGCCATAACAAACAATTACCTGATAACTCTACTGAAAATATATAATATATTCTACAAATACCGGTGGTTTAATGCAGTACTACCAATATACAATAAACGTGAGAAGTACTGAATTCGAGCTGTGTGAGCTCTGTGATAAACCAATCTTTACCGAAGTAACAGAGTGCCCGCATTGCGGCTTTGATCCTAAGGCAAACGTACTAAAATTGGGGATTGGAATTGCAATTTTCTTTGGTTTAGTTGGGGTCATAGTCCCGTTCCTATGGACGGTCGCCGCTAGTGGCGTCGTAATAGCTATTATCTCAATGCTGGTAACTATTACACCAACAAATCCCACTACATGATAGCAGTAGGCACTCATCTTAGTAAAGGACGCTTTGTTGAGTTCGCTGTTAGTAGTGATATATTCCTAGTTGTGCGGAATCAATAACGTACTTTTATCCTCGGAGTTATCCGACCCTCGATAGTTTAGTGTAATAATTAAAGTTAACTACATAAATAAAAATACTTAGCAGATACTGAAACATGTGTATTATACTAATATTTATATATCTGCGCGGAGTTGTGATAGCTATGAAGGAGTTGACTGCCTTCCAACGAGACTTGCTGTGTGTCATTAGCGGATTAGATAAACCCCATGGCGTGGCAGTAAAAGACGAGATCGAAGAATACTATGGGAGAGAAATCCCGCCTGGAAGACTATATCCAAATCTTGATGAATTAGTGAAGGCTGATTTAGTAAGCAAAGGGCAGCATGATCTTCGAACAAATGCTTATATCTTAACAGAGCAAGGGAAACAGAGGATAGCGACTCATGAAGAGTGGATCTCTAACTATCGAGTTGCTAACTCATAACTGAATTCACTTTGTTGACGTAGTTATGATCTTACCTCTGTAGAACACTCAAATATGTCTTATAGACTTCTCTCTACAATAACCGGGCAGTAACTATCTCTAAGAGGATAGGAGGGGCTTATCAGGATGTGACACAACGATAGTTCTCTGGTCTAAAATCTCCCATGCCCTGGGAGGTTGCTCGACATCCATCCTGTGTCGAACGATTCTTGACGAGGAGTAGACACCTCGTCAGTATACTCTATATGATCAGACAGGATATGCTTTATGGCTGTTTTGATAGCGGCTTCCTCGCTCAGCTACGATTCGGAGATACTGTGGCACTCTACTCTTCTCTTGAGGCTGCAAATCTTGATTAGTTAGTGGTTCTGGACCAGAGAGATGGAGACTACCGGGATCGAACTTACCAGTAGGTAGTACCGTTTCGCACTTTTAATTTTTATAAATAGTAAAATCTGTGTTCTCTCCATCTATTTTTATTCTCTATACTAGTTATGAATAAATGCGAAATATTGACACCGATTCCACTCTCATAGAGAATATGAACGATCTGACTGGGTTCCAGCGTGACCTGTTATGGGCAGTTAGTGGACTCGACGAGCCGCATGGCCTTGCAATAAAAACGGAACTCGAGAATTATTACGATACCGAGATTCATCATGGTCGCCTATACCCTAACCTTGATACGCTTGTTGACAAAGGGCTAATCAAAAAGGGACAGATAGATAAGCGAACAAATAAGTACGAACCCACTGACCGGGGTCATCGAGAGCTGGAAGCACGTCGTGAGTGGGAAAATAAGTACATTAGCGATCTAAGTAGTATTGAGACTAACACTGATTAAGAGCAACTGTTGTACTCTGTTTGAAGCAGACACCTTCTACGATGGATTTTGAGATTTCTGAGATCTATGGGGTGTGTTTTCTCGTGAGGAGAGTAGTAGTACACAATCCCGATCGGTCGACTCCCTCTATCTACTCTGTGCGGTTGTAACCACACTATATCACAGCTCCTCATATTCTATTTAGCTATCCTCATATATCTGTTAGAGGATTGTATGAACTGTCTTAGCAGCTGTTTTTCCAACTTCTGCGGCTAAATCCCATGCTACTCGTTGAATTTGTTCAGTAGTACTACGGGACCACCGTCCGGGATGGACAAGAAGATAAAGTCGATTACAGCAATCCGCCTCGAGTGCTGTGATCAAATCATCAGTAGTTGAGAGCTGTCCGATTCCAGGAAGAGACGTATTCCAGTTGCGACCCGTATCGGAGAGATACGAGGGCTTTGCTGAATCATTGTGACTCGTCTCCATTGATAGATATGCCTCGCCAGTTAGGTCATAGTCTTCAATACTGTTTTCGTTGGTCCACATGTCTAAGTTGTGATGAGGCGACAGGGGGCTACCATGAGGGCAGATCGTTGTGACTTCAGCATGCTCACGAAAACGCGCAAGATTGCGTGCAAACCGCTTGTGACTCTCTTTGATGTTGCCTCGAGACTTAACGAAATCCTCATAATGATAGCCAACTTCGTGGCCGAGGTCTGCAACCTCAGCAACTATCTTTGGACTAAAGGTCGAAGTTCGGAAATAGTACGTCGTGGGGATATCGCGTTCGGCTTCTGTCTTAGCCATTGAACGGGCTGTACTGACCTTTCTATCAACGTCGTGACGGATAGCGATATAGGGATTATCGTGATCAGATCGGCGGATGTGTTCGTCCACACTATAGAAGGTGTACCCATTATCAAGTGCGGCATCGAGCAGTTTCTCATAATGATCAAACGTAAAGTCGCGAATGTTCATTGTGGTTTCTGTACTATAATGTATTCTCCGATGTCATATATGTCTCGGTACTAACGATAGTAGCAATTGCACAGTGATGCCCCTGACCAGACGGAAATACGCTGGCCTTCACTCCGTCCTACATTAGATATCTAGTACAAATACTGTAATACTCTGAATAGACGGCCCTTGAAATAGAAATACAACGACATACAAAAGTAGAGATCGCAATTGATGGCGCAGGGAGGTAGAACCATGATAAAAGGTCGGAGAATGGTCCAATTAGGTACGGCAATGTTGCGGTCGATGAAACGGTGATTTGTACTTCAGAGGCTCTCCTCTATCCAGGTAACGTATCTTCTTAGTGCCTGTCGAAGGGATAAGGACTTTCCCTCATCCCTTTGAGGCCATAGTTACACTGTCAATAGACAGTGCAGTCAGATAATTGACTGCTATAGCTTATTAATCTTTTTAATTCTGTAGTTATCCATAATGGATTTAAATATATTATATATCGAAAAGTACAATACCATATAATAATATAAATAGAGTATAGGATACTCAACAAAGAGACCAGTAACAACAGGAACTAACTGTGTTTCAGTACATTATTCTCATTGCCTTTAGTGGAGAGACAGAAAACGAACTCAGAGCCAGAGTGGTATCATGATTTATCATTTTGAGGTTTTTTGACTATTTTACGAACTTTTCTATCATCACGCTGCGGGTCATGGCATAGGCTCGAGGCTCATTGAACTTAGTTCGATATTTTCAGAAATACGTTTAACGAGAATTCGTTCCTTTTTTGCATGAAGCACCTTGATCCATTCCTACAACCTCGTTAGTCAGTGTAGATCGCTGGGTGTTGAGCAGTGTCAGTATAACGACCAGCTCGTTGACGGTGACCTCGGTATATATGCTTATTAGCGACCCCACCTTAGTGGCTTCCTGACAACATCCAAATTAATCGGAAGCAATTACAGGCAGATGAGATAGACGGTTATCGACAATGAATTTTCGCACGTTATCAGCTAAACCCTTGATAGATCCCAAATACTCAAAGTGGTATTCTAGTTAAATGAGGATTATTAGAATTATCGGAGTCATTATACCTTGACTATGTCACCCTCTATTATTTACTACAAAAGAGTTATTGCAATCAACTACATAACTAGATTTGGGAGGAGTGTATGTGCCTCTGACCACTATAGCTCCTCCCAATATCGAAATACTCCATAGTTGACACCGCATCAATATTATTATATTATAGGAGATGTACTGCTTTGATCAAAACAGGCGGTATGCTAGTCGTGACCACAAAACCGAGTACGGCTCGACGGAACGCCGCTACAATGGAAGGGCTTGCCATGGTCATTTTATTGTCTGCACTTATTATTCAATTTCCGATTGGGATCATAATCGCGTGGGGCGTGAGACGAGTAGGGATGGATCCGGAGTGCGAGGAATGGGAGTGCTCATTCCTCTTGGTGGATTGGCCGTTCTACTTGCCTATTTCTAGGAGCGAGTGAGTGCTGTCGAAGACAAGATATATGAGAACCAATACTCAACAGGTGACGGTAACTATCCTCACTTGCCGCCACGTGTTCTACATCAAGATGAATAGAAGACTTGTGCTCCCCATTCAGTAGTGAATCAACTATTCGTCCATATCCAGACTTTTAGCGATCGGACGTCAATGACCGATCGGGCACTGGCCGTTCAGACATTAAGGCTTGTGCCCTATTCGTAGCGCACTGAATTCTCTGCCAGTCTCGTCTATTTCCTTACTCTGAAGCCCAAAACACGTGTCTCAGTGTAATGCCGTGCTACAGCATATAGCTGGTAATCATATCTCTTGTATCAAGTGCATGTCTTTGTGAATATCTCAAGTATAAATACAATCTAGATAGTAATTTAATTATATACTTATCTAACTATTACACTAGGAAAAATTACATGATATTATTGTGTCTGTTTAGCTAGGTAGATATCGACACTGAGTCACGTGGTGATATCAGACGTTGACAATTTTACCCGCATCGCTCAATATCGACCACTCACTGGAGAGTAACCCGTGTAATCGCGATTAGAGCAAGAAACTCCAGGAATGAAACGAGTAAAAACAGTTGCTGCATTGAAGTAGCAGTTACGTACATCATTTCCATCATATACCACAGATAAAGCACACTCAGATTCTCCAAAAGTAATGCGATGCCAAAACAGAGAAAGCCGACTGTAAGACTGGTTTGATACTGGCGATAGTTACGAACCCACACTACCAGCAGAACACACAGCAACCCAATTGAGAGAATGGAAAGAACCGCACCACTAAGAGTCCAATAGATCATGTAGGCTTCTCCTTGTTCTCTGGACTACTGCTATCAATATCTGACGAAATTCGCTCAAACACCTCTCGATGCTCGGAAAATGCATCAGTTGTGAAATACATTTCAGCGTACTGACTACCGGTTGACGTAACGATCCCATGGTCCGTAAGGAGCCCGAGATGGTGACGGACGGTTTTGTAATTCAAATTCAGATCAGTAGCGAGCTGATTAGCATTTTTGGGCTGCTCAAGAAGCGAGCGGAGAATCCGAACTCTATTTGTTCCTCCTCGCATTCCGGTGAGAAGGTAGAATAAAGTCTTCTCTACAACCATAAATGAAGAATCTTTTATGTGGGATTATAGATTTGTTGATTGATAGCTATTGTTGCCAGTCGTAAGCAGGCTGATTTGGAGATTAATCCAAAATACGAGAACCCATATTAGATTATGAATTCTGGCTACAGAGCGAAGGTGATAGTTACTACCTCAACGTCGTTAGGCAGCTATCCGCTCGATTTATCACATAGACAATGGGAACGACCGTCGCTTCGTTGCACTCATAACAGAAATCGCATTTTGATTTGTTCGGGGTCCCACAGTGCTGACAGGCATATCTCCAGGACCGCTCATCGACGTTTTGTGCATTGTATATCATATCTTTCTCCTTTTTCTACAATACGTGCGTCTATTATTAGCACATTCCTCTTGCAGTTGCTGAACGAGTTCCTCGGGACGTCACCGAAAGATATCTCAGAATCTGTGGCACTACTATTACGGGAGCGATAGGGGGTTCAGTATCGTCGCTCTTCGAAGAGATCTACTGTCCGCTCTGCGGGGTCATCCGTGAGAGTTCTTCGGCCTGTGCAGAATCTAGACGCACGGGTTCTTGCTCCCTGTCCTCGAGGAGCCCGACCAGATCTGTACCTCACGGACCAGTGTCCGATTTTCATCAAGACACCCCTTCTCAGCACGATCAAGCGTAATGGTGGTCTGGTTGCCTATGCAATTGCTTCCAATTATACGGGTATAACGTTGTTTGTTCGAAACGGAGATACAGAACTGAGGAGTTGCTCTCTGGACTATCTTTATTGGGGGGTGTAGTCCCTCCGGCAAGTCCTGACTACTGCTATCGCACTTTCACAGGTGTACTCGCTGTGATCATACCACTCAAGCACATGCTTGTGTGGGAGGTAGAGTTGACCTTTAGTGGAGAATGACTCATCCTTGCTGCGAATAAGGTCAAAGGCAGTACGTACTCAAGTACCAGCTAACTCTGGTCCAATCAACTCACCCAGAATTTTCGAACTTCTGATCACGTTGTCTCCTCAGTCGAGATCGCCAGAACGGGTCTTTGAAACTCCTTCTTCGCGGCTTCTGGTACCAATAGACGGTGGCCTTTGCTTCTCGGAGGGTAGCCTTAAGTTGCATTACCAGCGTTCTGCAATCCATTTACTAGGACTACACCACATGAGATCAGCGCTCGCTTCTCTGTGAATGGAGATTATAGAGCGAAACTATAGAGGAACTCTTACCAGAACCATCGTTAGCAAGTAAGTTACGTTTCCCTCCAGAGGAATATACTGGGTATGTAGTGTGTATTATCAATCATATAACTAACTTTTGATAGGAAGTTTCTACAACGGTGAAAGAAGATCCGATATTGTCCTTTGGGGATATTGCACATTCTCACCAGGACAGAGAGACCGCAAAAAGAGGGACTAACAAAGAAGGGCGATTTCTGACTAGTGCGAGGGTTCTCGTGACAGTCCTGATGTTTCCCGCAACTATACTTCATGAGCTGACACACTATCTGGTAGCCAAACTGTTAGGTTTTGAAGTGAGTGGTGTTATCTTATTTCAGTACTCTCCAAGACAACAAGGAATGGTTCTCATTCCGGCCGAGGAAACCAAGAAGACCATTAGATACAACATCGTATTAGCATCGCCAATGCTAACGTGTGGATGCGTTTGGGGATACTACGTTTTGCATGGGTATACCTATACTTCAACCCTCTCTGAGTATCTGATCGCCTCTATTGTTATGACCGGGTTTTTCGTTAGTGCAATTCCTGATCAGATCCGGGAACAGATCCCACTATGAGCGTTACTGTATGTGTTTATAAAACAGGATAGTATCCTACGCAGGAACCAGACGAACAAGAGGAGCGCTCTCCTCGTCTATTACTATGTAAAGATGACCTGTATCAGGGGCAACCTCAACATCGCGGATTCGCCACTCTTGGTCCTCTAGTAGTGGAGTCGTTTCCGCAACATCTCTATCATCGACGGTGAATCGGCCGATGTATTCTCCGGGCAGGTTTCCGACAAACAGATCTCCTTGCCAATCGGGGAATGCCTCTCCATCGTAGAACGTCATACCACCAGGTGGGAAGCCACCGGACCCACATTCCCAATAGTACACAGGGTTCACTGTATCATCACGCTCATCCGGCAGATCGCCGACTGGAATATCTGTATCATATTCACAGCCATAGTGTGCGATTGGCCATCCGTAATTGCCTCCCGCTTCAATAATATTGATCTCGTCACCGGCTTCCTCACCGTGCTCTGATTGCCATATTTCACCACTCTCTGGATGAATAGTCATCCCCTGGCTGTTCCGATGTCCATAACTGAAAATCGCGTCGTGGACATCCGGCTCATCGACAAACGGGTTATCATCGGGAATAGTACCATCAGGCATGAATCGCAACGTCGCACCGACTCCGTTGCTTGTATCCTGAGATACATGGTCCTCGCCGAAATCCTTCAGCTGTCGGTCACCAGTCGTCATATAGAGCGTCTGGTCGTCGTCAAAAATAATCCGAGAGCCAAAGTGGCCGTCACCTTCGATATAGGGTTCGGCGACATAGAGCTCCTCAAAGTCCTGGAGAGTTTGCTCCTCCGTATCGAGGCGTCCTCGACCAAGTTCTGTAGCTGACTCACCATCGTCGTTCGTCACTGAGTAAGTGAGATAAACCCAACATTCATCCGGGAAGTTTGGATGCAACGCTACGTCGAGCAGTCCACCTTGGCCCTCTGCATAGACCTCTGGTGTCTCATCGATAAGTTCGAGCGTTCCATCGTCCCGATCAAGGAGGCTTAGATTCCCTTCCCGTTCTGTAATGAGTATTTCAGACTCATTCGGAAGGAACGCGATTGCCCATGGATTGCTGAGGTCATCAGCAACTTCTTCGATCTCAAAATCCGTTCTATCCTGCTCTTCGTCAGCTTCATCGGATTCGTCGTCCTCGTCTTCAGCGCCTTCAGCGCAACCGGCAACAGTGAACACTCCGATTGCTGCACTCGTACTGAGGAATGAACGCCGGTTGATCTTGTTCTTGTTTGGCATCATCGATTCTCACCGATATTCGCACAACGAATCGAAATATATTATATCTATTGGTATATGATAAAATATAGAAAAGACTCTATAGAAAGGCGGCTTTTTTATGAAGACTAACTGTCGACATATGGTTCATCTATGTAATTAAATTGATAGTATCTGGGCCAATAGTGACTTCCTAGCCGGACGCTAACACGGAATACTACAAACTGATCATCGGCTCATCAAGAAGATCTATCTTTTAGTTGCCGAGTGTATCCCTTCACAGGGATGTCCCAGCCGGTTACTGGTTCAGTGTCATCGGGTGGGTGCCCTCTCACATCGTTTCGGCGAATCGAGGACCCACCTCGATTCTGCCCAACTTATCTCTTCTACAACTGGTTTTCTCTACTAATGACTATAATACAACATCTATATGCGTGTCCAAACTGTTATTTGAGATATGGATCGTAGACGGTTTATTGCCCACACAACTGCAATGACATGTCCCTGTATTGCGCTTGCAGGGTGTACAGATGAGCGAAACGGCAGTACAGCAGATTCTACTGAAGATGACGATGAGGAACCGCCTGACTCTGACGAGGAAGTGAACGAAGAGCAGAATGATGTGGAGCACGATGGGGAGCCAATCACTGATTACGATCTGGAGGTTCATGATGAACGCTCAAACGGTCACGTTTTCTGGGTTGATCACAACGAGCGGATGTACGGTGGCCGCTCCAATCGCGTGCTTATCAGTGACGATTGGTGGGAGACAACTGAAACACTATATACAGTTACCGAACACGAGGACACGAACGACTATATCCAGTCGGTGATCGTTCCTGAGAGTGGGCGTGTTGTCGTCGGTGTTGGCGGTCGTGCCGATAAAACAACTGGACGCGTGATTCTCTTAGACGAAGATGTTGAGGATCATGAGACCGTCTACGAATTCGACTGGGGACGCGTCTCGAACAGCCTCGCTCACGTGGTTTACGAGGATATCATCGTTATTGGTTCGTACGGACAGTCAGATTTTGAGGACGGGAATCATCCCAACGAGGTTATTCTCTCAACTGATGGCGGGGAGAGTTTCAACCGCATTCTCGAAGCCGAACTCCGTACAGAGGATGCACCAAATCTTCACATACACGATGTCGAGTACGATCCGCACGCTGAGCGGATCTGGGTCGCCGTTGGTGACAACGCTAACACCCAGCTTCATTGGAGCGACGACTTAGGTGATTCCTGGGAGCAGATCGGTGAAACTGGTGAGGCACCAATGGTCACTCAGATCAGTGCATTTGAAGATTGCATCGTACTCGGCACTGACGGTACTCCAGAGGGTATCATTCGCTGGGAACGCGATACCCCGGATGAGGAACCTGACGGCGTTGAGGAGTTCGAACACCATAGCACACTGCAGTTCGAGACAGACAACGACCGCATGCAGACGTTTGCCAGACGACGTTGGCATATCCGCGAGGATGATGGGCGCGAGCTTTGTCTCATGCCATTTGGATACTCTCCGATGAACCCCGATGCGACCGATTCAGTTCTGTTGGCAAGTACTGATGGGGATGCCTGGTATGAACTCTATCGAACTGAAACACAGGATATTCTGCTCTCTAATGTCATGGGACCGCTATCGATGGACGGTGATCTGCGAACGCTTGTATCAGACAGCTTTCAATCAGGTGGTCATCAGATCGATGCGACAGTGCCAGAATTCTGGGAGTAGTCCCGACTGCTGTGCCAAAGTGGTACTGTGGTTGCTCTCGATGAGCTTCTATACTGTAAAATGGACATATCTCTTCCGTCGAATAAGAGAGATCGCTCACCGGAGCCCGCTTTTCCACGGCTCTACTTATTTTGCTAGGTATCATTGAATTCCGATCTATTGGACTTGAATAGCTCCCGGTAGATCATCAGAGCACTACGCCGATTCAGTATTATCATGTGCCGCTTTCCCATTGATGACTTCGCCTCTCTCCTGACAGTCTAGACATCCGAAAACCTCGCCATCGTTTGATCCGAAAACCTGCCGGAAGCGATCAGTAACATGTCCACCACATGAGCCACAGGTAGCCATTAATTTTAGATATATCTATAGAGATATAAATGTTTGCAGTCTATGCTACGGACTCGCCCGATGAGATAGTGATTGTGGTTGCGATTGGATACTCTCTACTGGCTATCAGTTATACTACTAGTGCTATGATCCCCAGCAGTAATGGTACTCCGCTGAGGACAGGAGCTCAGAAATGGCGCACAGCGATAAGGTGGAGGCGGAGGATGAGCCTTAAGCACGGGCCGATGCCGACCAAGCAACCACTTGCGAATGGCAAACCCGTGTCGCTGTGCGCTACCAAATATTGGATACTGTAAATACTTAAATTTAATTACTGAAAAGGATATTAGAGGGAGCGGGGTTTACGAGCCACTCAACCACTTACAGTGATTGTAGGGATCTGTTGTTGACTATGTGAGAGGCCACCGATAGCTACTCGTACAAGATGGGTGTGTGTCTATTTCCCTTGTCCTATAGTATACCATCCTGCATTTCTAGGGCGAGCTATATGGATAGTATAGAATCCATCGGCCAACAGATGTAATAATATTCGGTGCATAGGGGAATGTGGGGTGAAAGCCCCGACGCGTTGGTTGCGCGTGCATGTCATCCGTCTTAGACGGACGCGGCAGGTGTCCATTCACCCGCCGCTATTCGTACCACAACTATCATACAGTACTCACTTTTGAACTGAGCCGAAATGATTGATCAAACTCTGATTGCTACCGTCTCTATAGTGTATTTACAACATCTTCTGAGTAGAAAGATTATTTACCAGACAATCAATGAATTTTATATGCCATCCGTACTGATTGCCGATATTCTCGATCAATTCGAGCCCAGCTCAGACGAGACTCCTACTGCCCCACCGAAAAACAGCCGTGGAAAATTGATTTGCGCACGTGAGTGTGCAGATGGAATACCGTGCAAACAGAGAGTACGAATTCCATTCATTGCGTGCCTGTACCACGAGAATCACGATCCCGTGATCGGGTAAAACGGAGTTACAGGGAACTCCTTGGAACGAAGTCCTGACAATCTAAACACCCAGCAGACCGTTTCTCTTTGAATGAGACTTCTGTCGACGTTCACGACTGAGTTCTCTACTGGGAGCCTCGTTTGTTGAGGGTCTGTGAGGGATTTGGAGTTTGTGCGCTCCTCGTGACCAATTGCATGGTACGGATCACTATGGTCGTTCCAGTTGACGTACGAGCCGTGCCCTCAGACGCTCTATGATGCTGTACCGTCGTAGGACCGTTTAAACCCCTCTGAAATCCGGGCTATAGACGTTAGCTGTTGAACCCGAATATATCCGAACTTCTGAAGCGCCCGTTAAACACTTCAGAGCGCTATTTTGCCGAGAAAAAGCTCTGGTTCTATCACTCCTCCTTGATATCTACAATATGATTTGTAGAATTAATATGTATTTTTCTAGCTAAGATACTAATATATATTCCGAACTTGAGAGGGAATATAACATGAAACGAAGAAAATTCATTGCTATGAGTGGTACAGCAACAGCTGTTCCTCTCGTTGGTTGTATGGGGAGTGACAACGAGGACAGAAATGAGAGTGAGGAGGATGGGGAGCCGGAAGAAGCCACTGAAAAGGGAGGACGAACTGAAGTAGATGAACTGCTTGAAGGAGGAGTATCAGATATTGAGGGGCTTGAGATCCTCGAGTATGAATTCATCGAGGAAGACTTCAGTACACGAATCGAGGGTATCGTCGTAAACAATACTGGGAGCGATCTCGATTACGTCGAAGTTGGTATCATCCTCTACAATGAAGACAGTCAGGGCACTGAAGACAGCTTTACTAATATAACAAATCTACCGACTGGAGAAGACTGGGTTTTTGAGATCCGACTACCCGAAGGCGTCACAGATATCGATGATTATAGAATCGTGGTCGTTGATCGCCCGTTGCTTTCCCTCTCTCGTTTCAACTGAATATGCAACTGCGTGCTTCAGTGCCGTCTGTCGATCTACAGCGGAACCATCCTGCTAAATACATTTGAGAGACGGCTCGAGACGCTCTATTATGGCCGTCTGGATTTTCGAATAGCCTCTCGGACCCCATAGACAATCGGTAAGGGATCGTCGAGATAGACGGTATCGAAGTGAGGCTCGGCCACGATCGATAAAAGAACGTCACTGATCGAAGACATGAATGAGGGAGGTTCAACAAGGGTCGAATCTGTTTGTACGAGACTTGCTAGATACTTCAACTCACCGTACAGATAGTGGCTACCGACACCGACTTTGTAGCCCGGTTCGATCAGATCTCCTTGTTCGGTCGCCAGAAGCCAGAAATCATGCGGAAAATCCGCGCCTGCCCGAACCGCACATGGAAGCGATTGCCACATGCGTGGGTTGATCTCCGTGAGTTTGAACTCACCAGTTTCAGCATCCCGCATATACTCGATACAGGCAAGGCCATGCCAGTCGAGTGCATCGAGTAGTGTTCGACCCACCTCTTCGAGTTCCGGGATATGCACTGACTTCCGATACACACCGCCACCACCAGTGTATGAATCGGCTCGGATCTGACGGTGCTGGAACGTTGTTTTTGCTTCCCCGTGGTCGTACAACGCGCCGAAGACGTATTCATCGCTGCTGTGGACATACTCCTGTACAATCGGTGTGTGCTCCATCTTTTCACACAGTACCGCCACATCCGGCTCTTCGCCCGGCTGGAGGTGTTCGATCGTCTTCACGATCCCCATGTCGTGTGGGGTATAGGAGTCGGCGTACTCCTCGGCTAGTAGGTTGTACCGAGACTTGACGATGAGCTCGGGACTCCAATCGTCGACCTCATCGAGCAGCCGTGTCTCGGGGACAGGTACGCCGGCTTCTTCGGCAATTTCGCTCAGACGCAACCGGTCATGAACGTTTTTGAGTGACTCGAATGAGGGGGTGACGACTGAGACGTACTCTTCGAACTCCTCTTCATATTTCGAGAGCAGATAGGTGTCTTGGGGCTGTGCCGGGATGATGGTCCGAATATCTGGTCGAGCCGCAATTCCGACTAATGCGTCCTTGTACGCAATGAGGTCGTCCTCGGCGGCCGGAATGATGATCGTCTCGTTACTGTAGCGTCCTGCATAGACGGGAAGATCAGCCCGATCCGATGCGAGGACCGTATGAATTCCGTGCCGAGAAAGCGAACGCGCTGTAATGTAACTGTGGGAGTTCAACCCTGTTGGTAATAGAACGGCATCTCGTTCACTACCTGTATTCGACATATTACTTCCCATATTGTATACCATCTTATATGTATGTTGGTATTCGGGCTCCTACTCCGGTGTTGATTGCGAATAGCTGTAGTGTGATCTTCGGTAGCAAACACCCTTATTCTGATAGATCGTCTTCTTGGTAGCGATTTTCGACCAAAGAACTCGTGTAGCTCTCTGTGTGGAGTAGAGAGATCGGTCTGCGGTCTCCGCGTGATTGATTGTTCTTTACCAATCTATACCGACTGATTTTTTAGGTCCCATATGTAATGGGATATATGGCATCCGATCGCGGCTGGTGGTTGCTATTGCCGGAGCCGCTTCGCCGCTTTCCGGCCGACCTTGTAGCCGTGATTATACTGACACTTCTGACGATGCTTGCGGTAGCATCGCCTATTGTTCGTGAGACACCGCTTCGCATTCTGCTTGGGCTGCCGTTCGTACTGTTTCTCCCTGGCTATGCTTTTATTGCTGCTCTCTTCCCCGAGCGGGGACGGCCACCTGTAGAGGATGAGGAAGAAACGAGTGGAGACCGGGGCATCGATCCGATCGAGCGAGTTGCACTCGCGATAGGGATGAGCATCGCGATCGTCCCTCTTCTGGGGCTTTTGCTGAACTTCACACCATGGGGGATCCGGCTTGCGCCCATCGTATTGAGCGTCAGTGGCTTCACGATCGCGTGTGCAGTTATTGGGGCCGTTCGACGAAGAGAGCTTGAGCCTGAACAGCGCTTTTCAGTACCGTACCGTGAGTGGATTGCTACGGGACGAGCGGAGCTGTTTGAGCCCGATGATCGGTTAGACGGGGCGCTGAACGTCGCACTCGCACTGGCGATTCTTCTCGCGGTTGGGAGCGTCGGATTCGCTGTTGCAGTCCCGCAAGACGGCGAGCAGTTCACCGAGTTCTACCTGCTGACCGAGGACGACGATGGCGACCTCGTAGCGGATGATTACCCCGAGGAGTTCCTTCAGGGTGAGCCCCAGTCGCTGATTATCGGCATCGAGAACAACGAGCACGAGACGGTCGACTATTCAGTAGTGGTCCAACTCGAGCGGGTTGAAGGAGAGACTGTCGGTGAGGGTGATGAAGTAGAGACAGAAACGGAAGTAGTCGAACGTGACGAGCTCGATCGGTTCACGACGACCGTTGATCACAATGAGACGGTTCACGAAGAGCAGACGATCACACCGACGATGCTTGGTGAGGATCTCCGGCTAACCTTCCTGCTCTACAACGATGAGGTGCCTGCGGAACCAACTCGTGAGAACGCCGACCGCGATCTTCACCTCTGGATCGATACCGCATAGCGAATTACATCTTATTCCGCCTCGAGCAGTATGAGGTCTACGACTGTCACCACTCTCCGGATTATCGGTCGTTTATCGAATGGGCTGTTTTTTCGAGGACTCGTTTTCCAGCCCACGCTACTGATCCTACTGCCGGCAGTGGATCGTCGAGTTGGAGTACGTCATCGGTCGTGTCGAAGAACGACCGAATAAACGTCGGGACGGCACCGATCTCTCCTGCAGAGAGCTTTGCGAGCATCCATTTGATATCGGTATAGAACAATCGCCGTTGTCGCACACCGATCCGATAGGAATAGTCCTTCTCGAAGTCGTCACCTCGTAGTTGCTGGTAATGATACCAGGGGAAGTCAATACCGCTGTTGACAGCCAAGCCAAGTGATCCCCAGTATCGACCGTTGACTTCGATCAGATAAAACTCTCTATCTGGAGTCTGCATGAACTCGACGTAGACAGGACCCGTCCAGTCGAGCGCTGCAACGATATCCTGTGCGTATGCGAACATTTCTGGCTCATGTATCCCAGTTCGTACCGCACCAACACCGCCCTCGATTGGATACGTTCGGAGCCGCTTTTCCTGGAATGCTGCACGGATCTCCCCATTCTTGGCGAGAGCCCCTGTTGCTACCGTTTCCCCTGGAATTATTTCCTGAATGAATGGTGGGTCGTGCTGATAATACTCGCCTTCTTCGAGGAACGAATTGAACGTCGCGACTAACTCGGACGGTGACTCCACGTAGTTATCTTCCCCGATGCGTGCTTCTCGATATCTTCCGTTTGCGTCCTGTACGGTTGTGACTCGCGGCTTGAGCAAGACCGGGTACGAGATCTCGTCTTTCAGCTGTCGGATATCTTCGATCGAGTCCGGTGTATGGGTGTTGGGAACCGGTACCGAACACGTCTGGGCGATCTCAACGAGTGCTATCTTATTGTTTCCAATTGCGAATTTCTCCCAGTCTTCGACGCCGACGAGCGTATTCGTTTCGGCGATCCGGTCTTTGTGTTTCGAGAGAATCGTATGCGTTCGATCCGCCATCGGAATGACGGCGGTATGGGGCCTCTGTTGGAGAAACTGAATGAGGTGTTCGACAAACTGCTCCGCGTTTTCGTTCGGATCAGGATAGAGATATTTCTCGTCCGTGTGCTTTGTGAGCAGTCCTGGTGCTAGTCGTGATCGACAGCCTGCGGTCACTCCGATGCCCCGTTTGTTCAGTGATCGGGCGAAGTACAATGATTGGTTCCGGTGTGCATCGAGCAGAAGCACCCGCTCATTAAAGTCCCCCATGTTCTAATATTCGCTCCTTCGTGTTTTTAAGTTACTGTATTTTCGTTCAATGTCTCAGTTGGATACTGGTGGCAGTGTTCTGGCTCCTCGCATGGCTACAGAGTGAGCTATCCGCGCCGAGGTTCGTTAAGGGGCCGTGAGTTGAGTTGTGGCAGTGAAAGCCGTTGAATCACCTATAAAACCCTGTCTCGGGATTAATTTCTGGATTCTAACAGATAGAAGATAATAAGATAAGAATTAAATTTCTATATAGCCAGATTTAATACAGAGCAAGATAAGAAGTAAATAGCACACAGCGACGGAGGGTCTTCCCCCCCACCAGCGTCTACCGACTATAACCCATATCGGTAGACGCAAACCCTTCGTCGTTGTGTGCACCTATTATCATAGCAGCTAGTGGTCACTATGCAATTCTGCCTTGATTAGTCTACAACAGGAAATGCGGGCGGCCAGTGTGTAGACGATCTTCTATAGTGGCTCATAGAGTGTGATTTCTGTGAACTGTTACTCCTCCTCTGATTTCATTTCAGATGGGACAATGACATCCGTTCATAGATGGCTGCAATCTTTATCTACAATAGATGACACTCGTTTCATATTCTGGCTATTGTAATAGATAGTAGATTAAAATTTGGACGGAATAGGAGGAATTAAGTACTACGGGACTGCATTGTCAGTTGGCGACCTGGGTTATATCAGTCGCCTGCTTAGTCGTGGTTGGTCACCGCTGTCGCTTAGCCTATCCATCCGGATAGGTTTTGAACGAACAGAGTGTTGTAGCCGTCTCTGCTGTCTCTGAGTAGGGCAAACTGGCATAGAGTAGCTCTGGTTTTGACCCGGTCCTTCTTTGACTCTCTATCTAGAGAACTATGACTGATATTATGTAACGCGCGTTACGCCAGAAAGCATATGCCCTAAGACTAGATATCAGTACCTGGCGAGTGCTTCAGGTCTCGCCCAACCGCGGATAGGTGTCTCATGTTGCCCGGGCCTTTTTCGGTCCGGGTTAGCATTCTCATGCTATAGCAAACTGATAGTTGCGTAGTGATCCCCTGGACAACCGATCAGGATCATTTGGAACAATGGTCATAGGTAGGACTGTCACCAACAAGGACTGGAGTTCGACCACTCACAGAGGCTCATTAACGACAGATACCATTATCTTTTACTTGCTTGAGATTGTATTATACATGGGCGCCCGGTTGATCCACCAGCGTCGTCGCACGGGTGCCCGTTGCATCAGTTCCACTGAGGATGGGAACCGCCAGTCCGGTTCCATCCCCGTGGTTCAGATTAGAAACGGAGTTCGAATACACCCACCACTGTTCATCTAGCAGTGCTGATCTCGATCAAGACGATTACTGGACCCGTATATTGCAGCGTTTTCGAGCTTGTGTACATGATCGCCTGTGTTTCAGCAGCTCTCTGATCCCATGGTTGTTCTCGGAGTCTCCTTGCTTCGTCTGCTGGTGCTCCTCTATAGCGGTGCCTCAAGGGCTATGACAACTCTCAGGGGATGGAGGATTACTGGAGCGAACGCTGGTGTAGTTGCGTTGAAACTAGCTCGGTAAAAGTCACGCACAGCGATGAGAGGACTATGACATCCCTCGTGTGTTCCCTTGGCTCCGTCCCGTGAGTTAGCCCTTCTCGCTGTGCGTATCTTAACTAATAATTCTACCTTATTAAATTTAACTATTCTTCACTGTCAGTGCCTGCTATCAGTGGACTGTCGTAGTGGTACGTATGCCGCAGGACGGTGTCCGGTACCTTTCCGGTAGGGCAGCCGACTTTCTGTACGATGTCTCTCCCAGTAGCCTTTCACTGCTTGTACTACTGCCCAGTCAGAGGTCTCTAGTTCGCCATCCAAAAAAGGCTAGAATTGGGCCGGGGGAAGCCGATTTCGCCGTCTAAGGCGTGTCTTCGTCGTCGGCTGCCGGGTCGTCCTCTTCCTCGTCACCCAGGCCGTCTTCCTCGTCGTCCGCGGCCGGGTCGTCCTCGTCGTCACCGAGGCCGTCTTCCTCGTCATCGGCGGCCGGGTCTTCTTCGTCGTCCGCGGCCGGGTCGTCCTCGGCCGGGTCTTCGTCATCGGCGGCCGGATCTTCTTCATCGTCCGCGGCCGGGTCTTCTTCGTCGTCCGCGGCCGGATCTTCTTCATCGTCCGCGGCCGGATCTTCTTCGTCGTCCGCGGCCGGGTCGTCCTCGGCCGGATCGTCTTCCATGTCGTCCTCGGCCGGATCGTCTGCAGCCGGGTCGTCCTCGGCGGGATCCTCCTCGTCGCCTGCGGGATCCTCTTCTTCTTCGCCCTCGTCAGTACATCCTGCGAGCGCGAAGACGCTTGCTGCACCTGCCGCTTCGACGAACCGTCGTCGGCTGAGTTTCTTTTGCATGGTCTCTTACCTCATTACCCCCATGAACACCGAGGGGTTTTACTACTGGTGGTCTAATTGATTTCACTCATATTCGTGCATGAATTTCACTTGAAATGCGCCGAAAACGTCTGAATATGTCATACAAGTGTATATTGGGTGTCATACCACACCACCCTCTCAGAAAGAGCTACTCCAGGAGATAACCGGTGCCCTCTCCGATGAGTGGCTAACCGGTTGGGGAAAATCCCAACCGATAACTCAGCGACGGTTAAGGGAGGCAGGCGACTCCCGAGCCGATGCCCGATCGCCGTCGAATATCGGTGTGATCAGGCATCTACTGTATCACGTGCTACGAATGTAAACCTGTTGGTAGATAATATGATAGCTGCGAACGTCGGTTCACCAGTCACTGTGGAAGACGACTGTAGTTCGACCCGAGGCTGTAACTAGTGACTACACGTGAATGGGGAGAGTGGGCTGTCAGAGGCACATTCTCCCCACCGTAGTTATCCCTCTAATTATCAATAAGACTTTGGGCTATAACGGGGACGATGGGTGCCTCTGACAGCCTCTGACCGCATTGTCCATTCGAAGGGGGTTTATTTGATTCTTTTGTACGAAAAACAAATGATTGTCTGACGCAGAATCCGCTATTATTTGTAACTGTCAACTAAATCAAAAATGGCTGCAGAGTACTTCCAAAGATATTCTACGATTTTCTGAGCCGTTGTCATAAAAGAAAGGAGTTCACCAAGGAGCGGAGAGAAGCTACGAAGACTACTTGCGTCACATTAAGCGTTGAAGTAGTCCCTGAGATGCGGTCGGGACGATTCTCGATGTCGACTGTGCTGCTTCGTTGGCGAGATCTACCTAGTAGTGCATAGCTTCATCGTCTGTGATGACAGTACCGTTACATTCCGTGGGTTGCAGAGACTGTTTAGGAGTCGGTGACTAGGGTTTTACGGTGCTCGTGTCTGGCTTCGATACATCGATCGGCAACAGATCAAACCCGTTCAGCGACCGCCTCTCGAATGCAGCGATTCAGCATGCCGTCAAAGAAATTCGAGACGTCATTGACCTTGTGTTCGACGAGCACGGGGACTATCATCCTAAGATAATGGTAATGTGCTTCGCGCAGGCTTGCGTAGACGGCTTAGGCAGCTTTGAAGACATCGTTCCCTGGTAAATGCATGTGTTTGATGCAGACCCGCGCGCTTGATCGAGGTTCGACAGGCGAAAAATCGATTCGGGCCAACGAGCTTTGGGATTGTTGCTAGAGATTGATGTTGCTATTCCACGCTCGATACGCACAGATAGTGGGAATTGAAACCAATTGGTAGCTATACGGATAAACAGCAGAGCCCGATCATTCTGTATAGCGTCCGTAGTCCGGTCAGGATAACGTTTTACATGGGATTCAGTCAGTTATCTCGGATCTTGATGTCTTGGAAGAGCACGCGCTTGAAGCACTGATCCTCAGGGCCGAACTAGATAGGGATATGGTCAAACAGTACGCAACACAGGAGGAATCGATGCTGATAGCAGAGCCACCCTATATATTAGAAATTCATCAAGTAGTACTTTCGCCACGTGGGTCAGTCACCAACTGTACTTCGTATGCATCTGGATGGACTCGTTCTAAATGTCCATGCTCTAATAGTCGCCCAACTCTGCTACTTATCCATTGTCGGCTTACGTCTTTAATTTCCTCACTATAGAGATGACGTAATAGATTTGGAGTGGCCCATTCGTGTTTAGAGAGGAACTCTAGGATCCAGCGGTCCATCTCGTTGAGATCATCGTCTGTTAACGCCATACTCGATTGGTTGTGGATTACTATACACCCCCGTAAGACTATCGTCATCCCAGCCTTAATTTACTTCTGACTATCTACTTCCGAGATAGACATCCGTAAACTATATCTTTCTGGTCTTCATAACACGTGGACAAGAAGCGCGTGATGCCATAGCAAAATTATGGCCGCGTGGTAGGACACGCGACCGCGCTTCTGGCTACCAGAAGCAATGAAGATTAATCACTCAACCCCAGAAAACAGTATCGCCTTAACAACTAGTCTGCAGTACATCACCGGCCCCCATTGGGAACCGCCAACAATCCCCAACGCCACTACGTACTGGCGCTGCAGTTCTTGCGGTCGCGAATCCATCCGTGAACGGGATCTCCATCGAACCACGTTCCATGCCCCGAGCTGCGAGGTCCAGGAATGCTGATCACTGCGCCTGCCGAGCAGTTCCTCGCTGGCTACCAGCTTCGAGAAGAGCGCTGTAGCTACTGCAAAACCGCCCTCCAGGAGGGCCATTCAGTCAGTGCCTATGCGGTTCAGTATGCAGGCGACGATGTTTGGTCGATCCCACGGGTCTACTGTCGCGACTGCCAATCGACCATTACTGAGCCCACACTCGGCGCAACCGAACTACTGGCCACGGGATACCTTGGCTGTACGATGGATGTCGCAACCCAACAGAGTACACTGACGCTTCTCGGCATCGAACAGATCATGAAGAGTCCAGCGGAGGAGGGCCATGCAACACTTTAAGGACCGTGAGGCGACTGAGGCCCGCCTTGATCGAATCGAGCGCGAGATGCTTCGATCCGACTCCCTCGAGATGGCAGCCGTCCGTCGCTTACTCCATGGCCTGAGTGAAACGAATGGCGAGGCTGACCCTGTTGCAAAGGTCGACGCGATCGTCGAGCGCATCGAGACTCTCGAGACCGAAGTCAGTTCCTTGCGCGCCCAACTGCGTGCCCAGCGTACCTCTCAAAAGGCCACCAAGAAGGAGCGTGCGAAACGACTGGCACGCAACGAAGTGCTTCGTCAGATCGATCGTGGGACGAATCCGATCGGTGAGGGTGGGGCCGTCGACGTCCCGACAATGATCACGATGGGATACGGGCTAGGTGCCGAGTTCACTCACAAGACCGTCGGCGATGCGTTCGAAGCCCTAGCGACTGAGTGGGACGCATTCGAGCTCCAGGCTGGCAGCGGCACGAAGGAAGGGGCGAACAAACGGCTGGTCGCAACGAACAACGCGATCCCTGAGGTGCTCTGGCAGGCCTACGACAGCGAGACCAATATGGAAGCGACTCGGGAGGACACTGTCGCTGAAAGTAGCGACCGAAATAACGGGGGCGACTGAGATGGCAGCATTCGAGCCAGTCGTCCCACCGCCTCCCTCCTAGTCCACTGCCACCGACGCACTACGTATTGTAATTAATATGGCAGTAGCGGTGGGTCTACCGCCTCGCACCGCATCGCATGTCGTGTGCGAGGCGAGAGCCACCCTGCTCCTCGCTACTTTCACTGAAAGTGAGTCCGGATCCTTTTCTTGGCTTATGCGATATCGACATTCCGTGGCAAGCCTCCTGATACGTACTCGGGCTCTTGAACCCGCTAACTGTCTTTCCTCTATCGGTGTGCTGAGTAAGTCAGGTTGTACTGGGGACGTTTGATACGATTATTGGAGCGAACGTTACGATCCGCTACTCTGGAAGAGTGCCAGTATCCTCATACACCCCTGGATAACTCTGCTTCCCCATCCATCGGAGATATAAAAGAACAAATGATATTAGCAAAAGGCAGGAACTCTTCGCCGTCGTATAAATACGATCCACTGGGAAATATTTTTTAGTATCTGTATCAGAAGATATATATGTGCAGACGATATAGTTGTGGAAGAGTTACCAATTTAAGGTGATGAGAAATGATTACGAATGGACAAGTATATACGGCCCCATGATAATAGCTTGGATAGAATTCGCTGATACACATGTCAAACTATAGCTTGGTGATTGGACTCATACGCTGGATCTCGTCCGTTAGCGGGTCAGCGTTGGGCCAATGCCTGAAATACCACGGAGGTCGATTCGATGTACCGTGATCATTCGATCGGTGTGATCGTCCCTGCTTACAACGAGGAGGGGTTCGTCGGAGATGTCATTCATTCGATGCCCGGATTCGTCGACCGCATCTATGCGATCGACGATTGCTCGACCGACGGGACATGGGATGAAATCGAAGAGGCTGCCCAGGAAGATGCCGAAAGAGGGTCCGACGTCTCGGCTGAGATCGGCGAGGTCGGCACAGTCGCGACTGACGGCGGGTCAGTAGGAGCTCTGAGTCAGCGTGCAACAGTTCATAGTTCGGTCGGGCGTGTCGTTCCGATTCAACACCACGAGAATCGTGGTGCAGGTGGAGCGATCAAAACGGGATATCTCGCAGCGCTTCAAGACAAAACTGACATCACGGTGACCGTCGACGGCGACGGGCAGATGGATATGAGCCAGATGTCGAAGCTGCTCGACCCGATCGTCGAGGGTGACGCTGACTACGCGAAGGGCAACCGTCTCCTGTATAAGGAGTATCGGAGTAATATGCCCAAATGGCGTTTCTTCGGGAACTCGATCCTGACGTTCCTGACGAAGATCGCGAGTGGCTACTGGAAGACGATGGACCCACAGAACGGATACACCGCCATTTCCCATCGCGCGCTCGACAACGCTGGAGTCGAGAAGATGTACGAGTACTACGGCTACTGTAATGATCTCCTGGTGAAGCTGAACGCCAAAGGGATGCGCGTGGCTGACGTCGCGATGCCGGCCGTCTACGGGGAAGAAGAGAGTTCGATCGCCTATCCGGAGTATATTCGGAAGGTCTCGGGGATGCTCTTGAAGAACTTCCTCTGGAGACTGAAAACCAGATATCTCGTGTTGGACTTCCATCCGCTGGCGTTGTTCTACTACTTCGGCGCAGCGACAGTCCTATTTGGACTCGTCGGCGGTGGCTGGTCGGTCTATGCAGGTCTATTCGGCTCCGAGTCGTTCTTCGTTCGAGCGTCGCTAAGCATGATGATCTTCATGATGGGCAGTATGTTCCTCATGTTTGCGATGATGTTCGATATGCAGGCGAACGAGAGTCGAGAGATACAGGTCCATGAGTAAGGGAACTTCTCCGGAGACGCTCGACATCCTCCGTCTCACGAACAGCCTTTATCCCGATAAGATGGGTGGGATTCCCCTCCATACTCACCAGATGTCGAAATATCAGGCCAATCTTGGTCACAACGTTACGGTAGCGACCAGCGACAACGGAGATCGGGAACTACCAGCCAAAGAAGAGCGAGCAGGGTACACCATCAGACGGTATCGAGAGCTAGTGAGACCCTTAGATAACAGTATCCCACCGAAAATAGTGCCTGATCTCTGGAACGAGATCGAGAACTACGATATCGTTCATGCTCACTCCCATCTATATTTCTCTACCAATATCAGCTCCTTCATCTCTACTATCAAAGACACTCCACTCGTCATAACCAATCACGGTTTGTTCTCCCAAACTGCTCCCGACTGGATACAATCCGTGTTTCTGCCGCTGGTTGCACGCCCCACTCTCAACTCGTCCGATCTCATATTCAGCTATACGGAGAAGTCACGTGAGATGTTACGAGAGCGTGACATACAAACTCCAGTTGAGATCATTCATAACGGAATCGACTGTGACTACTTCAACCCTGACGTGAAGGAGCAGAACGAGAACCAGATCCTGTTCGTTGGACGGTTCAAGAAGGGAAAGGGGGTCGATTATCTCTGCGATGCCCTTCCAGCTATTGTTGCTGAGTACCCGGATGCAACCGTGAAATTAGCAGGCGGTGGATCACTTCGCGACGAATTCCGTCAACAGTGCCGAAAGGCAGGAATCGCGGACAACGTGGAATTCCTCGGAAAAGTGCCTAACGACGAGATGCCCGCTCTATATAACGAGAGTTCCCTGTTGGTGTCTCCGACTCTTACTGAAGCAGCCATCCCTCGAGTCGTCATGGAAGCATGGGCATGCAAGACCCCTGTCGTTATGACAGACATTCCAGAAGCCGATTCAGACGTGGTGCGCAAAGCGGGACTGGAGGTTCCCATGGAATCCTCCGATGCTATCGCAGAAAACGTGATTCGCCTTCTGGATGATGATAGCCTGAGAAAAAAGCTCGGAGAACAGGGCCGCGACCTCGTAACGGAGAAATACTCCTGGCAGGAGACCGTCGAACGGACTACAGAATCGTACCACGACGTTCTCGAAACCTGCAACTGAATCGGCGGATTACCGGCTAGAGATAGCCGAGGTCTTCTAACCGTTGTTCGGTTCGTGAGCCGACGTTACGGTCTTCGCTCTCAGATTTTTCTTCCACGTTTTTGATCGGCTCTGGCATCTGGTCACGCAGTTCAGTAACGACATCCTCGTGGTCTTCTCTCACATCGTGTCGTTCGTCAGGATCGGTTTGAAGATCGTAAAGGAGCTCCGAACCATCCGACCCGATGATCAGCTTCCAGTCTTGAGTCCGTATCGATGCCAGGGATCGGTCGTGTGCCCGGACTCTCTCCGAAAGATTGCCGAACCGGTCCTCCAACGTTTCCATGGCTGGCTGTGGCGTCAGATACTCCCCTAGTGTATACCCCGATCCTTCTTCTGTAGCGATGTTTCGATCAGACTGAGTCGCATCCAGAGAGGTTTCAATATTACATAGATCAAGCAGGGTGGGATAGAGATCGCGTAGCTCGACCGACTGCTCGTATTCGCTCCCGGGGTCAAACGCCTCAGGGTATCGGATTATCAGTGGAACATGTAGAAGCGTATCGTGAAGGCTATACTGGTGATCCATCAGATCATGATCTCCGATATTTTCTCCGTGGTCTCCAGTGATCACGAGAATCGTATCATCGAGAATCCCGACTTCATCGAGTTTTTCATAGACGCTTTCGATCCGACTATCAAGATACCTGAGCTCGGCAGCATAGAGCGTCTTGAGATCATCGAAATCCCGGTCTGTTAACTCAAGATCACCTGCGAAGTGATCCCATGCGTCCTGCGGAACGGACCGCATTCTCTCGGTATCTGCCTCGCTCCCGTTGATCTGTTTGATCGCGTTCTCCGGTGGGTCATAGGGGAGATGCGGCTCGAGATAGTTCAGAAACGCAAAGAACGATTGAGAGTTATCACGCGATTGTAACCAGCGAAAGAGGCGCTTGTTGGTAAGCCACGCACCGCTGTCGTAGCGCTTCCGAACGAAGAGCGCGAATAGGGAGTTTATGATCGTTTTTGGTGCATCGATTCGAAGCAACTCGTCTGCGATCGCACGCACTTGATCAGCCCTCGTATCCTGCTCTTTCGAGATTTGTCCGATATCAGCACCACCATCGACGAGCTGCCAACCCTTCTGGAAGGATTGGAACCCTCGATCGAATCCGAACTCTGGGCTGATCCAGATGTTATTCGATATCGCGCGGGTTTCGTAGTTCTCTTGTGCGAATACCTCTGCTAACGGCGATACATCCGGGTTGAACTGAGTCGAGCCAGCGTGAGTGTTGTGATGGGACGAGTACTGACCTGTGAAGATCGATGCGTGCGACGGTAGTGACCATGGGGCCGTGGTAAAGGCATTCTCAAAGGTCGCTCCCTCGTCCGCGATAGATGCGACCGTTGGCATTACTTCCTCGTTGAGGGCTATATTTGCCCGAGAGGTATCCATTACAATGAATAGTACGTTGGGACCGTCCATATCTTGAATTTATTATCAAATACTATAAATCTTGTCTGTTGCGATATTTCCTATAACCATTAGGAGGGGCTGTGGTACGTGGATACTGCTCCGTTATCGTATACAGTGTGGTACTCCTGGGGGAGTTCATTACTTGGCTCCCATGTCAAGCGCCATCTATCTTCTAAACCGAGGTACACATCTACGTTATGGCGATAAACAACAACCCCATGTTCTGTAGGCTCTATTTCGGCATTATATAATGGATCTTCAGTCGTTCGTGATGTCCTTTCAAAATTGCCACAACTAGTGAATGCTGCATATTCTTGATCAACATAGACTTCCTCCTCATTGTACGTACACATCGTCTCGGCACTTTGGACCTCCGGCTCATCTAAGTAGTAACGGGGTGTATTGGGATAGTCAGCAGCTGCTGATGCTACAAAGACCTGAGAGACAACTAATAGAACTAACAAGGCGAAAATTATGTGTGAATACGAGTGAGCAGTATCTACCTCATAACGTGAGTATACTACGTGGAGTAATCCAACAATTAACGCTATAAATATCGGTTCACCCAAGAGCAGAGGCCGTGTTGGGTTCATTGCTCCAACGGCAACCTGTCCAAAAGCAATCAAAATAACGCATATTGAGGCAGAAGATAATATTATATGTATTTTACTTCGATGCTTAGTGTCTCTCTCAAATAAGTAGATTGCTGCCCATCCTGCTCCACTAGCTAATAAGAGTATTATGGCATGAATTCGCTCAAAATAGAGCGCATATTCAATGGGATACTGATAGAGTTCTGCCAGCAAGCCAGGCCGAGCAGGTACCGCAGCTGTTGGTTCTACTGTTGTAGTTGTGCCAGATGGTTCTGTAAGACCGATCACAAATTCGTTGACTCTCAGGACTATTTGATCAAGCAACAATCTAGCGTATAACCATTGTGCAACCGTTATTGCTGAAATAAGTATCAATATTCCAAACACTTGATTCACTGGATTTACCTGGTCAACTTGATTCCAAGCAAGTCGATCCGTATAATGTAGTATTAGAAGAATACCGCCAACTGCTACTATGATAGGCAACGGAAGTTTATGCGTAAATGCAATAGAAATGACCAGTAATATGAGGAGTGCATAAAATCGCTTTGTGGCCGATCGAATATGCCACCCAAGAACTAATAGAAACAGCCACCAAAAGATGGACGCGTGTGTTTGTGCGATAGGCCAATATGTACGCCTCACTGCTTCAGTCGTTACAACTCCGAGAATTCCGGCTAGTGCCAGCAAACGTATGTTTTCTACACCGATGAGTCTAGTCATCAAAACAGCGACTAGTGGTGCTATAATTCCTATAATAATAGCGTATATCTTGAGACTTTCTGATGGCTCAATACCCAAAAGAATAGAAGCTATTGCCCCAAGAAGATAATGTAACGGAGCATCGGCATAAAATCCAGAACTGATCGCCTCAGTAGTTCCTGCCTCAATTAGATCTTCTATCCAAATGATATTCGAATTAGGATCATCACCAATAGCAGATGCTGGTATCTCCATAGAGACGAGTCTAAACCCAACTGAAAGGAGAATCGCACTACCAAGAATTGAGTAGAGGTCCTTTATATAATTCGTAGCAATTATCAGAGTAACAGCACCTAAAAAGAAAAATATGAGTAAACCAGGATAGATTTGTCCTGTTTGATGGCTTGAAAGGACCATACCAGTAATACCTAGCAATGCAACTGAGACCAGAAATCGGGGATCAGATAGAACTTTTTCTGAATTCATTTTATCTCATTATTTAACAGACCAGATAGCTGTTCGGTAGCGCTTTGCCGAGTATATTGCTGACGCATTTTTTGGGTGCCTAATGTTTTTGGGCCGTTGTTTACGAAGAATTTGAGTATAGATTCTATCTCATCTATATTCTCATGACTGGTCCGAAATGCAAACTCAAATGGCTTGAGGATTTGATCGAGTTCACCGCCTTTGGGTCCCAACGCAAGTATGGGTGTATCACACGCAATATAGTCAAATGTTTTCTGTGGAACATGTGTCGGATCGTCTTTTCTAGTTACCACTAATCCTACATCGGAGTTATATATCTCTTTGACAATCTCCTCAAAATCTGCATACCCTCTCATGGTGATTGTATCTGATAAATCCAACTCTCTTGATCTATTATAAAACTTTCTAGTAAGTTCATTTTCTTCATTACCATAATGAATTAATCTTATATCAACATCATTATTAAGTCGATGATATGCCTGTAAGAATCCTTCCATGTTATCTCTGAACTTGCCTGGATAAATGAGGTTTATATCAGCCTCTTTTTCTGATTTACTATAATCAATGTCGTAGTCATCTGGATCATACCCATTTGGTATAGATACAAACTTATCAGAATATTCAGGATATTCCTTTTGATATTGATCCTTCATCTCTCTTGTTGCTGTAGTTATTTTACTAGATTTTCTAATAGATATGTATTCCATCGCACGATTAAAATATGACCAGGGCGGATTTGATACAGATTTGCTACTATTAAATATACTTTTGCTTATATACCATGGATCTCTGAGATCAAAAATATATGGGATTTCAAGACGGTCTGAAAGTAAAGATACAGCAGGCAAGGTATAGAATGGTGGGGCTGTATGAAAAATAATATCTATGTCATTCTCTCTTACAATCTGGGGTAGGCATTTTAAAAGAGGAGGAATCCGGCGGAGGTCCCCTAGTGATTTATTTAGAGATGGCGCTAATACGTCAACATAGAATCTCTTCTTAGGAATATTTGCGATAGATGAGTACTGTGTCTCATCAATATCTGATGGTAGTAGCTGATTTTGCCTTTTTTGAGGGAGAGAAATGACATAAGGATCCCATCCATAGTTTGGAAGATATTTAACAAATTTTGCTGCTCGAAATGCACCTATTCCTCCCCCTGGCGGGAAATAACGGGTGATAATAAGTACGTTCTTTCTCATTGAATCAACAGAGATACTCGATTCACATCAATATTTCTATAGTAGGATAGTATAGGGGAAAACTGAATTTGATCGGCAGTTATATTATACACACTACCTCTATACCTCATTAAGAGCTATGGTAAGTGTCTCAGTTATTGTCCCTTGTTATAATTCAGAAGGAACACTATCTGAATGCTTAGAATCTCTTGTTAATCAATCATATGATGATATCAATCAGATAATCGTCGTTGATAACGGATCTACTGATAATTCGAAGACCATAGCAAATAGTTACCCAGTCAATACCTTCGATTATACTGCAATTCAGGGGTCATATGCCGCTAGAAATTTCGGGATAAAGCAAACAAACTCAGAATTGATTGCTTTTACCGATGCGGATTGTACTCCTCATCATGACTGGATCGCCCAGCTCGTTTCGTGTTATCAGTCTTCATCTGCTGATTTGGTCGGAGGAAGCGTTGATTTTAACTTTTCAACTAATTCTACCTTTGAGATTCATGACGCAACAACTAGTATGAATAACAAGAGACTCGTTAAAGAACGTGGTTCTAGTGTAACTGCTAATCTCTTAGTGCGTGCGTCGATATTCGAAGATATTGGGCTGTTTCCAGCAGATTTGAGATCCGGTGGAGATGTAAAATGGACCCGATCTGCCGTAAGAAGTGGATACGAGATCACTTATTGTGAAACTGCTACTATAAAACATCCTACAAGAAACAGCATCGAACTCTTTAAAAAATACTATCGCCTTGGCTATGGCGAAGGACAAAAAATTAAAAATAGTGGTAATATAACTATATTGAAAAGAATCTCTATTTCTCTTCTGCCCCGACCATTTAGCTATATTAGAAGAGACCTCAATTTTAATAATATGTCAGCAAGCAGACTTACTCTTCTCCAACTATTTTTTGTAGGATGGATCTGCAGAATGATTCAGGGATATGGAAAAATAAATGGAATCAAGTCTAAAGTTGAAAGCAATTAAAATATATAACATAACATACGGGTAATTGAATGCTGTCCGTTTTCAATGGAATTATGGTGGCTGGATACGAGTAGCTTCTTATGAAGCGAAAACACAAGAGAGTAACTCGTAATATTTCTCTCATAGCTTCTGTAGAGACAGAACTCCTTTCGGAATTGACTTTCCCTACCTGTCGTGATTCATATTCTTCTAATGATCGCGATAGCATCGCAATCATTGGAGGGGAGTTATTTAATAAAGGGGCGCAGGCAATGACGTTCACAGTAGTTGATCAACTGTCTGAGCGTTTTCCCGAGAAAGATATTTATCTACTTTCTCGCCGCGATTACGAACGGCCGCCTGAGGAGAAGTCTCAGTACACCTTTGATATCTTGCCTTGGGGTCTGGAAGTCTATCTAGCTCTTTTCTCATCTACCCTAGACTATCTGAACACAACTGATTATTCCAGGAGGATAATAGATGATGTTCGTGAATTACTTCTTGATTGTTCATTTATTATTGATATTAATGGCTACGCTCTATCATCCCAACAGGGATTTGATCTTTCATTTGAATATATAAATAACATAGTACTTGCTAGGAAATTCGATATCCCCATGTATATTTTCCCTCAATCGATCGGACCATTTGACTATTCACAGTCTCAGAAATTACTACTCAATCCTCTTCTCCGTACATATCTTACTTATCCAGAACTCATCTGCCCACGAGAATCAGAAGGTATCAAATCACTGACTCCCTATACACGGAACAATGTTCAACACGAATTTGATATCGTGCTCCAGAATCAAGATTATAACTTGAAAAACATCTTTACTACTGCACCGGATCTAAAACAAAAGGATATTAGATCTGACGCTGTTGGTATCGTACCAAATTCGAAAGTTTTTGAGCGCGCAGATCCTGAAGAACTCTACTTACTCTATGATGCGGTAATTGAGATGTTACTCAAGGAGAATCAAACAATCTACCTTCTTCGTCATTCGGTTGAAGATTTAGACCTCTGTGAGAACATCAAAAAGCGTTTTTCGGATGAAGATCACGTCGTACTGATTGGAGAGGAACTGAATGCTATTGAACTTGAATATATTATTGATCAGTTTGACTTCATGATTGGATCTCGCTATCATTCACTTATCCATGCATACAAAAATGCGACTCCTGTACTTGCTATTGGATGGGCAACGAAATATCAGGAGCTTCTTAGCGAGTTTGAACAATCCCAATACTTTTTCGAAGGAAGAAATGAAGTAAATACTGAAGACTTTCTAAAAAGTGTCTCGGAGATGGTCAATAATTATGAAAGAGAATCGATTAGTATAGGAAAGAAGCGTAATAAAATAACAAACGATGATTTATTTGATGATATAATACATAGTTAACTATTTTATACACTAAAAGGATTTGTATTAGTTTATGATTCTTATGTTTCTTTAAATCTATCCAAAGTCGGATTTTACATGGATGTCAACATATAAAATATTTCTAAAATATAATTAGATAATATTGGCATCATCTATAAATGCTGGTATTGGAAAGTTTTATATTCGAATATGAGGGAGTTTAAGAATGTGATGAGTAAAATCTCCAAGGCGTACAAAATATGGAAAGAGGGTGATTCTGGAGAATTGATTGATCGGACATGGCATCAGGTTTCTAAAGATGTACTTCCTCCCGTTCATTCTGCTAAAAGACGAGTATACCAGCGAATAAGGAGCAAGCCAAGCACTTCAAAAGGTAAGACACTCTACCCTATAGAGGACTCAGAACCAAATTGGATCTCTCACGACGAAAATTGGAAAAAAGTAGTTCACCGATTCAAGCACCGTGAAGCCTTACAGAAAGGACGGTCAATCTCAGTCTCGGATGAGCCACAAGATCTGTCCGGTCAAGTATCCTGGGAGAGCCAGGATTCACTCTCAGTGAATGTACCGGCAACTAAATCAGATCGATGGGTATGGCTTAGCCTTAATCCAGACGAACATCTATGGCAGAATTTTCGCTGGGAGTTTGACATAGCCCGTGAAAGCGCTTTCCGAGAGTTGCAGTTTGGCTTCAGATATAATGGATTTTATAATCGTCACCGATTCCAGCATGAATACGGAAAGCTTCGGTACGAAAAAGTTAAGAATGGTGTATTCTATAAACATTTCCAAACTGAGCCGTTTGAGATGGAGATCGGGAAAAAGTACCATTTTACGATTGAAGCAGTCGGTAATTGGTTCACACTCAATGTAGATGGTGAAACCATTATTGAGGAATTCGACTTTGAAGGAGATTTTCCTTACGGATCATGTGCAATTATATTGTGGGACAAGGGTGATGATACTCCTATACAAGCTAATATTAGTAATATGGAGGTTACAGAGCTAATAATATAATATTATAATTTAATTTATAGAAATAATGAAATTTGAACATAAATTCTATGAATTTCAGATCATAAGGATATAGTACTCTGTCATGATTTCCAGACCGGCTTGGGTAGAGTCCAGTGACTAAATATCATCAACTCTATCTCCTCTGAAAATGAGGAGTCAACAATGGCACTTGTAGACCAAATTGTCTCAGGCTTCAAGATAGATCTGGTCGCCCAGGTGACGAAAATGCTCTCAGGTGGCATACTGGCGATTGTTCTTGCTCGCGTTTTGAGTCCTGACGAGTATGGCCTACTTTATCTGTCAATCTCTCTGTTTACAATTGCAACACTGGTCGGTACGCTCGGGCTTGCAAAATCCGGTTCTAGATACATTATTGAATATGAAGAAACCAATCCGGGACAAATTCCGCATATTGTAGAAACAGTAGCGATTATACTGGCGGTGCTACTTAGCGTTGTGGCCCTCGGATTAGTTATCCTCCGCGAGCCGCTTGCAATTATACTTGGAGATCCAGATCTTGCATTACTCATTCTCGTGGGATCACTCTACGTTATTAGTGGTGGTATAACGAGTTCAGCACGGCGTCTTTGTCAGGGATTCAAGCGTATTGAGTGGGGATCGTATATACAAATCATCGATTTATCAATAAGACCTGTAGTCGCGATTGGCCTCGCCCTCGCGGGATTCGGCGCTGTTGGTGCTCTTTTTGGGTATGTAATCGGATCAATTATTGCAGCTGTCGTTGGTGTCACTTTCCTGTACTCTCAGTATTCTGCTATTGAACGTAGTGAGCTTGAATCAGGGCTCCGGCGGCGGATTAGTGAATATGCCATTCCAATCACATTGACTGAACAAAGTGATACAATCCTTAAACGAGTAGACATTGTCCTCGTCGGTGTGTTTCTCGCGCCGCTTGCAGTAAGCTATTATGTTGTTGCAAAGCAGGTTATGACTTTTCTCAAAGCACCTGCTACCTCGTTAGGATTTTCGATCTCGCCAAGATATAGCGAGCAAGTCCAGAAAGGAAATTTCGACATTGCTTCGAAACTCTATAGCGAAGCGCTCTCGAGTATGCTCATGCTCTATATTCCTGCTGCAGTCGGTTTAATTATCGTTGCAGAGCCAACACTAGCAATCATGTTCGGTCCAGAATATGTCGGTGGTGCAGTGGTTCTACAAATTCTCACACTTTACTTAGTTGCGCAGACGATTGCTTATATCACTGAAGGCGGTCTTGACTATCTTGGCCGGGCAAAACTAAGGGGATACGCTAAAGGTGGAGCAGCTATCATCAATTTAATTCTCAATATTATCTTGATCCCGACAATCGGAATAAGTGGTGCAGCTATCTCAACAGCAGTTGTCTACGCACTGTACGTCGGACTTTGCGTTTACCTAGTTGATCTTGAGTTAGATCTTAACCGAATTGAGATTGGTAGAAGACTTACAAAAATTAGTAGTATTACTGCAGTGATGTTGTTTATTATCTTACCTGCATCATCCGCAATTAGTGGCGCTTTCTCGCTTATTGCAGTTGTTGGACTTGGTGTCGTTATTTGGCTCTGTGGGTGTCTTGTAAGTGGTCTGATCGAGATAGGGCAGTTGAAATCGGTAATTCCAATTTGAAACTGAAATGGTCGAGTAATCAACAAACGAGGAGATTGTTAGGCCATTGTATCCGTACTCATCTACCTACTATAGAATGAAGAGGCGTGCCTCCAGTAAGTCGAAATGAACCTAACGTGAGACTATTTAAAGCACACTCCGCATTGAATCGCTGAGCACGATGTTGGGTTCTCCCATTTAGAAACTTGCATTATGAAGGGCAACTTCGGCCGCAAAATCGTCGAGACCTATACCATCATCGGTGTAGGGGGGATCGGCGAGCTCTATCGCAGCAGTGTGATCGGCGATTTCATGAATGAGGGAAATATACTGATCAACGAGTGCCACTTAATATCGCACGAATATTTAACTGCTGATTCAAGTGCTCTCGAATCCTGATACTATTACGGAAAGTTGTCATGAACGGCGCAAGCGACTTCGAAACATTGAATCCGCGCGGCGTATTCGTGGACGGACGGTTCGCCCAGCTGAAAGTCGCCGAAGATTGAGGCTAAGACTGTGGTGTTGTCAGTTACGGCTCACTCGCCTGCACAATCATCTCGAGTGATGTGAGCATTTGGATGTGGCCACCATGGTCACCCTTGCCAGCCCGGTGCTCGCGATACATCTCTGTCGGTGAGAGCCACGGGACAATATTCCGACGTTTGAGCGAGACGAGTGCAGGCTCGACAAGCTCTTGGAGGGGGTCGGAGCGTCGCAGTTCCCGATTCCAGTCAAAGTGCGAAGCATGCTTCGAGGGGCGCGGCCAGCCGAGCACTGATAGTACGCGGGTCTCGATCATGTCCCTAATAATGCGCATCCTGACACGGGTTTTCGGGGCGTCTGGCGACAACCCCCATGTGTTCTCGGTTGGCACCTGGTAGAGTTCGGGAGCGACGCGCTCGCCAATCTCGGGATAGATCGGGTCGTCGACGCGGTACTCTCGTGGGAGGTTGAGCATAAATGAGAGGAACGGTTCGCGATGGAACGGCATCGCCATCTCATCACGGCCGAACAAGTCAGGGCCGATATAGTAGCGCTGTCGAAGCCCGATATCGAGTTGCTCGTCGTAGTTGAGCACGTCTCTGGGGAGTGCAGGTTCGTCGGCGACGTGCTCTTTAGGATCGTAGCCTGGTGCAGCAAGGTCGGGGAAGTAGTAGTTATCACCGACGAACACATTTTGTGCGCGTTCCCACGTTTCGGATTCAGTATCGGGGAGTCGCCCGCCAGAGACGACGCCACCGAGAAAGCCATGCCAATAGACACAGTTCTCGGTCAGCTCGTGCTGTTCGAATCCGCCCTTAAGAGAGTCCATATTTCTGAAAAGTTTGGTCGGCCACCCACAGTCCTCGGCGGATGAGATGAGCCGCTCGCGGCTCCAGTCAAACTCACCGGGTCGTACATCAATGTGGCGGTGATCAACGCCGGCTGCTCGGGCAACCCTTGCGCCGAGTTCCCAGTCAAACGTGCCGGGGATACCAAATGTAATACCGAGGATGCGCTCGCGTGGGACGTTATCGAGAATAGCCGCAAGGATATTTCGCGAGTCGAGCCCACCACTGAGCGGGACAACGTGTCTTACGTCATTGCTGCACTCAGCGACGATTGTACTGATGGTCTTGCGGAGAGCGTCGGCCCCACGTTCAATGAGTTCGACCCTCGACCCGCGGGTGGGGTCGCTATGGGCCGCTTTGACAACGCGCTCGCTGAGTTCGAGTTTACCCGGCAGGTAGCGATAACTCAAGAACGCGCTAACGTCTGATTCGTTCCGCAGTGTTGTGTTCATGTAATCCATATCCTAGACATAACCTGATAAGTACATTGGTGAAAAAATACTATAGTTGATAAATTAAATTCACATGTAATTAGCGCAGACAGCGGGCCGACAGTATTCTAGCCTGCTTGATGACCTGACAATGACATAGCACAAGTCAAAGCTGACGGAGAATTCGAGTCATATTACTCGGTTGGTGATTTAAATGAATGCATCTTAGGTTCTAATTTCAAGATCTCCCCCACCCTCAAGCTAAAATGTCAGCCGATACTTGGCAGACTTATCGAACAAATCCTTTGACAAGCGCAGTGGACTAAATGAGGAGCGTGCTTGCGCTCCTCAAGGAGATGTTGCGAACTATAACCCAAGATAGGCGGGCTGCTTACCGATGACCACATCGAGCAAGGTCAACAATCGGATGGCGAGCCACTAACAGAGACACCAGGAATAGGACATCCAATTATGAAGTGTCGAACGATACTGTCATACCATGAGTGACATTATTCTACCCATTGTCCTGCCACCGTTGCCCTAGTCTCGTATTAACTCCGCTATGTTGTCTAAACCTTCGTTAGTGTCGGTGTCTTGCTTCACAGTACTTCGTATGGAGATCACGAGGCGCGCGCAGTCTGTACTTCACTATTGAGACTCACAGCCGGCCTCTTCACCAAGTGCAGGTGCGTCTTGCTGAGAGACTTTACACCCAACACACTACCATCCATTGTTAATAGAACCACAGGTATGGATAGCGGTATGGCAACAGAATTCCATCCACAGGCCAAAGCACTACTCCATGAACTCTCGAAGGACGGCATTCCACCGCTCTATCGTCAGTCAACTGCCAGGCTCGCGAGACGTATCTCGAGTTGACCGTCCCCTGATCAGGAAGCCGAATCCACCGAACTGATCGATCGAGTCAGCGCCACAGTGATCGACGGACCGAACGGATCAATCCCAATCCGAAACTACGATCCCGATAGTACTACCGAGGATTCCCAATCTGCACTTCTCTTCTTCCATGGTGGAGGCTGGGTTGTCGGTGACCTCGAGACCCACGACCTCGTTGCACACGCACTAGCAAACGCCGCCGACTGTCTCGTTGTCACCGTCGACTACCATCGTACACCCGAAACGCCGTTCCCCGTGCCCCTTGAGGACTGCTACGCTATCGACTGACTCGCCGATAACCCCAATCTCGGCTTCAAGATGGGTGTCAAGGTCGACTCCGATTAACGAGTTCGCCAAGCCTGGTGCGGTTAATCGCGAACAACCGACGAATCAGCAATTTCAGGTGCGGTGAGCGGTTCGTCAGGCTCGTCTTATACTCACTCAATCAGCTCAATCTAATCTATATTTAAATTTTATAGGAAATAAATACCACATGTAGTGGGGTATACATGTATATTCCTATGAAATCCACTCACTACCTTTGTTCGTCAGCTTGTACAGTCCTGTCTCTTGGTGATGATAGCTAACTAAACCGTACGCGCGTAGCCACTTCAGTCGTTCTCCGATGTAATTTTCGTGTTTGTCGATTTGGTCCGCTAATGATCCTCTCGTTTCTCGCCCATCAGAGAGTAAGATGAGGATTTTTTTGTCAGTGTCGTTGAGGTCGGAGGGTGCATCCATTTAGCAAGTATTCGGCTGCCTTTGATTTCATACTTGTGTGTACTACCTACTTACTAAGACACTCTTGATGGGAGCGTTCTATAGCAACACTTGCACCACAAAGCTTTAGAGAGAACACCGTCTACTAGGTGCTGTAAAGCGCGGAGTGCCAGTAGGTAGAACTGGCCCGGTGGTATCACACCGGACCGCGCTTCCCCGATCAGGAGAAGCAATGAGAACTAGTCACCCAATCCCAGAAAACAGTATCGCCTTCGACCACCCTATTACTGGTCCCCATCAGGAACCACCGACAGTTTCTAACGCAACCACTTACTGGCGGTGCCGTTCCTGCAATCGCGAATCTATCCATAAACGAGATCTCTATCGTGCCTCGTTCCACACCTCGACCTGTGAGGTCCACGGATGCTGATCACGGCTCCCGCCGAACAGCTCCTCGAGGGCTACCAGCTCCGGGAGGGCCGCTGTAGCTACTGCAAGACCACTCTCAACGAAGGCGATTCCGTCAGCGCCTACGCGGTCCAATACGCCGGCGACGAGACATGGTCAGTACCACGACTGTACTGTCGTGACTGCCAATCTACAGGGATCACTGAACCCACCCTTGGCGCGACCGAACTGTTAGCCAACGGACGACTCGGTTGTACAACCGATACCGCGACCCAACGATCAACCCTTACGCTGCTTGGTATCGAACGCGTCATCGAGAGCACGCCGGAGGAGGGCCATGCCACACTCTGAAAGTCCCACAGAGGAGACGACTGAAGCCCGCCTCGACCGACTTGAACGCGAGATGCTCCGATCCGATTCCCTGGAGATGGCCGCCGTCCGTAGACTGCTCCACGGGCTGAGTGACACCGAAAGCGAGACTGACCCTATCGCGAAGGTTGACGCGATCGTTGAGCGAATCGAAGACCTCGAAACGGAAGTCACCCACTTGCGAGCCCAGCTGCGCGCCCAGCGCACTCACCAGAACGGCACCAAAAAAGAGCGCGCCAAACGCCTCGCGCGCAATGACGTCCTTCGACAGATCGACCAGGGGACGAACCTGATCGGCGAGGGCGGGGCCGTCGATGTGCCAACGGTGATCACGATGGGCCGTGGCCTCGACCTTGAGCTCACCCACAAGACCGTCGGCGACGCCTTCCAGTCGCTCACCACTGAGTGGAACGCCTTCAAACTCCAGGCGGGGAGCGGTACGAAAGAGGGCACAAACAAACGGCTGGTTGCAACGAACGACGAGATCCCCGAGGCACTCTGGCAGGTCTACGAGGCCGAAACGGGTCAGGAAGTGATCGAAGAGAGCACTTTCGTCGAAAGTAGCGACCAGACAAACGAGGGCCACTAGAATGACCGTTTTTCAGCCCGTCGTCCCGCCGCCATTGCCCCACTCGTCTTCTCGTCGCTACCGCATTGCTAGTAACTAATTTCTCGATAGCAGTGGGTCTACCGCCTCGCACCGCATCGTATGCCGAATGCGAGGCGGGACCCACCCTGCTTCTCGCTACTTTCGCCGAAAGTGTCCCGCTGGAATCATCCCCCTCTACTAGAAGTGATTTCGATGAGAGTTCAGTCTCATCACGGAAAGTACACCGCCACCACCGGAAAATTGAAATCAATTGCATCGAACCCGTAGTCAGAAGCCCACATGGTATCATCTCCCACGACTTCACAACCGATCCGATCGTTCCGGATGGGGTCCCAGGATCGCATCCGACGGAACATGTGGGCGATCATCGTCCCACGAGACGACAGCGAGAAGCGCAACGAGATGGTCGATACGCTGATCAACTAACCGGTAGCGCGGAGTCCCCTTCCTCAAGCGCGAGCGGTAGGGAGGGGAGGAGCGCGTTCGTATAGCTGGGCATTTACGTTACCTATAAATAGCCACGAGGCTACATTGAACACGTGGCAGACGACTACGTGCGTCGGACGGCAATCACCCGCCTCTCAGTAGATGGTAAGCAACGCGACTTACTCGAAGACACCATCGCCGAGTGGAAACGGGGCTGCCAAATCGCCACAGACCTCGCGTGGGGACGGTGCAACACCAAGAGTGACGTGCAACCCCTCGCCTACGATTCTGTGCGCGAAGATACCGACCTCGGTAGTCAGCACGCGATTCTCGCCACCCACCAAGCTGCACAAGCCATCACCGGCTGTATCGAACGCCAGTCGAAGGGTAAGAAGGTCAGCAAGCCAACGTTCACCGCTCCGACCGTGAAGTACGATACGCGGACGATGACGGTGTTCGATGACGATACCGTGTCCCTCTCTACAACGGAGAGTCGGGTCCGGTGTCCACTCGACCTTCCTGACGCCGACGATGGCTACCAGCGACAGTATCTCGACTCGGACGAATGGAGTGTTACGGAAAGTACGCTTACCGCCCGCGACGGCGAGTTCTTCTTGCATATCGGCTTCCGCCGGTACAAGAACGATACCGAACGGAACACCGCCGAGGACGGAACGGTCCTCGGGATTGACCTCGGTATCGAAAACCTCGCCGTCACCAGCACCGCCTACTTCCTCAGCGGACGAGAGCTAACCCACGACCTCCGTGAGTTCGAGAAGGTACGCGCCGGGTTGCAACAGACCGGAACTCGAAGCGCCCACCGGACGCTCGTACAGTCGAGTGGTCGGGAACTTCGCTACGTCCGCGACGTTCTCCACCGAGCGTCGAACGCGCTGATAGACGAAGCACTCCGCTACGACTGCGACGTAATTGCGTTCGAGAACCTAACCCACATCCGCGACCGAACCGGTGCATCGTGGGGTCACAAGTGGGCGTTCCGAACACTCTACGAATACGTCGAGTACAAAGCCGAATCGGTCGGTATCTCGGTGAAGCAAGTCGGGTCGGCGTACACGTCCCAACGATGTGCCGAGTGTGGATTCACGGCAGACGAGAATCGACCGTCGCGTAACGACTTCCGGTGCGCGAAGTGCGGGTCGGGAGCGAACGCGGACTACAACGCGGCGAAGAACATCGGTATGCGGTACGTCCGTCGAGGCCAACAGTCGTCTCGGCGGACGGGTGACAGTCAGCTCGCCCTAAAGTCTGGAACGGTGACGCCGAACGCCGGATTTACCGGCTACCCTGATGGGTTCGAGGCCGAGTTCACGGACAAGCTCCACCCTCAACACGCCGAAGGCGTGTAGGGCGGGGTAGTTGACTGGCGTGTACCTGCCCGAATTCAACGAGCATCTCTAGTTCGTCTTTTGCGGTTTGCCAGGAGGAGACCTGTGCTTCGGTCCGGACCCAGTCAACAGAGCGTGGCTGGGTGAGCGTCATCGCGATCTCTCTTACACGCTCGCGAGACGAGAGTCCTTCTGTCCACGGATCGAGCCCAGCGTCGGTCATACAGGATAGTACGTATCCTGGTCTATTATACCTATTGAGTGCTCTCATATATACGAGACCAGCTGCACGCCCAGAAGGGTGGCCGTGGTTGTGATCGGATCGTCTGGATCGTCTGGATCGGAGACGCTTGCCTTGACCACCCTCTTGGTACGGAAAATCAGGGAGGAGTCAACAGAGTGTTGAGTCGATTCCGATCCTCGCTCTCATGGCTAACGGGACAGACCGCGACAACGAGTACGCGTCGATGATACGATTTCGTCAATCTAGCGTTGAAACCATTAACAAGTATTTTGTGTTTGTGTGTTCATACACAAACCATGGGAACAAAAACCATCGGGATTCGAGAGGAGGTGTATGAGCGATTAAAAGCCCGAAAACGAGAGGATGAGAGCTTTACGGACCTCATGAACCGCATATTAGATGACACGACTGTCGATTGGCGCGAGGGATTTGGAACACTCTCCGAAGGAGAAGCCGACGAACTCGAACAAATCGTTGAGGACTCCCGTGACCAAACGAGTGACGGGCTTTCCGCACGGCAACAAGAGGCCCTCGATGAGTTCGCGGATCTAGAGGCAGACGATGAAACTGCTTGATACAACGTTTCTCATCCATTATTGGGCGGGATGGGAGGCGGTTGGGGACTATCTTAAAACGCATGAGGAAGAGGAATTCGTAACGACGACACTGAACATCAAAGAAATTGCCGTCGGGCGGGAGATTCAAGGAAAGCTCAACCCAGTTGAGATCCAGTCGAAATTCGAGTGGACGACTATCCTCCCGTTTCAGGTGGAACACGCCGTTATTGCTGGTCAGTTAGAAGCGGAACTTCACCGGGATGAGAATGTGAACCAGGACAAAATAAATTCCCTTTTTGGAGATTTATTGATTGCCGCCGTTGCTAAAGAGGTAGACGCAACAGTTGTCACGCAAAACACGGACGACTTCCAAACATTCGATGGGGTGTCTGTAGATACGTATTAGTTACCTATCTATCCTGGGCGCTGAAGTCGTTGGTCTCGAACCTCCGAATTCGGAAAATACGCACGCGATGATTTGATTTAACTCTATTTAGATGTTCGAATCAGAGAGCAGTGGCAGGTATATCGACGCGAGAGGACGAACGAGCTCTCTCAGAACGCAGTCCAGTCAACGACCTGGACGTCGTCGATTCGTTCGAAGTGGTCGACGTTCGCCGTGAGGACAGCGAGCCGTTCGGTACGAGCGGCCGCACCGATATAGACGTCGTGGAGGTCGTGTAACGACTCTCCCTGATCCCGTAAACCCATTCTGGATCGAAGGCCGTCCGAACCTGCTTTGCACGGCCTTCATCTCCCTTCGATTCGATCCACGTTTCGACTAAGCCCATCGTTTCGAGCTCCGTAATGACGGTCCGTACCGCTCGGTCTCCGAGCTCGAGTTCAGCGAGGTGCTTGCTCTCCTGGATCTCGGCGGCCGTAACGGGCTGGACGATCTCTCCGCTGGATTCCCTCCAGTTCGTGACGCCCGCGAGTACTGCGAAATGCTTCACAGGCAGTGAGAGCAGCTTCTCGATCGTCGCCTCTCGCTCGGTTTCCTCAAGGTTTGTGTCGAGACAGTCAGTAGTCACCTGCTCGAGCCCACGGTCGTTTGCCGTCTCGCCCGCCCGTCGAAAGAGCCGAAGCGCTCGACGCGCGTCGCCCCAATGAAAGGCTGCCTTATGAGCTCCGTACCGAAAGGCTTCTTCGGGCACCGCCCCGTCGCGAAACGCGCGCTCGACGCGTGGCTGCAGAATGGCCTTGAGCGTATCACGTCCGTAGGGCGGAAAGAAGAGTTCCGTGTCGCCGAGGACGCTCCCGACTCGGCTGTCGAGTCGGAGATCGACTGTCACCAGCTCGTTGCTGAGCAGCCAACACGAGAGGTGAATATCTCGGGCAAGCTTGCTCTCTCCTCGGAGGAGCCGATAGAAGAACTCGTTGGGATCATAGTTAGTGTCGTGTCTGACATGGTCGATCTCATCGAGGATCAACACGGTCCACTCGGGATAGTCCTCAAGAGCGGTCCAGATTCCCTTAAAGACGCCGTCAAGGCCTTCATATGACTTCTTTCGGTCGCCGGTCAGTTCGAGATGGATCTCGTTGGCCGCGCTGAAGATCGTCCGACATTCCTTGAGATTGACGTACTCGACGGCAAGCTCCTCGGTGCGGGCAGCGACCTCCTCAGCGACCCGTCGCGTAGTCATGGTTTTCCCGTCCCGGGTGGTCCGTGAATCGAGACGGTCGGTGGGAGATACCCCTCGTGGATGCTATTGAGAATCGTTGCGAGTTCGCGTTCCTGTTTATCGCGAGCAACGATTTCATCGGCGGGAGCCAACGGATCGAGCGCGCTCTTGTCGGCGAAGACGCTGTCGGTCGGGCTCGTTTCAGCGAAGAGATCGTCGTATTTGCTCATGATGCCATGGGGTTGTTTTCGTTCACATTCAGCGGAACTACGTGTCTATATCTCCGCGAGCAGGATAAAGCGTGCACTCGGTCAGTGTGCCAAAGCCCGCGTTTTGGCCCGATCAGCGTCCTAGCTACGTTCGATTTCGAATGTCTCTATCGTCCCGACAGCCGATCCGCGTCCTGGCCGGAGCCGACTTCGAGGACGTGCGCAGATGGCACTCGAGTTCCGGGAGCGTCTACCGGCCGTTTCACGCTTGTCATCCCCTACAGCGATTCGTGGTGTGTTCAGTTCAGCGTAGTTTTGTCGCCTCATAGCCTGCCGTGACCTTCACACCCTCGGGCGCTCACTCGGTCATTCCCTGTTCCTTTTCGTCCCGCTCTCGATGCTCGTCTACGCGCTCGTCGTCCGATATCGCGATACGACGTGGAGTGATGCGTTCGTGCTCGGCGCCCTCTCGCACACCGTCATCGACGTCCTGCCGGCCTGGTTCGCGGCGAGCTCGTCTACACCACGTTCCTCATCTGGCCGTTATTACCCCTATCACCATACGACAAATAGGGGCGAACGATCCTCGGACACTTCCTCTCGCTGGAACCGACGCCGATGATGGTATCCGAACTCGCACTCACGCTCGTCGTGCTCGGCATCTGGTGGCACCAGGGGCGGCCGGAATCGAGACGATCCGGGCTGTCGTGGTCGGTACGCGGGATCGGGGAAGGTGAGATGGAGCCGATCGATTTGACGACCCTGAGGGATCGCGGCGTCGAAACATCGGTTTCCGCGTTCGGCTGTCGCCGCTTGGCTCAAATGGGGGATCGCTGAAGAACACAGAGCTAGTTGACCCATCTCAGATGATATCCGCGCAGGGTATCGTCGATCCCCTCAATATCCTCTTCATCGATGTCGTCTTCGTCAATCCCCTCAATATCCTCTTCATCAATGTCGTCCTCGTCGATCTCCTCAATATCCTCTTCATCGATGTCGTCCTCGTCAATCCCTTCAATATCCTCTTCGTCGATCTCGTCCTCATTAGCATCGTCTTCATCGGTGTCATCCTCATTTCCGTCAGCACCGCCTCCAGTATCCTCATTAGCGTTGTCTTCATCAGTGTCATCCTCGTCTTCATCACCATTGTCTCCACCATCCTCCTCGTCGATGTTGTCCTCGTCTTCGTCACTATCACCCTCATTAGCGTCATCCTCATTGGTACCGGTTCCATCCTCCTCAGGAGGAGTTTCTTCGTCGTCATTGGAAAGGTCCTCTTCCATCTCGTCTTCGTCCGTCTCGTCAGCTGCCGGATCCTCTTCCATGTCATCTTCGGCAGGATCCTCCCCTCCCTCGTCGGAATCTTCTCCTCCGTTCTCATCAGTACATCCCGCGAATGCGAAGACGCTTGCTGCACCTGCGGCTTCAACGAATCGTCGTCGATTGATTTTCCATTGCATGGGCTTGGTCCCACTTACTCTATCACTACCAGACCTTATCAACTAACTGCCAATTATTATATTAATTCAATATACATATCTATCCGGATCGTAGCCGGGAATGTAGCAGCAGCAATCAAGAGTGCGTAGAGTGCACTACCTGTTGATGTCTCGGGCGGGGCATAGGACGGGAGCAGAACGTGAATATGCTGCCGATGGTTTCGCCAGCCTTGCTGCCCTTCAACTCCTTGCCAACTTTGTTATCCAGATCGACCCCTCAGTTTGTGGCGGTTAACTGGCCCTGAGGCGCTTGATCCCCTTTGTGAGCCCAGTGCGTTCATAGAACGGATGAATATCCTTCATATTAACATTCGTTTTCCGTACAAAAGATCAAATGAACTGGCCGTGAATGGGTCATGCGGCCACGGTGTCGTCAGAAGCACCCACCGTCCCTGTTACGAGCCGAAGCCTTATCGAAAAACAGAGAGATAATTATCTTGGGAGAGATGTGTCTCTGACAATACCATCTCACTCTATCCAATTGTATACAATTGTTGCAGCTGCACAATGAGTAACACGTGTTCCAGCAGGAACCACAATCAAGGAAGTGATCGTGAAGCAAGAACCGACCGGCAAGTAGTTCGCCATTCTGAGGAGCGAAACCGAGAACGATGCGCCACCGAACCCGAGAATCCCGAGAAGTGTGTCGGGATCAACGTGGGTATCCTGAAGTACGCCCACGACAGCGACGGAACTGCCATCAGAGGTCCCGATCTCTCAGAGGAACGCGAGCGGTTAGAGTGAGAGCAACGGAAACTCTCGCGGAAAGATCACGGATCAGTGAACTACCGCAAATAACAATGCGTTGTCGCGCAACGCCATGCCGATCTGAAGCGAAAGCGTCGGGACTTCCTGCACAAGCTCTCGGCGTACTACGCTCGGGAATACGACCTCGTAGCCGTCAAGGACCTCGATGCAAATGGATTGATGGAACTTCCGTCGAACAGCCGCAACCGCGCCGGAGTGGCATGGGAAACGTACCTCCGAATGTCGGAGTATAAGTGCGAACGCGAAGGAACGCACTTCGTCGCGGTCGATTCGCGAGGGACGATCAAGGAATGTTCCAACTGCGGTATCTCGGCCGACAAACCGCTGTGGGTGCGCGAGCACTCGTGTCTCTCGTGCGGGTTCGAGTTGGACCGAGACCTCAACGCGGCGTACAACATCCATTCACGCGGACTCATCGAAGTAGGGGTGGTTCACCCCGATTTAATGCCTGCGGAGACCGCGCTCCCTACGGGAACTGATTCGGTTCCTGCACAGCGTGTTATCGAAACAGGAAACCCCGTCCTCAAGGAGCGAACAGCGTCGGCCGTGAGCGAGTAGGATGGGGTAGCTCACTGGAGCGATCGTTGGTCATTCTGTGAGCTGCTCGCTCGCCTCGTCATAGGCGAGGGCCGCCCGCGCGACTGCGAGGTTCTGGCGTGTCGTCTTCCATGCAGTGGTGCCTTCCAACTCTCTATACACCATGAATGAAACCAAAACATATTTAACAAAATAGGGAAAAGTAAGAGTATGAAAGCCGTTGTACTAGCTGCTGGAAAAGGAACTCGTCTGCAGCCACTCACCGAGGACAAACCGAAAGCGATGGTTGAGGTCGATGGACAGCCGCTCGTCGCGCATTGTTTCGACCAGCTCGCTGATCTAGGTGCTGAAGAGTTCGTCGTCGTCGTCGGTCACATGAAAGAACACATCATTGACCACTTCGGCGACAGTTACGAAGGGATCCCGATCACCTACACCCATCAGCGCGAACAGTTGGGACTCGCCCATGCGCTGTTAACAGTCGAGGAGCACATCGACGACGACTTCATGCTGATGCTGGGAGATAACGTCTTTCAATCGAACCTGGAGGATATCGTTCGCCGACAGCAGGAAGAACGCACCGATGCTGCCTTCCTCGTCGAGGAAGTGCCGTGGGAGGAAGCCTCTCGGTACGGTGTCTGCAATACCAACGATTATGGCGAGGTCATAGGGGTGGTTGAGAAGCCCGACGATCCGCCGACAAATCTCGTCATGACCGGCTTCTACACGTTCAGTCCGGAGATATTCCATGCTTGTCACCTCGTTCAACCCTCGGATCGAGGGGAGTACGAGATCAGCGAGGCGATCGACCTCCTCATTCAGTCAGGCCGGACAATCGATGCGATTGGGCTCGATGGCTGGCGGATCGACGTCGGTTACCCGGAAGACCGTGACGAGGCCGAACACCGTCTACAGGACGAGCTGGGAGCGGAAGCCACAGCGGACTAAGGGAAAGGGGGGAGATTGACGGTGGATTCCAGTTTCGGCTCGCCGTTCCCGTTCACCGCCCCAACTTCAGGACAAGGTGACGTGTTGCCCTCCGTGCGGAGACTTTTGGCTCTCCACGGAGCATCTTGAACCCGATATTCTTCGCGTCACAAAGTCACTACGCGACTTTGCTGCTCGGCAGATGTAATCCGACGACCGCATTGTGATCCGTGTTCACCTCGTAGCCGCACTTCTGGTCACAGAACTCCGCTTACGATGGTTGGTTCTCGCGAAGCGTCATCCCATACTGCGAGCACCGCTGACTCATCTAGGCAGGATCGATTTGCGCTGTTCGATTTCTGATCGGATATCTCGCCTCAGTACGTGAGCCGGTTCCCGTCGAGCCACTGCTCGTCGGCGTTAGCCATCCAGTCGACCAGCCCAATGACCTCACGGATCGTCGTGAAGTTATACGAGGCGTTCGACGGGTAGTCGATGTCATAATCGGCGCTCCCGTCGTCCTGGAGGACGGCACAGAGACACTGATGGACGCCTTGAACATCGCTAAACGTCTGGTCGCGGACGTCCCGGAGTGCGGAGTTGCGCGCGCGCCATTTCTCCTCGTGGATTGCGTCGACGATGGCCTGGAGGGCTGTGTTCTGATCCGAAATACCATCGGGAAGGAACACGCGTGGCTGGCCGAAGTCGTTCGCCGCAAAGCCGATCAGCTGCCCGTCGAACCGACCTTGGTTCTCTTGGAGCACCGATCGAACGCCGTCCTCGTCCATATTCGGATCGTTGTCGTCCCGGAGGCGTAGCTGGTGCTCGATCGATTCGATGTACTCCTGGTTTGGGTCGTCGTGGTCTGCTGTCGCGCGGCCACCCATACCGAGTCCAACGATGCCAAGGCCGGCTGTACTCAAGATCTGTCGTCTGTTAATGTCGTTTCTGTCCATTACTTACTCTCGTCCCGTCTCCAGTGCATAGCGGGGACGTTGTAGCCACCCGCCAGCAGGGACTTCAGTCTTCTCGATCTATCCGTAGTATGTCAGTCGGGGTTCACGACGCCATCGTACAGTTCTAGTGCTTGCTGAATGAGACGACACTGGACAGGGAGTCGCGGACTTTGACGATACGGCGTCTCGGTTTCATATCTGAGGATACGAACCACTCGCAGTTGATCTCTTATCGACAGCGATCTGTGCATCGCAGCAGCAAGGAATCTGCAGGAGAGTCAAGCCGATGATTCGACGATGACAGATACTTAACTTATACACTCCGCACAGGAACAGTCCAGTCTTCAGTGCAGCGTGGATTGGAACAGAAAAACACCCATTCAGATCGGTTGTTACTCGGTAGATATACTTGATTAGTGCTTGTTGATCTAGTTCCACAATCACCACAGTCGTCATATCTTATATTGTACATGTACGATAAAGTTAGCATTTCTAATAGTATAAATCTTACTGCATGATAGAGGAAGCTATACCCAGACGACGGATACAAGTCTAATGATGGTTGCAGAAGGGGGTGTCGCTATCAGAGCAAGATATAGATTTTTGATAATAGGTTCGTATCGAAGAAAATATCAAATAAACTGGTGGAATAGAGGGCGGTAGTTGAGACACTATTGTTCCCTTCGGTGGGTAGCTCTCACCAACGGCTCCCACCTTGATCGTCACAGAGTTCACTTGTCACTGCGCAATCGACGTCCACCTCATCGATATATGCCATTGTCTTCTCAAAATCCGTAGGATTGATCCAGACATCGTGATCCTCAACTACATCATGATAGTAAAGCACTAGGGTGTCAGTCGGTATCTTATCATCGAGCAATAAATCAATCAGGTCCATTGATCGTTCAGCGTTATCACCAGGATGGCGATTTGCCGATAGTGAAGAACTGTACTGCCGGTTCATTGCGCCGCGCTGGCCGTGAGTTGCGAAATCATAGTAATCAACGGCGATATCCATCGTCTCAGTAGTGAAAGACCCAAAGGGGTAAGCAAGCATCGAGGCAGCCTGTTCAAAACCGTGATCAAGCAACCATTGTTTCGACTCTCTGAGCTCTGCCCGCTGTTCTTCTAAAGGAAGTTCACCCGTCCGTCGATGGGTATGAGTGTGACTCGCAAACTCCCACCCGACATCCTGCATCTCAGTCATCTGATCAAGGGTGAGACTGTCTGTGTTGCCGATCCGACCAGTGATCGTATAGACAGTCGCAGGAATATCGTACTGGCGCATGATCGGAAACGCAGTATCGTACGTTGACCGAAGTGAGTCATCAAACTGAACAAACAAGCATGGAGTGTGAGTAACAGGAATCGTTCGAAAATCGCTGATATACCAGTCGACATCACTACCCTCCCAGGAGATCGTCATATACGATTCCGTGGTTGATTCGAGATCAGAAACATGACTGACACCTAGATCATAACGGATCCAACCAGGCTCATCGATTTTGTGCCGAGTTCGGTAATGGAGCATCTGCTCACATTCTGGTGCATTAACATCAAACGACGGCGTGTAGTGGTTTCCGGGTGTGTCGACATACATGGCGAGTGAAAATGACGTTTGTGTCAGATCATACCCCTCAAGTGGGATTCGGACCGCCACCCCGTCGTTACCTGTAGCGGTTAACCGAATGGACTTGTAATTCCGGTACAAACGCTCTGTCGAAAGGTCAATTGACCCTGAGAGTACTTCCCACTCATCAATTGATGTCCCCGCTTGCCATTGGTGGCCAGTATCCCATGCGTTTTCACGAGAGTCGCCATCAATAGTCAGTGTGGGACTCTCCGTTTCCCCTTCAGAGGATGGCTCTGGATCAGCAAGAGAGTCACTTTCAGTATCATCCTCCTGATGTTGGTCTGACTGATCACTCGTCTGCGAAATGGGATCTCCTAGACAGCCTGGGATAACCGCTGCACCAGTCGCCGCAAGAAACGCTCGTTTTGTCGTCGACCAGTCTTCATCCATATTACAACGTAGTGATATATTTTTCACACTGATAATTACTCTGACTCTAACCACCGGGAACGATTCTCGAGGTTGTCTGCGCAGCTTACTAGATGGATGGAGTTCCTACGATCTATCCTCATTTGGCCGAGACAGCTGTGCGAATTATATTTAAACGGAATATCGATAGACGGTTATCTTATATCTGTGTTGTCACTATACGTTTGGATATTACTAATCGAAGACGACAAGGAACCAACTAGATTGGGCCGCAGTATCTCAAAGCGGACAAGACAGATCATCCAAGAACGTCTGCCTTACCGACTTACTCCTATAGAGTACGACCCTTCCCATCAACAACGAGCGTCTGGTTGAGCTTTTGTTCTATATGACGATTCCAATGGAGCATCTCAAGGACCGTTTTCCGATTCACTACTCTCCCTCAAAGCCATCGGAGATACAACACCAGTCTCTAGTACCCACATCTCGATTGCAGTAGCAGTCAGCTCGACAGCATTGTCATCAGCAGGATCGATAGCAGATTCCTCTATCTCGAGGATGGTTGTCAGAGTATGGTCCTCGAGAAGCGTATCCGTAACCCACGCTGCGATATGTGGATTGGTCGCTTGCAAATGCGCGATAACTGCTTGATCGAACTCGGATTTGGGATTGTCCTCTTCATGTGAATTAGTGTTCATGAGTTCTGATTATTTCTCTCAAGCTGTTGTAAGCGTCGTAGATGTATTACTATCAATTTCCTAACTAATCAGAACGGATGAAGAAGATACGGTGTCTGATATCCGTCCGACAGAGGAGTGATCTTCCTATTGCGGCTACTACTGCCCACAATAACGAGATGAATTTGGTAGAGCGACCGTTTATTGTCAGGTTAGTGGTTAAAGGTTCAACGTTGTACCCCATTCTTCAGGGATCTGTTCGACAGTAGTAGGATCAACATCGTACAGAGATCCATCCGCTGTTGCCTTCGCAGCAATCAACAGCGATTCTGCAACTAACTGAATGCGATAGCCAATCCCACCGCGTGTAGCTGTGCATATCTCATATAGGATGCTTCCACGATCTGCAAGGGCATGGGCGTTAGTCGCGGTTCCCGCATACTCACCGGCGGGCGTAAACTCAGTAATGTTACTTTGGATCGCTTCGGGAATTTCCTGGTAGAATAACCCCGCAAGTTGCTGAGAGAGGGCCTGTGCATCGCTTGAGACGTCCGGATGCTGGGGCCATGCAAGCGAGACGTCAATCAAATCGCCGTTTGAATCGACGTGAGGGCCTTGACGGTGGTAATCAATGACGAGCTCTGGGTCGACCTCACGTATATAATCAAGCAGAACACGCAGCTCCGAAACCGGATTCTCCGGATACTCATCAGGATGACTCTGATAGAGTGTGCTTTCTTTCCAGTCATACCAGTGATACCGATTTGGATCCCAGCCCCCCTCACGCGTGTGTAATCCCACATCAGGATTCTCCTCGGGAACGTCCGGATCGTGATTCACCCGCTGGCGCTTGGCAAACCCGTCTGGATTAACACGAGGAACGATCGAGAGCGAAACATTGTCGATAATTTCCTTAACGTCGCTGTGATCCGATGAGGCGAGATAGTCAAGCGCAGCAACACAACCCTCGGCAGTGAATGGTTCATGACCATGCTGTTCACTGATAGCGAAGATACTCGTCTCCCCAGTACCAACCGTCGCCGCATATATATCGCGTCCTTCGTTCGATTCGCCAATTACTTCGAGGGAGACACTGTTTTCGCTTGCTTCAACTCTCCGGAGCAGTTCGCCAAGCTCTTCGTTCGTCAATAGATCGTTTGCACCGATGCCAGCAAGCTCGGTTCCAAGATCATCGCGTTGGTCTGGCTCAGGTTCCTCTTCCTCCAAATCCCTTTCTCCACCTTCAGCTGCAGGGGTTCCAAGAGCTGTAGCTCCTGCAGCCACACCGACCATTTTGAGTAACGTTCTCCGTTCCATTAACACACAAAAATAGAAGAAATAATATAATATTTTCTCAGCATCGTATACATTACTGAATGTCATATCTGTTCCAGTCATACAGGGAACTGAATACTGGAATGGAGGTTACGGTATAAGTGGGCGCAACTCCTCACCTTTGCGGGCAGGAGACGTCACTACAGTCTTGGAACGGTTATCAACTGAGTTACTATATTAAATACTTTCCAGATGAATACCTCTCCTATGGAAGATCTGACCGGCTTTCAGCGAGACCTTCTCTGTGTTATCGCGGGACTGGACGATCCATCCGGATTAGCAATAAAAAGCCATCTTGAAGAATACTATGAGACAGCAGTGTACCATGGCCGGCTCTATCCTAATCTTGACATACTCGTTGATCAGAGATTGATCAAAAAAGAAGCGATGGATAAGCGAACGAACGTGTATCTGCTCACTGATAATGGAAAACAGGAACTCTCTATGCGCCGGAAATAGGAAAACAAGTATCTACACGCTGAACCCCTTTCTTGATCACGTAGCGGACCTTTCTTGCTAGAGAAGGATTCTAAGCCGTTTGTATAACTGAATTGCAGTGGTAGTGTGTATCAGTTAGGTTGTTTGTGGGTCGAGTTCAATTGTCACCAGATGAACTGGTGGCTTTCTCACTATTATATTGTGGATCGCTCCCCCAGCGACCGTGAGTAGACGGGGCCCAACCAGTGGGAACGACTCGATCCGGATTCTCTGGGCAGACCGCCAAGTGACCATTCAGAGCTCTGATTGTTAGAAACGATTTGCCACACTCCAGGCACTCTTCCATGAGTAACCACCTTACTTATTCAACCGTCATTAATATACGGATTCTGGGATTGGTCGAGTTCTTTGACTATGCCACCAATCATATCCACTTCAAGAGAGCTCTCAAATGAGATCCCGTGTTCGTTTATTGCAGCGATCCCAGAACGTGGTGACTCTATACACGACCAGGATCCTCAACTCTGAATGACGTCTAATCATGCTGATCCGATCTCCAACGCCGTATCGTCCCCGTCTTGAGTAATTCCAATTGCATACAATTGAATGATGGACCGCAATCAGCCGTGCAGAAAGAGAGTCCGGGCGATCTATTGGAGAAAGTGACGTACAGTCGGGAATCAATTGCCCTACCTACCCGACTTCAGTGAGTTGAAAGGGGGCTTATTCATGAACGTAGGCGAGACCTCCAGCAGGAGGAAACCCGGCGTTCACGGCGGGAAGAATGTCATTGAGAGAGACTAAGCAGCCTTTTCGAGTAAGTGGTTAATATCATCGGCGCGCCCATTGCTGTTCACGACTTTTGAAAAAGTCCAATCCAGTTGGCCGAGAAGGTGATTGTATCCTTCCTCAGTCAGGCTATACTCGTTTGTTCGCTTATCGCGTTCACTTTTTGTGATGAGTCCCTGCTCGACAAGGTCATCTAAGTTCGGATAGAGACGTCCATGATTGATGGCATTCCCGTAGTATTCCTCTAAATCGTTCTTGATGGCGAGCCCGTATTCGGGTTCCTCGCTGAGAATCACGAGGATGCTTTGCTGGAATGCAGTTAAGTCATGTACGGTCGGATTATCGGTTTTACGAGACGATTGTGCCTCTGACATGGTGTGAATTATGACAGCACAGCCAACCAGATAATACTTTCTTTTGCATTCTGAAAAGAAAAATCCGATGTAGATACTATAGTGATTATTACCTCGAAGTGACGTACACCAGTTTTGCCTTCAGTAAGGCTATTTGCTAGTGGATTTGTATTGAGTTTTCAGTAAATAAAAATAGAAATATGATTATATTTATATACCTCATGATCAGGCGATTCGACCTACTTCTCGTCCAGTTTCATCGTTCCAAGATCGATCAGTGCCCCTCAGAGAACCCAGTTGCTCATCTCGAATTCGCCAGTGAACTCTTGTTCAACGCCTGTGGATCTCTGCCGTCGACATTGGCTGCTGATCTCGCTGTTCTTTGCTACGCAGAGCGAGGTATCCCTAGCAGTAGAGACACTGCGTAGGCGATCTATAGATGATATCTGATAAGACGTGAGAGATCTCTACTCACTACCCACCCGTGGCCTCTCCCCTCACTCAAATATAGTCGGCGAAGTTTAATTATAGCCATAATGACTATTACTACAGAGTTACATGTTTGGTATATGGAACGTAGACGGTTCATTGCGGCATCGGCAGCAACGATCGGCTCAGGCGCCATGCTTGCGGGATGTATAGGTATTCAAGACACAGAACCAACTGATAACTCAGATGATGAGAGCGACGAATCTAGCAGTACGGAACCAGAAGAACAGGAGCCTGAGCCGGAACCGGAAGGTGGTGATGGAGAACCGTTCTATCACTACGACCTCGATATCCACGACGAGCGCGAAAACGGGCAGCCAGTATGGATCGACCAGAACGAACGAATGTACGGCCGGAACGGACTCGACGTGATCGTCAGCGATGACTGGTGGGAAACGACTGACGTTCTGTACTCCTTTGACGACCGCGAGGAAGGACGAGTCGAGACGGTTATCGTCCCTGACAGCGGCACCATCATCGTCGCTGTCGGTGGCCGAGACAAAACCGGCGGACGAGTCTATCGACTGACCGACGATCTCAATGACCATAAAGAACTCTTCCAGTTCGAGTATGGTCGGGTCTCAAACAGCATGGGTCACGCTGTTCATGACGACGTGATCGTCATCTCCTGTTATGGGCGATCGGATTACGAGGCAGATCTCCATCCCGATGAGGTGATCCTTTCGACCGATGGAGGCGAGAGCTTCGAGAAGGTGCTTGACGTGTCGCTCAACACGACTGACGCAGCGAACCATCACGTTCATGACGTCGAATACGATCCGTATGCTGAGCGAATCTGGGTGGCTCACGGCGACCACGGCAACTCCCAACTCTTCTGGAGTGACGATCACGGAGAGTCCTGGGAGGAGATCGATGAACAGGGAGCGATCACGATGGTGACA